>CAWDID010000006.1:0-317069 GCA_963802245.1 uncultured Alphaproteobacteria bacterium | reverse complement strand
GGAAGACGTCGAAGTTGACACCTAGTTGACACGATTGACACCTATTTTGACATTTTTCAAAAGAACGGAGTTCGATTATTTCCTACATCGCGGTTTTTTGTAGGATACTGCCTTCGCCTATTTGTGCCGCCAATAATGTCAAAGAGCCCGCCCTAAACAAGCAGCCAAGCCCTTCGTTCCCAGAACAAATCCTACATTACAAGCACCAATCCGCCTTGCGTATGCCCTGAGCATATAGAATTGCCGTCAGATCATTGTGCCGGATGGCAAAATCGGCGGCGGCTTCGGCTTTCGGTTTGGCGTGATAGGATACGCCCAGTCCCGCCGCCTCGATCATCGGGATATCATTCGCGCCGTCGCCCACCGCCAATGTTTGGTCATAACCAAGGCCGTGCTCAATCGCAGACGCCTCCAACTGTGCCCGCTTTATCGCGGCATCCACAATCTGCCCGGAAACTCCGCCCGTCAAAACGCCGCCCGCTATGTCCAATTGATTTGCGAACGATTTTGCAAATCCGATCTGTTTGGCGACTGGTTCGGCAAAATGGGTGAAGCCGCCTGATATCAATATTGTGTGCGCGCCCCAGTTGGCCATCGTTTGCACCAACGTTTCTGCGCCGGGCATAATCGTTACGCGTTCGTTCAGGCAGCGTTGAATTATCGCCTCATCAAGTCCGGCGAGTAATTGTACGCGCGCGCGCAACGCTTCGACGAAATCAAGCTCGCCCAACATCGCGCGTTCCGTGATTTCCGCGATTTGCGGCTTGATACCGGCATAATCGGCAAGCTCGTCGATGCATTCTATCGTTATCATGGTGCTGTCCATGTCGGAAATGAGCAGCATTTTGCGCCTGTTTTCCAACTGTTGAACGACAATATCTGCATTCAATGCCAATGTTTGTAGCGCGCCGCGCGCCGTTTGGATGTCGCCGGTGAAGCCAATATCGGCGGCTTTGCCAATTTGTAGCCAATTGATCTCAGCGGGTTCACACTGCACGGATCGCAAGATATCACATGCTTCGGAAATTAATCCGCTATCCGCTGTTTCTGCTGCTATTATTGTGGCGATGGGCATGACGAATCCTAAAGACAAGCTTCCGGTGGCGCTTATTGCTGGTCCTACCGCCAGCGGCAAGACGGCAATTTCGTTGCGTCTTGCGGCACAGCAGGAGTGCGTCATCATCAATGCCGATAGCGCGCAGGTATATGCCGATATTCCGGTGTTGAGCGCGCAGCCCACTGCGCAGGAAAAGGAAAGCGCACCGCATCACTTATTTGGATATCTTGATGGCATAATGTCTTGTTCGGCCGCTGATTGGGCGCGTGACGCGAAATCGGAGATCATATTGGCGCACGCGGAAGGCAAGCTCCCCGTTTTGGTGGGCGGGACCGGATTATATCTGCGCACATTATTGGACGGGATCGCGCCTGTGCCCGATATTGATCCAGCGGTGCGGCGCGATGTCCGCGCACTGTCAACACGGGCGGCCTATGCTGCCTTATCTGTGTCCGATAATAATATCGCATCGCAGCTACACGCCAATGACGACAGCCGCATCAAGCGGGCGCTGGAAGTAATCCGCAGCACCGACCGCAGCTTGCTGGATTGGCGGTCGCAAAAGGTTGGCGGGATTTTGGAGTCGATTGAATTGATGCCACTGATATTGTTGCCTCCGCGCCAATGGCTGCACGCCCGCTGTGACGAGCGGTTTCTGGCGATGATCGAAAACGGCGCAATCGAGGAAGTTCGCAGGTTGATGGAACGCGGTCTGCCGCATGATACGCCGTTGATGAGGGCGATAGGGGTACCAGAGATTGCGGCGATGCTGGCTGGCGAGATGTCTCTGGAAGATGCAATCGAGCGCGGTCAAGCGGCGACGCGGCAATATGCGAAGCGACAATATACCTGGTTTAGAAACCAAACACCGGACAGTTGGCAGCGGTTTGAAGAAGAAATAAATGACGTTGCGATGGCTAAAATTGTAACTTTATTTCAAAGAATGTGGTTGACATAGTTTTTTCTAACCTCTAGCGAACCTTCACTTGCCAACCTGCTGCACTGCAGCAATAGGCGGACAACATACGTTCTGCGGACAAAGGTCCTGACCCTAGCTGGCAGAATAACATTGCATTAGGAATGGAATTTAACGTGGCGGAAAAATCCGGCGCAGACATTTTGATCGAAACGCTTATCGAGTTGGGCGTTGACACTGTATTCGGATATCCCGGCGGTGCGGTTCTGCCAATCTATGATGCGCTTTTTCAGAATGCTAAGATCAAACATATTCTTGTGAGGCATGAGGCCGGGGCAGCGCATGCCGCAGAGGGCTATGCCCGATCGACCGGTAAACCCGGCGTTGTATTGGTGACGTCTGGACCGGGCGCGACCAATGCCGTCACCGGTATCGCTGATGCCTTTTTAGATTCGATTCCGTTGGTCGTGATCACCGGGCAAGTTGCCACGAACCTGATCGGCAGCGATGCGTTTCAAGAAGCGGATACGGTCGGAATTACCCGTCACTGTTCGAAACACAATTATCTGGTCAAAGATCCAGCCGAACTTGCAAATGTGGTGCGGGAAGCTTTCTTGATTGCGACCAAGGGGCGTCCTGGCCCCGTTGTCATCGACATTCCCAAAAACGTGCAGGTTGCCACTGCCGATGCTGCCCGGCCCAAAAGCAATGCCGCGCCGCGTTTTGTTCCTGCCCATGAAGCTGACTTTGCCGATATTAACCGTGCCGTAGAATTGATCGCCAATGCAAAGGCTCCGATTTTTTACACCGGCGGCGGCATCATCAACAGCGGTCCAGAAGCAAGCGAAGCATTGCGGGAGTTCGCGGCGTTAACCGGCGCGCCGGTTACATCGACGTTGATGGGGCTGGGCGCTTTTCCGGCATCGAGTGATCAATGGCTCGGTATGCTGGGCATGCACGGCACATACGAAGCCAATTTGGCGATGAACCAATGCGATGTCATGGTGTGCCTAGGCGCGCGGTTTGATGACCGGATTACCGGGCGTCTCGATGCATTTTCGCCCGATAGCATAAAAATTCATGTCGACATTGATCGCAGCTCGATCAATAAAACTGTTGCCGTTCAATTGCCGATTATTGCCGATGTTGGAACCGCTATCAAACAGATGATAAATGTCTGGAAAGGCCGCAAATTTGGTGAGCCCAAGCTGGACGAATGGTGGGCAAGGATCAAAGGCTGGCGTGCGGTTGATTGCCTAAGCTACGCGCCCGCAAGCGAAGAGATCATGCCGCAATATGCAATCGAACGTTTGTATGCAGCGACCAAGGATAGAAGCCCGATCATCACCACCGAAGTGGGCCAGCACCAAATGTGGGCGGCGCAATATTTCCACTTTGAAGGGCCAAACAAGTGGCTGACCAGTGGCGGGCTGGGCACGATGGGTTATGGAATGCCTGCGGCCATTGGCGCGCAATTGGGCAATCCTGACGCGCTAGTGATTGATATTGCAGGCGAAGCCTCCATCCAGATGAATATTCAGGAAATGGGGACCGCCACGCAATATCGCCTGCCAATCAAGGTCTTCATCCTCAATAACGAATGGATGGGGATGGTGCGGCAGTGGCAGGAATTAACGTACGAAAGCCGCTATTCGGAAAGCTATTCCGACAGCTTGCCCGATTTTGTCGCGCTCGCCGAAGCTTATGGCTGGAAAGGCATAAGGGTAAGCGATCCCGCAAAGCTGGACGCGGCCATTGCCGAAATGCTGGCCTATGACGGTCCCGTGATGTTCGATTGCCGCGTTACCAAAAATGCAAACTGCTTCCCGATGATCCCGTCGGGCGCGGCGCATACCGAGATGATACTCAACAGCGATGAAGTCAGCGGAACGATGGATGACGAAGCAAAGGCGCTTGTATAATGCATATTAAGCAAGAAATATCTGAACGCCATGTCTTGACGCTAACCGTTGACAATGAAGCTGGAACGCTTGCCCGAATTGCAGGCATGTTTACATCGCGCGGATACAACATCGACAGCTTGACGGTTGCCGACATCAGCGAAGATCACGCAATCAGCCGGATCACGATAGTGACCAAAGGGCCGCCCCCAGTAATAGACCAAATCATCGCGCAATGTGAAAGATTGGTCCCTGTTCACAAGGTCACCGACCTGACTGAAGCGGGCCCGCATGTCGAACGCGAATTGGCACTGGTCAAGGTTTCCGGCGCGGGTGATTTGCGGATTGAGGCGATGCGGCTTGCCGACATTTACCGTGCCCGCGTAATTGACGCGACCACCAACAGTTTCATTTTTGAAATCACCGGCGGACCGGAAAAGATCGACACCTTTGTGGCTTTGATGCGTGAAGTCGGTTTGGTCGAGGTCGGGCGAACGGGCGTGGTGGGATTGATGCGCGGGCCAGAAGCCAGCTGATTATAGTTTGAATTTAAATTGAAATAGAGAAAGAAAATATCATGAAAGTTTATTACGACGCCGATTGCGATTTGGGCCTTATCAAGGATAAGAAAGTCGTTATCGTCGGATACGGCAGCCAAGGTCATGCGCACGCCCAGAATCTGCGCGATAGCGGTGTTGCTGATGTCGCGATTGCGCTGCGCACAGGATCGGCTACTGCCAAGAAAGCCGAAGCAGCTGGCTTTAAAGTACTGAGCAATGCCGATGCGGCTGCTTGGGCGGATATCGTAATGATCCTTGCACCCGATGAACATCAAGCGGCAATTTATGCGGACGATTATCATGCCAACATGAAGCCGGGCGCGGCGCTGGCTTTTGCCCATGGCCTCAACGTCCACTTCGGCCTGATCGAGCCGCGCGAAGACTTGGACGTCATCATGATAGCACCAAAAGGCCCCGGCCATACCGTGCGTAGCGAATATCAAAAGGGCGGCGGCGTGCCTTGCCTGATCGCCGTCCACCAAGACCGCAGCGGCAATGCCCACGACGTCGGCCTTGCTTATGCATCGGCAGTTGGCGGCGGGCGCAGCGGCATCATCGAAACCAACTTTCGCGAAGAATGCGAGACCGATCTGTTCGGCGAACAAGCCGTGCTGTGCGGCGGCATCACCCATTTGATCCAAGCCGGTTTTGAGACCTTGACCGAAGCCGGATACGCCCCAGAAATGGCTTATTTCGAGTGCCTTCACGAAACCAAGCTGATCGTCGATTTGCTGTATGAAGGTGGCATCGCCAATATGCGCTATTCGATTTCAAACACTGCCGAATATGGCGACATTGTTACCGGACCGCGCATTATTACCGACGAAACCAAAGCAGAGATGAAGCGGGTTTTGGCCGATATCCAGTCGGGCCGGTTCGTGAAAAACTTCGTCCTCGACAACCGCGCCGGACAGCCCGAACTAAAAGCAGCGCGCAAGGCCGCTGCGGCGCATCCGATTGAAGAAACCGGCGCACGGCTGCGCGCGATGATGCCGTGGATTGCTAAAAACAAGCTGGTCGATCAAGCGAAGAATTAGGATATTCGCGGTATTGCTGGGTACGAAGCATAGCCCCTCCCCTTCAGGGGAGGGGTAGCGAGACTTAGGTTTGCGCAGCAAGCCATAGTCGCAGCGGGGTGGGTCATTTCGGCAAAGTGCGGCCGCTGTTGCAACCCACCCCATTGCGACTAAACGGCGAAGCCGTGAATCTCATTGCCCCTCCTGGGTGGATTGCCCTCGCTTCCAACAACCTAGCCCAAAAACTTAGCATCCAGTTCGGCCTTCGCGGTGCGATACTCCGCCTCCAGCCGGTCGACCATTTCGGCGACGCTCATTACCGATTTGACCGCGCCGATGCCTTGGCCGCTGCCCCAGATGTCTTTCCACGCCTTTGCTTCGGTGTTGCCGCCGGAACCGAAATTCATCGTTGAAATGTCGCCCTCGGGCAGGTTGTTCGGGTCCATTCCGGCTCGCTCGATCGATTGGCGCAGATAATTGCCGTGGACGCCGGTGAACAGGCTGGAATAGACGATGTCGCCTGCATTGGCTTCGACGATATTGTCCTTGTAGCCATCGACCGCGCGCGCTTCTGTGGTGGCGATAAAGGCGCTGCCAATATACGCCAAATCCGCGCCCATTGCCTGCGCCCCCAGTATCGCATGGCCGCTGGCAATCGATCCTGAAAGCGCAACCGGTCCGTCAAACCATTCGCGAATTTCCTGCACCAATGCGAACGGCGACACCACGCCGGCATGACCGCCCGCGCCCGCCGCCACGGGGATCAGGCCATCTGCGCCCTTTTCAATCGCCTTGCGCGCAAACCGGTCGTTAATTACGTCGTGCAGCGCGATCCCGCCCCACGCATGTACCGCCTGATTCAAATCCTCGCGCGCGCCAAGCGACGTGATCGTGATCGGAACCTGCCATTTGGCGCAAGTCGCAATGTCCTCTTCCAACCGGTTGTTTGATTTGTGGACGATCTGGTTGACCGCATAAGGCGCGGCGGGACGATCAGGATTGTCGCGATTATGCGCCGAAAGCTCTTCGGTAATCTGGTGCAGCCATTCGTCGAGTTGCGCCTGTGGCCGCGCATTCAGTGCCGGGAAAGAACCGACCACGCCCGCCTTACATTGGGCAATGACCAGTTCTGGCCCCGAAATAATGAACAACGGCGAGCCGATGACCGGCAAGCGAAGTTTGTCAAATAACGGTGAGGGCAGGGTCATGAACGAATCCTTTTAATTGCGTGATTAAATCTGCGGTAGAGCGATTTCGTGTTAAATGGAATATCTAAGGGCTATGTAATTGCGAACTAAAAATGCAACTGGCGTTTGGGGGGCGATAGGCTGCTTACCCCTCACCCAGCTACGAGTAAGCAGCAAGCTGCCAACTCTACGCAACCCTCTCCCGCAAGGGGAGAGGGCGCGCGACCAATCTGTTAAATTTGCCCCTCTCCCCTTGCGGGAGAGGGTTGCGCAGTCTTGCGAACTTGTTCGCTAGACGCAGCTGGGTGAGGGGAAAGCAGCCTGTCGGTAAAACCCCACCCCACTACTCCCCGTTCGCGGCGCTCAATATCGCCCGCACGCTGGCGGTCGCCACGTCGCGGCTGATGCCTACACCAAACAAGATGGGCCCATCGCCGACGCGGCATTCGACATAGGCGGCGGCGCGGGCGTCGGTGCCTTGACCGATGGCATGCTCGCTGTAATCGATGATGTCGAGCGTCCCGCCAAGGGCGGTTTCCAGCGCGTTGGCAAGGCTAGAGATCAGGCCGTTGCCTTTGCCGCTGACGCTTTGTTCGGTGCCGTCGATGCGGATTTTGCCGATAAATATCCGCTCATCGAGTGCGCGTTGACTTTGGCTTTCCTGAAAATCGACCAGACGGAAACGGCCTTCGCCTTTCAGATGGTAACGCGCCTCAAACGCCCCCCATATATCGGCGCTGGTCAACTCGCGGCCAGTGGTGTCGGACAACTCCTGCACGGTTTGGCTGAAATTTGCTTGCATCCGTTTGGGCAGTTTCAGGCCGTGATCCTGTTCAATTACCCAAGCGACGCCGCCCTTGCCCGATTGTGAATTGACGCGGATCACGGCTTCGTAACTGCGGCCCAGATCAGCAGGGTCGATGGGCAAATATGGGACCTGCCATATACTCGTCATTGCGCTGTTGCTGCGCGGTAAAGCCTTTTTTGATGGCGTCTTGATGCGACCCGGAAAATGCCGTGAACACCAGTTCGCCGGCATAAGGATGGCGCGGGTGGACGGGCAGCTGGTTGCAATATTCGACCGTCTGGATCACCTCGTCAATGTTGCTGAAATCAAGGCCGGGGTGCATCCCTTGCGTGTACATATTCAGCGCGACGGTGACGAGATCGACATTGCCGGTGCGCTCGCCATTGCCGAACAAGCAGCCTTCTACGCGGTCGCCGCCCGCCAGCAAGCCCAGCTCGGTTGCGGCAACGCCGGTTCCGCGATCATTATGCGTGTGCAGGCTAATCACCACGGCGTCGCGGCGGGGGATATTACGGCAGAAATACTCGATCTGGTCGGCGTAGATATTGGGCATCGCCGCCTCGACCGTCGCGGGCAGGTTAAAGATAATCGGCTTTTCAGGCGTGGGCTTCAGGATATCCATCACCGCGCTGCATACCTCAAGGCTGAAATCGAGCTCCGCCGTGGAAAAGGTCTCCGGGCTATATTCAAAGTGCCAGTCGGTATCTGGCTGTGCCGCGGCATTATCGCGCAGCAATTTTGCGCCTTCGATGGCGATTTGCTTGACCTCGGCCTGGCTCATTTTGAACACGATTTCGCGCCATGCGGGCGACACGGCGTTGTAAAGATGGACAATCGCCGCGCGCGCACCGCGCAAGCTTTCAAAACTGGTGTCGATCAAATCTTTGCGTGATTGGGTAAGCACTTGCACGGTCACGTCATCGGGGATGCGGCCTGAACGGACGAGGCCAGAGATAAAGTCGAACTCGGTCGCGCCCGCGCTGGGAAAGCCGACCTCGATTTCTTTGACGCCGACCTTGATCAGCAAGTCAAAGAACCGCTGCTTTTTCTCCGCGCCCATCGGGTCGATCAGCGCCTGATTTCCATCGCGCAGGTCGGTGGACAGCCAGCGCGGGGCCGCAGTGATAGCGCGGCTTGGCCACTGCCGGTCGGGCAGGTTGATTTGCGGGAATGCCCGATATTTCTGGGATGGATCAGATTTCATCATAGGATTGTTCGCTATTCTAAGCTTATTTATGGAATGGGGCGCCGCGGCCCTGCATGTTTCGTCTTATCTGAAGCCCTTAGGCGGGTGCGTTCGGCAAAGCCAAACGAAAGCGCACGCCTAAGGGCGTGTAAGTCGCAATAGGAGCGAAAATGATCCGTGCAATTCCATGTTGATGCGGTGATAGACAGGTTTCACGCCCTGCGTCCAGCCCAAATTCGCATTTCTATATTTATTGCCGCATCTTTAGGCTACGCTTCGCAAGGAGAGAATAGGGAGAGAGTAAAATGCGTAATATTATTGCTTTGTCAGCATTGGCATTAACGGCGGCATGCGGCGGAGAAACTGCGGCAGATAAGCCAGCGGCCTTTGTCGTTAGCGCGGACCTGATGCAGAAAGATGCCAAAGTCGGCTCCGTCAGCCTCACCCAAGCTGGCGAAAATGTAGCAATGTCGTTGACCGTGGATGGTTTGAAAACCGGCACTTATGGCATGCATATCCACGAAACCGGCAAATGCGAGGGCCCCGATTACAAGAGCGCAGGCGCGCATTGGAATCCGGCGGCAAAACAGCATGGTGCGCAAAATCCAAGCGGTCCGCATGGCGGCGATCTGGAAAATTTGGTGGCAACAAACGCGCAAGCATCACGGCTGGAAAGGCAGTTGACCGGTATCAAACTAACCGGTGAGGGCGGCCTGATGGACGCAGACGGCGCAGCGTTCATAATTCACGCACTGCCCGATGATATGAAAACCGACCCAAGCGGAAACAGCGGCGACCGGATCATCTGCGGGGTGTTTAAGACGAGTTAGTGTGTGACAATGCACCCGTGTCACGCACAATTGCAAGAAATGCAATATTGTGTTAAAATTCGTTATGACTAGTAATTCTCTGCGACACAAAAAGCTCTGCGATCTTAGCGCAGCTTTTTTTGTGTTGGCGTTGATGATGCGGGTGATCGTTCCGCAAGGTTGGATGCCGTCTAGTGCGCCTGGGTTTGTAATATCAATATGTACAGGCGTTAATGGTATGACGCAGGCGGTATTGGGTAAAGACGGTAAACTGCGCGATCTGCCGACACAAAATGACCAAGAAAAACCAGATGCCAGCTGCGCGTTTGCTGGAATGGCGATGGCAGGTACGCTGCCCGGTTCAGCCCCGGCACAGACTAAACCGTTTTCCGCAGCACAGCCATTCGCCCCACATCATTACACCGTAACGGTTGGACGCGGTCTCGCCGCGCCGCCACCACCAGCGACTGGCCCGCCTATCCTAATTTGAAATTAAACGGGTCGCTAGTGCGGCCTGAATTAAATTCTAAATCAAGGATTCCTCATGAAACTATATATTTTTCTGCGCGCTTCTGCGTGCATTACCGCCATGTCTGTTTCCTCCCTTGCCCGGGCTGAAACCGCAGACGATCAAACGATCATCGTAACCGGAAGCATAGCAAGCGACGAAGCAAAACAACGCGCTTTGCAAACTGCAGGCGGTATAGATGTGGTCAATTATCGGGATTATGCTGACAAGTCGTTGGTATCACTGCGCGATACCTTGGCGTTTTCGCCGGGGGTTTATACCCAGCCGCGATATGGTCAGGAAATTCGAATATCGATCCGTGGCTCGGGCCTGTCTCGTGGTTTTCATATGCGCGGCCTAACATTGTTACAGGATGGAATTCCTATCAATCTTGCCGATGATAATGGCGATTTTCAAGAGCTGGAACCGATATTCTTTGACCATTTGGAGGTCTATCGCGGGGCCAATGCCTTGCGTTTTGGTTCAGGAACATTGGGCGGCGCAATCAATGGCGTAACGCCAACGGGCAGAACATCAAATGGTATCTACGCGCGTGCAGACATTGGCAGCTTTGATAGCTATCGTATTCTGCTTACGGGCGGAACAGAAATCGGTAAAGGGGACGTTTGGGCGGCCTTCAGCACGGACAGTTCGGGCGGTGATCGCCAGCATGCAAACCGGGTTTCGCGGCGTTTCCATGGCAATATTGGCTTGAAAATATCCGACGTTGTAAAAACGCGCTTTTATGCCAGTTTTAATAATATAGATCAGGAAATTCCCGGGGCGCTAAATGTTGACGAAGCATTGAATTCGCCGCGGCTCGCTGACCCAGCCAGTATTATAGGAGATAATGCGCGAGACATTGACTCGTTGCGGCTGCAAAACAGGACTAGCCTTCATGTAGGCGACGTAAAGTTGGAAATCGGCGCTTTCTTGAACGCTAAATCACTTTATCATCCAATTTTTCAGGTGGTTGATCAGGAATTGGTTGATCGCGGTTTTTTTACGCGACTTGATTATGCGAATGACTGGCTCAGCCTTACAATAGGGGGTGAAGCTCGGTTCGGCAAAGTGGCATCAAAGCGTTTTATAAACGTCGCGGGCAAACGCGGCGCACTTTCCTTCAACGCGGATCAAGATGCGCAAACTTACAATGTTTACGGAGAGGTCAGATTTAACATCGCGCAGTCATTATCGTTAATTGCAGGCGGCATTTATGCGGAAGGATCGCGAAAGCAATTATTGACGTTTAACAGTTTTGCTGGCGGCGCGATGAATGTTAGAGGACGTTCCGAATTTAGCGAGTTTTCTCCAAAACTTGGTATATTGTACGATGTCTCTCCCGACATCCAAATATATGGTAATTATAGCCGATCTGCTGAGTTTCCCGGCTTTATTGAATTGGCGCAAGTCAGCAGCTTTGTTCCAATGGACGCCCAAAGTGCTTGGACTGCGGAGTTTGGAACACGTGGCACGTCTGGCCAGGTTAGCTGGGATATATCCGCTTATAGGGCGCGCGTTGAAAATGAGTTTTTGCAGTTTACCGTGAATACAAATATTCCTGCGTCAACATTCAATGCCGACAAAACAATACATCAGGGGATTGAAGCGGCGTTAACGATTGAACCGGCAAGTTGGTTACGGATACGCCAATCATATCAATATTCGGATTTCCGGTTTCGCAGCGACACTCAATATGGGAACAACCGCCTGCCCGTCATTCCCCGCCATGTTTACCGTGCGGAGGTCAAGGTAGGCAATGATACACTTCATGTTGCACCAAACATCGAATGGATTCCGAAAGGTCCGTTTGCTGATTATCTCAACACGTTTCAGACGCGAAACTATAGCTTAATTGGCGTAACCGCCGGTGCAAAAATCAGCGATGGTATCGATCTGTTTTTGGATGCGCGTAATATTGCGGGCAAAAAAGCCATTGGTGATATTAGTGCAGTGATATTGGCAACATCAGCATCGCGGATTTTCAATCCGGTTGAAAGGCGGGCATTATTTGGCGGTATTCGCGCAAGGTTTTAGCCAATTCTTGCTTGAAGAAGTCTAGGGGACAACATCGGATGCGCTGTTCACATCTTATGCTTTGTATTCATTTTTCCCATTTCCCCTACGACATCTTTATCGATCCGCCATCACCCCTCTTGACGTTTACGCTAACGTAAAGTAACTTACGGGCAAGAATAAACGCGCAGGTGAGGGCATAATGATGGATCAGCTGATGGACGAACCAAGCCGGGCGCATGCGACGATTGAAACGCCGGACGTTTTTAACCGGACATCCTTTACCATTTCCGATTTGTCGTTGGAGTTCGACGTTACGGCGCGGGCGCTGCGTTTTTATGAAGACCAAGGGTTGATTGCCCCTGAACGCCAAGGACTTGCCCGAATTTATTCGCCGCGAGACAGGGCACGGCTGGCGTGGATCTTGCGGGCAAAACGCGTGGGTTTCAGCCTTTCTGAAATACGAGAGATGATCGATTTATACGATTTGGGCGACGGGCGAAATGTGCAACGCCGCGTGACAATCGAAAAATGCCGTGAACGAATATCCACATTACAAGCGCAACGCGACGATATTGAGAGCGCCATCAAAGAGCTTACCGAATTTGTCAATTTGGTGGTGCGCGTTGAAACGCAGGAAAACAAAACAGCTGCGGCCTAACGCCGCTTTCGCCGAAAACAATTGCCTTCAAAGGATTTTAATATGCCAAGCTATCAAGCGCCCATTCGCGACACACAATTTATCTTGAACGAGGTGTTGGGCATTGAAGGATTCGCAAATTTGCCCGGGTTTGAAAATGCGACACCTGACATGGTTGAGGCGATCCTGACCGAGGGCGGCAAGTTCATCGAGAATGTCCTTTTTCCGCTTAACCAGGTCGGCGATCTTGAAGGATGCACCCGACATTCGGACGGCAGCGTGACCACTCCGACCGGGTTCAAAGATGCGTATAAACAATATTGCGAAGCTGCATGGGGCACGCTGTCTGCGCCCGAAGAATTCGGCGGGCAGGGAATGCCGCATGTAATTTCAATGGCATTTGAAGAGTATATGGCGAGCGGCAACATGGCTTTCGCGATGTATCCCGGGCTAACCCACGGCGCAATTTCGTCGATCTTGGCCAAGGGCAGTCAAGAACAAAAGGAAAAATTTGTACCGAAAATGGTGTCGGGGCAATGGACCGGAACAATGAACCTGACGGAGCCGCATTGCGGTACAGATTTGGGTTTGATCCGGACAAAAGCCGTTCCCAATAACGACGGCAGCTTTGCGATCACGGGAATGAAAATTTTCATCTCGTCGGGCGAACATGATTTGGCGGAAAACATCATCCATCTGGTGCTGGCCAAAACCCCCGATGCACCAGATAGTGTAAAGGGCATCTCGCTGTTCATTGTGCCCAAGTTTATCGTCAATGACGATGGCACGCTGGGCGACCGCAATGCTGTGTCTTGTGGTTCGATCGAACATAAAATGGGCATTCATGGCAACTCGACCTGCGTAATGAACTATGACGGGGCGACCGGATATCTGGTTGGTGATGAAAATAAGGGACTGGCTGCGATGTTCATCATGATGAATGTTGCGCGGCTGGGTGTGGGCCAGCAGGGCCTTGGTATTGCCGAAGTCGCTTATCAAAACGCGGTGCATTATGCCGGTGACCGGCGCCAAGGCAGGGCGCTGACTGGACCGCAGGATTTGGACCAGAAAGCCGACACATTGTTTGTTCACCCCGATGTTCGCCGCATGTTGATGGATGCAAAAGCATTTACCGAGGGAATGCGTGCTCTGTGCTTACGCGGCGCATTTCTGGCAGACATGATCCATGCCGCGCCAACCGAAGAAATGCGTCAGGCTTCTGATGATATACTTTCGTTATTAACGCCCGTCATAAAGGGATATGGAACCGACAAAGGATATGAAGTCGCCACCAACGCGCAGCAAGTGTTCGGCGGACATGGCTATATTGGCGAATGGGGGATGGAACAATATGTCCGCGATGCGCGGATAGCGATGATTTACGAGGGGGCAAATGGTGTTCAGGCGATGGACCTTGTTGGCCGGAAACTGGCTCAAAATGGTGGCCGCGCGGTGCAGTTGTTCTTCAAGCTCGTCGACGATGAATGCGCCGCTGCCAAAGGGGGCGTGATGGCCGATTTTGCTGAGCGGCTTGAGAAAGCCAATGGAGAGCTGAAGGCCGCAACCATGTGGTTCATGCAAAATGGTATGGCCAACCCCAATAACGTCGGCGCAGGCGCACATCATTATATGCATATTATGGGCATTGTTGCCCTTGGCCTGCAATGGATCCGTATGGGTAACGCCGCGCAGGCCGGGCTTGATGCGGGAACGGGCAATGCGACTTTTTATGAAGCCAAGCTGGTGACCGCACGCTATTTCGCCGAACGTTTCCTGCCCGATTGCGGTGCTTTGCGCCGCAAGATTGAAGCAGGCAGTGAGGCCATCATGGCGCTGTCGCCGGAGATGTTCGCCGTTGCATGAGTAGGTCGGGGCAAATGATGCTTGGATGCCGGAATCGCCAAGTTGACACCTAGCTCCACATTCGATCATGTTGAATTGTCATTGCGAGCGGAGCGAAGCAATCCAGGGCAGCTTAGCCCTGCTCTGGATTGCTTCGTCGCTTCGCTTCTCGCAATGACGATTGTTTAAAAATGATCGAATCTCGCGCCAGTTGACGAATTGGGGCGGCCCACTCGTTGGCGAATTCCGGTCAGCCAGATCATCTCACGCGTAGGCGCGGACCATTGAATGCATTTGTGATTTTAAAGTATGCTACGGCAAGGCGGTTCCTGCGCGCGGTAAACCGAATATTTCACTCAATTTGGCTTTTTGTAATATCCTTTCGTCGCAATGCCCTCGCATATTCTGTTTATTGCTCTGATAACGGTGTCAGACAGGAGTTAGCTTTCGCAAGGAGCAACCGATGGCTGCAAGTACCCCGAGGGTCGCACTCTCGTTAAGTGTCATTTTGGCAGGTTTGATGTTTTCAAGTTCCGCTTTGACCGAAACACAAAAGCTGGATCAAGCGACAGCGGACAAAATGTCCGCACCTCCCCGGGCATCCGAAAAGGCGGTGCCGCCTCCCTCGCTTGATAGTAATAACGATGGCAAACTCGACGCTTGGGATCGGGACGCCAACGGTATTGCTGATGCGTGGGATATAAATGGCGATGGTCAGCCGGATCAAGTGGACGATAATGGTGATGGGAAGCCGGATGATTTGAAAAATCCGGCACCTGCACCAGAACCAGCAAGTCCGCCAAAATAGGTAAATGGCACTTTTAATAAGGGGTAAAAGAAAAGTCACCGGGGTCTCTGGTCAGCCCCGGTGATTTTTTATTCGGTTGGCAGGAAATCAGGTACCGATAAATATCGTTCGCCGGTGTCATAGTTAAAGCCGAGAATGCGGCTGCCCGTTGGCAATTCCGGTATTTTTTGCGCAATGGCGGCCAATGTTGCACCCGATGAGATACCGACCAGCATCCCTTCTTTTACAGCGGCACTGCGGGCCATATCCTTTGCCGCTTCGGGTTCAACCTGGATCACGCCGTCAATGGCCTGCGTATGCAGATTCGCCGGAATAAAGCCTGCGCCAATGCCTTGGATGGGGTGAGGGCCGGGCTGACCGCCGCTGATTACAGGAGACAACGAGGGTTCGACCGCATAGACTTTCAGGTCTGGCCAATGGCGTTTCAGCTCTTCTGCACAGCCAGTGATATGGCCGCCGGTACCAACTCCGGTGATCAAAACATCAATCGGACTGTCGGCAAAATCGGCGAGTATTTCCTGCGCGGTGGTGCGAACATGCACTTCGATATTAGCGGAATTTTCAAATTGCTGCGGCATCCAAGCGCCCGGCGTTTGTTCGACCAGTTCAAGGGCGCGCTCAATCGCTCCCTTCATCCCTTTTTCGCGCGGCGTCAGGTCAAAGCTAGCGCCATAAGCCAGCATCAGCCGTCGCCGCTCAATTGACATGGATTCGGGCATGACCAGCACCAACTTATATCCCTTTACAGCAGCAGCCATCGCAAGGCCGACGCCGGTATTGCCCGATGTCGGTTCAATGATGGTGCCGCCCACGGTCAAACTGCCGTCCCGTTCAGCGGCCTCGATCATCGCCAGCCCTATTCTGTCCTTGATCGAACCACCGGGATTTGACCGTTCGGATTTGATCCACACTTCGGCGTCGGGAAACATCCTCTGCATCCTGATGTGCGGGGTGTTGCCTATGGTTTCCAGGATCGATTGCGCTTTCATGTCGTCTTGTCCTTAAACTGGGGTTCAAATGTCTTGGCATTTTTAAGCTCGGGAAAAATTCGCCACCAAATGCCTGTTACTATTATGGCACCAATGCCGCCAAAAACAACAGCGCCAACAGGACCCAATATCGCCGCAGCGACGCCCGATTGCAATTCACCCAGCTCGTTTGACGCTGAAATCGCAAGTCCGGACGACGCGCTCACCCGTCCGCGCATGTCATCGGGCGTGTTTAGCTGCACCAAAGCAGATCTGACAAATACGGAAAGCATATCTGCCGCGCCAAGCAATGCCAGCATTGATAGGCCGATTATCATTGATGCCGACATTTTCGCGTCCGCCGTACCTGTAAACAACGTCTTGCCGATCACATCACATAGCCCAAAACCGATTGTCGCCAATCCAAATATAATCACGGCCCAAAGCATCTTTACACCGACATTGTGCTTAAGCGGTTTGAAAACGAGGTACAAAGCCACAATCGCAGCACCCAGCGCGGGAGCTGCCCGCAACAGCCCCATCCCTTCAGCGCCGACATGCAAAATGTCACGCGCATAAACGGGCAGCAACGCCGTTGCCCCGGCTAATATCACGGCAAACAGATCGAGGCTGATCGCACCCAGCAAAAACCGCTCAGACCAAACATAACGCAGGCCATCGGCCATTTGCTGTAATGGTTTGCGGCGCTGATCATTGGGCGGCGGGAACACGTTTTGGATAAAGCTGAGCGCGATGCTGCTCAGCAAAAGCAACGCTGCGCCTGACCAATATGGCGCGCTCTGGCTTTGTGCATATAACAGCCCGCCAAAGGCCGGGCCAATAACCGATGCCGATTGCCACGCGATGGAATTGAGTGCGATGGCTTGCGGCAGCGCCGATGGCGGCACAATATTGGGGGCAATTGCTGACATAGCAGGCCCGGAAAACACGCGCGCCACGCCGTGCAGTGCCGCCATTAGGAACAGCAAGGGCAAGTTCAAAATGTCAAAATAGGTGAAGCAACCCAGTGCCAAAGCGACCAACATATCAATGCTGTTCGCGACCCTGGCGACGGTCCGCCGTTCAAACCTGTCTGCGGCCCATCCAGCGACAGGGGTAAGCAAGAACAACGGGACAAATTGTGCAAATCCTAACAGCCCCAGCAAGAACGCAGCTTGTTTTGGCGGCATGCCGTAATCGCTGCGGGCGACATCATAAACTTGCCATGCGATCACCACCACCATCGCCATCGTCGCCATAACGGCGCAAAACCGCGCAAACCAATAACGGCGATAGGCTGGAATCGATAATGGATGGGGGGCGGGCATCTACTGGACTGCCTAACCATTTGTTCAGGAGCGCGCAATCCACTCCTGCTGATTTTGAAGCCACAAACACTTGATGTCAAAATTGCCATCCCCGCCTTCGCGAGGATGACAGAAGCCGAAGTTAGCTTGGCTGCTCCAAATCCGGCTGGTCAACACGCGCCGAACGTGCAAATCTACATCAAGAATAGCTTAATGGGAGCACGACGATGAAACTAAAATATCTATTAGCAGCGGCGTCCTTGGCTGCGATTGCGGTGACCGGCGGCTGCAAGAAAGTGGACAGCGATATCGCCGCTTCAACTGTCGCCAATGACGGTACCGAATGGGGCGCGTTCATGGCCAAATTCCTGGACGGCTATTATCCGATCAATCCGACCTTCGCTGTGTATCAGGGCAAGCATGAATTTGACGGCAAACTGCCAGATTGGAGCGCGGCCGGGATCAAGGCAGAAATTGACTACCGTAAAAAGGCGATAGCAGATGCCAAGGCTTTCGACGCCAGCAAGTTAACTGACGCGCAAAAGTTTGAACGCGATTATATGGTCAGCGTGATGGAGGGCGAGCTGTTCTGGATAGAGGAAGCTGACCAACCGCATTTAAATCCTGAACATTATATCGGGGCGCTGGACCCCAACGTGTATATTTCGCGCCCCTATGCCGATGCAGCCACGCGGATGAAGGCGTTTATCGCTTATGCCAATAATGTGCCGGCGGCGGCGGCGCAGATCAAGACTAATCTGAAATTGCCGATGCCCGCCAGTTTCCTGAAATACGGGCAGGCGGCGTTCGACGGCTTCGCTGAATATTATAGCGGTGACGCCAAAAAGGCGTTTGCCGAAGTGAAGGATGCCGATCTGCAATCGCAATTTGATGCCGCCGCTGCGAAAGCTGCTGCTGCGATGAAGGACTTGTCCGCGCACATCGCATCGCAGCCAGCAACCGAAGGCGGCTATGCACTTGGCGCGGCAAAGTTTGCCAATATGGTCAAGAAAACTGAGGGCGTGGATATCTCACTCGATGAATTGGAAGCCATTGGCCGTGCCGATTTGAAAGCCAATCAGGATGCACTCAAGGCTGCGTGCGCGACGTTTGCGCCGGGCGCAACGATGCAGGCTTGTATGACCAAGATGGGCGCGAACAAGGCCGCCGATGGCCCGGTGGCCGAAGCCCGGCGTCAATTGCCGCCGCTGAAACAATTCCTGATCGACAAGGATATTGTCAGCATTCCGGGAACCGAAGAAGCGCTGGTTGAGGAATCGCCGCCCTATAACCGGCAGAATGCGGCCTATATCGACATTCCGGGCCCCTTTGAAAAAGGGCTGCCATCGGTTTATTATATCAGCCCGCCCGACCCGACATGGGACAAAGCAACGCAGGACAGTTTCGTGCCCGGCAAGAAAGACCTGCTCGGCACCAGCACGCACGAGGTGTGGCCGGGGCATTTCCTGAATTTCCTACATGCCAACCGCGCCAAATCCTTGTTTGGTAAGCTGTTCGTCGGCTATGCCTTTGCCGAGGGTTGGGCGCATTACAGCGAAGAAATGATGATGGACGCTGGGTTGGAAGCGGGCAATGCCGAAACCAAAATCGGCCAAATATCGAACGCTTTATTGCGTGATTGCCGGTTTATTTCCGCAATCGGCCTGCACGCAAAGGGCATGACGCAGGCGCAATCCGAACAATTGTTCCTGAATGAATGTTATCAGGACGCGGGCAACGCCAAACAGCAAGCGGCGCGTGGAACCTATGATCCCGCTTATTTGAATTACACAATGGGCAAGCTGATGATCCGCAAATTGCGTGATGATTGGACCAAGGGCGATCGCGGCAAGTGGAAGGCGTTTCACGACGAATTTTTGGGCTATGGCGGTCCGCCAATCCCGATGGTCCGCGCCGCGATGATGAAGGAAGATACGCCCAAGGCGGTGTTTTAGGGCGGGGGGCTTAACTTATATCACCGTAGCCCTGAGCTTGTCGAAGGGCGCTTGTCAGTAAAGCGCCCTTCGACAAGCTCAGGGCTACGGTTTTTGCTATTGGCTATTGTTTCAACTCGGCAAATTTCGCGTGAAGCGAATTTATCGCTTATCAACTTCTAACGGCACCTCTTCACGCCGCGTTCGCAACCAACCGCGTAGCTTTCTCAGCGGCGGGGTCCGCCATAGCGCCACCAGCATCACGCCCAGCATCAACCAAGGCAGCAACACACCAATTGCCAACAACAGGAAACTCGCCATAGTCGCAAAGCTGGCCACGGCGCTGTCCCATGCGTCGGCAAACGGGTTGCCGCGGCCAAAGCCCGGAATGCCTTCACCGCCGGAGTAGCTGAATTCCATCGGCGTGGTCGCCAAGCTGGCTTCGCCTGCACGCCTTGTGTCGGTTTCCGCTGACAACTGTTCACGCATTCTGGCCGCCTGCTCTTGCAATTCAGTGCGCTCGCGGTCCTTGATCCCGCCTGCCGCCAACCGTTTTTCGATCCGGTCAAGGTTTGCGGAAATGTCCGCACTGCGCCGCTGTGATGCGGTGATTTCGCTGCCTGCGTCAACGCCTTGGATCTCGCTATCGACCAATATGCCCTTGGCCTTGGCGACAGACGCGATGGCATCCTTGCCAAATTTGCGCGCGATCATCGGATCGAGTTTGAACGCCAAAGCGGCCCGCACCTCGTCTTCATCCTCCAATGTATAGCGCATTCCGGTAATCCGGCACCGCGACAGTCCCAAAGTCTCACAAGCCGCCGCATGTTCCTCTTGCACGCCCGCAATTTTGGCATCGGGCACGCGGAATGCATAGCGATAATTGAACGCAACCCCCGGCGCCGCGCTGGGCGAGACATTGGGCGATGCAGCCATTTCGGCGGATGGCGCTTCTTCGCTAACGTCCATTGTTTGCACACTTTCGCGCGAACTGCGTTCTTCATTTTGGGAGCAGGCGGCCAGTATCAGACAGCCGGAAATCAGGATCAAATTACGTTTACGCATAGCATTTCTCCTCACACGCGACTCGCGGCCGCAGGTTGTGTGATAACATTACATTTGCGTTTGACAACGGTTTATCGATGAAAGGAAACGGTTCGTCGTGGTTATATCAAGATATGGGGGATTTTGGTGCGTGTGGAGGTGCGACGTTTTTTGACAGGGCGGCTTGGGTGGCGGGTTCCATCTGCTCATCCCACCCGTACGAAACTGTCCATCACCCGTTTGCTGCCTGCGGTATCAAACTCGATCTCCAGCTTGTTGCCTTCGATCTCGATAATCTCGCCATAGCCGAATTTTTCGTGGAATACGCGCATGCCAATTGCCAAATCCTTGCGGCCGGGCTGGGCGAAGCTGGCGGCGCTGCGGGTGGTTTCGGTTACGCGCTGCGGGGCGGCGTTGAAGCCTCCGGCTGTTGCGGCGCGTTGCCAGCCGGGGCCGCGTGCGTTGCTTCGGCCTTGATTGGCGGCGGCCAAATGCGCGAACGGGTCATCGCGTTCGGTCCAATTGGCGCGCCACATCGATGCGCCGCCTGCCATGCTGTCCTGCGCCTCGATATGGTCCTTGGGTAGTTCGCTGATGAAACGTGACGGGATGCTCGATGTCCATTGGCCGTAAATCCGGCGGTTGGCCGCGTGCAATATCGTGCATTTGGTGCGCGCCCGGGTGATTGCGACGTAGGCCAAGCGGCGTTCTTCCTCCAAACTGGCCAGGCCGCCTTCGTCCAATGAACGCTGCGACGGGAATAAACCTTCCTCCCAACCGACCAGAAATACGTTGTGAAACTCCAATCCCTTTGCGGCGTGGATGGTCATGATGGTGATTTGCGGCCCGCTGTTCTGCGCCTCGTTATCCATCACCAGACTGACATGTTCCAGAAAATCACCGAGCGTTTCATATTCTTCCATCGCGCGGGTCAACTCGGTCAGGTTCTCAAGGCGTCCGGTGGCCTCCACGCTACGTTCGGCTTGCAGCATGCCGGTGTAACCGCATTCATCGAGTATCTGCTGCGTTAGTGCCGACGGCGTCATTGTCGCCGCCATTTCGCGCCAGTTGGCGATGTTGGCGACCAGTCCGGCCAGCGACACCCGCGCCTTTCCGGTCATCTCGTCCGTACCGGTCATTTGCGCGGCGGCGGCGGATAGCGGGATGCCCTGTGACCGCGCAATAATGTGGATTTTACCCACCGCTTTGTCGCCGATGCCGCGCTTTGGCGTGTTGACGATGCGTTCAAAAGCCAGATCGTCCGCCGGTTGGTTGACGATCCGTAAATACGCGATGGCATCGCGGATTTCGGCACGTTCATAGAAACGGAAACCGCCGACGATTTTATAGGCAAGCCCGATGGAAATGAACCGGTCCTCAAACTCGCGCGTTTGGTGCTGCGCGCGCACCAGTATGGCGATTTTGTCGAGTGTCACGCCTTTATGCTGCGCCGCTTCTATCTCGTCGCCCACGCGGCGCGCTTCTTCGGGGCCATCCCACACGCCGATGACCTGCACTTTTTCGCCGTCATCCAGATCGGTCCATAATGTCTTGCCGAGCCGTTCAGAATTGGCATTGATCAATCCCGAAGCAGCGGCCAGGATATGCGGCGTCGACCGGTAATTCTGCTCCAGCTTGATTACCTTTGCGCCGGGAAAATCCTTTTCAAACCGCAAGATATTGGCAACTTCTGCGCCGCGCCATGAATAGATGCTTTGATCGTCGTCGCCGACGCACGCGATATTCTTGCGTTTCTGGGCCAGCAGCCGCAGCCACAGATATTGCACCGCGTTGGTGTCCTGATATTCATCGACCATGATGTATTTGAAGCGTTGTTGATATTGCTCCAGCACGTCGCGGTTGTTTTTCAGCAGGTTCAGGCTGTGCAGCAACAAATCCCCAAAATCGCATGCGTTCAATGCCAGCAACCGGCGCTGATACAGCGCGTACATTTCCTGACCCTTGCCGTTTGCGTATGCCTCGCTATCGCCCGCAGACAGGTCGGCTGGCGATAACCCTTGGTTCTTCCACTTATCAATCAATCCGGCCAACGCCTTTGCCGGAAAGCGTTTGTCGTCGATATCCGTACCCTGGATCAGCTGTTTCAACAGCCGGATTTGGTCGTCGGTGTCGATGATCGTGAAATTGCTTTGCAGTCCCATAAGCTCGGCATGACGGCGCAGCATTTTTGCGCCGATGCTATGGAATGTACCCAGCCACGGCATGCCTTCGACTGCATCGCCGATCATCCGGCCAATCCGTTCCTTCATCTCGCGCGCGGCTTTGTTGGTGAAAGTTACCGACAGGATTTCGGACGGCCAAGCCAGCCGGGTTGCAATGATCTGCGCCAGCCGCGCCGTCAGCGCCGCCGTTTTGCCGGTGCCTGCGCCTGCCAGCATCAACACGGGGCCCTCGGTGGTCAACACAGCCTCCCGCTGCGGTGGGTTCAGACCCGATAGCCAAGGGGGATCGTTGGCGGGCGAGGCGGTGTGTGCGGGAAAGGCATTGGAGTCGGTCACCCGCGAACGATTAGGGAACATGTGACGCAAGGGCAAGGGGGCAGGTTATCTGAGTTTTGTCTTTCCGCCCATTGACCGCCGCCCCGCATTTCCGCCATAGCCCGCGCTTGCTATTCAGGGGATCAGTGTGACCAATCAATCCAATCCAGCCAGCACCCGGCGCATACTAACGGCTTCGATGGCGGGAACGGCAGTCGAGTTTTACGATTTCTATATATTTGCCACCGCCGCCTCGCTTGTATTTGGGCCGTTGTTTTTTCCGACATCGAGTCCAGAGGCGCAATTGTTGCAAAGCTGGCTGACTTTTGCGCTGGCATTTATCGCGCGGCCAATCGGCGCGCTGGTGTTTGGACATTATGGCGACCGGATCGGACGAAAGGCGACATTGGTTTGGTCTTTGATGATCATGGGCGTTTCGACATTTTTGATCGCGTTGCTGCCCAGCTATGCAGTTGCGGGTTGGATCGCACCGGCGTTGCTTTGTTTGCTGCGTTTTGGTCAGGGTTTCGGGCTGGGCGGTGAATGGGGCGGGGCATCATTGCTGGCCGTAGAAAACGCACCGGAGGGCAAGAAAGCGCGCTATGGAATGTTTCCGCAATTGGGCGCGCCCGTCGGCTTTATTGCATCAAATGGCCTTTTTCTGATCCTCGGATTGACGTTGAGTGACGCAGATTTCCGCGATTGGGGCTGGCGTATTCCGTTTCTGGCAAGCGCGCTGCTGGTCGGGATCGGCTTGTGGGTTCGGCTAAAGCTCACTGAGACGCCAGCATTCGCAGCCGCATTGGAAGAAGCACCGCCGCCGCGCGTGCCGATATTCGAAGTGGTGCGCACACATCCGCTACAATTAATCGGAGGAACCCTCGCCGCGGTTGCTTGCTTTGCGATATTTTATCTCTCAACCGCGTTCGCATTGGGATATGGCACCACGACAATGGGCATCGCGCGCGCCGATTTCCTGAGTGTGCAATTGGTGGCCATATTGTTTTTGGCGATTGGCATTGTTGCGTCCGGATACCTCGCCGACCGTTATAGCCCGAACAACGTTCTGATGGCCGGGTGTGCGGCTACATTTGCCGCAAGCTTTTTCACGCTTGGCGGATTGGGCAGCGGCAATCTGGTGCTGACTGGGGCTTATCTGTCGCTCATGCTGTTTTGCATGGGCTTTGTTTACGGGCCATTGGGCGCTTGGTTGCCGGGGTTGTTTCCGGCGCGGGTGCGTTATACCGGCGCATCGGTCTGCTTTAATGCGGCGGGAATATTGGGTGGCGCGTTGGCTCCCAATATCGCGTTGCAGCTATCGGCATCGGGATTGCAATATGTCGGATATTATCTGGCCGTGATTGCTGGGGGCAGCTTTATAGGACTGCTTATGCTTCGGAAACGGGCCGCAATAGGATAAGCTGCGCCTTGCCGACATTGCGTATCGTTTCAACCTCGAACCCGGCAACTTCGGGCGCTTCTTTCAGGCCGGTTTCGATGCTGATCCAGGTGGCAGATGCAATCCAGCCTTGGCGGGACAGTTTATCCAGCGCAACCGCGCCTGCGCCGCTGCCATAAGGCGGGTCCATCAAGATCAGGTCGGCGGGTTTGAGCGCACGGCCAAGCGACATAACCGATGTCCGGCGCACTTCGCATTGCGGCTTTGCGCCCAACCTGTCGATATTCTTGTCGAGTGCAGCCAGCGCGGCGGGGTCTTGTTCCACAAACATGCAATGCGCCGCGCCGCGCGACAACGCTTCCAATCCCAGCGCACCTGATCCGGCGAACAGATCAAGCACCGTCAATTCCTCGAACGATCCCAACCGGCTGGTCAGCATCGAAAACAGCGTTTCGCGGGTGCGGTCGGCGGTGGGCCGGGTGGTGTCACCTTTGGGCGCGACAATTGGCCGCGAACGCCATTGGCCAGCGATAATCCTCATTTTTTCAACGTATTCCTAAACTCTACCAAATCTACTTTGCGGACTTCACCGACGGTGCCAGCAGCCAAATCACCCAGCACAAACGGGCCATATCGGGTTCGGATCAGGCGATTTACCTCCAGCCCCAAATGTTCAAGTACGCGGCGAACCTCGCGGTTTTTGCCCTCGGTCAGCGTCATTTCGATCCAGACGTTGGCACCGGTACGCCGTTCCATATTGGCGTCGATCTTGCCATATTGGATGCCATCCACTTCAACGCCATGGATCAATTCTTCGAGCTCGGCTTGGCTGACCATACCGAAACAGCGGGCGCGATAAGTGCGTTCGATGCCGGTGGAGGGCAGCTCCATCTGGCGCTTAAACTCACCATCATTGGTCAGCAGCAGCAGCCCTTCGGTGTTTAGATCAAGGCGGCCAATCGGCATAACGCGCGGCATTTCGGGCGGCAATATATCGTAAATCGTCTTGCGCCCGGAAAAATCGCGCTCGGCCGTCAGGCAGCCTTCGGGTTTGTGAAACATATACAGCATTGTAGGCGCGGGTTTGCCGACCAGTTTTCCATCGACTGCCACGCCGTCGAGATTTTTCATCAATGTGGCGGGCGTTTCGACAACGACATCGTTCAACGTCACACGGCCGTCGGCGATCATCCGTTCCACTTCACGGCGCGAGGCCACGCCAGCACGCGCGAGCAGTTTTGCGATCCGCGCGTCGCCATCATCGCGCTCCAACGCGCCTTTGCTTGGGACGTTGGAAACAGGGCGCGCACGGCGCACAGGTTTGTTGTCCCAGCGGATGCGCGGGGGCTTTTCAGGAGTGCGGCCAGAGGGCGGGCGGGAGGGAGGATTTGCCATGCAGCGGCCTTTGACGCAATTTCCGACAAAAGTCACCTAAAGTAGTTAAAAATCTGGCCATTCGGAAAAATGGCGTTAGTTTCACGTGCAAAGATAGAGAGGGGAGCAACGATGAACGCAACTGCCGTGGAGGAACAACCGAAGCTGAAGGGCTGGAAGTTGTTAAAGGCCGCGTTTTCCAATCGGAAAATGGGCATCATGCTGGCCTTCGGATTTTCTGCGGGTTTGCCCTATGCGTTGTTGCTTGGAACATTATACGCTTGGCTTGGCGCCGAAGGGGTCGACTTGGAAACGATGGGTGTGTTTTCGCTGATCGGGCTTGCTTATGCGTTTAAGTTTTTGTGGTCGCCGATTGTTGATCGCGTCGAGTTGCCGATATTGGGGCGGCTGGGACGGCGGCGTTCGTGGCTAATTCCGATCCAGCTGCTGCTCGGGCTTTCTTTCATCCTATTGTCGCAACTCAATCCGCAGACGTCGCTGGGTATATTTTCGGCGGTTGCGGGCTTGTGTGCATTTGCATCGGCGACGCAGGATATCGTCATCGATGCGTGGCGGGTTGACGTTGCGGACGACACTGCAACGTTGGAGATATTGTCGGCGATTTACCAGCTGGGTTACCGGATCGCTGCGCTTGCGGGCGGCGCATTGGCGCTGATTTTGGCGGCGCGCATTGGTTGGCCGCAAGTGTATCTGATCATGGGGATTGCTTTGCTGTTTGTGGTTCTGGCCAGCCTCGCTGCGCCCGATACGCCGCGTCCAGAAAGCACTGCTGATGTCGGAAAGTTTGCAGATGCAGGTGAATTGTCGTTGCGCGTGCGGGCTTGGGCGATGGCGCTGGTTGGGGCTTGCTGGATTTGGGCACTGTATTCGGTGATATCCTTTATGATTGAATCGTTGGGCGCAACACCAGAGGCTCGTCCCGATAGCGGCGATTTCATCAAATTTCAGGGTCCTTTGATCGTGGTCGCGACGGTTATCGTTCCTGCCATAGTTGCGGCAACACTGAACTATTTCAAGAAAACCGGAAAATATGTTTTAACAGCGGCAGAACCTGTTCGCACTGGTGTTCACCGCTTCGTCGATCATTGTTACAGCGCGCTGTTAATGCCATTGGCAGAGATTGTCGGACGGCTGGGTTGGGCATCGATACTGGTGCTGTCGATCATATTGACGTACCGTTTCACCGACGCGGTCTGGGGGCCGTTTGCGCTGCCGTTCTATTTACAGGAATTGAAGTATAGTAACGACGAAGTGGCCATCGCTTCCAAGTTTTTCGGCGTTGGAATGACGATGCTGGGGATTACTTTGGGAGCAATCTCGTTCGCCACATTGGGACGGATGAAGACATTGATTCTGGGCGCAATGGTCGCGGCGGGATCAAATTTGCTTTATGCCGATTTGTCGCAGGGCGGGGCAGGACTTGACATCTTCGGTACCTACACCGGATTTTACTGGCTGGCCGAGTTGTTTGGGTCGGACGCGCGGTTCTCTCGGTTGTTACTGGCGATTGCGGGCGAGAATCTGGCCGGAGGTTTGGCGGGCGCGGCGTTTGTCGCATATTTGTCGACGATAACTTCAAAATCATACAGCGCGGTGCAATATGCGTTGCTGTCTTCGCTAACGTTTCTGGTGGGATCATTGGGGCGCGGCGCGATCGGCAAGATGATCGAAACCGACGGCTATACCCATGTATTCTATTTGACCGCCGGACTGGGGTTGATCGCGGTGGTCCTGTGCATCATTGAAGCTATCCGGGTTCGGGGACGACCGGAGACGGCAGGAGTTGCGTAAGTCCGACTGGAGTCAAATCGGCGGCGTTTAAGCCGGAACCTCATCATTGCGCGCCAACACTTCACCGGCAAGGTAGAGCGAACCAGCGATCAGGATGATCTCGGTGGCTGGATCGATGGTGAGGGAACGGATTGCCGTGATGATGTCGGGCATTGCCCTAATTGCAAAAACTTCGTCATTCCCGCGAAGGCGGGAATGACGAATTGAGTTTGAAGTCAATAAATCTGTAAATACCCCCAATCCATGATGTTCATGGCCGGGAACGGGCAATACGGTGATACTCGCCAATCTGTCCGCCAACGGCGCGATGATCGCTGACGGATCTTTGTTGGCCAACATGCCGATGATCAGGTGCATGCGTTTTGAGCCGCCACTAAAATGCGCGGCCAGCGCCAACCCGGCGTCAACATTGTGCCCGCCATCAAGCCATATTTCGGTCCCCGCAGGCAGCATCGCCGAAAGCGGGCCTTCGCCCAGTGCCTGCAACCGTGCGGGCCAATGCGCCCATTCCATCGCCGCGGCAATTGCGGCATCGGGGATGGTTATTGCGCCTTGATGGCGCAGCATGGCGGCGGCAAGCGCGGCGTTCTCGGCCTGATGCGCGCCGGGCATGCGGGGCAGGGGCAGCTTTAATATTCCGTGGGTATCGCGGTAAGCAATCTGGCCGTCGTAAATAGCGGCGTCCCACCCACTCTTTTTGGGAACCAGCAATGCGCCGACCGATGCAGCGTGGGCGGCGATAACATTGTTCACATCTTCGCGATAATGGCCGGTGACAATTGGAACGCCACCCTTGGCAATGCCCGCTTTTTCCCAGCCAATGCGGCACAGTGGATCGGCGGGTGTCTCTGCTTCGGGGGTAAGCAAAAAACCTTCATGGTCAATGCCAAGCGACGCAATGCCGCACACCACTGGACGCGCAATAATGTTGGTCGCGTCGAGCCGTCCACCAAGGCCAACCTCGATAATCGCGGCGTCTGCCGGGGTACGGGCAAAGGCGAGAAAGGCGGCTGCGGTGGTGACTTCAAAAAAGCTTGCGCCGATTTTGTGCGCTTCGGCCACATCCAAAACCTCGGCCAACAAAGCGGCGAGTACATCATCCTCGATCAACTTACCAGCAACGCGGATACGTTCGTTAAACCGCACCAGATGCGGGCTGGTATAGACGTGCGCGCTCATCCCCGCCGCTTCGATTGCGGCGCGCAGGAACGCACAAGTTGAACCCTTGCCATTGGTGCCTGCAACATGGAACACCGGCGGTAATTGTTCGTGCGGATTGCCGAGCGCGGCCATCAACGCAGCGATCCGTTCCAATCCCAAAATATCGCGCCCCGGCGATAACTGTGCGAAACGGTCTAGCTGGGTTTGGACAGCGGGATCAGAAGAGATGGCGTGGTCGGGCATATTGAGTTTCAAATGTTGTTGTCATCCCCGCGAAGGCGGGGATCCATGGCCTGATTTATCGGTTTAAGTCGAACCATAAATCACGCCATTCAGGGTTATTTTCTTCAATTAGTCGAATTTTCCAAGGGCGGTTCCAGCCCTTCAATCGCTTTTCTCGAAGGATCGCGTCTCTAACATCTTCATATTCTTCGTAATAAACCAGTCTAGTAACCCGGTTCTTTTTAGCGAAACCTTGGATGCTTTTCTCGCGATGCTCAAATATTCTGCGACGCAGATCATTGGTCATGCCAATATAGTTTGTGCCATTCTTCTGGCTCGCCATGATATAGACAAAGTATGCCACCGCGAGGTCAGGCCATGGATCCCCGCCTTCGCGGGGATGACACCATTTTTGGTGAAGTAATGGGAATTTCAGAACTCAAGCAGCCTTCTTCCCCACCATCAAATAGTCCACAAGTTTCGCCAAAGTATCACGCAGTTCATGCCGGTGCGTAACCATATCAATCATGCCGTGGTCGAGTAGGTATTCAGCGCGCTGAAAACCTTCGGGCAATTTTTCGCGGATCGTGTCTTGAATAACCCGTTGCCCGGCAAAGCCGATAAGCGCGCCGGGTTCGGCAATCTGAATGTCACCCAGCATCGCATAACTGGCGGTAACGCCGCCGGTCGTCGGGTCAGTCAGTACGACGATATAGGGCAGGCCGGCATCGTGCAGCATCTGGATCGCGACGGTGCTGCGCGGCATTTGCATTAGAGACAATATGCCCTCCTGCATCCGCGCGCCGCCTGCTGCGGTAAAAATAATATACGGACAGTTTGCCTTGATCGCGGCTTTGACGGCGTCGACGAAACTTTCGCCCACGGCCATGCCCATTGATCCGCCCATGAAAGCGAAATCCTGCACACTGACGATAACCGGCTGGCCATCGATTGCTCCCTTTGCGTTCATCATCGCATCGGTTTCACCAGTAGCCGCACGCGCCGCCTTTATGCGGTCGCTGTATTTCTTGGTGTCCTTGAACTTCAACGGATCTTCTGGCACTTTTGGCGGGGCAAGCACGGTCCAGCTGTTATCATCAAAAATAGCGGCAAAACGCACGGCGGGGCCGACACGGCCATGATGATCGCATTTAGGGCAAACTGACTGATTTTCTTCAAACTCCTTGAGGAATATCATCGCATTACAGCCCTTGCATTTGTGCCATAATGTATCGGCGGTTTCGCGCTTAGCGACAAAGGGCAGGGCGTTGCGGACACGTGTGACCCAGTTCATATTTTCTTCCTTAGCAATCACCGAAAGCAACAACCGATGTGCTGAGCTTGTCGAAGCACGGCTCTCAGTTGATAACCACCCTTCGACAGGCTCAGGGCTTCGGTCTATAATTAATGTTAGTCTGACTTTCGTGCCGCTGCAATCGCCTTAGCCAAGCTGGCCACATATTCGCGCACCGGGCCAGCGGCGCTTGCACCATGTTGCGCGATCAATTCGACGATGGCGCTGCCCACCACAACACCGTCAGCTACCCGCGCGATGTTGGCCGCTTGTTCAGGTGTGCGCACGCCAAAGCCTACTGCGACGGGCAGGTCGGTTCCCGCCTTTAATCGCGCCACGGCTTCGTCGATGCTGACCTGTGCGGCTTGTTGCAATCCGGTGATCCCGGCAACGCTGACATAATAAAGGAAACCGGTCGCGTTGCTCAAGATCGTCGGCAACCGCGCGGCGTCGGTAGTGGGGGTGGCGAGGCGGATGACGGCGATGTCTTTAGCGCGCAATGCATCACCCAGGCTGTCGTCTTCCTCCACCGGAATATCGACGCAGATTACGCCGTCGACGCCCGCCGCAACACAGGCATCGGCAAACCATTCCGGCCCGCGTATCGTCATCGGATTGGCATAACCCATCAACACGAGCGGGACATCGGGATGGCGCACACGGAACGCGGCGGCGATGGCGAAAATGTCGGCAGTTTTCGTGCCCGCGTTTAAGCTGCGGATATTCGCAGCCTGTATGGCGGGGCCGTCAGCCATCGGATCGGTAAACGGCATGCCGAGTTCGACCATGTCCGCGCCGCCCTCAACCAGTGCGTCGAGGATCGCGGCGGTGTCGGCTGCGGACGGGTCGCCAGCGGTCACGAAGGTGATGAGCGCGGGATGGGCTTTGGCGAAGGCGGAGGAAAGGCGGGTCATACATCCCCCTCTCTGCTGCGACTAGAAGGCATGCCTGCAAGTCTCGCTTCTCTCCCCTGAAGGGAAGAGAGCGCGCAATCCAAAGCCCTCTCCCCTTTAGGGGAGAGGAGGGAGCCGCAAAGCGGCGGAAGGAGAGGGGGAGTCATTTCAGCAATGACCGCACCAACACTCGCCAGCACGCTTTCCAAATTTTCCATGACGTCCTTGTTTGAAAATCTAATCACCCGGTATCCTTGCTCTTCCAAAAATCTTGATCGTACAGCATCATAAACTTCGCGGCCTGCATGCGTGTCGCCGTCTATTTAATTGCCAGTTTTGGTTCGTTAGCTGAAAAATCAACAATGTAACGCCCGACAACTTTTTGTTTGCGAAACTTAACTGAGCCAAACCGTTTTGCGCGCAATTGATACCAAACGCGAATTTCTGGCTCGGTCATCTGGCGGCGCATTTGCTTGGCGTATGTGATCAGGCGCGGGTCTCGCATTTTAGACGTTAGTGCCCCTCTCCGCTGCGACTAGGCAATACATTGCCAAGTCTCGCTCCTCTCCCCTGAAGGGAAGAGGGCATTTTCATATCCCCACCCCCAAAGCCGCCGCCACAGTGAAAATATCCTTGTCGCCGCGCCCGCATAGGTTTGCCAAAATAATCTGATCGCGGTCCATTTTCTTCGCTTCGCGCTCCACCGCCGCAATTGCATGGGCGGGTTCCAGTGCGGGGATGATGCCTTCGGTGCGGCATAGCAATTGGAATGCCGCCAATGCTTCGACATCGGTTACGCTGTCATAACGCACGCGGCCCGATTCCTTTAACCAGCTATGTTCGGGTCCGATTCCGGGATAATCGAGGCCCGCGCTTATAGAGTGGGCTTCGGCGATTTGCCCGTCTTCATCTTGTAAAAGATAGGTTTTATTGCCGTGCAGGATTCCTGGCTTGCCGCCAGCCAAGGACGCAGCATGCTCCTTGTCCAATCCATGCCCGGCGGCTTCGATGCCCAGCATTTCGACGCTGGCGTCGTCCAAAAACGGATGGAACAGCCCAATCGCGTTCGACCCACCGCCAATTGCTGCGACCAGCAAATCCGGCAACCGGTTGATGCGCGACAGCATCTGCGCCCGTGCTTCCCGCCCGATCACGCTTTGAAAATCGCGGACCAGTTCAGGGTAAGGATGCGGACCTGCTGCTGTGCCGATGATATAGAAAGTGTCGTGCACATTGGCGACCCAGTCGCGCAGTGCCTCGTTCATCGCATCTTTCAGTGTGCGCGCGCCGCTCTCCACGCCGATGACTTCTGCGCCCAGCAGCTTCATGCGGAATACATTGGGTTGCTGCCGCTCCATATCGCGCGCGCCCATGTAAATGACGCAGGGCAAGCCAAAACGCGCGCATACGGTGGCGGTGGCGACGCCATGCTGACCCGCGCCGGTTTCCGCGATAATTCGCGTCTTGCCCATCCGCATGGCGAGCAATATCTGGCCAACGCAATTGTTGATTTTGTGCGCACCAGTGTGGTTCAGTTCATCGCGCTTGAACCAGATTTGCGCGCCTTTTCCGGCAGGTGCGGTTTTGCGGACTTCTTCGGTCAGACGCTCGGCATAATAGAGCGGAGACGGGCGGCCGACATAATGTTCGAGCAGATCATCGAACTGCGCTGCAAAGGCGGGATCGGCCTGTGCGGCGCGATATTCACGTTCCAGATCGAGTACCAAGGGCATCAAAGTTTCGGCGACATAGCGTCCGCCAAACTGGCCAAAATGCCCGCGTTCGTCGGGTTGATTGCGGAAAGAATTAGCGTTCAGGGTCATTGTTTCATAGTGCCATCAGGATGAACCGTAGTGCTGAGCCTGTCGAAGTACGCCTGTCAGATAAGCGCCCTTCGACAGGCTCAGGGCTACGGTATGGATATTAGACTAAATGTCCCGAACCGCTTTGCAGAAAGCGGCAATCTTGGCAACATCCTTCGCGCCCGGTTCGCTCTCAACGCCCGATGATGTGTCGACCATTTGCGCGCCAGTGGCTCGGATCGCCGCCGCAACATTGTCCGGGCCTAGGCCGCCAGCAAGCCCCCAAGGTATTTTATGCTGATGCGCGGTGAGCAACGACCAATCAAAACTGGTTCCGGTTCCGCCCGGCAACGCCTGCGCCGGGGCGTCGAACAGCAACTTGTCGGCAACGCCAATATAGCGTTCGCTGTCGATCAAAGTCTGCGCGCTGCGCACGCCCAGTGCCTTCCAAATTTCTACATTGGCCTGCTGTTTTAATATATTCAACCATTCTGGTGTTTCGCTGCCGTGGAATTGGATCACATCGGGGCGTACCAAACCCAATGCTTTTGCGGTGGTTTCGATGTCGGCATTTACCAACAACAGCACCGTCGTCAAATGCGCCGGTGCGGCATTTTCGAGCGCGGCGGCCTGTTCCAGCGACACATGGCGCGGGCTGGCGGGAAAATGGACAAGGCCGATATGCGTCGCGCCCGCATCGGCGGCGGCGTTAATCGCGGTGATATCGGAAAGGCCGCAAATTTTAATTTGGGTGTTCAATTTACTTCTCACAAACTACGCCGCCCCAGCCCTTCGACTGCCTGAATGGCAGGCGCTCAGGATAAACTTGGTGGATGCCAAAGCTGGGACCCATTACGTTCCTCGTTCTAAACCAGCGTCAGATTAATAACGCAAGACGTGATAGGTTCCAGCCTTCGCTGGAGTGGCGAGGTTTTTCTATTCAAACATCTGCGGAAACATCGCCCTTATCGTCGCTGTTCAGCCATTTATACAATCCACCGCCGATCAATCCGCCGAGAATCGGCGCTGCCCAGAACAGCCATAATTGCTGCAATGCCAGTCCGCCAACTACCAATGCCGGGCCAGTGCTGCGTGCTGGATTAACCGATGTGTTGGTGACCGGTATCGAGATCAAGTGGATCAAGGTTAGTGCAAGGCCGATCGCTATTGGTGCAAATCCAGCCGGAGCGCGGCCATCGGTTGCCCCCATGATCACCCAAAGGAACCCTGCGGTCAGAACGATTTCGATGATGAAACCCGACACCACCGAATATTTGCCCGGCGATCCGACACCGACGCCATTGGCCGCCAACCCATTGGCTTCCAATGAATATCCGGCGCTGCCGCTGGCGATGTAGTAAAGCAGAAACGCGGCGATTATCGCGCCGACCACTTGCGCCGCGACATACATCGGGATATCTTTGGCGTTAAACCGTCCGCCAGCCCAAAGGCCAATGGTGACAGCGGGGTTCAAATGGCAACCAGAAATGTGACCAATTGCATAAGCCATTGTAATCACCGTTAAGCCAAAGGCCAGTGATACGCCAAGCAATCCGATACCAACATCAGGAAACGCAGCCGCCAAAACCGCACTACCGCATCCACCGAAAACCAACCAAAAAGTTCCGATACATTCGGCAATCGCTTTTTTACTATCTGTCATAACACTCTCCCTCCAAGAAGCTGATTAAACGAGGTTATCGTAAAAACGGAATAAGGGGGAGTAAAATTTTGTTCACCGAGTTTTCGGATAAAAAACAACGCTGCCTTACAATGTCCCGACTATCGCCCTGGCTGCATCGTCGGGGATTTCCGCTGCGGTTATCGGGCGTCCGATCACCAGAACCGACGCGCCGTCGTCGCGGGCCTGACGGGGCGTGACGATGCGTTTTTGGTCGCCGGTGTTGCCGCCTGCAGCGCGCAGTCCGGGGACGACGAAAAATCCGTTCTTCCACGCCTTGTGCGCGGCTTTTACTTCTTGCCCGGAACAGACAATGCCGTCTAGGCCAGCTTCGCGCGCCAACGCGGCAAGGCGTTCGACCTGTGCGTGGGGATCATCGGACACGCCTATGCGGCTCAAGTCATGGTCGTCGAGGCTGGTCAGAACAGTTACCGCGACCACTTTGGTATGTGCGCCCGCCGCCGCCTTGGCATCCTCCATCATCGCCCGCCCGCCGCTGGCGTGGACGGTCAGGATCGCGGGTTCCAATCCGTTGATGGCCTGCACGGCTTTTGCCACGGTGTTGGGGATGTCGTGCAGTTTCAAATCGAGGAATATCGGCAGGCCGAGTTTGGCAATTTCGTGCACACCGTGATGTCCATTGGCGCAGAAAAACTCGAGGCCTAATTTTACGCCGCCGACATGATGTTTGACGGCTTTTGCAAGCGCAAGAGCGTTATCCAGATTGGGAGTGTCGATGGCAACATAGACAGGATTACTCATATCGCCGAGCCTGCCGAACCCATTGACGTCGAACTACCGTAGCCCGGTGCACCTAAATCCGCGCGCCCCAAATCCAGCGGCGCGTGATAGCTTTTGCCCTCCAGCGACATGATCCGCCGCTTCATTCGCCAGTGGGTTGCGCGGTGCCAAATCCATAGCGGCAGAAACCCGGCAAAAAAACTGATGATGACAAGCATCGGCAATTTGGTGTCGAGCAACATCCCGCCCCACAGTTTTACCGAAACCGGTTCCCAGTTGTTGATCGCAAAAATGGTGAGACCGACGAGCAGTGCCACCCAAAGGAGAGTTTTTAGAAATCGCATTATTGGACTCCTTTAGGGGAATGGGAGATTTTGATTACCTTATGGCAAGTTGCGGCGAGTTGCTAGTGGGTTAAGTTCAAACACCACGCCGCTCCAGCGTAGGCTGGAGCCTATCACGCCTTTCAGTAGCAATTTTGCCATAATTGACAGGCGCGATGGACTCCAGCCTACGCTGGAGCGGCGCTTGGTTTTGATCTACTCCCCGAAGACCCGTGCGAATATCGTGTCGATATGCTTGAAATGATAATCGAGATTGAACCGTTCTTCCAAATCCGAAGCCGACATTTTCGCCGCCACATCCGGGTCGGCCTTCAACAGTTCGAGCAACGACAGCGCGCCGTCGGATTCCCATACCTTCATCGCGTTGCGCTGGACAATGCTATAGCTGTCCTCGCGGCTGATTCCAGCCTGTGTAAGGGCCAATAATACCCGCTGCGAATGTACAAGTCCGCCCATCCGATCGAGATTTTTCTGCATCCGTGCCGGGTAAATCAACAGCTTTTCGATCACGCCAGTCAACCGCCCGAGTGCAAAATCCAGCGTGATCGTGGCGTCTGGCCCGATATAGCGTTCAACCGAACTGTGTGAAATATCGCGCTCATGCCAAAGAGCGACATTTTCCATCGCCGGCGTCACGGCGGCGCGCACCATGCGGGCAAGGCCGGTCAGGTTCTCGGTCAGGATCGGGTTGCGCTTGTGCGGCATCGCCGACGAACCCTTTTGTCCGGGGCTAAAATACTCCTCCGCCTCCAAAACTTCGGTGCGCTGCAAATGGCGGATTTCAACGGCAAGACGTTCGATGGACGAAGCAACCACGCCCAGCACGGCGAAATACATCGCGTGGCGGTCACGAGGGATAACCTGCGTCGACACTGGCTCAATCGCAAGGCCAAGCTTGTCTGCGACATGCGCCTCCACCGACGGGTCGATATTGGCAAAAGTTCCCACCGCGCCCGAAATCGCACATGTCGCGATTTCGGTCCGCGCAAGCACCAAACGTTCGCGTCCGCGCGCAAATTCGGCGTGGGCTTGGGCGAGCTTCATGCCAAATGTCACAGGCTCGCCGTGGATACCGTGGCTGCGGCCAATCGTGGGGGTGAATTTATGCTCCAGCGCGCGGGTTTTGATCGCCGCCAGCAATCTATCCATATCAGCGATCAATAAATCCGTCGCCTGCGCCAATTGGACCGCAAGACAGGTGTCGAGAACATCGCTGCTGGTCATTCCCTGGTGCATGAAGCGCGCTTCGTCACCGACATTTTCCGCCACCCAGGTCAGGAACGCTATCACGTCATGCTTGGTCACCGCCTCAATTGCGTCAATAGCGGCGACATCGATTTTGGGGTTCGTTGCCCACCAATCCCATAGCGCCTTCGCTGCACTTTGCGGCACAACGCCCAATTGCGCCAGCTTGTCGGTGGCATGCGCCTCGATCTCGAACCAGATGCGGAATTTATTCTCAGGTTCCCAAATCGCAGTCATTTCGGGGCGGGAATAACGAGGGACCATTTGAAGGAGCTTTCTGGCAAGAGTATAGGAGTCGAAGCGCGCCTAGCAGAACGCGAGATAACGCGAAAGGGGAGCCGCCGACAATTTCCTGTGGATTAGCGGCATATCCCCTTGGCGTTGTGCGTTTACGCCGCTATCGAAACCGCAATGTCCGACACAATCGATACCGATATTCCTGAAGACCCGTTTGACGCCATCGTCGATGCGCCGTTCGATGCGGCGTTGTCGGAACGGTACCTGATCTATGCCATGTCGACGATTACCGCGCGGTCACTGCCCGATTTGCGCGATGGCCTAAAGCCCGTTCACAGGCGCCTTTTGTGGGCAATGCGGCTGTTGAAACTGGACCCGGCCAACGGTTACAAGAAATGTGCCCGGGTCGTCGGCGATGTTATCGGCAAATATCATCCGCACGGTGACCAGTCGGTTTATGACGCGATGGTGCGGCTGGCCCAGACGTTTTCGCTGCGCTATCCATTGGTCGACGGACAGGGCAATTTCGGCAATATCGACGGCGATAATGCGGCGGCTTACCGGTATACCGAGGCGCGACTGACCAAAACCGCAATCGAGTTGATGAACGGGCTGGATGAAAACGGCGCCGATTATCGGCCGACATATAATGGCGAGGATGAAGAGCCGGAGGTTATGCCCGGCTTGTTCCCCAATCTGCTAGCGAACGGTGCCAGCGGGATCGCGGTCGGCATGGCGACCAGTATCCCTTCGCACAATGCCGCCGAAGTTTTGGACGCGGCGATGCTGTTGATTGATGAACCGAATGCCAGCCACGCGCAGTTGATGGAAATTGTGCAAGGCCCCGATTTCGCAACTGGCGGCATATTGGTCGATGGCAAGGACGTGATCAGCAACGCTTATGAAACCGGTCGCGGCGCGATGCGGGTGCGGGCGCGCTGGCACAAGGAAGACGAAGGCCGCGGCACGTGGGTCGCGGTGATTACCGAAATCCCGTATCAGGTGCAAAAGGGCAAGCTGATCGAGGCGATTGCTAATCTGATTGGCGACAAAAAGCTTCCGATTTTGGCCGATGTCCGCGACGAGTCGGACAGCGAAATTCGCATCGTACTTGAACCCAAAACGCGCAACATTGATCCCGAAGATTTAATGAATGCGCTATACCGGATGACTGATCTGGAAACGCGGTTCTCACTCAACATGAATGTGCTCGATGACAAGCGCACCCCGCGCGTCATGGGGCTGGGCGAGGTACTGCGCGAATGGTTACGGCACCAGATCGAAGTATTGGTCCGTAAATCGCAGCACCGCTTGGAAAAGATTGACGGGCGGCTGGAGCTGCTTGGCGGCTATATCATCGCTTTCCTTAATCTGGACCGGATCATCGAAATCATCCGTAACGAAGATGAACCCAAACCGGTGATGATGGACGAGTTCCAGCTAACCGACCGGCAGGCCGAAGCGATCCTGAACATGCGCCTGCGATCGTTGCGCAAGCTGGAGGAAATGGAACTGCGGCGCGAACTCGATGCGCTTACGGCAGAGCGCGAAGAGTTGGTCAAGCTGATCGAAAGTCCGGCGCGGCAACGCACGCGGATGAAGCGCGACCTGACGGCTTTGCGCAATGCTTATGGCCCCGAGACGCTGCTCGGCAAACGCCGGACGACGCTGGTGGAGGCGGGCGCATCGCGGGAGATTTCGCTGGAATCGCTGATCGAAAAAGAACCGGTGACGATCATTATGTCGAAACGCGGCTGGATCAAGGCGATGAAAGGTCACGCCGATTTGGCGGCGCAAAAGGATTTCAAGTTCAAAGAAGGCGACGGCCCCGCTTATGCCTTTCACGCGCAGACCACTGACAAGATACTGGTCGCCACCGCCAATGGCCGGTTCTATACTTTGGGCGCGGATAAGCTGCCCGGCGCGCGTGGATTTGGTGAACCGCTGGGCACGATGATCGACATTGAAGGCGGCAATGACATAGTTGCATTGCTGCCCGCTACGGCGGATGGCCGGATGCTGCTGGCGTCGTCAAACGGCAAAGGCTTTATTGCCAAAATGGCGGATGTCATCGCCGAAACCCGTAAGGGGCGTCAGGTGGTGAACGTGAAAGCACCGGCGCGGTTGAAAGTGGTCCGCGTCGCTCCGCCCGAACCACTAACTGACGAAGCCAAAAAGGATGAATATGTCGCCGTGGTTGGTGACAACCGCAAACTGGTCGCGTTCCCGCTAACCGAGCTGCCCGAAATGGCGAAGGGGCAGGGGGTTACGTTGCAACGCTATAAAGACGGCGGGCTTGCCGATGCCCTATGCTTCCGGATGAGCGAAGGGTTAAGCTGGGCCATGGGCGGCGACAGCGGACGCACCCGCACTGAAAACGATATGTCGCTCTGGCGTGTGGCACGCGGTGCCGCCGGACGATTGCCACCCAACGGATTTCCGCGTAACAATCGGTTTGATTAAGCAAATTCATTATTGGGAGCGTTGATGTGATGTCGTTGACGCAGGCACCAAACCATGCGGACCAATCAAAACGCGACCGGATTGTGTCGGCGGTGGCCGTTGTCGTTTTGCATCTTGGTATTGGCTATATGCTATTGGCGGGTTTCGGCATTGACGTTGTCCAAACCACACGCAGCGTATTGAAAGTTTCAAACATAACGGCACCAGTACCGCCTGCGCCGCCGCTGCCCAAAGTGGAAAAAGTCAAACAGGAAAAACCGACGGGCAAAGCGTCGGCAAAAAACATCAAATCCAAAGCATCGCCGAAAGAAGCACCCAAACCAAAGGTGCAGATTAAAACTAAGCAGGCCACCGCGACCGCGCCAAAAGCGGGCAAAGGCAACGATCAAACGGCCGGAAATTCGAACCAAGCGGGGCCTGGCACAGGCGCAGGCGGGCAAGGGGATGGTACCGGCGCAGGCGGACGCGGCAATGGCGGCGGTTCAGCGATTGCTTCACGGGCGGAATATCAATCAGGCAAAATCAGCAACAAAGATTATCCCAGAAACGCAGCCAAGGCAAAAGTTGGCGGCACAGTTACCGCCTATTTTACGGTACTTGCATCGGGCAGTGTTGCGAATTGCTCGATCAAAAAATCCAGTGGCAATGCCGAATTGGATGCAACAACTTGCCGGTTAATCGAACAAAGGTTCCGCTATAAACCTGCGCGCAACAAAAACGGCGAACCGATTGATGATCGAACCGGATGGCAGCAAACATGGTGGCTGGAAACCGGCGGTGGTAAACGGGTCACGGAATAGATGCCTTTGCGAAGCCTAAACTTTTTTGTGCGCGATAAAATTAACCTTTCGTTTTTCAAAATTTGAGCGACAAATATTTACATTTGCGCGTTAAGCCAGTGACCATGAAGATGTGGAGCAAACAAAATTTTGCCCATGGGTCGCCGGTTTGTTACGAGATTAGTGATAAAAATGCTGAACCTGTGCATGCGATGCCGATGCAATATGCGTGGGTGTCGTCGCTTCCTATTGCCGCTGCGGTGTTTGCGCGAGAATCCGATACCATCGTTCAAATCGCGGCAAATGCGCAATTTAACAGCGTAGTTTTCGGCGAACATAGAGAAGCAGGCTTTGACCTCGCCGAATTCGCCCAGCGGATACATGCAATGGTTGATCAGGACCGGCAATCACATTTTGAATGCTGGCAATCTTCGGATTTGGTAAATCAGCGCGAATTGGAAATTAACATCGCGCGGTTTGGCGACGATCAAGACAAATTCCTGATTTCATTTGTTGATCGAACGGCAGAAGCCAAAAGCCGAATGAATTTGCGCCGCGAAATGTTAAGCGACAGCTTAACCGGATTTTTCAATCGCAGTGGTTTTGAAGAAGAGGTTGAAAAGCGAATTTGCGCTTTGGCAGAAAAGCAGGACCTGCCCGCCGACGGGATAAAATATGCGATCATCCTTGTCGATTTGGCGCGATTTAGCCGGATAAATGAATCCGTTGGTGCGCTGGCTGGCGACGAATTGATCATCACGATAGCACGGCGGTTGCACTCGCGTGTTCGGCGGAACGAAATTTTGGGCCGATTGGGCGGCAATGAGTTTGCGTTGTTTGTTGAGCTCGAAAAAGACGGCGAACGTATTGACAGTATAACAGACAGATTGGCCACTGCCTTGGCGGAACCTTGTCAATTATCGGGTTTGGAAATTCAAGTTGAATGCGCATTTGCAGCGGCACTCGGCAGGGCAGGGCAAGACGATTCATCTGACATCATCAGATATGCCCAAATTGCCTTAAAACGAGCCAAAGCCAGCAAGCAGTTCGAGCTTTACTCAGATGGAGCCGTTGATACGGCAAGGCAACGGTTTTCCATTGAAACCGACCTGCGGCGGGCATTGCAGAATGGTGATCTGCAACTACACTATCAACCCTTGATGGATATGCAGAGCGGGCGAATTAACGGATTTGAAGCACTGGCGCGTTGGGAGCATCCTGATCTCGGCTTTATTTCGCCAGTTGATTTCATCCCGGTCGCCGAAGAAAGCGGATTGATTGTACCATTGGGCCGTTGGGCATTGGCGGAAGCGGCCCGGACCATCAAGAATTGGGACAGCCGCTCCGCCGGCGAATTGCCATTCAAGATTTCTGTCAATATGTCGGCGGTACAATTGCTGCGCGACAATGTTGTCGATGCCGTTTCCACCGCCATCAATGACGCCGGAATTTGCGGCAGCCGAATGACGATTGAGCTGACTGAAAGCGCCTTTGTTTCAGACCCTGATGGCGCCAAAAAAATATTGGAAGCATTAAAGGGCCTAAACACCAGCTTAGCCATGGATGATTTTGGCACCGGCTATTCTAACCTGGCTTATTTGCAGCAGTTGCCTATCGACATTTTAAAGATTGATCGCAGCTTTATCAATGGCATGCTCGAATGCCGCGATAAGCGCGCGATTGTGCGCACGGTATTGTCATTGGCGCGCAGTTTAGGTATGAAAACAACGGCAGAAGGCATTGAAACTATAGAAATTTCAGACGCCTTGCGAAAGCTGGGATGTTCCGTTGGCCAAGGATATCTTTACGCCCGTCCATTAACATCCGAAGCCGCTTATACTTTTTTAGCGGACAATAGAGCGGCCATTATTTCATGATCGACCAATTTGGCGAAATTGTCGCCATTTGGAAATTCCGCCTCAACCCATTTCTTTTCGATCGTTCGCAGAGTTTTTGCGACTATTGGCCCAGCCGTCAGACCACGCTGGATTAGCTCACCGCCTTTGAACGCAAATTGCGGAACTTGCCAATTGGCCAATCTTTCGATGCATTCGCTCACACTTGCATCGCTCGAAAAAAGCAATGCGGCATCATAGGCTGCGCTCAGGTCGCTAAAATATGCAAATGACCGGATGTCGCCGGGTGTTGGCGGCGTTGTCCAGCGCAGCAGTTTGGCCAAATCACCCCGCATGCGATTGGATAATTTCAACCGCATGGCAATTTTGTCGACCGTCAGTGGATCCGCCGGCAAGATGGCAAGTAATCGTGCCGACGGCGTTGCGGCAACCCCGAATTCACGCTCACGCGCGATGACCCGGGAGAGCCGGGCGAGAGCATCATGATCTAGCTCAGGAAGAAACGGCGAGAAGATACCGCCCTCAATCATAAGTGAAACCGCGAATGTAGGATCTGCTGTGGTGATGATTTTCATCAATTCGCTGGCTATGCGTTCACGCGACAGCGCCATCAAATTGTTTGCGGCGCCGGAACATGCGGCAATTGCTTCTGCATCAACTTGTGTAACGCCGAAGCGCGCTAAAAAACGGAAATAACGCAGTATCCTTAAATGATCTTCGGCAATACGCTCTGCTGCGTTGCCGATAAAGCGCAAATGATGGCTCTGTAAATCTTGCAGTCCGCCAAAATAATCAAAGATCTCGCGCGAAACCGGGTCGGCATAAAGCGCATTAATCGTAAAATCGCGGCGCGCGGCGTCTTCTCGCCAATCGTCCGAAAATGCGATTGTTGCGCGGCGGCCATCGGTGGAAACGTCGCGGCGTAACGTGGTGATTTCAATGTTTTGCCCGCCGGAAACAGCGGTAACTGTGCCGTGATCAATTCCAGTCGGGACGGCTTTGATGCCAGATTGTTCGAGGCGCTTTATCACATCTTGCGGTTGGATTGGGGTTGCAAGATCAATGTCGGCAACGGTCAGACCCAGCAAACAGTCGCGAACTGCGCCGCCGACCAAGCGCGGTCTGTTGCCACCTTCGGTTAACGCGCCAACGACCCGCTGCAACGCTGGTGAATTCAGCCATTCGGTGGGTGGCAAAAGCGATTCAACCAATGACTTCATCCGCACGCAAGCGCCGAACAAAATTGGCAATAATCCCCGCAGTCACACCCCAAATTCTACGGCCCTGCCAATTCATGTCATAATACTCACGTTCACGGCCATTCCAATCTGCACTTTTTTTAACGGTATTTGCGGGGTCGGTAAGGAAATGAAGTGGCACTTCGAACCAGTCTTCAACCTCATTTGGGTTGGCAATCAAGTTAAGGTCAGGCGGGATGACCGCGACAACCGGGGTTATCCGGTAACCGCTGCCAGAAAAATAGACGTCAGTGACGCCCACGACGTTGACAAAATCGGCTGGGATCGCAAGCTCTTCTTCCGCTTCACGCAAAGCCGCTGCAATTTCATTGTGATCGCTATCGTCAACCTTTCCCCCCGGAAACGCAACTTGCCCGGCATGACTGCGTAGAAAATTTGGCCGGAGTGTCAAAATCACGCCCGGTTCTGGCCTGTCGGTAATCGCAATCAATACCGCTGCCGCACGGTGACCTGTAACATCAAACAATCGTTCGTCCTCGAACGCCACAGAACGTGCAGGATCAATTGCCGCTTCCAGTCGTTTGTAAAGCGGGGTCATGTCAATTTGCCAAACACGAAAAATTTTCCCGCGCTAAACAATCCAGGATTTTCAGGATTTTCGGCTAGCGCCAATTCGGCCATTTCATAGTAAACTGGCCTTGAAAGCTTCGCCCACAGCCCCCCACGCACGCTGATATAAGGCAAAGCTTGCCCGTTCACTTCACGCATCACCAAAGGATGTTCTTCGTCCAAAATCACCAAATCATCGGTGTTGAGCCGAAATACCAAGTTGCGCTGTTCGCCTTCACCCTCGCTCGACAACTCGGCCGCAATGAACGCCGCATCATCGACGATAATCGACAGCTTCTCATAAGGAGTAACCAGATAATGCTGCCCGTCCGCATCACAGCGCAACAAGGAAGCAAATGCGCGCACCATTGCTGGCCGGGTTATCTCGCCGCCTTGGTGATACCATCGCCCGTCCGCCAATATCCGCATCTCGCTATCGCCTTCGATGCCGGGGTTCCAGTCGTTTACCGCAGGCAGAGCGCGCGCCGCGATAAGTTCGGCAACTTGCGAAAGCGACAATGTGGAAAGTTCGGGCGGCGGCGCATAGGGCATTTTAGTTAGATAGATTGCGGAAGGCGCGCTGCAAAGCCTCAATCTTGACAATCCGGAACCAATGTTCCCAGGGCTGGCAACTCATATTCACCTTCGTTGCGTAATAGCAGGCGGTGCGCCTCCCAGGGCCCGGGCAATTTCCATCCACCTGTCTCGCCCGCGCTAAACCCAAATCGCTGGTAATAATCGGGATCACCGACCATAACCAAGGGTGGATTGCCCTCCAACAATGCCGCGTTCAGTGCCGCATTCATCAGAATGTGCCCCATGCCCTGGTTCTGCGAGCCGGACGCAACGGCGACCGGTCCGACAAGCACCATAGGAAATTGCTCGTCATCATCAGTAGCGATTTTGATGGGCCAGCACTGGATGCTACCGATCAATATGTCATCATCGGCGATCAGGCAAAATGACATGCTTTCAATTTGCGAGACGCCTGCGCGCAGTAAATACGCCGTCCGCCCGCGCCGATCCAACCCAAATGCTGCGTCCAATAGTTTATCAATTTCATGCTGATTGCTGGCGTTTAGCGGGAATAATGTGGGCAACTTGCTTATCGCTCTTCTACTTTTTCCGCTGCTAATAACGAGTGCGGCAAGAAAGTGATGACAGTCAGAGCGATCAAAGCAAAAACCGCAGCAATCACGAAAGGCGCACCGGGAAAACGGAACGGCGCTGCATCGCTAATAAAAAAGGCTAAAGCAAAGTTGAAAACCAATTGGGCCAACAGAAAAGCCAGTGCTGCCATGCTGCCATTAAATCCCTGCAATTCGCCTTGTTGATCGGGTGGAATGCGCCGCGACATCATGGCATTGACGGCGGGCATTGCTATCCCTTGCAATCCCATCAGGAAACATAGAATAAACCCGGCGATACCGCTGCTGGTAAATGCCAACATCAAAAATACAAACAGTCCGCACATCATACCCAATTGTGCCGTAGTTCGTTCACCAAATCGTTTGACCGCTTTACCTATTATCATTGCCTGACAAAAGGCCATAGAAAGACCAACGGCAGTGAGAGACAAGCCTACCATTCGGGCATCCCAGCCGTATTGGGCTTGTGCGAAAAATGTCCAGGTTGCCGGATAGATCTGTCCTGCAAAAGACCAAAGAAAATAGACAAACGCGATTGGCACGACGCCACGCACTTTCCTAAGATTAAGCATTGCCCCCAACGGATTGGCGCGAGACCAATCAAACGTCCGTAGTCGCTCTTTCGGTATCGTTTCAGGAAAGGCCGACCAGCCATACGCAAAATTTGCAAACGCCATTCCCGCAGCCACAAAAAAGGGCAGGCGCATGCTGTGTTCAGCCAAAAATGTACCGGCGGCGTGCAATCCAACACTTGAGAATGCGTCTAATAATATGGTTTGGCTGGCCAATACGCCACCAATTGCCGGGCCAACAATGAACCCAATGCCAAAAACAGCGCCAACTTTGCCAAATCCTGCCGCTCGCTCGCTATCGCTCGATAAATCTGCCATTGCTGCATTTGCAGGTCCAAAAATTGCACCTAACCCGCCCGCAATCGCCCGGCCAATGAATAGCCAGATGATCGATGAAGCCATACCCATCAACAGGAAATCAAGGCCAAAGCTGAATAGCGAAATTAGAAAGACCGGACGGCGTCCAAATCTGTCGCCTAAATTTCCAACCAGCGGCCCCAGCGCGAATTGAAACATTGCATATGTCGCACCAATTAATGCGCCCATTCGTGTAGCCTCGGACAAGGAGGCACCATCTAATGTGCGGATCAAATCAGGCAGAGCAGGCATGATAATGCCAAATCCCGCTGAGTAGATAAATACCGTGATTAAGACAAAGCGCATTGCCCGCCGTTTTTGCGACTCAATAGCTTGGCTATGCGAGATTTTGGCAGTGTTAGATTGCATCGTTGCCACATGTCAGTGACTGCGATTTTTGTCTATCGCAATTTGTAATTGCTTAAGAACTGGGCTAAACATCTTGGAACGAAATTGAACAAAACGGGGATGTCGACGATGGATGAGAGCAATGCAGCGACCCAAGGTTGGGATGAACCGCCGACGCCGGTCAAAACCAAGGGGCCATTGTCACTCCTAAGTGACTGGCAGACGTCGCTGGTTTTGCTCATTGCGGTCGCCGCATGCTTGATGGGGTTATTTGGGCCGCTGGGATCCGGAATTGGAATTTGGCCTTGGCAAAACGGCTTGGCTGCTGTCTTTTATTCTCCGTTTGTTGCCGCTGCGGCATTTTTGCTTGGGATGTTGTTTATCTGGCGCGGAGGGAAAACCGGAAAGCCGCGCCGGCCGCTGCTTTGGCTGGCGACATTGGTGGGATTGATATACCTTGGTTGGATGGCAAGTTTGGCGATCAAGGCCAGTTCGGTTCCCGCCATTCACGATATATCGACGGATTTGGCTGATGCGCCGACGTTCCAAACACTTGCCATTCGTGCCGATAACCTGGACAATATCCCTGGTGCTGACGACGATGAGATGAAGGGTATGAGCCCGACCCAGCGATGGACGTTGCTGCATCAAAAAGCCTATGGCGACATTAGGTCGGTCCGGATTAATCAGCCCGTCAATGCCGTAATGGCGAAAGCAGCGCGGGTTGCAGAGGACCGGGATTGGGAGATTGTGTCGAACATCCCGTCTGAGGGGCGATTAGAGGCCACCGCGACGACTGCGCTATTCCGCTTTAAAGATGATGTTGTACTGCGCGTTCGGCCAACGCAGGACGGGACAGGCAGCATTGTCGATATGCGATCCGTCAGCCGGGTCGGACAAAGCGACCTTGGCGTTAATGCGCAGCGGGTGAGGGCATTTTTGGCCGACTTATCCGGTACGGTCACGGCGGCGCAATAGGCTTTGGGGTAGGCAAGCTTAGGTTTTGAAAAAGGCTTCGTCATTCCCGCCAGCGCGGGAATGACGAAGTTTGTGTTTTGAAATGTTGTTATTCTGAATGCCAGTACAGCCTAGAGCCAGCCGCCGATCATTTCGGTGTCAATTTCAACAGACGACCGCCATCGCCGTCTTCCAACACCCACACTGCACCGTCCGGGCCTTGTTCCACTTCACGGATACGTGTGCCCATGTCCCATTGGTTCGCTTTGGTGGCCGATTGACCGTTGATTTTGACGCGGATCAATGCCTCGCTGCTTAGCCCGCCGATGAACATCGAACTTTTCCATTCAGGAAATAGATCGCCATTATAGAACATCAATCCTGCCGGTGAAATCACCGGATTCCAGAAAACTTTCGGAGCCTCAAACCCGTCGCCGGGCTTGTGGTCGGGGATGTTGCCGCCACCATAATGGTCGCCGTTGGACACAATGGGATAGCCATAATTGGCTTTCTCAAGCACCAAATTTAATTCATCGCCGCCGCGCGGTCCCATTTCTTGATTCCACAACTGGCCTTTGTCGTCGAACGCAAGGCCCAATATGTTACGGTGACCCAGCGACCAAATTTGTGAGCGCACGGGATTTTCGACTGTAAAAAAGGGATTGTCGGCGGGAATGCTGCCATCGGGAAACAGCCGCAATATTTTGCCCAAGTTCATGTCCATATTTTGTGCCGGATCAAATTTCTGCCGCTCGCCGGAACCAATAAAGAGATACTTTCCATCTGGCGAAAACGCCAAGCGGTGGGAATAATGCCCGCTGCCGGTTGTTTTCGGATTTTGCCGCCAAATAACTGTCACCGGTCCCAGTGACGCCGTTCCATCTGCGCTCCTGGTCAGGACCGCTTTTCCGGCGACAGCACCACGAGTGCGCTTTTCACCCGCTTCGATCCAGCTCAAATAGATTTCATTCGTCGTGCCGAAATTCGGGGACAGCACTATGTCGCCCAATCCGCCTTGCCCGCCATAGTCAACCTTTGGGCACACCGCTGACGGCGACGGATTTTTTGCCCCGTTCCCAAATTAGCAGTCTTCCGCCTTTTTCTGTCACCACGGCGGTTTCGGTTCCGGGAAGAAAAGTCATTGCCCATGGCTCTTCAAATGTGGCCATGACCTCTGATTTGAATGGGACATCGGGTCCGGCGCCGACCGGCTGCGCGCTGCAAGCGGTAACAAACATGCATAAAGCGGATAAGGTGGCGACGGATTTCATGGCTTGTCCTTTGCTTGGTGCCGCATGCTTCGCAATTTCTCATTGGCTTGCTGCGGTTTTTTGATGCATCAGCTTTATATGGTCGATTTACCGAAAACCGCAAATACCCTTTTGCCGCGCGAGCCTATACCCTCTCTATCAGGCGCGTTTCCGGCGTGGGCCAAGATCGCAGCACTCAGTTTTGGCGGGCCCGCCGGACAGATTGCGGTGATGCACCGGATATTGGTCGATGAAAAACGTTGGATCGACGATGCGCGGTTTATGCATGCGTTGAGTTTTTGCATGGTGTTGCCGGGCCCCGAAGCAATGCAGCTTGCCACTTATTGCGGTTGGATGATGCATGGCGTGCGCGGCGGATTGCTGGCAGGTACATTGTTTGTCTTGCCCGGCGTGTTGGCGATAATGGCGTTGTCGATTCTCTATGTCACATTGGGCGACGCAAGCTGGATGGCTGGATTGTTCTTTGGGTTGAAGGCAGCAGTTGTGGCGATCGTCGTCGGTGCGTTGATCCGCATTGGCGGTAAGGCACTGAAGTCATTGGCGGCGAAAATTATCGCTGTAGCCGCTTTTTTGGCACTCGCCTTGTTTGCGGTGCCGTTTCCGATCGTGGTGTTGGCGGCGGCGATCGCTGGCTGGTATTTTATGCGGCAGCCCGGCGAAGCTAAACTTTCTGCCGAAAAAGTCCATGCCCACACATTCTGGGTCAGCACAATATTGACGCTTTTGTGGGCAGCAACGATGGCGGCGCTGTATTTCGGTACCGGCGCTGCATCGATATGGACCGACATTGGCGGATTTTTCAGCACGCTGGCGATTGTCACCTTTGGCGGCGCTTATGCGGTTTTGGCTTATGTCGGGCAGGTTGCGGTGACGACGAAGCAATGGTTGTTGCCGGGCGAAATGCTCGACGGATTGGGCATGGCAGAAACGACGCCGGGGCCGTTGGTGATGGTTTTGCAGTTCGTCGGTTTTCTGGCCGCTTACCGCAATCCGGGCGGGTTGGACCCGATGTTGGCGGGTGTGCTTGGCGGACTATTGACCAGTTGGGTGACGTTTTTGCCGTGTTTTTTGTGGGTGTTTGCAGGCGCACCGTATATCGAACGGCTGCGCGCCAACAAGGCCGTATCTGCCGCATTGGCCGGAGTAACGGCGGCGGTCGTTGGCGTGATTGCAAATCTGGCGCTGTGGTTCGCGCTGCATTTCGTTTTTGCCGAGGTTGCACTGGTGCGTAACGGCATATTGGCAGTGGAATGGCCGGTTTGGACCAGCTTGAATATCTGGGCGCTGATATTATCATTATTGGCGGCGGTATTGCTGCTGCGGTTCAAGTTGAGTTTGTTCAAGGTGCTGGGGATCAGCGTGGCGGCGGGAATGGTGGTGGTTTTGTTGGGCGGGTGACGTCAGTTCAAAACTCCGCGCGAAAATCCTCCACTTGCCGGGGAAGATTTTATTGAATCCCATCCTCCACCGAAAACAATTGCAATTCGCGCGGGCCGAGTCTAGATGGCCGTCATCCCGAAATTGTGATACTTTCTTGGGGCTGGCGCCATACGGGGCCGGCGCGAAAAGTTATTGCTGTTTCACCCTTGATTGAACGAGCCACGATTGACCGATATTAACACCTTAATCCCGCTGATTACTCCCGAAGCCAATGCTTTGGGTTTTGATCTGGTGCGCGTGATTTGGTTGAACGCAGAGGATGGCCTGACGTTGCAGATTATGGCCGAGCGCCCCGATACCAGGCAATTGGTGATCGAGGATTGCGCGGCATTGTCGCGGCGGATATCCGAAAAATTTGACGAACTTGACCCGATTGAGGAGCCGTACCGGTTGGAGGTCAGTTCGCCGGGTATCGACAGACCGCTAACACGCCTGTCGGATTTTTCTGATTGGGCGGGGCATGAAGCGAGCATTAAACTGGCTGAATTGGTCGATGGCCGCAAATCGCTGCGCGGGGATTTAATCGGCGTCGATGGCGACGCGATTACTATCGATGACCGCAAAAATGGCACCACCCAATTTCAACTGAAACATGTTGAAAGCGCAAAGCTGACCTTGACAGATCGCTTGATTGCGTCAACTGCCCCGATCAAGAGTGACGGGGCTGACGAAGTTGAGCAAGACGAAACCCCAGAAGACGAACAGGAAGATTGAACCATGGCCAATCCGATTTCTGCCAACAAGGCTGAATTGCTAGCAATTGCAAACGCCGTTGCGACGGAAAAAATGATCGATAAAGCGATTGTTATTGAAGCGTTGGAAGAAGCAATTCAGCGTGCAGCCCGGGCGCGTTATGGTGCCGAAAATGATATCCGCGCCAAGCTTGATACACAAACTGGCGATCTTCGCTTATGGCGCGTCGTCGAAGTGGTTGAAGAGGTCGATGACTATTTCAAGCAGGTTGATCTGAAGCAGGCTGAAAAGCTCCAAAAAGGCGCGGTAGTCGGCGATTTTATCGTTGATCCATTGCCGCCGGTTGATCTTGGCCGGATCGACGCACAATCTGCCAAGCAAGTGATCTTTCAAAAAGTTCGCGATGCAGAGCGTGAACGTCAATATGAAGAATTTAAAGACCGTGCCGGTGAAATCATCACTGGCGTCGTTAAGTCGGTTGAATTCGGCCATGTGGTTGTTGATCTGGGCCGCGCAGAAGGCGTAATCCGCCGCGACCAACAGATCCCGCGTGAGGCCGTTCGTAACGGCGACCGCGTGCGCGCGCTGATTATGAAAGTGCAGCGCGAAAATCGCGGTCCACAAATCCTGCTTTCCCGCGCGCATCCAGATTTCATGAAGAAGCTGTTCGCGCAGGAAGTACCCGAAATTTACGACGGCGTGATCGAGATTAAGGCTGCGGCCCGCGATCCCGGCAGCCGCGCCAAGATCGGCGTGATCAGCTATGACAGTTCGATTGATCCGGTTGGCGCATGCGTCGGTATGAAGGGCAGCCGTGTGCAGGCCGTCGTCCAGGAAATGCAGGGCGAGAAAATCGACATCATTCCCTGGTCAGAAGATACTGCAACTTTCATCGTCAACGCATTGCAACCGGCAACCGTTAGCCGCGTTGTTATTGACGAAGATGAAAACCGCATCGAAGTTGTCGTTCCCGACGATCAATTGTCACTCGCCATTGGGCGGCGCGGTCAAAACGTACGTTTGGCATCGCAGCTTACCGGACGCGGGATCGACATTATGACCGAAGCCGAGTTGAGCGAGAAGCGACAGAAAGAGTTCGTTGAGCGTTCTGAAATGTTCCAAAACGAGCTGGATGTCGATGAAACTTTGGCTCAATTGTTGGTGGCCGAAGGTTTTGGTGAGCTCGAAGAAGTTGCCTATGTTGCTATCGAAGAAATCGCGCTGATCGAAGGCTTTGACGACGATCTTGCCGCTGAGTTGCAAAACCGCGCACTGGAAGCGTTGGAGCGCAAGGAAGAAGCATCGCGTACCGAGCGCCGTGAACTGGGCGTGGAAGATGATTTGTCCGCATTGCCGCACCTAACCGAAGCAATGCTCGTGGTGCTGGGCAAAGCAAACATCAAGACGCTCGACGATCTTGCCGATCTGGCTACCGACGAGTTGATTCAGAAAGCACGGACCGAAACGCGCCGCGGTAACAACGACCGCAATGAACGCACGGAGCGCAAGCGCGCCGAAGACAAGGCGGGTATTCTCGCAGTGTTCGGCCTGTCTGAAGAGCAAGGCAATGAGATCATCATGGCCGCGCGTGCGCACTGGTTTACAGAGGAGGACGCCATTGCCGCGGACACCTCGCAATGATAAACTAGAGCAATTAGACACAGCAGTTCCTGTAAGGAAATGCGTCTTGAGCGGAGATCGTGCTGAGGCTAGCACGCTAATTCGTCTTGCGCTCGGCCCTGATGGAACGGTTGCGCCGGATGTTCATGGCAAAGCGCCGGGCAGAGGCGCATGGATTGGCGTTACCCGTGATGAGCTGGTGGCTGCGCAAGCCAAAGGCAAGTTGAGCGGCGTTTTGAAGCGAGCATTCAAAGAACCCAATGTCAAATTGGTCGACGATATCGCTGGGCGGATCGCGATTGCCCTAGAAAAGGCGTTTTTGGACCGGCTTGGATTAGAGGCGCGTTCCGGACATCTTATCCTGGGGGCCGAAAAAATCGACGCGGCCGCACGCTCCGGGCAAGTACATTTGCTATTGCACGCGAGCGATGCCAGCAACGATGGCTCCGGCAAGCGTGACCAGTCATTGCGCGTTGGCAACGACGAAGAAGGATCCGGTAAAGGCGGTGTAAAGCTGCCCGTGGATCGCGACGTACTTTCACAGGCACTTGGACGCACCAATGCGGTCCATGTGGCTTTGATCAATAAGAAGGCTGCCGAACGGGTGATGCATCACCTAGGACGCTGGCTAAATTTTAAAGGATGCAGTATGGCTCCGCCGCAAAGCGGGGCGCAGCAGCGCAATGAAGCTGCATCCTCCACGAATGATGAGTAAGGACTGGGTCTGTAATGAGTGACGAAAACGAAAATAAGCCGACTTTGACGCGCAAGCCACTGGGTTTGACGCGCTCTGTTCAGTCCGGCGAAGTCAAACAGACCTTTAGCCACGGACGCACAAACAAAGTTGTCGTGGAGGTTAAGCGCCGCAAGTTGGTAGGCAAGCCTGGATACGAGGCTGAGCCCGAAGTTGTGGCTGCCCCGCCACCGCCTCCTCCCGCTGCGCCTGCACCGGTGGCTGCACCTCTGGCAAAAGCCCCGGCCAACGACATAATGTCGCGTCAGGAACGGCAAGCAAAACTGCTGCGCGATGCCGAAATTGCGCGTCTTGATATTCAAGAAGATAACCGCCGCCGTGAAGACGAGCAGCGCGCCAAAGCCGCAGAGGCCGAACGTGGCCGTGCTGCCGATAACCGCGAAGCCGAAAAAATAGTTGCCGCTGTTGAAGCTGAGCCTGCGGTCGTTGTCGCCGAAGCTTCGGACGTCGGCGATGAAGCTGCGGCACCTGCGGCGGCATCACCGCCTGCTGCGCGCCGTTTTACGCCCGTTGAAGCACCGAAGCGCCCTGAGCGTGAAGAGGTCAAGAAAGCGCCGCAGCGTCCGGGCGTAAAGGATCGTAACGACCGCCGCCAATCGGGCAAGCTGACCGTGACCCGCGCGCTCGACGATAACGAAGGCGCGCGCGCGCGTTCGCTCGCGGCACTTAAACGTGCCCGCGAAAAGGAAAAGCGTCTGCATGGCGGGGGAGGCCGCCGCGAGGCGCAGCCCAAGCAAAGCCGCGATGTCATCGTTCCTGAACTGATCACCGTTCAGGAATTGGGCAACCGGATGGCAGAAAAGGGCAGCGACTTGGTCAAGTCATTGTTCAAAATGGGCATGCCGATCACGCTGACTGAAACCATTGATCAGGACACGGCGGAACTGCTGATCGAAGAATTTGGTCACAATATTATCCGCGTTTCTGAATCCGACATTGACATTGTTCATGACGATGAAGGCGAACAGGACGATCCGGCGACGATGAAGCCCCGGCCGCCAGTAGTGGCAGTGATGGGTCATGTCGATCACGGCAAGACCAGCTTGCTTGATGCATTGCGCGGTGCGAATGTTGTGTCGGGTGAAGCAGGCGGGATTACCCAGCATATCGGCGCCTATCAGGTGCAAACCAAGGATAGCGGCGTGATTACGTTCCTTGATACGCCGGGCCATGAAGCCTTCACGCAAATGCGCCAACGCGGCGCAAGCGTCACCGATATTGTGATCCTTGTGGTCGCCGCCGACGACGGCTTGATGCCGCAATCGATCGAAGCGATTAAACATTGCAAAGCGGCCGGTGTCCCGATGATTGTTGCGATCAACAAAATGGACAAAGAAGGCGCAAATCCGCAGCGCATTCGTGAAAGACTGTTGGAACATGAAGTTGTGGTCGAGGCCATGGGCGGCGAAGTTCAGGATGTGGAAATTTCCGCACTGAAGAAAACTGGCCTTGATACTTTGCTTGAGAAACTGGCGTTGCAGGCCGAATTGATGGAGCTACGCGCCAACCCGGACCGTCCCGCCGAGGGTATCGTGGTTGAAGCACAGCTCGACAAGGGCCGCGGCGCTGTTGCCACGGTACTGATCAAACGCGGCACATTGCAACGCGGCGACATATTTGTCGTCGGCAGCGAAAGCGGCAAGGTTCGTGCCGTCATTGACGACAAGGGCAAGCAAATTGCCAAGGCAACACCGGGCATGCCCGTTGAAGTGCTTGGCCTGACCGGCGTTCCATCGGCGGGTGATGTCCTGACCGTGGTGGAAAACGAGGCACGGGCGCGTGAAGTTGCGCTGTACCGGACCGAACAATCGACCAAAGCGCGGACGACGCAAATTGCGCCCAATCTGGAAAATCTGTTCGATCATCTGTCGACGGCACGGGCGATGGAATATCCCGTTGTGATTAAGGGCGATGTGCAAGGCTCGGTGGAAGCAATCGTAACCGCGCTGAACAATATCTCCACCGATGACATCAAGGTGCGCGTATTGCTGGCCGGTGTCGGCGGTATTACCGAATCCGATATGATCCTAGCTGCGGCAACCAAAGCGCCATTGATTGGTTTCAACGTGCGGCCAAATACCAAGGCGGCGGCACTGGCGAAACGCGATGGTGTGCGTCTGAAATATTTCGACGTTATCTATCATCTGACCGCCGACATCGCCAAAGAGATGGCCGGTGAGCTTGGTCCAGAAATCATCGAAACGGTCGTTGGCCGCGCCGAGATTAAGGACGTGTTCAAATCTGGCAAGCGCGACAAAGCTGCTGGTTTGCTGGTTACAGAAGGCATTATCAAGAAAGGCCTTAACACGCGACTTACCCGCGACGATGTTATCATCAGCGCCACCAAGATTGCCTCGCTACGCCGCTTCAAAGACGATGTCGACGAAGTACGCGCAGGCATGGAATGCGGCGCCGTGCTGGAGGATACCAACGACATCAAGGCTGGCGATATGCTTGAGGTATTCGAGGTCGAGGAGCGTGAACGGGTATTGTGAATGTCATTTCTAGTGACTTGCCCTTACCAGAAAGCTGTTAATATTTTGAGGTGCAGGAGATTTTAGCGCGAGATGGGAATACATTGGGTTGAATGAAAGATTGCTATTCTATTCGGCGATGTCACGACTTTTCGCCTCATTTGCAATATGCCGATCATAATAGATAAATGGAAAAGTGTTGTACGTGACAAAATTCTTCCTGGCAGTTGATTGCTTCTGCTACGGCAGAAGGTGATGAAATTCCCTATGGTCAACTTGCGCTTACAAGGATAGAAGTTGGCCAAACATAACGACGTATCCCCCGAAGGGCGCTCTGTCCGGCTTCTGCGTGTGGGCGAACAGTTTCGGCATATCCTGTCCGAACTGCTTACGCGCGGCGAGGTGCATGACGAACTGCTCACCAGCATCAGCGTCAGCGTGACCGAGGTACGCATGTCACCCGATTTGCGCCACGCGACGGTGTTTATCAAACCGTTGCTCGGCGCGAATGAGGAGGCTGTGCTTAAGGCATTGCGCACCAACACCGCGTTCTTCCAAAAGGAAGTCGCCGGACGGGTGAGCATGAAATACGCCGCCAAAATCAAGTTCTTGGCCGACGAAAGTTTTGACCAAGCCACGCATATCGAAAAGCTGCTCGCCGCGCCAAAAGTGCAACAGGATCTGGGCGAAGAAGAATAGAACGCCTGCCGTGCGAACTACGGAGACTATAAATTGACCAATCCGCTGTCAAAACGATTAAGCGAGGGCAATGTCCATTTGCTGCCGTTCATCGACGATTTTATCGAACCGCTGCGCGAGGCGTATGAGCAGGATCAGGACATTTGGGAAATCTACCCGCAATGTATGATCGGCGAGTATTTTGAGGCGGGATTTGGAGCGTTCTATAAACATTATCTGATCGGAGACTGGGTCGGCTTTGCGATATTTAATGGCGAGGAGTTGGTCGGGCTGACCAATTTCATTGATTTCGACAGTCGCAATGGCGTGGTAGAAATTGGCGGCACATATATCACCCCGTCAGCGCGCGGCACCGGGCTGAACCGGGTTATGAAGCGGTTGATGATCGAGCATGCATTTGATTGCGGTTACCGCCGGATCGAGCTGCGCGTGGATGCGCGGAACAAGCGTTCGCAAGCCGCCGTACTGAAACTGGGCGCGCAATATGAGGGCACATTGCGCCAGAACAAGATCACTTGGACCGGATATATCCGCGATACGATGGTGTTCAGCCTGTTTCAGGACGAATGGGCGGGATGAGCGGTCCGCACGGTTGGATCATTTTGGACAAGCCGCTTGGCCTCGGTTCAACGCAGGCGGTGGCGGCGGTGAAACGCAACATGCGCGCCGCTGGTTTTGGCAAAGTGAAAGTTGGCCATGGCGGCACGCTTGATCCACTGGCGACCGGGGTGTTGCCGATTGCGCTGGGCGAGGCCACCAAGCTGTGCGGGCGGATGCTGGATGCCTCCAAGATTTATGACTTCACGATATGTTTCGGCACGCAAACGGCGGGTCTGGATGCCGAGGGCGACGTCGTGGCAACGTCCGATGTGCGTCCGACCAAAGCGCAAATTGAAGCTGTGCTCCCGCAATTTACCGGGCCGATAGAACAAATCCCACCTGCCTTTTCTGCGATCAAAATAGACGGCAAACGCGCCTATGATCTGGCGCGGGCAGGGGAAGAGGTGGAGATGAAAGCGCGGGGGGTAACAATTTATTCGCTTTCAATCTCAAAAGACCGTCATTCCCGCGAAGGCGGGAATGACGAGAGTGTAAGTGAGTTTTGTGAAAGCATAACCCTCACTGCGCACGTATCAAAAGGCACATATATCCGTAGTCTGGCGCGCGACATCGCGCACGCACTGGGAACGGTCGGTCATGTGTCGATGCTGCGCCGCACGAAAGCAGGGCCGTTCACCTTGGATCAGGCGATTTCGCTGGACAAACTGAACGCTTTCGGCCAAGGCGCGGGCCAAGACGATATTATCTTGCCAATGGAGGCAGGGCTGGACGACATCCCGGCTCTTAATCTCTCCCCGGAACAGGCAAGGGCGGTCCAACAGGGTCGGGTCTTAACCGGGATTGCCACGGATGATGGTTTCTATTGGGGGCGGGATGCAGAAATGCGGCCTGTTGCGCTTTTGGAAAACACCGCTGGAATGCTGAAAGTCATTCGCGGCTTTAATATATGACACGAAGATGTTCGAAGGAAAAATATGACTATTACTGCTGAGCGTAAAACTGAATTGGTTGCTGAACATGGCCGCGATAAAGGCGATACCGGTTCACCCGAAGTGCAAGTTGCGATTTTGACCGAACGGATCAACAACCTGACCGATCACTTCAAAGCAAACCATAAAGACAACCACTCGCGCCGCGGACTTTTGATGATGGTGAACAAGCGTCGCTCGCTGCTCGCTTATCTGAAAAAGATCGACGAAGCACGGTATGGCGAACTGATTAAAAAGCTCGGCCTGCGTAAATAATGACGAAAAGCGGCTCCGGTTACGGGGCCGTTTTTGCATTTTGCACATATTGAAATTGGGGTGTTTTCGCAATTAGGCGGATGCAGCCATTGGGGCATAAGTCCCCAAATCGCCGCAGGACGATTTCCTGCAAAACAAGAAGGCCCCTTCGCGCAATTGGGCGTAAGGGTAAAAGGAAAAACTATGTTTGATGTAAAAACTGTAAGTCTGGAATGGGGCGGCAAAACCCTCACTCTGGAAACGGGCCGTATTGCCCGCCAAGCCGATGGCGCCGTATTGGCGACCTATGGCGAAACCGTAGTGCTTTGCGCTGTAACAGCCGCAAAATCGGTGAAAGAGGGCCAAGATTTCTTCCCGCTTACCGTGCATTACCAAGAAAAATTCTCGGCTGCGGGCCGTATTCCCGGCGGCTTTTTTAAGCGCGAACGCGGTGCGACCGAAAAAGAAACACTGACTAGCCGTTTGATCGACCGTCCGGTTCGTCCGCTGTTCCCTGAAGGTTTCTACAACGAAATCAACGTCATTTGCCAAGTATTGAGCTATGACGGCGAAACCGAGCCGGACGTTTTGGCGATGATTGCGGCGTCTGCGGCGCTGACGATTTCTGGTGTTCCGTTCATGGGCCCGATTGCTGCGGCCCGCGTTGGATATAAAGAGGGCGAGTATCAATTAAACCCGTCAATGACCGAAATCGCCACCGGCGAACTCGATCTGGTCGTTGCCGCCACCGGCGATGCAGTGATGATGGTCGAGTTTGAAGCGAAAGAGCTAACCGAAGAAGTTATGCTCGGCGCGGTATTGTTTGCCCACGCGGAAATCCGCAAGGTGTGCAACGCGATCATCGATCTGGCCGAAAAAGCCGCGAAGGATCCGTGGGAAGTTGACCTAACCGATAACACTGCGGACATGAAGGCGAACCTGAAAAAGCTGATCGGCAAGGATATTGCTGCGGCATATAAGACCACCGACAAATCGGCCCGTTCCAACGCTTTGAATACAGCACGCGCGGCGGCCAAAGCACATTTTGCTGGTGAAACACCACAAACGCAAATGGTTGCCAACAAGGTGATGAAAAAGCTGGAAGCGGAAATCGTTCGCGGCGCAATCTTAAAAGACGGCAGCCGCATCGATGGCCGAACCACCACGCAAATTCGTTCGATTGAAAGCATGGTTGGTTTCTTGCCGCGCACGCACGGCTCGGCACTGTTTACCCGCGGTGAAACGCAGGCGATCTGCACCACCACATTGGGTACGCGCGACAGCGAGCAAATGATCGATGGTTTGGACGGATTAAGCTACTCCAACTTCATGCTGCACTATAACTTCCCGCCATACTCGGTTGGTGAAGTTGGGCGTTTCGGCGCACCGGGCCGCCGTGAAATTGGTCATGGCAAATTGGCATGGCGCGCATTGCATCCTGTACTGCCGACCACCGAAGATTTCCCGTACACCATCCGTATTCTGTCCGACATCACCGAGTCCAATGGCTCGTCTTCGATGGCAACAGTTTGCGGCGGTTGTTTGTCGATGATGGATGCCGGTGTACCAATCACACGTCCGGTTTCGGGCATCGCCATGGGCCTGATCTTGGAAGGCAAGGATTATGCAATCCTGTCGGATATCCTGGGTGACGAAGATCATCTCGGCGACATGGATTTCAAGGTTGCCGGTACCGAAAAAGGCATCACTACGATGCAAATGGATATCAAGATTGCGGGTATCACCGAAGAAATCTTCAAGGCCGCATTGATGCAAGCGAGCGAAGGCCGCGCGCATATCTTGGGCGAAATGACCAAGGCATTGGGCACGGCGCGTACCGAACTCTCAGCGCACGCACCGCGTATCGAAACGATCCAGATCGACAAGTCGAAAATCCGTGACATTATCGGAACCGGCGGCAAGGTTATCCGTGAAATCGTTGCGGAAACCGGCGCAAAGGTCGACATTGATGATGAAGGCCTGATCAAGATCAGCTCGTCTGATGGCGCACAGATCGAAGCGGCGAAGAAATGGATCCTCGGCATCGTTGAAGAAGCTGAAATCGGCAAAATCTATGACGGTAAAGTTGTCAACATCGTTGATTTTGGCGCGTTCGTGAACTTCATGGGCGGTAAAGACGGCCTCGTCCACGTTTCCGAAATGCGTAATGAGCGCGTTGAGAAAGTGGGAGACGTCGTTTCCGAAGGCCAAGCGGTAAAGGTCAAGGTTCTCGAGATTGATCCGCGCGGCAAGGTTCGCCTGTCGATGCGCGTTGTCGATCAGGAAACCGGCGCAGAATTGGAAGATGTCCGTCCTGCCCGTGAACCGCGTGAAGAACGTCCCCGTGGTGACCGCCCGGATCGTGGCCCAAGAAAAGATGGTGGCCGTGACCGTGGACCAAGAAGAGACGGTGGCCGTGATCGCGGACCACGCCCTGAACGCAGCGAAGGCGGCGAGAAAGATGGTGCATCAGCATCGCTTCCCGACTTTATCACTGGCGATTAATCGCTGATACAGCTTAATACGCAAACAAGGGGCCGCGGAGAAATTCGTGGCCCCTTTTGCGTTAATGATATGCAGTAAACCTCTTGGCGGAACGGCGCAGAGCAACTAAGGAATATGTATGAACAGAAAAATCCTTATACCGTTGGCCTTGGGCCTAACAGCAACATTGCTCTCGGGCTGCGCATCTTCTGGCAAAAAGGGCGATACCAAATACGTCGCGCGCGATGTAAACACCTTGTATAATGCCGCTAAGGAAAAGTTAGATCGGCAGCAATTTGAAGTGGCCGCGGCGCTGTTTGACGAAGTTGAACGTCAGCATCCTTATTCGCCGTGGGCCCGCCGCGCGCAGCTGATGAGTTCGTTTAGCTATTATATGGGTAAGAAATACAACGAATCGGTGTCGTCCGCGCGCCGGTTTTTGTCGATCCATCCGGGCAACAAAGACGCGCCATACGCCTATTATCTGATTGGTCTTTGCTATTACGAGCAAATCAGTGACGTTACCCGCGACCAAAAAATTACCGAACAGGCGCTGGCCGCGTTGGGCGAAGTGCAGCGCCGCTATCCCAATTCGCGCTATGCCGCCGATGCCGGTTTGAAAATTGATCTGGTCAACGACCATTTGGCGGGCAAGGAAATGGAAATCGGCCGGTTTTATGAACGCCGTGCGCTTTGGTTAGCGGCATCGCTGCGTTTTCGTGAAGTGGTTGATAAATATCAAACCACGACGCACGCACCAGAGGCATTATTCCGTCTGACCGAAACATATCTCGCCATGGGTGTCCCCGCCGAAGCGAAGAAATCGGCAGCGGTGCTGGGCGCGAACTATCCCGGTAGCGAGTGGTATGAACGCGCCTATAATTTGATCCAAAAGCACGCACCCGCAGCCTGAGGCGGTTGGGCTAAGTCAGTTCCCTTGCCATTCGTTCTGCCAGCAGACAGGACGATTTCTAGAGCATGATGACATTAAATTGAGCTATCACCGTAGCCCTGAGCCTGTCGAAGGGCGCTTAACTTAGAGACGTACTTCGACATCGACCCGCCGGGAGACAGCACTACGGTTTTGGATGAATGTTTAACTCAGTTGCCATTGCGTTCTCGCTGCAAGAAGCGGGCATTTGGATAACTCTCCAACTATCCGACCACTATTTGTTCCATATCCCCGAAAACCCCTCTAAACAAAGCCTATGCTCACTTCGCTCTCGATTCGTGATGTCGTCCTGATCTCTGCGCTGGATTTGGATTTTCGCGGCGGGCTGGGTGTGCTTACCGGCGAAACTGGCGCGGGTAAGTCGATATTGCTGGACTCGTTAGGACTGGCGCTTGGCGCGCGCGCGGATAGCGGACTTGTGCGGCACGGCACCGAACGGGCGCTGGTTACCGCAAGTTTTGATGCGCCGCAAACCGGAACTGCGCTTGCCAATATCCTTGCTGCCAATGAAATTGCACTTGATCCTGGCGAACCATTGTTGATCCGGCGATCGGTAAAGGCCGATGGCGGCAGCAAGGCGTTCATCAATGACCAACCCTGTTCGGCGGCATTGCTGCGTGAGGTTGGCGCGCATTTGGTGGAGATACATGGCCAGCATGATGATCGCGGGCTGCTAAATCCAAAGGGGCATAAGGCGTTGCTCGACAGTTTTGCGCGCAGCGATTTGGCCGCGACATCGAACACTTATCGGGCGTGGCACGATGCCAAAACGCGGCTTGACGCGGCGCGGGACAGCATCGTTAACGCCGCGCGTGACCGTGAATATCTGGAGCATGCGCTTGAAGAGCTCGTGAAATTTTCGCCGTCCGATGGTGAAGAGGAGCAGTTGGCGGGTGAACGATCCGATATGCAAAAGGGGGAGCGGGTCACCGACGACCTGAAAGCGGTGCTGAAGGTTTTCGATGGCCACAATAACGGCGTGGCCCAATTGCGTAGTGCGGCGCGGCGGCTTGACCGGTTGGCGCCAGAGCATCCGCTGTTGGCCGACGCGCTGACCGCGCTCGACCGCGCTGTGATTGAGGCGAGTGAGGCCGAAGATCGCCTGAACCGTGCCAAAGAGGCGCTGACATTTGATCCTGTGCGGCTGGACGATATCGAGGTGCGGCTGTTCGAGCTGCGGGCCTTGGCGCGCAAACATAATGTTGCGCCCGATGGGTTGCTGGTGCTTAGGGCCGAAATTGAAACTAAATTGAATGCGATTCAGGCTGGCAATGAGGGACTGGCGAAGCTGGAAGCCGAAGTTAAGGCATCGGCGGCGGCCTATGTTGCGGCGGCGCGCGCCTTAACGCAGGCTCGGGTGACGGCGGCGTTGCGGCTTGATAAGGCAGTGGCGGCGGAGCTTGTCCCACTCAAACTCGACGCCGCAAAGTTCAAAACCGATGTCACCGCCATGCCCGATGACCGGTGGAGCGCAGACGGCATGGACCGCGTTGAGTTCCTGATCTCGACCAATCCCGGCGCGCCGTTTGCGCCGCTGACCAAAATTGCCTCGGGCGGTGAATTGTCGCGCTTCATATTGGCGCTGAAAGTGGCATTGGCCGAAGAAGGCGGGGCAGGGACGATCATATTTGACGAGATCGACCGCGGCGTCGGCGGCGCGGTGGCAAGCGCGATTGGCGAACGATTGGCCCGGCTCGCGCGCTCCACCCAATTGCTCGCCGTTACCCACAGCCCGCAAGTGGCGGCAAAGGGCGCGGCGCATTACTTCATCGCAAAATCATCCGAAGGCACGGTAACCAAAACGGGCGTGATCGAATTGGACGCAGACGGCCGGCGGCAGGAAATTGCGCGTATGCTATCGGGCGCAGAGGTAACGGACGAGGCGCGGGCACAAGCACGGCGTTTGTTGGAGGTGGTGTGAAGAAATTTGCCGTTATCTTTATGTTCGGCCTTGGTGCCTGTGTTTCAACCGCAAAGCCAGCCAATCCTGCAGATACGTTTTTCGAGCGGATGTCGACACTTTGCGGGAAGAGCTTTGCGGGTAAGTTGGTCGCCGGCAATGAAAGCGATGCAAGCTTTGCCACCGCCGATCTGCGCGCGCATGCCCGCGAATGCAGCGAGCGCGAAATTCGCATCGCTTTCGATGTCGGCGATGACCGTTCACGCACATGGATCATTACACGAACAGAGCGCGGCTTGCGGTTGAAACACCGACATATGCTAAAGGACCGCACTGAAGACCCAGTGTCGCAATATGGCGGCGATACTGCAAGTGTGGGCAGTGCGGCGCGGCAGGAATTTCCGGTCGATGATTATTCGAAAGCGATGTTCACCAAGGAAGGGCGGACAGTCTCGAACACCAACGTCTGGGCGTTCGAGGTTGAGCCGGGGACGGCGCTGGTTTATGAGCTGGCGCGACCAGGGCGATTGTTTCGCGTTTCGTTTGATCTCTCTAAGTCGTTGGCAGATGACACATGAAAAGTACGCTTTTGCCAAATTTGTTGATGCTGGCAACTTGCTCTCCCCTCGTGATGTTTAGAGTTGAAACGGATGTATCCGATTGACAAGACCTGTTTAGGGCGCTATTAACCGCACCATGAATGCACCTTTTAAAATTGAAAAAATTCTTGCCGACGCTTTTGTCGGGATAAGTGAGCTTAAGAAAAATCCCGCTGCGGTTATCAAGGCGGCGCAGGATCAGCAGGTGGCTATCCTCAATCGGAACAAGCCGGTAGCTTATGTTATCTCTCCGTTGGTTTGGGAACATATGTGTAAACTTGTTGATGATTGGAATGACGCTGAGCTGGTACGGGAAAGACAAAGCGAATTGAAGGATGCGACACCGGTAACGCTTGATGAGTTACTCGATTGAAATTACGCCGTCGGCACGGCGTGAATGGAAGAAACTCGACCACGATATCAAAATTCAGTTGGTCAAAAAGCTTGAGAAAATACTGGATAAACCCCGTATCGCCGCGCTCCGCCTTTCTTCAATGCCAGATTGTTACAAAATAAAACTTCGCAGCAAAGGTTATCGACTGATATATCAAATATTCGATGACCGCTTAATATTGATGATTGTTGCTGTGGGAAAACGGGATGCGTCCAAGAACGATGTATATGATTTGGCCAAAACGCGGATTTTAGAACAGTGACAGATGAAGCCGACGCCGCCAATGAACTGATGCGCCTTGCCAAGACCATCGCGCACCACAACCGGCGCTATCATGCCGACGATGCGCCCGAAATTTCCGATGGGGAATATGATGCGCTGGTGCGGCGTAACACTGAATTGGAGGCGGCGTTTCCGCATTTGATCCGCGCCGATAGTCCGAACGCGCAAGTGGGCGCGGCGGTGGCGGGTTCACCGCTGTCCAAGGTGACACATGCCAAGCGGATGATGAGCCTCGACAACGCGTTTGACGCGGATGACGTTCGCGATTTTGCTGCACGCGTTCGCCGGTTTTTGAACTTGGCCGATGATACAGCTGTGGCAATGACAGCCGAAGACAAGATCGACGGGTTGTCGCTTTCGCTGCGATATGAGCACGGTAAGCTGGTGCAAGCGGCAACGCGCGGTGATGGCGTGGTGGGCGAGGATGTGACTGCGAATGCGGCGTTTGTTGCGGGGATTCCAAGTGAGCTAAAGCCCGCTACCCTTCAAGGGAGAGGGTTGGGAGAGGGGGCTGACGGAATTATCGCGCCAAATCCCAATGGCCCCCTCTCCCCGGCCCTATCCCCTGAAGGGGCGAGGGAGAAAATACCCGATATTTTCGAAATTCGCGGCGAAGTTTACATGGCCAAATCCGATTTTGCTGCATTAAATGTTGCGCAGCAAAATGCCGCAGGAAAACTGTTTGCCAATCCGCGCAATGCGGCGGCGGGGTCGCTGCGGCAAAAGGATGCCAGCATTACTGCAAAACGCCCGCTGAAATTTTTGGCGCATGGCTGGGGTGAGGTAAGCGCGCTGCCTGCGGCAACGCAAATGGGCGTGATGCAGGCAATCGCCGACTGGGGCATTCCAGTATCGCCGATGTTGATGCGGTTTGATGACACGGAAAGCTTGCTGGCGCATTATGCGGAAATACAGCGGTCGCGGGCCGACTTGCCCTATGATATTGACGGCGTGGTGTATAAGGTGGACCGGCTTGATTGGCAGGAGCGACTGGGCTTTGTTACCAAATCACCGCGCTGGGCCATCGCCCATAAATTCCCCGCTGAGCAAGCTGAAACCACCTTGCTGGCCATCGACATCCAAGTCGGGCGGACGGGTAAGCTAACCCCCGTCGGACGCCTGCAACCGGTGACGGTCGGCGGCGTGGTGGTCAGCAATGTGACACTGCATAACCGCGATGAGATCGCCCGGCTTGGTGTTCGTCCCGGTGACCGCGTGCTGGTGCAAAGGGCAGGCGACGTCATCCCGCAGATTGCCGAGAATCTGACTCGGGAAGCGGACCGCGCGGCTTATGTGTTTCCTGCGACCTGCCCCGAATGTGGCAGCGAGGCGGTCGCCGGGGAAGGCGAAGTTGACGTCCGTTGCACCGGCGGTTTGATTTGCCCGGCGCAGCGGGTGCAGCGGCTAATTCATTTCGTCAGCCGTGCTGCGCTCGATGTCGAGGGACTTGGCGAAAAAACCGTGCAGGAATTTTTCGATGCTGGCTGGCTGGAAAGCCCGGCCGACATTTTCCGGCTGCACACACGGCGCAAAGAGATTTTGATGCGGGACGGGTGGCAGGAAAAATCCGTCGACAATCTGTTGAAGTCGATCGATGCAAAACGCGCGCCTGATCCAGTCAAGCTACTGTTTGGATTGGGTATACGTCATATCGGAGCGGGAACTTCAAAAGACTTGGTACGGAATTTCGGCAGCTTGGTTGCGATTGGCAATATTGCCCAACGATTGCTGGATGGTGATCAAAATGCAGAGGCCGAAATCATCTCGATTGACGGGATCGGCCCAACCGTCGCCTTTGCACTGCGGGCGTTTTTCCACGAACCGCATAACCGCGAAGCATGGGCTGATTTATTGAGCGAAGTATCACCGCCCGATTATGTATCCAATATTCGCGAATCCGATTGGACCGGAAAAACTATCGTTTTCACTGGTAAGCTGGAAACAATGAGCCGTGACGAGGCAAAGGCGCAGGCCGAGGCTTTGGGGGCGAAGGCGGCTGGATCGGTCAGTGCCAAAACCGATTTGGTGGTCGCAGGACCCGGGGCGGGATCAAAATTGAAACAAGCGGCGGCGTTGGGTATTCAAGTGATTGACGAACAAGCCTGGACAGAGATTGTATCGGCTTCCTAGCTAAAGCGCCGTGCCGTCAATCTGCATCATTCGTCATTGCGAGCGAAGCGAAGCAATCCAGGGTTGTTCGGCGCAACTCTGGATTGCTTCGTCGCTTCGCTTCTCGTGGGTGACGATTCACAATTCATGCGTCTCGCTCTCGCGTTGACATTCAGAATTCTTAATAACAATAGTTTAAGTAGGAAAGTGGCGCGTCGATCAACTATTGTGACCGACGCACCGTCTAGACTACGGTCCCCCCTCCGAACACCGCGCCCAAAGCTCATTTCCGGACCAATCCCGCGCATCAAGGCAGCGGCATTGTTGCGACTCCAAGGAACTAACTTGTGTAAACAAATAGTCAGTATTATGGTAAATGAATGTCAACTATTGTACAATCTAAAGGCAAATTTGAACGTACTGGCAGAACGATCCGGGCGCAGAGTATGTTTGGTGCGCTGCCGAAAACGGCTCAGATTGAGCTAAGGGCAGATGGGCAAAGGATAAAATATTCCAATGGCCAAATTGTGCAGCATCGCGGTGACAATCCAAAGAATTTTTTCTTGATTGAAAAAGGCCAAGTCAAGCTGGGGCAATATGACGAACTTGGTGACATGAAGGCGCTCATCATGTTGGGGGCAGGCGATAGCTTCGGTGAAATGGCGTGCCTGGGTAATTTTCCTCGCATTTCTGATGCTGAGGCGGTTGGCGAAACCGAATTATTGTCAATCAGTGAAAAGAAGTTTTCTGCCGTATTGCTTGCATCATCGGCCGTTAGCCGGGAAGTGATACGGGTGCTGTCGCGGCAATTGCAAGAGGCAATGGATCATCTGATCGTGTACAGAAAGCTGCCTGCGCCTTTGCGTTTGGTTCGTTCGCTGTTGTTGCTTTGCGATACCAGGTCTTCACCCATAATCTTGTCTATCCGGCATCAGGAATTGGCTGAATTGGTTGGCGTGTCGCGTATGTCGATTGCCAAAACATTGGAGCTGCTCGAACAGTTAAAGTTCATCGAGCGCGGTTATCGGCAAATTGTGGTCACAGACTTCGATGGCTTGCGGAACTGGATGAAGGCGCAGCATCCGTATTAGCGGCCTGCGGTTAGAACCAGCGCATAACTCCGCCAGCCAATGGCGTCCAAATTCCGACGCGAATTCCGGCTTTGCGTAATATCCGGCCAGTCCAGCTGTTGCATGTGTTGATCGCATCGTAACGACCGTATGAATTGTAGAATAGATTGTCTGGTCCATATGCGGGATATGCGGACGTTTGCCCGTGGGGGCCCGTTCGAAACGTTGCTCTTACTTGGCTTATGATAGCGCGAAGTTCACTTTGGCGGACTATAATTGACTTGCGAAAAGAAGCCGGACGCGGGTTGGTAAGATGATAGACATGCAGGGTGGTTTCGTTCGATCCGGCCACGGCGCTGGCTAAATCTCCGCTGCGCACATCTGCCCAGGTTTTTGCATTGCGATAGACCGCTTTATGTCCCCACCCGATCATCACATGCGTTCCAAAAATTGCGGGATCTTGCAAATGTTCAGGACGAATCAGGTCGCTTAAATCTGTTCCAGCCGAGGATATCGGCAGGATCAAACTGACATGGACCCCGTTCGTTTCGACAAAAATCTGGACACCATCTTTGGGCTCGGTCCAGCTTTTGTTGGCCGGGATATTGCCGCCAACAAACGCGCAGAACATGAACAGGCCAATGAATAGCGCAGGCCAGCCGATGGCCGCACGTATTGCCGAGCCAAAATTGTAGATGCGAAAAAGTTTCAATTGCAACTAATTTCCAATTTGTTTTGATTGTGCTACTAAAACGCCATGGCTGATGCACTGCATGTTTATGATGAACCGCCGCCGGGGGCAAATGCCGATTGGACGATCGCGCAGAACTGGTCGGATTACTCCGCCGATGACCATGCGATGTGGGACCGTTTATTTGCGCGGCAATCCGAAATGTTGCCTGGCCGTGCGGCCGATGCATTTTTGCGCGGTCTGGATGTATTGAAACTCTCGAAGCCGGGGATACCCGACTATGCGGAGCTTAATGCCCGGTTGATGGCGGCGACAGGTTGGCAGGTGGTCCCGGTACCGGGCTTGGTCCCCGACGCTGTCTTTTTCGATCATTTGGCAAACCGCCGATTTCCGGCCGGGAATTTTATCCGGCGGCCCGACCAGATCGATTATTTGCAAGAACCAGATGTTTTTCACGATGTATTCGGTCATGTCCCGATGCTGGCGGATCCTGTCTTTGCCGATTATATGGCTGCCTATGGGCGAGGCGGACAGCGCAGTCTTGGCTTTAACGCAATCGATCACCTTGCGCGGCTATATTGGTACACGGTCGAATTTGGATTGATCCAGCAAAGCGATGGCCTGCGCATCTATGGGGCCGGTATCGTTTCCAGTTTCGGCGAAAGCATTTTCGCGCTCGACGATGAAAGCCCGAACCGGATCGGATTTGATTTAATGCGGGTGATGCGCACGCCGTATCGGATTGATGATTTCCAACAGAACTATTTTGTGATCGACAATTTGGATACATTGTTGGCGGCAACCGCCGGAACCGATTTCGCCCCGCTGTATGAAATGCTCGATGGTTTACCTGACATTGCCATTGGAACCGTTGTGCCGATGGATACGGTTATCCATCAAGGAACCATGGCGCGAACCCGGTAATAAAGCGGGGACAACTGGGGACGACCTTCACGCTTTTGCCTGCGTCAATATCGGCAAGTTGCGCACCCGTTTTCCAGTCGCCATAAACAATGCATTGGCCAATGCGGGCGCAGCGGGGGGCACGCCCGGTTCGCCAATACCGCCAATCCTTGCTTCGCTCTCTATGAAGTGCACATCGATCACAGGCGGCGTGTCGGCCATTATCATTACTGGATAATCGGTAAAGTTGTTTTGCTGGACAACGCCTGCCTCCAACGTGATGGCTTCACCGATGGCCGACGACAGCCCCATGATGATGCCGCCCTGAATTTGGGCTTCGGCGTTTAACGGATTTACCGTCGTACCGCAGTCGACGACCGCGAAGACTTTCAAAACCTTGGGCGATCCATCTTCTTTGGTGGTGGCTTCGATCACTTCGGCCACAATTGTTCCGAACGATTCCACTATTGCGATCCCCCTGCCAACGCCAGCAGGCAGAGGCGTTCCCCACCCAGCGCGTTTGGCCACAGTGTCAAGAACCGCCAAATGGCGCGATCCCGCCGCAAGATGTTTGCGTCGGAATTGATAAGGATCTTGGCCTGCCAGATGGGCAAGCTCGTCGACAAAGCTTTCGTTGAAAAACCCGTGCTGGCTGGCATTGACCGAGCGCCAATAGGCATTCACCTGATTTGAAATATAGGCGTGGTGGCGCGGTTCAAATTCGGGAATGTTATAGGGAACTGTTGCCTCGCCCCCGGCATCGTCATTTTGCGCATAGTCCGAAACCCATGACGCAATTTTGCCATCGTTCGCCAAGGCTGCTTGCAATCGCGCGGCCACTTGCGGTCGGTATGCGCCATGCTTCACATCCTCTTCCCTGCTCCAAATAAGCTTGACTGGATAGGGAACCGATTTGGCAGTCTTTGCAACTTGCCAAAGAATTTCGCTGTAGGGCGGAAAGCGGCGTCCAAATCCTCCGCCCATCAAGGTTACGTGCAAGGTCACATCGTCAAACGCAATATCCGCCGCCTCGGCCAATATTTTCTTGGCGGCAAGAGGATCTTGCGTCCCACCCCAAACCTCTAACTTGCCGTCTTTAAAGTGCGCGACCATCGCAAACGGCTCCATCATCGCTTGATGCAAAAATGGCGTTTGAAACTCTGAAACGAGCAGCTTACCGCCGGAAGGGGCTGCAACTTTCGCCCCTTGCGCGTTTAACTTGGTTTGTTCGGCCAAGATCGACGCCGAAGAGAATTTGCCGCCATCGCCAGCGTCAAATTTCGGTGCAAGCGCCTGAATGCCCTTGCTTGCTTGCCAATATCCTTTGGCGATAACGATTACGGCATCGTCCAGTTGCACTATTTTCTCGACGCCGCTTACTGCCATTGCCGGACTTGGATCAACCGATTGCAGCTTTCCGCCGCGCACCGGTGCCATCATCACTGTCGCAACCCGCATTTCAGGTAGCTTAATGTCGATGCCGTATTCGGCGGTTCCGTTTACTTTTGCCGGAATATCAAAACGCGGGACAGATTTGCCGATATACTTATAGTCTTTGCGTTCTTTCAGCTTTGGCTCGCTATCTAATGACCGCTGCGCGGCACCGGCGGCAAGCTCTCCATAACGCAATGATTTTCCTGATTTCGCATGACTGACTATGCTATTGTTTGTGGTCAATTCAGCGGCAGGAACATCCAGCTTTTCTGCGGCTTCTTCGATCATTGCCAATCGCGTGGCCGCGCCAATCACACGGAAACCATATTGGCCAGTGGCGCGCACAGCCGATGATCCGCCCGTAACTTGCAAAGGCATTGACCGCGCCGCGAATGAAATCAGCGACGTGGGCAGCGCATCGATAATGCCTTTGCCGACCATTTCGCCCAAAAATGATTTGCCCAAGGCAACATTGGCAAAGCCCATATGTGCCGGTGCCTGTTCAACGACAATGCGAGTCCAATCGGCATCCAGTTCGTCTGCCAACATCTGGGCCAATGCGGTTTGCGACCCTTGGCCAAAATCAATGTGCGGCGAATATAGCGTTATCAGATCATTCTCGGCAATTTTGATCCAACCCAAGAACGAACTTTCACCCTTACCGGCTGTCAGTGCAATCGCGCCTTTGCGTGCGGAACGATCGCCCCAGCTGAGCGCAAACAACCCGCCGCCGACGATCGCTGCGCCGCCAAACAGGAATAGCCGCCGCTTTACGCCCTTGCGCTTTGCTGGCTTAACTTCTTCGATTTCTAACATCGGATTATCAGCCATTATGCCTCTCCCTTCGCAGCAGCTTGCCCGGTCGCGGCCAATATCGCCGACCGGATGCGGGGATAGGTCCCGCATCGGCAAATGTTGGTCATCGCTTCGTCAATTTGCGCATTATTCGGACGCCCGGTTTTCTTGATAAGCGCCACAGCAGCCATGATTTGGCCAGACTGGCAATAACCGCATTGGGGAACCTGCGCGTCGATCCACGCTTGCTGCACGGCATGCAGCGTTCCGTCTGAACCGCTTATGCCCTCAATTGTTGTGACCGATTTTCCGGCAACATCGCTGACAGGTACACTGCATGACCGGGTGATTTCGCCGTTTACGTGCACGCTGCACGCGCCGCACGCAGAAATGCCGCATCCGAATTTCGTGCCTGTCAGTCCCAGCTCTTCGCGCAATGCCCACAACAGCGGGGTGTCGGGTTCTGCCTCGATGGTGACGGCTTTGCCATTGACGGTTGCTTGAATGGGCATGTTACGTTCTCCAAAGAGTTGCGTTCGGCTAAGTTGTCTTTAGCAACTTAAACCAATTTTGTTCAATACCAATTGGTATCAAGACGGTGACGAAATATGGCTGACCCAAATGCGATCAAGTGCGCGCACTCGTCATTGCGAGCGAAGCGCGGCAATTCAGGGTTGTGCAGCACTGCACCTTTTTACCCTTTTTCCTTTTACCCTTTTATGAAAGAATCCTGCACTCAAAATCAATCCAGCCCGCCATGCCATTCCTAGGCTTTTACAGCGGCAATGCAGCTGTCAAACTGGATGGACCGTTTGGGTGGTTCTTTTAACTGCAGCGCCGGGATATTGTTTCATAAAAGGGTAAAAGGAAAAAGGAGTAAAAGTGATAGCGTTACCTTTAAAAGCATGAATTAATTATAAAAATGCTTTAAATAGTGATGACAAAAGGTTGAAACTTAACCGCAGCCCTGAGCATGTCGAAGGGCGCTTCACGGCGAGGCGTACTTCGACAGGCTCAGCACTACGGTGCAAATATATGTCATCGCGCTTTAAATAGTGATGTTGCTGCTAGACCTAAAATTTGCCGCTTTGCGGTTGATGCTGATGCGGGATCAGTTGGGGATGACTGCGCCGTCAATCCCCGCCGCGCATTGGGACTTGCAATGTAGGATTTGTTCTGGGAATGCAGGGCTTGGCCGCTTGTTTAGGGCAGGCTCTTTGACATTGTTGGCGGTCAATTTTCGCCCCTCCTTCGCGCGGCAAATCGGCGAAGGCAGCATCCTACAAAAAACCACGATGTAGGAAATAATCGAACACCGTTCTTTCGCGAAGTGTCAAAATAGGCGTCAATCTTGTCAACTAGGTGTCAACTTGGGCGTTTTTGACCCCCGACGATGTAGGCAAATTTGAGCCTGCTCACCAGGTCCCGAAATCACCCGGCGGCTGACTGGTTCCCTTGCTGGCGCGAACAGGCCGCGACCAGCCATATGTTTTTCGTTTGGTGAACAGGATGCAAGGCCAATCGCCATTGTCGGCGCGCTTTGCCAGCATGAATCCTTTTGCGCGATAGGCGCGCGTGACAGCATCAACCTGTGTATTCAACAGCCCGGCAAGAATTAACTTGCCGCCATCACTGATGATATTTTCAAAACTTGCCGCCAACTCGATCAGCGGCCCCGCCAATATGTTGGCAATCACCAGATCATAGGGCGCGCGGCGCTGGATCATCTCATGGTCCGTCCCGCATGCAACGCACAATGCAATACGGCCTTGCCGTTGCCCAATTGCGACGTTGTTAATCAGCGCGTTATCGAAGGTAACATCTATGCTGATCGGGTCGATGTCAGAGGCTGTAAAATATGCTTTCGGCCATAAATGCTGCGCAGCAAATGCCAAAAGGCCAGTGCCGGTTCCGATGTCGGCAATATGGTCAAAGTGCGAGCCTGTGCGCTTCAACCAATCAAGCATTGCAAGGCACCCCGACGTGGTTTCATGCCCACCAGTTCCGAAAGCCTGGCTGGCTTCAATTTGAAATGGTATCGCGCCCGGCGGACAATCACTGCGATTGGACCGGGTGTGCACATAAAAACGGCCTGCGTTAACCGGCTTTATGCCCTGCTGGCTTTCCAATAGCCAATCGGTTTCCGGCAGCTGCTCAATCTGCGGCTTGGCGGAAATTGCACTCGGTATCAGTAAGCGAATTTGTTCGATGATCTTGCTGGAAGGTGTAGCTGGAAAGTAAGCCAACAGTTCCCATTTAAGGTCGTTAAATGCCTCGGTTTCTTGCGTGACAATCGGCGGAACCGGATCAAACAATGTGTTGAGGTCGTCGCGCTCACTAATGGCTTCTGCCTCTTGCCGTGTGCAGGGCAGGGAGAGTTTCCAACTGGTTGCCATCAATTGCTGCAATTAACGTACATAGCTCGCTCCATTTGCATCTAACACCGCGCCAGTCATCGACGACGGCGCATCGAGTGCACAAAATGCCGCTATTTTTGCGATTTCTTCCGGCATGGCCACTTTGCCCAAAGGAATGTCCGCGAGCAGTTTATCGCCGCCGCGACTGGACAGATAATCCTCTGCCATGCCGGTCATGGTAAACCCGGGACAAATGGCGAAGGCGTAGATTCCTTCGGCGGCATAAGCGCGCGCTATGGTTTTGGTCATCGCAACCATGCCTGCTTTTGATGCAGCATAGTGCCAGTGGTCGGGCGAATCTCCGCGATAAGCTGCCCTGCTTGCGATGTTGATGATCCTGCCGCTGGACTGCGCTTGTTGCCAATGCATCACTGCATGCCTGCATAATATTGCCGAGGAAGTCAGGTTGATCTTCATCGTGGCGTCCCAGTTCTGGACCCAATCCTTGTCATCACCCGTTATCGGATTTGCCGAAAATATGCCGGCGTTATTGATGACAACATCGACGCGGCCTTCCAGCCTCTCCAATGCGTGATGCCACAAACTGTCAGCGCCAGCATCGGTGCCAAGATCTGCACCAATCAAGTCTGCACTGCCAATGGTCGAATGGCCAACGACGTTACAGGCGCGGTCGCCAAGAGCGTCAAAAATGGCTTTACCAATGCCGCGGCTTGCGCCGGTGACCAAGATATTGGTTTTTGCGTTATTCATCGCTCGCCTTTAACCAGCAAAGCCTTCGCTGGAAAGAACCTTATTCAGCACCGATTTTCAGGCGATGCTATCGGCTCAATTGTCCCACAAACCTGTTGGCATTTTCTCGTAACATGCTGATATTTTCCGTCACCTGACTGAAACCGGATTTTAGCGCGTTGATTTCTGAAACGACGTTTTCCGTGTCTGTTCGGATCGCCGAAATCGTGCTGGACATCAGATCAGCCGCAAGCGCGGTTTCATCGACTGATGCTGTAATCATGGTCACAGTTTGGGCCTGTTCCTCCATCGCCTGGCGAATGCGCTGCGCTGAAATTTGAACTTCGTTGACGGTTTGCCTTATCGAGGCATTTGAATCTACCGATGCCTTGGTTGCACCTTGGATAGCTGCAATCTTCTTTGCGATGTCGTCGGTCGCCTGCGCGGTTTGATTGGCTAGGCTTTTCACTTCCTGCGCGACGACGGCAAATCCGCGGCCAGCATCCCCGGCCCTTGCCGCTTCGATAGTTGCATTGAGGGCGAGTAGATTTGTTTGGCCAGCGATTTGACGGATGAGGCCTAATATGGATTCGATGGATTTTGAATGTTCGGACAAAGTATCAGTCGCAGAGACACTTGCATCGGCTTGTTCGGCTGCGCGATTTGCTACATTGGACGCAGTTTCAACTTCAAAGCGCGCATCTTCAATTGCACGGATTAAGCCAGCCGCAGTATGAGCCGCTTCACGCATTGCGATCGCGGATTGTTCCGAAGCGACGGCTACTTCAGACGCTTTGCTTAACATGCCGTGCGCCATTTCAGAAGTCTGGCTTGCCTGATAGTTTAGCGATGCCGAGTAAGAAAGTGTCTTTTCTGCGGTCGCACCAATCTGATCGTTGAATTCAGTTGTATATGTCATCCGGCCTTGACGATTTTCTTCGTGAACCAAATCAGCATATCGTGCGCACATGACCTCTTGCTCCATTGACTGGAGTGTTGCCAGTGTCGCCAAATATTCAGGGAATTCCGCGCTGTTGCGGTCGCTGCGACGGCAAACCGATTCAATTGCGACGCGGTAGCTTTTTGTACTGGCGGCAATGACCTCAGTAAGCGGTACGCCATTTCGTCTGGCATCGTCTGCGGACCGGATCGAGGAATCTATCCAGCTTTGATCCGCAATACTGGTCATTTGCATTTGCATGAAACGTACACTCAGTCGGCAAGATTCCTCATAATCGTGGACTGACCAAATCTTGCTATCGGGGGCTTGCTCTTTCCAAAAATTCCAAAAGGCCGCGCCAATCTCCAAAGCGTCGTCTTTAATGACATCCCAAACAGCCGCTGCTCGGGTTGCCAAACCACCACTGCGGTCAAAATGCTTCAGCCGGTCCGCGATAAGAATTCGCGTTGTCGTTGAATCTCGATTTTCGTCTTCAATCATTATGATTCCCAAGTAGGTGCAAAATTCCGAAAATGGTCAAACGAGCAAATAGAACGAACAAATTGCAAATCCTGACGTGCTCAATTGCAATCGCGCACGTGCGGCCGTGAATATTTCATTGGTCCAATTTCTCAGTTCTCCGGCTTGGCAGAAATTGGTTAACGCATGGTTATCTATAATTGCGCGAAAAACAACTGAGCAGGCCTTGCACAGCGCGTTCAAACCACTAAAGAACGACGCAGCAATAGATTTGCGGAAGTAAACTTCGACCGAGAAATGGGGTGGAATTTCAATGACACAAAATCAAACGAGACCGATTTCGCCGCACTTGATGCAGTATCGCTGGGGCGTGCATATGATGGTTTCGATCGTGCACCGCGCAACCGGATTTATTTTGGCAACGGCGGGCATGTTGACATTGGTATGGTGGCTTTCCGCAATATCGGGCGGAGCAGAGAGTTATGCCACGTTCCAGAAATATGCAATCGCGGCGGGGGAGGGTGCAAGTGGCTGGCAAGTAGCGAGCAATTGGTTTTTCCGCTTGGCCGGGTTTGCGATTGTCTATTCCTTCTTCCAGCACTTTTATTCCGGACTGCGGCATTTGGTTATGGATATGGGCGCTGGTTTTGAATTGGCCACGAACCGCATGTGGTCGCAGTTGGTTTTCGTCGCTGCACTTTTGTCAGCAATCGCGGCGGCGTTATTGGTCGCCGTGCGTTTTACGGGAGTATGATTGATGGGTAGCGGAACTGAAATTGGCAAAGTACGCGGTCTTGGATCGTCGAAGCATGGCGGCAAGCACTGGATCGATCAACGCATTACGGCGGTCGGCAATGTTTTGCTGACAATATGGTTTGCGATATCATTGGTCCTGCTGCCGAATTTTGCATATGAAACTGTGGCTGCATGGCTTTCTCAGCCAGTCGTCGCCGTTCCTCTAATGCTGATGCTGGTGTGCATTTTTTCTCATGTCCGGCTTGGCTTGCAAGTTTTGATCGAAGATTATGTCCATGACGAAGGATTAAAGTTCGGCGCAATGATTGCACTGAATTTCTATGTCATAGGCACCGCAACATTCGGCATTTTTGCCATTGCCAAAATCGCCTTTACCGGAGCGCCCGTCTGATGTCCGAAGCATATAAGATTATTGACCATAGTTATGATGTTGTCGTCGTCGGTGCGGGTGGATCGGGATTGCGCGCTACCATGGGCGCTGCCGAGGCTGGGCTGAAAACCGCATGCATCACCAAAGTATTCCCCACGCGCAGCCATACGGTCGCCGCGCAAGGCGGCATTGCGGCCAGCCTAGGCAACAATACTCCGGACCATTGGACGTGGCACATGTACGACACCGTAAAGGGATCCGATTGGCTGGGCGACCAAGACGCGATCGAGTATCTGGTGCGTGAGGCGCCGCAAGCGGTATATGAGCTGGAACATGCTGGCGTGCCATTCTCCCGTAACGAAGACGGCACGATTTACCAGCGGCCCTTTGGCGGCCATATGCAGAATATGGGCGAAGGCCCCCCGGTACAACGCACTTGCGCCGCCGCCGACCGCACGGGCCACGCTATGTTGCACGCGCTGTATCAACAGAGCCTGAAATATGACGCGGATTTCTATGTTGAATATTTCGCCATCGATTTGATCATGGAAAATGGCGAATGCCGGGGCGTTATCGCCATCTGCATGGAAGATGGCAGCATCCACCGTTTCCGCAGCCATTCGGTTGTGCTGGCCACGGGCGGATATGGTCGCTGCTATTTCAGCGCGACATCGGCACACACTTGCACTGGCGATGGCGGCGGCATGGTGCTGCGCGCTGGGTCTGCCCTTGCAGGATATGGAGTTCGTCCAGTTTCACCCGACCGGGATTTACGGCGCAGGCGTGCTGATTACCGAAGGTGCGCGCGGCGAGGGCGGGTATCTGACCAACTCCGAGGGCGAGCGGTTCATGGAGCGTTATGCGCCGTCGGCTAAGGATCTGGCCAGCCGCGATGTTGTTTCACGCTGTATGGCGATGGAAATCCGTGAAGGCCGCGGCGTTGGTCCGAACAAGGACCATATCTATCTGCATCTGGACCATATTGACCCCGCCATTTTGGCCGAGCGTTTGCCGGGCATAACTGAAACAGGTAAAGTATTCGCAGGTGTTGATTTAACGCGGCAACCATTGCCCGTGACGCCGACGGTGCATTATAATATGGGCGGTATACCGTGCAATTATCATGGCGAAGTCGTTAATCCCGCAAATGGCGATCCCGATGCGATTGTCCCCGGATTGTTTGCGGTGGGCGAGGCGGCTTGCGTTTCGGTGCACGGCGCCAACCGTTTGGGTTCAAACAGCCTGATCGATCTGGTAGTGTTTGGCCGCGCGACCGGGCTGCGTTTGAAAGAAACGCTGAAACCCGGAACCCCGCACCGTCCGTTGCCAGCGGACTCGGCCGATCTCGCACTGTCTCGGCTCGATCATTTTCGCAATGCAAAAGGTTCATTGCCAACCGCGAAAATCCGGTTGGAAATGCAACAAACGATGCAAAAGCACGCCGCCGTATTCCGCGATAATGAATTACTGTCTGAAGGCGTGACGCAAATGGACAAGGTCTATGCAACGATGGCGGACGTTGGCGTGACTGACAAAAGCCTGATCTGGAACACGGACCTGATCGAAACGCTGGAACTCGATAATTTGCTTGCTCAGGCAATGGTCACAATGCACAGCGCCGAAGCCCGAAAAGAAAGCCGCGGCGCACACATGCACGAAGATTACGAAGCCCGCGATGACGTGAACTGGATGAAGCATTCCACCTCAACATTCGAAGGCTGGGGCGGCAAAGGCGGCGCAGTGAAGTTAAACTCGCGGCCTGTGCATGAGTTTACGTTGACCGATGAGGTGGAGTATATAAAGCCGAAGAAGCGGGTTTATTGATGGTGTTTGCGGGCTGGATAAAACGGCCCGTTTTTTGGTGGCTAGTTTTTGCCGCTGCCATCGTCATTGGCTTAGGCATAATTGAATATGGCCGTACGCTCGATCAATATGTTGATCAGGAAACGGCGAGTGCACTTTATGCTGATCCGCCCTGTGCCAGTGAAGAAGCGCGCAATGGCGACCAAGCCATGGACACTTGGTATCGCGAAATGGATGAAGCAAGAACCCTGCGATATCCTCTGATCAATGCGGGCTGCGCAATGATTGCCACTGCTCTGACGCTGGCTCTGTTACTTGGATCTTTATGGAGAACACGGAGCGAAGGACTTACTATTCTGCGAACCCCAAGTCAGAAATGGCATTTCTTTGGCCTCGGGATCGTAGCCATTATAGGAAGTTCAACGAGCATTATTGTCGGATTGGACCGTGATTTAGAACGGCAAATGTTTCCGTGGTGCGCGGACACGGTTATAATTCCTATGTTTGGCCTAATTCCCTTTACGGTGGTCTTCTTGCTTGTAGCTGTTTTAGTTGGATGGGGCATTAGCTATTGGTTTAAGCAGCTTCCCGTTCCATTGTGGCAATGGAACCCAGAAAAACCGCAACTTTCGATGGTAGTATCCATAATTTTTGGCACGATCGTTTTGTTTTGGTTCTGGATGATAATTGATAGTTTTCCGACGGCCGATTTTTTGATCGTGGGGCCGGGCATCTTGGCAATGTATATCACACTATCATGCCGTGCCGCAATTTTGGGGTCAACAAAAGAATTATAAATCAGTGCTATCGCACTTAATTCGCTCGTTTTCCCGCCAGAGTTCTGGGGACACAACAAATGAAATCGGCTCACAGCCAGTCAGCATAATCCATTGCTTCGTGCAACACGCGCACAATCTCTATCGCGTCGCCTGTAACAAGATAGAACACCATATGTCGGCCGCAGCCCATTTGCCGCAAGCCTATATATTTGCCGCCAAATTCAGGAAAACGCATTGGGTATTCTGGAATGGATTTGATCTGGTCGCGCAGCATAGCGACGTAAGCAGCGGTTTGGGCCTCACCCCATTTCGTTCGTGTGTAGCGCGCAATCCCGCGCATGTCCGCCGACGCTAATGCGCGAAATTTTATTCGGCGCACTTAGGCCCGAATTCTTCATCGTACCATGTGTCGAGATCGAAGCTTTCATCAATCGGACTTGCTAGCCCAGCATCCAAGGCCTCGATCAACCTCGATTTGAAAACCGCACGTTCTTCGTGCAAGCGAAGGGCATCGCGGATGACCTCGCTGGTCGATCCATATTCGCCAGACTGCACTTTGCTGCGCGCATAATCGGCAAAATGATCGCCTAAAGCGACCGATGTGTTTTTTGCTACCATGGGACAATGTTACCAAAATTTGGTAACTTGTCAATTCAGCTGCGACAAAACCCCCGCTGCAATCTCTAAACTGCGCTTCCGTTTCGCATGGTCAAACACAGAACCCGTCACGATAATCTCGTCCACCTGCGTCCGCGCCAGAAACGCCGTCACGCCGTCCGCAACCTTATCCGCCCCGCCAATCGCGCTGCATTCCAGCACGCCGTCCAGTATCGCGGCATGCTGCGGGCGGCAGGCTGGCCTTATAGCCCGCAATCGGCGGCGGCATTTGGCCGGGGTTGCCGGTGCGCAGGCGGACGAAGCTTTGCTGCATCGAGCTGGCGAGATATTCGGCTTCTTCGTCGGTATCAGCAGCGATGATATTATATGCGGCCATAGCATAGGGCCGGTCCAGCGCAGCGCTGGGGCGGAAATTGTCGCGGTACACCTGTAACGCCTGATCCAGCAATTGCGGCGCGAAGTGGCTGGCAAAGGCATAGGGCAATCCCATGGCCGCGGCCATTTGTGCGCCGTACAGGCTGCTGCCCAAAATGTATAATTGCACTGCTGCACCTGCGCCGGGTGTGGCTACGATTCCGGTCCGGCCATCATCGGCAAAATAGCTTTGCAACTCCATCACATCACGCGGAAATTCATTGGCGTCGCTGTTTAGATTGCGCCGCAATGCCATCGCCACCTGCTGATCGCTGCCGGGTGCGCGGCCCAGCCCCAAGTCAATACGTCCTGGATAAAGCGCATCAAGCGTGCCAAACTGTTCGGCAATCACCAATGGCGCGTGGTTGGGCAGCATGATCCCGCCTGAACCGACGCGGATGGTTTTGGTCGCCGCCGCTATATGACCGAGCACAACCGACGTCGCCGCACCCGCGATGCCTGCCATGCCGTGATGTTCAGCCACCCAATACCGTGTAAAGCCCAGAGCCTCCGCATGAGCGGCGATGTCGGCGGCATTCGCAATTGCGCCGCCGATTGTTCCGCCCTCGATAACAGGGACAAGATCGAGTAATGAATATTTAATCATCGGTCACACATGGCGAAACGCAGCCGCTATGCCAAGCGCAATTTACGGTTGTTCATCTGTCGTTCATCTCATCGTTCATAGACGAGCCGTGCTATTTCATAGATGAACCGTTAAATAGTGGAAGGAAAGCATATCATGACATCCGAAAGATCACCCGGTTTCAAGCTATTTTTGGCCGGAATTATAGGCATAGTACTAGTGATACCATTGATGATGGTTTATGCGCTGGTTTGGGACCGGCAAGGGCAGTCCGAAACCGCGCAGGCATCAATTGCAGCGGGTTGGGGCGGGCCGCAGACGATAGTTGGGCCGGTGCTGGTCATCCCCTATACCGCCAACAGCGTCGAGACTGTGGATGTGAACGGCAAACAAACGACGCGCACCGTTGTGGTCAACAAAGAGCTATTCCTGTCGCCGGAAACCAATGCGATCAAAACCAATTTGAAACCGGACCGGAAAAAGAAATCGATCTACGAAAGCGTTTTGTTTGTCGCCGAAAATAACGGCACGGCGCGCTTTGCATTACCTGCGGATTTTGCCCGCTATGGCATTAGCCGCGAGGCGCTGAATTTGGCGAGCGCAGAACTGCGCTTCGGGGTGTCCGATGCGCGCGGGTTGCAGGCGGACAGCAAAGTGACTGTCAACGGAAGGACTCTTGAGCTGCAACCGGGCAAAGGCTTGGCAGCTTCTGGTGGTTCGGGATTTTTCACGTTTATCGATTGGGATGCTGCGGGACCGATAGAGGTTAGCTATAACTATGCCATTCGCGGAAATAAATCACTGACCATGGTTCCACGCGGCGGTGAGACGAAATGGGACGTTCAATCAAGCTGGCCGTCACCAAGTTTTGCCGGCGATTTTCTTCCTGAAACCAATAAAACCAAGGTCACCAGTAAGGGCTTTACGTCTCGCCACGCGATTGCAAACTTGGCGTTGGGGCAGGCGCTAGTCCTGACCGAAGATCCAGCCGCGCCGATGCAATCTGTCGGCCGCGACTATGTTAGCATGTCCGCGCCCAAAGCCTCCGGTGAAGCAATGCAAAGCCAGGCAGCCACCATCGGCTTAGTTGAACCCGTTGATCTTTATAGCCAGGTTGACCGGTCGGTAAAATACGGATTTTTGTTCATCGGTTTTACCTTCCTTGCGTTTTTGATGTTTGATGTGATCGCGGGCGCAAGGGTTGCAGCTGCGGAATATTTAATGACCGGCGCGGGATTGGTACTGTTCTTTGTGCTACTTTTGGCTTTTGCAGAAGTTGTTGGCTTTATGTGGGCCTATTTGATCGCAGCAGGTGCAATCACCGGGTTGTTAACCGCATATTCGGCCGCTGTTTTGAAAAGCTGGCAGCGTGCAAAAATCATCGGCGGGCTGCTGACCGGACTATACGCAACGCTATATGTGCTGCTGAATTTGGAGGCTTATTCGCTGATCATCGGTTCGCTGCTGCTGTTCGTCGCCCTAGCGGTCGTGATGTGGGCAACCCGCGCCATTGACTGGGGCGCAAAGCGTGAAGTCGCCGATGAAACGTTGGGCGACCGCCCTATTGCCAGCGTAACATCGAGCGATTGAGTTCACCGACAGATCGGACGCCCATGAGTTTCATGTCGCGTTCGATCTCGTCATGCAGCTTGCCAACAATACGCTGAACGCCGGGCTCGCCCGCCGCCGCCAACGCGTACAAGTACAACCTGCCGCCGGAGCATGCCGTTGCTCCGGCGGCGATTGCTTTCAGAACGTGGCTGCCGCGCCGAATGCCGCCGTCGCAAATGATGTCGATCTTGCCGCCAACTGCATCTGCAATTTCGGAAATCTGGTCAAACGGCGATCGTGATCCGTCGAGTTGCCGCCCGCCATGGTTAGACACCATGATCGCGGTTGCGCCGATGTCGACCGCGCGCTTGGCATCCTCGACCGACATGATGCCCTTTAAGCAAAACTCGCCGCCCCAATCGCTGCGAACTTTCTCTGCCATTTTCCAATCCATTGTCGGGTCGAGCATGGTGTTGAAGTAATCCGCCACCGATACCGCGACATTGGTTCCGGCGTCGACATGTGTTTCCAGATTGGGCAGCGCAAATTTTTCGCGAAACATATAATTTAGCACCCAGTTCGGGTGGATGGCATAGCTTAGCATTGACTCAGGGGTAAAGCGCGGCGGTGAAGTAAACCCGCTGCGCAGGCATCGTTCGCGATTGCCCGACACAATTGTGTCAACGGTAAGCGCGATGGCATCGAACTTGGCCGCCTTACATCGCTCAATCATCGACGTATTTAGGCCTTTATCCTTATGGATATAAAGCTGAAACATTTTCGGCGACGTGATTGTTTCGCCAACTTCTTCGATACTGATCGTGGCGAGCGATGATATCCCGAACCATGTCCCGAAATCCTGCGCGGTGCGGGCAACTGCGCGTTCTCCGTGCCAATGGAACAGGCGCTGCAATGCGGTTGGCGATAGCATCAACGGCATCGCAATCCGTTTGCCCATCACCGTCACACCCATGTCGATTTCTGACATTCCGGCAAGTACATTGGGAACAAGATAGCAATCATCAAATGCGGCAGTGTTTCGGTCCTTCGTCCGTTCATCATCCGCCGCGCCGTCGATGTAATTAAAGATCGGCGAAGGCAGGCGTGACTTGGCCAATCGGCGGAAGTCTTCGACATTGTGGCAATCGTTTAACCGCAATTGTAGTTCCGTTCGTGTTGAGCGTGTCGGCGTGCGTACATGCGGGAGCTTTCTTACTTCGGAAAGCTCACCGCGAACGGTTGGGAAGCTAAAGCACGCCCTGAAAATAGTTGCACGCATTGGGCTGACCCGATTGCAAGCCGCGTTTCAACGCCTCCATACGTTGTTCTGATGTGCCGTGCGTGAACATGCTTTCAACGGGATTTTGGCCGGATTGGCGCATCAATGTATCGTCGCCAATTGCATTTGCCGCAGTCATTCCTTCTTGCAAATCGCCGGGTTCCATTCGGTCAGCATTGCGCGCCGCCCAGACACCGGCAAAGCAATCGGCCTGCAATTCCATCCGCACTTGCAATGCATTTCCTTGTTCTTGGCTGGCACGCGATTGTGCTTGACGAACACGGTCGGCAACTCCGGTGATGTTTTGGACATGATGGCCAACCTCATGTGCAATCACATAAGCCTGCGCAAAATCGCCGCCAGCCTTCATTTGTTGCTGCATTTGTTGAAAGAATGTCGTGTCGAGATAAACACCCTTGTCGGTGGGGCAATAAAATGGCCCCATCGCCGATTGAGCTGCACCGCAGCCAGATTGGCCAGACCGTGAAAAGAAATTCAACGTCGTTGGCACATATTGCTGACCACCGGCGCGGAACAATTCGCTCCATGTATTTTCGGTTGATTTGAGCACACGGCAGGCGAACAATTCATCCTGTGTGTCACACGCCGCTTGCCCGCTGGCTGTTGCTTGGCTTTCTTGCCCCGCTGGCATGCCCGCACCGCCAAAGTTGAGAATGCCGCTAGACAGAACAAAATATCCGACGATGGCAATGATCGCAAGTGTTCCGCAGCCAAGTTTCCGGCCCAGCAGCAACGGTAATAGTCCAATTAAGAGCGATCCTATACCGCCGCCTCCACCGCCAAAACCGCCACCACTACCCGTCCCTAAATCCCGAACATTGTCACTTGGATCAAGATCGTCGAGGCGCATGCATATTCTCCCTAAAAACCAGTGGATTCAGCATTGCTGTTTTGATGGAAAAGCGCAAGGAATAACAAAAGCAGTTTGCGTCCCAGAAAGGTTCTTTTTTATGTTTTTATCCGGAAAGACGGCATTGGTAACGGGGTCCACTTCGGGCATTGGACTTGGCTATGCCCGCGCGTTGGCCGCAGAAGGCGCATCGGTGATGTTGAACGGCTTTGGCGATGCGGCAGAAATTGCCAAATATGTTGAGGAACTTAAGGTGCTCAGCGGGGCAGGAGCAAGTTACTCGCCCGCGGATATGACCAAAGCTGACGAAATTCGCGCGATGGTTGCTGATTGCACCGCGGAATTTGGTGGACCTGACATTTTAATCAACAACGCCGGCATCCAACATGTTGCGGCAGTTGATGAATTTCCGGTTGAAAAATGGGATGCGATAATTTCTATTATCTTGTCCAGCGCGTTTCATGCCACTGCGGCGGCGTTGCCGGGCATGAAGGCAAACGGTTGGGGCCGGATAATCTGCACAGGATCGATGCACAGTAAAGTCGCCAGTCCCTTTAAAAGTGCCTATAATGCTGCGAAACACGGGATCGCGGGATTTACCAAGACAGTGGCATTGGAGGTGGCGCAACAAGGTATAACCGCCAATATCATCAGTCCGGGCTATGTTTGGACGCCGCTGGTTGAGGGGCAGATACCCGGCACGATGAAGGCGCGCGGATTAACACGGGAGCAGGTGATGAACGATGTTCTGCTTGCCAATCAACCGCAAAAGAAGTTTGTCACGATCGAGCAGGTCGCCGCGTTGGGATTGTTCCTATGCCGCGAAGAAGCGAGCGCCATCACCGGAGCCAACCTTTCAGTCGATGGCGGCTGGACGGCGCAGTAGAATACGCTAACTTGGCCAGATCGAGAGAATAGACGGGAAACGCGATATGAAATGGACCTATATTTGTGCAGCAGCATTGGCGGCAATTGCCTTACCAAATGCGGCAGGCGCAGACACGATAAAGCAAGCGATATCGGCCGACATGCCGTCATTAATGGCTTTGTATCGCGACTTGCATGCCAATCCCGAACTCAGCTTTCAAGAATATAAGACAGCAACCAAACTTGCGGCTGAAGCACGCAAATTGGGCTTTGAGGTAACCGAAAAAGTCGGGCAAACCGGCGTCGTTGCGGTGATGAAGAACGGTGCTGGACCAGTGGTTATGATCCGCGCCGATATGGACGGGTTGCCGGTCGAAGAACAAACCGGACTGCCATTTGCATCGAAACAGCGCGGCGTGAGTAAATCGGGAACCGAGTCCGGGATCATGCACGCATGCGGTCACGACACACACATGTCGGCATGGGTCGGCGCAGCGCGGCAACTGGCTGCGAACAAAGCGAATTGGTCGGGAACATTGGTGATGATATTGCAACCTGCCGAAGAAATCGGCAAGGGCGCAAAGGCGATGTTGGACGATGGGCTGTATACCCGTTTTCCAAAACCCAAATATGTCATCGGATTTCATGATGCGGCACAGTTTCCGGCAGGCATTCTGGGCTATTCGGTTGGCTTTGCTTTGGCCAATGTTGACAGCATCGACATTAAAGTGCGCGGCGTCGGCGGACATGGTGCCTATCCGCAGACCACGAAAGACCCCATCCTGCTTGCCAGCCGGATCGTTGGATCTTTGCAACAACTGGTCAGCAGAGAGGTTGATCCGCAGGATGCGGCAGTGGTCACCGTTGGCAGTTTTCATGCCGGAACCAAGCATAATATCATCTCGGACGAGGCGACATTGCTATTAACTGTGCGCAGCTATTCCGATGAAACTCGCAAGATGTTGATCGATGGCATCAGGCGCATTGCCAAAGGCGAGGCAATTGCCGCAGGGGTTCCTGAAGACCGCATGCCAATAATTACGATTGCCGAAGATGAATTTACCCCCGCAACATATAACACTCCGAAGTTGACCAACGCCGTCGCCGACTTGTTTAAGGCGCGCTTTGGTGCGGCGCAAGTGATCGCCACTCCGCCGGTGATGGGTGGAGAGGATTTTAGCCAGTTTTACCGAGCCGATAAGGCCAATGTTGAAAGCATGATTTTTTGGATTGGCGGTGTTCCGCAAGCAGAATTCGATGCGGCAAAGGCAGGCGGAAAGGCATTACCCTCCCTACACTCTCCTTTTTGGAAGCCGGACGCAGAGAGAGTCATCGCGGTCGGGGCAGAAGCATTAACTGCTGCCGCAATGGATTTATTGAAGAAGTGAGCAGCTTGGCTGTTTGATACTACTGCACGGCACCAGGCGGCGGCGGCGGCGGCGGCCCTTCAGACGAATTATTCGATTCTTCAAGTTGTGGACCGTTGTAAGCAGGGGATTCTTCTTCCTCTTCATCACCCGGTAATTCGACAGAAGGATCCCCGAACGAGTCAAGTTCTTCCTTCGTGACGTCCTCATCGTCGACAACGACTTCGTTGTCGGTAGCATTTTCGTCAACAGCCGCAGGCGGCTGAGGCGCAGCCTTTGGCGTGGTTGAAGCAGTGACAGGATTGGGTTCAAGCGCATCAGGAGTGTTGAGCGTCGTTGCCAAAAATGTTACTACTCCTGCAAAACCAAGCACGCCCAGTAAAACTTTGAGAGTATTGTCCACGTTGAAACCCATTTCTAATGTTGAATTCAAGCAACTGATACGCATTGGCTGTTAATATTTGATAAATCATAACGGAGTTTGGCAGACCATAAGAGCGGTCGACATCAAAAAAGCCGCTGACATTGCTGCCAGCGGCTCAGTTGTTTTTCCTCCCCAGGAAAACTCCAATCAAATTTCATGCGTGTAATTATTTACCGCCTGCGCTCCCCAAGCGGTGATACAGGCGGCCGAATTTTATCGATTCCGGCGTGTCCTGAATTGCCTGCATGTAATGAGCGACGGCTTTACGGAGTAGTGTCAAATCTTCCGTCGATAGAACTGCGCGTGCGCGTGCTGGTTCACTCATTTCAAAAACTCCTTTTGGGCGCCGTGTCAAAACTGGTTCATGGTATTGTGTGCCCCGCCTGCTTTTAGGGCCGCTTCGCCGGCAAAATATTCCTTATGATCGTCACCAATATCGCTGCCTGACATATTCTGGTGCTTTACGCAGGCAATGCCTTGGCGGATTTCCTGACGTTGAACGCCCAAAACATATCCCAACATTCCCGCGTTCCCGAAATACTCTTTCGCCAAGTTATCGGTCGACAATGCTGCCGTGTGGTAAGTAGGCAGAGTGATCAAGTGATGGAAAATTCCTGCCCGTTTGGCACCATCACGCTGAAAAGTGCGAATGCTTTCATCGGCAAGATCACCCAATTCGGTGCCATCATAAGCCACACTCATCAAATCGGCGCGATCATAGGCCGACATATCTTGTCCATCTGCGGCCATTTTGTCGTAAACTTGTTGACGGAAATTGAGTGTCCAGTTGAACGAAGGCGAATTGTTATACACCAGCTTCGCATTGGGTACGACTTCACGTATCCGGTCCATCATTCCCGCAATCTGTTCAACATGAGGCTTTTCAGTTTCAATCCAAAGTAAGTCTGCGCCGTTTTGCAACGATGTTATGCTATCCAAGACGCAGCGATCTTCTCCTGTGCCTTCACGGAATTGGAAAAGGTTGGAAGGTAGGCGTTTTGGCCGCATCATTTTTCCGTCGCGGTTCAGAATGACATCGCCGTTGCGCGCGGTTGCAGGATCGATTTCTTCACAATCCAGAAAGCTGTTATATTGGTCACCCAAATCGCCAGGTGAGTTGCTTACGGCGATCTGCTTGGTCAGTCCGGCCCCCAAAGAATCCGTGCGCGTAACGATAATTCCGTCCTCTACGCCCAGTTCCAAAAATGCGTAACGGCATGCCCGGATTTTGGCCAAGAAATCTTCATGCGGGACGGTGACTTTGCCATCCTGATGTCCGCATTGCTTTTCATCCGAGACCTGGTTTTCGATTTGAAGCGCGCAAGCGCCCGCTTCGATCATTTTCTTGGCAAGCAGATATGTTGCTTCTGCATTACCAAAGCCGGCATCGATATCTGCAATGATCGGAACAACATGGGTTTGAAAACTATCCACCGCGCTTTGCAGTTCTAATTCTTTGGCGGTGTCGCCAGCATTACGGGCCGCATCGATTTGCCGGAACAACATCCCCAGTTCGCGTGCATCCGCCTGACGAAGAAAGGTATACAATTCTTCTATCAATGCAGGAACACTGGTTTTTTCGTGCATCGATTGATCGGGCAAGGGGCCAAAGTCTGAACGCAATGCAGCAACCATCCAGCCCGAAAGATACAGATAACGACGATCGGTGGTGCCGAAATGCTTCTTAATAGAAATCATCTTTTGTTGGGCAATGAACCCATGCCAGCAACCCAAAGACTGCGTATAAAGTGAGGCGTCGGCGTCATATGCCGCCATATCCTTGCGCATGATCGCCGCCGTGTAACGCGCAATATCAAGGCCGGTTAAAAAACGGTTTTGCAAACGCATGCGAGCAACTGACTCTGCATTAATTCCTGCCCACATACCTTTATATCCCTGGATCAGGTTTTCGGTGCTGGATACATGATCATTGTAGTTTAGCTGCTGGTTCATGCTGGGGAGTTTTTCCTGATACGTCATTTGCGATTCTTTCAATTTGGCGGCTTGGCATCGAGAAAAGTGTCAATTTATTTTCACGTTCAGTGCCTTCAGAACGACAATATGCGCAAATTGGTCAGTTTATGCGAGTCAAAATTGTCAATTTTCATGTCATTCAGTGCGTCAAAAATCAAATAGTCTTGTAAATTTGTAATTTTAGTGACAGAATGGTTTATGGCAGACCAAAAACTTTTCGCCGGACACGCGGTGCGCCGCATTCGCCGTGCCAACGGGTTAACGCAGGCATTGATGGCGGAGGCATTGGAAATTTCGCCTTCTTACTTAAATCTGATTGAGCGCAATCAACGCCCGATGACGGCGCCGATCATGCTGCGGATGGCAGACAGGTTTGATTTTGACGCGCGTACACTAACCGGGGCAACCCCGGGGGGCGGGGCGGAGGCCATTAAACGACGCCTGGCCGATCCATTATTCGCGGATCTCAATGTAGATCGGCTACAAATTGATGATTGGCTTGCAGCGGCGCCAGATGCCGCCGAAGCATTCGCTCGGGCGTTTGACCGCATAGCAGCGACGGGCGGAAAATCAGGCCGCGAAGCAGACGCAATATCGGCGGTTCGGATTGAAATTGAACGATGGCGCAACCATTTTGCCGATTTGGATGGACATGCAGAGAATTTGGCTGATGAGCTGCGTTTGACGTCGGCCGATCTTTATGGCGCGATCAATGAACGGCTGCGGGTCAAGCATCAAATTTCAATTAGGGTGTTGCCTTACGACATTATGCCAGAACGGCTGCGCCGTCTCGATTTGCACGCTCGGCAATTGCAACTTTCTGAGTTGCTTGATCCTTCGAGTCGCACATTTGCAGTTGCATTTCAGTTGGCGCAATTGGAAGCGAAGTCCAAAATTGATGCGCTGGTGAAAGGCGCTGATTTTGCGGACCGCGCCAGCGAACGGCTTTATCACCGCCACTTGACGAGCTATTTTGCAGCCGCTGTCATGATGCCTTATGCCCGTTTTCTGCGGGCATGCGAAAGTACCGGCTATGACTTGGCATTGTTGCAACGCCGTTTTGGAGCAGGATTTGAACAAGTCGCTCACCGGCTAACCACTTTGCAACGCGTTGGCGCGCGCGGCTTGCCTTTCTTTATGATCCGCATCGACCGCGCCGGGCAAAGCAGTAAACGCTATGCGGGTGCCAGCGCGTCTTCGTTGGTCGAAACCGATTTGCGGTGTCCATTGTGGGCGTTGCATCATGCGTTTGGCCAAGGTCAACGCATTATCCGTCAATTGATCCAACTGGAAGATGACAGCCGTTGGTTTACGCTTTCGCGCGCAGTCCACCCGCAAGGGGGCATTGGTTCCAATACTGGAAGCACTGAGAATAATGTCACCGAGTTTGTCATCGGTCTGGGTCTCGACGCAAGCTTGGCCTCGCCGATTTCTGCTGCCCGCGGGGTGAATTTAAAAGGCGGGGAAGCAGTTCCGATAGGACTAGGCTGCCCCAATTGCACGCGCGCCGGATGCCCGCAACGAAGTGCGCCGCCAATTGGAAGGACGCTTACATTCAATGACAACGAACGGGGCCCAACACCCTTTTCATTTGTGACGGAATGAGCGGGAAGGCGTTACGCCGCAGCGCAACCTCCGCTCGGTTCGCACGGCCTCCCGCTTTTATCAAAGGTTGGAGTTGCCGGCGGGGATGGGTTCAGTCCGGCTTGCCCTCTGACTTCAGCGCCTCGACGATCTTTTTTACATCCTGGCTTTTGCCGCGCGGCACAATCAACACGTCATTGCCGCTGGCGACGACAATCATGTCGTCAACGCCCACCATGTGAATTCGGATACCGTCGCTGCGAATTAGGTTTCGGCGGCCTTCAACTTCGACATGGATGGCCGGTTCCTGGTCTCCGCCAAGTTCATACAGTGCATCCCAGCTACCGACATCGGACCAGCCCATCTGAACCGGAATAACCGCCACGCGGCCGTCTTTTTCCATGACCGCATAATCGATGCTGTCGGATGGTGACGATGCAAAATGATCAGGGTCTGGATGTATTAAGTCTCCTTCGGTCCGTGCATTCAACATTGCGGCCTGCGCCGCCGCCAACATAACGGGTGCATGAATAGATAAAGCCTCCAAATAACGATCAGCGCGAAATAAGAATATTCCGCCATTCCAGACGTGATCACCGGCATCGATCATTTCCTTTGCACGTGCTGCATCGGGTTTTTCGATAAAGCGTGCAACACGCTGTACTTCTGGTGCAATCTCTTCAGCCATTTTGATGTAGCCGTATCCGGTTTCCGGTCCCGTCGGCGTTATACCAAAGGTTGCCAACCAGCCTTCCTCGACAACAGAAAGCGCCGCCGCGATGGCATTTTGAAACGCAGCGATATCGTTAATTACATGATCGCTGGGCATAACCAGCAACGGGGTTTGTGGATCTGCAACGGCCAAAGCCGCCAACGCAATTGCAGGCGCGGTATTGCGGGCTTTGGGTTCAAGTAAAATTTTGGCGTCGGTAATACCTATCTCGGCCAATTGTCGCTGGACAGTTTGACCATGCGCAGCACCTGCAACGATGATTGGCGCGGAAAAAAGCGATTGATCCCACGTTCGCTCCAATGTCATTTGGAACATGGTCAACTTGCCAGTCAGCGCAAGAAACTGCTTTGGGCATTCTGGCCGTGACATAGGCCAAAGCCGTGTGCCGCCGCCGCCGGACAAAATAACTGGTGTTATGTGCATGTCAGCGAGTCGCTCTCAAGTGAAATCAAATTACTTTGATAGCCGAATGACAACTGTCGGCAAGCTTTGCATTCAACAGGTTGACGCTGCTGTGTTAACAAAATCAAAAATCAGTGGATTTGCTATCCAGTGTAAATTTAACCGACACTTTACCTTTGGCCTGTATGCGGGGCACACAAAACAATTTCAAGGCGAACCCCCCCGTGGTCAGGCTGTTCAAACATTATATCCCATACGCTGTATTGTTCTTGGCAGTCGTCGACTTGTTTCTGCTGATTGCCGCTGCGGAAACGGCTTGGGTCATTCGCGCACATCAAATTGGCATGACCGTAGACTATATTGGCAACCGATTTTGGCCACTCGCAACTTTTGCTGCGTCGTTGCAAGTGGCAGCGATGGCTGTTGGTGTATATAGTCCCGAAGCCCTGCAGTCTTTGCGGTTTTCAATGGCACGCTTAATGGTCGCAGTGTCGTTGGGTGTTATTTTTCAATCGGTAATGGCATTTGTATTCCCCGGAACTACGCTCTGGAGATCAAACTCCTTGTATGCGATGGGACTGGCGTTTGTATATTTGGCATTTAGCCGCGCTTTGCTGGGAAGTCTCATTGGTGGAGCCGCGTTTAAACGCCGCTTGCTTATCTTGGGGGCAGGTAAACGTGCCCAGAGGATCAAAGATCTGGAAGCAAAATCGGGTTCGGGCTTTGTCGTCGTTGGCTATATCGCAATGAACGAGAATAAGCGGGTCATCCCCGAAGCGATTGACCGCGATGCCATATACAACCTGTCAGATTTTGTCGTAAAAATGGGCGCAAGCGAGGTTGTTTTGGCGTTGGAAGAGCGGCGGAATGCCATACCGCTGTCCGATCTATTGCGGATCAAGACGACTGGTGTTCACGTCAATGATATTTCAACATTCCTTGAACGCGAAACCGGCCGAATTGATTTGGACAGTGTCAATCCGAGCTGGCTAATCTTCTCTGATGGATTCTCATCCGGACGCCGTGCATCAACTATCTTGAAGCGGCTGTTTGATATATTGGCTAGTTCTTTGTTATTGGCCTTGTCTGGTCCAATAATCTTGCTCTTTGCGATTTTGGTCAAGCTGGAGAGTCAAGGTCCTGCTTTTTATAGGCAAACGCGCGTCGGGCTTTTTGGTCAAACTTATTTTGTCAACAAACTGCGTTCGATGCGCAGCGATGCGGAAGTCGACGGAAAGGCAGTTTGGGCATCGGAAGATGACCCTCGCATAACTAAGATAGGCAAGTTCATTCGCAAAGTCAGGATTGACGAACTTCCCCAGACTTGGAATGTGTTAAAAGGCGAAATGAGCTTCGTTGGTCCGCGCCCCGAGCGCCCGGAATTTGTCGCCGATCTGGAAAATCAACTGTCATACTATGCCGAGCGCCACATGGTGAAGCCAGGAATTACAGGTTGGGCGCAGATCAATTACCCTTATGGCGCATCAATCGAAGATAGCCGCCAAAAGCTTGAATATGATCTATATTATGCAAAGAATTACACGCCGTTTCTTGATGTGTTGATTTTGCTTCAAACTTTGCGCGTTGTTATGTGGCCCGAAGGCGCACGATAGATGATGGAGTTGCTCTCCATATTGAATTTTTGGGGGCACGCAGCGGTCGGGTTTGGCTATGCGACGCTGGCGATCTGGGCCTTCCATAAATACGGAACGCGCAATCGGCAGCAGATCGTTTTGATATGTGCACTCGGATTGACATCCGCTTGGGGCATTGCAGTCATTGCATCCGGGCCGTTGAGCTTGGCCGCATATTTGACTGAATCCATGCGTAACTTGACGTGGTTGAGTTTCATGTTCGTTTTACTTCGCAGCGGCGATGGCCGCCAGCAACCTACGTCGATCAATGTAATTTATGCGGTATTGGCGCTACTGTTGCTTTGCCAATCGGCAGTTGATCTGGTGAATGCGAAGTTGATCTTTGATCAAACGCCGTCTAAAATTGCCATTCAAACCGCATTGCTTCTGCGTATGTTATATGCAGTCGGCGCATTGGTTCTGGTCCATAATCTATACACCATTACAGCGCCTCAATCGCGTTGGAGCGTTAGCCTGCCGTCTGCAGCACTGGCGGCGATGTGGATGTTTGACCTTAATCAGTACACGATCGCGTTCATCACGCGCGAGATTCCGGCGGAGCTCATTTCCACTCGTGGTGCGGCGATGTTTATGCTGGCACCCGTATTTGCGATTGCTTCAAAGCGTAACAAAAATTGGAGGTTGCAACTCTCGCGAACCGTCGCGTTTCAGTCTTTCTCACTTTCGGTAATTGGTGCCTATTTGATCGGGATGGTATTGTTGGCCACATTGATCGATTTTGTTGGCGGCACCTATGTTCGGCTTGCCCAAATTACGGTTGTTTTCGGCATGTCCCTTTTCGCTCTACTGGTTTTGCCGTCAGGCCGTTTTCGGGCTTGGTTGAACGTTGTTTTAGCAAAAAACTTTTTCCAGCACCGATATGATTATCGCGCTGAATGGATGCGGTTTGCAGATACCATTGGCTTTCCCAGCAAAGAGAAAGCGCCATTTCAAGAGCGTGTGATAAAATCACTCGCCGACATTTTTGATTGCCCATCCGGATTGCTGTTTACGCCCGACGATCAGAAACAACTCACGCTGCAATGTCGCTGGAATTGGGCCACTGCAAATGTTCCTTCCAATTGCGCCACGTCGCATACTCTGCCGTTTTTTGAATCCACAAGCCATATATTGTCAATGGATGAAGTGCGTGCAGGAACAGATGAACGATGCGATCCTCGGGCCGTGCCGCAATGGCTGTTTGACGAAGAAAAGGCATGGGTGATTGTACCACTTGTACATTTTGGAACGCTGGCGGGTATCGCTGTGCTGGCGCACCCGTTGATCAGGCGAAAACTTGATTGGGAAGATCTGGACATGTTGCGCGTCGTTTCACGTCAGGTCGCCAGTTATCTTGCCGAGGCAACCAGCCATGACGCGTTGGCTGAGGCTCGGCAATTTGAACAGTTCAACCGGCGTTTCGCATTCGTTATGCACGACATAAAGAACTTGGTCAGTCAATTGAGCATCTTGACCCGTAATGCGGAAAAACATGCCAGCAACCCGGATTTCCAAGCGGATATGCTGGATACGCTGCGATCATCGGTCTGCAAAATGAACGACCTATTAGCAAGGCTATCACAACATAACAAAGCCAAGCATAACATCCCAAGGGCTCTCGACATCGGCGAGACAATTCTAAAGGCTGTGCATGCAAAGCGCCTTATGCATCCGATCGAATCCGACGTTCCAACGGGTATCATGGCGATTGCGGATTCCGCCCGGTTGGAAACGATCATCGGTCATCTTGTCCAGAATGCAATTGAAGCAAGTGACGGCGGCGCACCAGTTAAAATTCGGTGCAAACTACTAGATGAGCTTGCCGTGATAAGCATCCAGGATTCAGGCGTTGGCATGACCGAAAAATTCGTTGCCGATGAACTGTTCAAACCGTTTGTTTCAACCAAAGAGGGCGGGTTCGGTATTGGTGCTTACGAAGCGCGTACCTTGGCTATTTCAATGAACGGAACCTTGCGCGTCGAAAGTCGCATCGGGAAAGGCACAACATTCACATTGTCGTTGCCAACTAAATCAACACTTGAATACGACCATATAGAAGAGGCCGCATAGCATGACTGAAGTCAAACCTAAGTTGCTGATTGTCGAAGATGATCTTGGTCTGCAAAAACAGCTTAAATGGTCTTACGAGGATTTTGAGGTGTTGTGTGCTTCTAATCGTGAAGAGGCGATGGCGATATTGCGTTCTGAAGAACCCGATGTCGTAACTCTTGACCTTGGCTTGCCGCCTGATCCCGACGGCGTGACAGAGGGCTTTAGGGCGCTCGACGAAATTCTGAAAATTAAACCTGACACCAAAGTCATTGTCGCATCTGGCCACAGCGCGAGAGAAAGCGCGTTGCGGGCGATATCGGCGGGTGCGTGGGACTTTTACCAAAAGCCAGTCGACATCGATGAACTGAATTTGATCGTTCGCCGGGCTTTTCATGTGCGTGCATTGGAATTGCAGAATGCAAAACTGAATGCGACTGACTCGTCAGGCGAGATGCTGCTGGGATCAATAATTACAGGTTCGCCAGAAATGCTCAAAGTAGCACGGACCATTGAACGCGTTGCCCACGCCAATGTTTCGGTGATGTTACTGGGCGCAAGCGGTACTGGAAAGGAACTGCTGGCGCGCGGCTTGCACAAGGCAAGTGATCGCCATGACAAGCCATTTGTAGCGATAAATTGCGGTGCAATTCCTGAAAACCTGTTAGAATCCGAACTATTTGGTCATGAAAAAGGTGCTTTTACCGGCGCAGTTAAGATGACGGAGGGAAAGATTGAGCTGGCCCATGGCGGCACACTGTTTCTGGACGAAGTCGGTGACATTCCCTTGCCGTTGCAGGTCAAATTGCTGCGGTTTTTGCAAGAGCGGGTGATCGAGCGCGTTGGCGGTCGAACGGGCATTAACGTGGATGTTCGCGTCGTTTGCGCTACACATCAGAATTTGGGTAAGATGATCGCGGATCAGACCTTCCGAGATGATCTTTATTACCGGCTCGCAGAAATCACGATCAACATCCCTTCGTTAAGCCAGCGCACTGGAGATTCGGTACTGCTGGCGAAACATTTTCTGAAGAAATTTTCCAAAGAAATGAATCCGTCGATCAAAGGATTTTCGACGTCGGCTCTTACGGCGATTGACCAGTCGGTTTGGCCTGGCAATGTTCGCGAATTGGAAAACCGTGTAAAGCGCGCGGTGATCATGACGGAGGGCAAATTCGTGACCGCCGAAGATTTGGAATTCGGCGAGGATGGAGACGCCCTGATGCTAAACCTCAAAGCGGCCCGTGAGCAAGCGGATCGCAAAGCAATCAACCGCGCAATTTCGCAAACCGAGGGCAATATTTCGAGTGCAGCCAAATTGTTGGGGATAAGCCGTCCGACACTTTACGACTTGATCAAGCAATATGAACTTCAGATTTAGCGATAATAAGAGCGATGCCGCCGATCAAGCAGATCAAATTTCGTAGTGCACTTCAACTGGTCGCAGTTGCCGTGCTTTTACTGTTTGGTGGACGTTTGGTTTTGAAATTTAATGACCGGGCAAACGCGGCGGAATCATTCACCAAAGCGCAAGAATTTCGTGCACAAAACAATCTGAGTGCGGCGCGTATCGAATTAATGAATGCGGTCAAGAATGACCCCCGCCTGGTAGATGCGCTCGTCTTGCAAGCCGAAGTTGCCTTGGAAATGTTCGATGGTGCCACCGCTCGTAATGCGCTTGAAAAAGCAGTGGCACGGGGAATTGATCAGCTACAAATCCAGCACTTGCTTGGCCACGCCCATTTTCTTGAAGGAGATTTGGAACGGGCAGAAATTTTACTTGATAGCGCAGACATTCCCCGTAAGTTTAAAGGTTACGCCTACCGGATATTGGGCAAAGTGTTGCTTGCCAAGGGACATATCGACGAATCTCGCAATGCATTTGACCAGTCGCTAAAATTCGACCGAAAAAACAGTTTGCTTTGGACCGATATTGGCACGTTCCGGCTGGCATTAGCCGATCAAAAAGGCGCTATCGAGGCCGCAGATTATGCAGTTCAATTAGACAATAAAAACATCAGGGCATTGGAATTAAGGGCGCGTTTGGTGCGCTCTCAATATGGCTTGGTGGCAGCGTTGCCTTGGTTCGAAGGCAGCCTGGCAATCAACCCAAATGATATTCCATTGTTGGAAGAATATGCCGCAACTCTCGGTGAACTAGGCCGTACCACTGATATGCTCAAAATTGTCCGAAAGATCATTTCGCTCAATACCAAGAATGGTCGGGCTTATTATATGCAAGCCGTCATTGCCGCGCGTGCCGGCGACTATGGGTTGGCACAAAGAATACTTATGCTGGCTGGCTCACAGGTAAATGAAGTGCCCGGCGCTTTGTTGGTTTCAGGCATTTCGGAGTATCAATTGGGTAATCACCACCGCGCTGCTGACATATTCGATCGCCTTGTCGTCTTGCAGCCCAACAATTTGGAAGCGCGCAAGTTGTTGGCAAGAGCCAAACAAAGTGCTGGTGAGAACTTCGATGCTTTGGATGCGATAAAGCCGTTGGTGGACCGGGGTCAGTCAGACAGCTATAGCGCGATGATTGCTGCCCGAGCTTTTGAAGCGACGGGAGAACGCGACAAAGCCGTTGGCGGATTGGTCGAATCTTCACGGGCCTCCGTTCGCAAAGCTGCTTCGATAGCGCCAGCAATTTCCTTGCGTATGGCCGAGAAAGGTGCGCAACAAAATCCGGCGAATGCCGCCTTTGCAATACCTTACATACGGGCGCTCATGTTAGAAGGAATGCCGGATCAAGCGTTGACTGAAGCAAAGAAATTGCAAGCCGCCAATCCCGGTGTTCCTGAATCGCATATCCTGTCCGGCGACATACAGGTTGCACGCGGCCAATACACAGCGGCAATCGCCGACTATAAATATGCCAAGCAAATCAACTTTTCAGAAGGCGTAATGTTACGGCTAGTCGACAGTTATCGGCGTTTGAACCAAGGCGCCAATGCCCGCGCGATTTTGTCCGAATTCATGATGTTCAACCCAAATAATCTGTCGGCACAGCGACTGGCGGCCTACATTATGCTGGATGAAGGAAGATGGGCAGAAGCTGTGCCGTTGTTGGAAAATTTACGGTCCCGCGTTGGCTTTAATGACAGCATATTGAATGCAAATATTGCCCGGGCCTATTCTGGTTCAGGCAAGCATGACGATGCGATTTTTAACGCTGAAACGGCTTATCGAATTGATCCAGCCAATCCAATGGTGACATTGGTTTTTGCCCAAGTGTTATTGAAATCAGGACAACGACCCAAGGCAGCATCGGAGCTATTTGAAAAAGCCACCGCATTACTACCAGGGAATACGGACGCAATTAATGGTTTGAAATTAGCGCGCGCTGCGACAAAAAAACAAAACCGAAAAAGCAGCAAAACTTAAACGAGTTCTTTCAATTGAATGCCCGCACGTTGCATTTGTGCTTTAACGTCCGGCCAAATTTTTTTCAGAAAATGGTCGCGTTCATAGGCGCGCAATTTGTCGACCGCGCCGTTGGAAACAAACAAGCCAACGCCGCGTTTAACATCCACCAAACCGCTGTCCTGAAACAATTGATATGCCTTGGCGACGGTTAATGGATTTGCGCTTTGTTGAGTGGCAAATGCGCGAACCGATGGCAACATTGCGCCTTCGGCATATTCACCATCAAGGATCGCGGTAGCGATTACGTCGCGCAATTTCAGATATACGGGTTTGCTGTCATTCTTCATACATGCTTACTGCCATAATACAGTAGGTCGCGTCAACTAGGCTGATTTGGTGCCAGGCCAACTGCGGACAATTTGCGACATGTCGGGGCGGGGTCGCTCTTCCAAGGCATTCGCGCACGTCCCGATGTAGAAGAAGCCAGCGATTTGTTCTGTTTCTTGGCAAAGTTCGGCACGGACAACTTCATCATATGCGGCCCAGCCAGTGAGCCAGTTGCCGGCAAATCCGAGTGCATGCGCCGCGTGCAGCAAATTCATTGCAACCGCGCCGACCGAAAGCTGCTGTTCCCATTCTGGAATTTTTGCACTGGGTTGCGGCGCATACAAAAGGACGATGAGCGTGGGGGATTGAAAAGCTGGCGCAATGGCGGCTTCGATCTGTGCGGAACGGGCATCAGGATTGGCTGTAACAAAGGCGCACTGCAACAGTTTCGCTAAGCCATCACGGTCGTCAATGACAATAAATCGCCACGGAAATAGCTTGCCGTGATCGGGCGTGCGCGCCGCCAGTTTCAGGATTGTCGCTAGCGTTTCTGGTCCCGGCCCCGGCGCAATTAACTCGCGCGCTTTGCCAGAACGGCGGGTGGCAAAATAAGCGGGGAGTGTAGTCAGGTCGTTGAACATTGCAATGTCTTTATGCTTTTGAATGCCATGACGCTAGACCCTCGTTCGCCCAAATTTAAGCGACCACGCAATTATATTCTTCACAGGCGCAATTTTTTCGTTAGGGTTGCGACATTAGCCGCCACCGAGGGGAGCGGCATTCATTTTAGATGAGGGTTTGCAAGATGGCATCAGGCTATGCACAGGATGGGGACGCAGCGGGAACGTTTCTGGGACATCCAAAAGGGTTGTTCGTTCTGTTTTTTGCAGAAATGTGGGAGCGCTTTTCTTATTATGGCATGCGCGCGCTGTTGATTTTCTATCTTACCAAGCATTGGTTGTTTTCGGATGAGAAATCGGGCGTAATCTATGGAGCGTATACGGCGCTGGTCTACATTACGCCGGTGCTAGGCGGCTATTTGGCGGACCGATATTTGGGTCAACGCAAGGCCGTTACTTACGGTGCAGTGCTGCTCACGTTCGGCCATTTTCTCATGGGATTTGAGGGTACGGGCGGACAAGATGCTGCGTCGCTCAACGTGTTCTGGCTGGCATTGGCATTCATCATTGTCGGTTCCGGCTTTTTGAAAGCAAACATTTCGGTGATTGTCGGGCAGCTTTATGCGCGCACCGATGTGCGGCGGGACGGCGCATATACGATTTTCTACGTGGGCATCAATCTTGGTGCAGCAATTGGCGCATTGCTTTGTGGTTATTTGGGTGAAACATACGGCTGGTCGTATGGATTTGGTGCGGCAGGCTTTGGGATGTTGGCTGGATTGATTGTATTCATCACGTTCAAGCCATTGTTGCTGGGCCGCGGCGAACCTGCTGATCCCGCTAAACTTGCATCGAGCGTTGGTGGAATAAAGCTGGAATGGTTGATTTATTTGGTTGGGCTCGCCGCCGTGGCAGTGTGTTGGTGGTTGGTGCAAAATCAAGCTATAGTCGGAACTCTATTGGGCGTTGCCGGGGCAGCTTTGGTCGCTTACGTGATGTTTACAGCGGTCGTGAAGTTGCCGCCGCAAGATCGAGATCGCATTTTTGCAGCGATGACTTTGATTTTTGGCTCGATCTTGTTTTGGGCATTGTTTGAGCAAGCTGGGTCGTCTTTAAACCTTTTTACTGACAGGCACGTGGACCGGAATATTTTGGGAGTTGAAGCGAAAGCGTCGATGTTCCAATCGATCAACGCTATCTATATCGTTTTGCTAGGTCCGATTTTTGCCGCACTGTGGGTTTGGATGGGCCGCAAAGGAATTGAACCATCTGCACCCGCAAAGTTCGGACTCGGCGTTATTCAACTCGGGTTGGGATTTCTTGTTCTGGTTGCAGGGGCAACTGCTGGCGGCGGCGCTATGGTTCCAGTGATCTTTATCTTTCTGATCTATCTGTTGCATACAACTGGTGAACTTTGCCTTTCCCCGGTTGGACTAAGCGCAATGAACCGCCTTGCTCCTGCGCATATGGCCAGCCTGATTATGGGCACGTGGTTCTTCGCTTCGGCGACAGGAAATTTTGCGGCCGGCCTGATCGCTGCGGCAACCGGTTCAGAGGCGGCCTCTGGTGAAGGTGCAGGACGCGAGGTTGTACTGAGTGTCTATAGCCAAATCGGCTGGATTGCTGTGGCCGTTGGGGTTGCTATGGTCCTGATCTCTCCACTAATCAAAAAACTGATGCATCTGGATACTATAGGTGATGCAGATATTGGCGACGATCTGGCAGGCAATGCAGCGGGCGAACCGGGTTCTGGCGGCGTTCATCCTGCGATTAAAAACTAAGCGAGGATTCTAAATGCGCGTAAAAGGATTTCGCTGGGCGGCTTTGGTGTTGCCCTTGGGGTTAATGGCTTGTGCAAATGGCGGCAAGGACGCGCCGAAAAGCGTGTCTGCGAAACCCCCTGTGGTGGCGAAAGTTGCGGCACCGTTTGCATCGACTTACAAGGCTTATCCTGGGGTCACCACGCTCATTCGCGGTGCGACTATATTTGATGGTGAAGGTGCACGGGTCGACAATGGCGCGGTGTTGCTGCGCGAAGGCAAAATAGCGGGAGTGGCAGGATCAATTGCCGATCTTGATGTACCGGCAGATGCGGTAATCGTTGATGGCAGCGGTATGTTTGTGACGCCCGGTATCATCGATATCCATTCGCATTTGGGCGATTATCCGTCGCCGTCGGTGGACGCGCATCAGGATGGTAACGAGGCTACATCGCCAACCACGCCAGAGGTTTGGGCTGAGCACAGCGTTTGGCCGCAGGACCCCGGATTTAGCCGTGCATTGACCAATGGCGGTATCACTTCGCTGCAAATTCTTCCCGGCTCAGCCAACTTGATGGGTGGGCGATCAGTCACATTAAAGAATGTGTATTCGCGCACGGTGCAGGGGATGAAGTTTCCCGGAGCGCCCTATGGTTTCAAAATGGCTTGCGGAGAAAATCCGAAGCGGGTTTATGGTGCCAAAGGACGCATGCCCTCGACCCGCATGGGAAATCTAGCTGTCAACCGGCAAGCATGGATCAAGGCGCAGGACTACAAGAAAAAGCGCGACAGCGGCAAAGAGTTTACCCGCGATATTGGCATGGAGACGTTGACAGGCGTGCTTGACGGCGAAATATTGGTGCACAACCACTGCTACCGCGCCGACGAAATGGCCCAAGTGCTCGATATGGCGAAGGAGTTCGGCTATAAAGTATCTGCGTTTCATCACGCCGTCGAAAGCTACAAAGTCGCGGATTTATTGAAAGCCAATGCGGTTTGTTCTGCGGTTTGGGCAGATTGGTGGGGCTTCAAAATGGAGGCATATGACGCCATTCCCGAAAATGCCGCGCTAATTCACAACGCGGGCGCGTGCACGATAATACATAGTGATGATGAAAACCAGATACAGCGGCTCAATCAAGAGGCAGCAAAGGCAATCGCCGATGGACGGCGAATGGGCATCAACATCAGCGATGCCGACGCAATGCGTTGGCTGACGATCAATCCGGCAAAAGCCATGGGTATCGATAAGCTGACCGGCAGTTTGAAACCGGGAAAGATGGCAGATGTAGTGCTTTGGAACGGCAACCCGTTCAGCGTCTATTCGCGGCCATCGAAAGTCTGGATCGACGGTGCATTGATGTTCGATGCTGCCGATCCGGCGCGGCGCCCGGTGAGCGATTTTGAGTTAGGACAACCCGGTTCAGGAGATGTAAAATGAACCGCTTCGCTTTGATATGCTACTTGCTCGCGGGACTATCCACACCCGCCTTAGCGGAAACCATCGCAATCACCGGCGGGAAAGTTGTGATCGGCGATGGCAGCCCACCTATCGACGGCGGTATTGTTATCATTCGCGATGGCAGTATCGTGGCCGCTGGTGGCAATGTCGCGGTTCCGGTTGGCGCGGCAATTGTTGACGCCACTGGCAAGTGGGTGACGCCGGGCATATTTGCCGGTTTTAGCCGACTTGGCCTTGCCGAAGTTGACGCCGTTACTGGGGCGAATGACAAAAGTGCGGGACGCAGCGGGTTTAACGCCGGCCTGGATATTGCCCCAGCGATTGACCCGTTTCGTTCGCCATTTGCCGTTAACCGCGCCGCCGGGGTGACGCGGGCCGTGGTAGCACCCGAGGCTGGCAGCAATATGTTCGCAGGGCAGGGTGCAATCGTCGATTTGGGCAATGACAGCGACGCTGTTACCAAGGCGCGCGCATTCCAGTTCGTTGAATTCGGCGAAGAAGGTGCACGGCAATCGGGCGGTAGCCGGTCGGCATCGCACGCCACTTTCCGCGCGATGTTGCGAGAGGCACAAGATTACGCCGCTGGCCGTGGTACTTTTGATGATCAATTGCTGCGCGCCGAAGATGCGAAGGCGTTGCTGCCAATTATTCGCGGCGAAACGCGGATGCTCGTCCACGTCGAAGGCGCAAACGACATTTTGCGCGTCATGGAGTTAAAGCGTGAATTTCCCGCGCTGAAACTCGTCTTGGTGGGGGCAAGCGAAGGATGGCGGGTTGCAGACCAAATTGCGGCCGCAAACGTGCCGGTTATCGCATCGGCGCTCAACGACTTGCCGGCAAGTTTTGAACAATTGGCGGCGACGCAATCAAACATTGGACGGTTAAAAGCGGCTGGCGTTAAAGTGGCGATCGGCATGATTGATGACCGTGACGCCCATCAACTTCGTTATTCATTGCAATATGCAGGCAATCTGGTCAGCTTGGGACAAGTGCCACGCGCGACCGGATTGAACTGGAACGATGCTTTTGCAGCGATAACATCTGGCCCGGCTGAAATTATGGGCGTTGGCTCGTCGCTTGGCAGTTTAAAGGCTGGCCGTGCAGCTGATCTGGTAATTTGGGACGGTGACCCGCTTGAGCTTTCCACTGCGACAGAAGCTGTCTATATTGACGGAGTATTGCAACCGCTTGATAATCGCCAGTCAAGGCTGCGCGATCGTTATCGGACTCCGGGTGAAAACGCTTTGCCAAAGGCGTATGAAAAATAGAGTGAATGTTTAAATCCGGGGGCGGAGAAAAACAGCGATGTCCAGTTACATTTGGCTCATTATATCTTGCGCAGCCTTTGTCGGCAGCCATTTTGCGATGTCACATACATTTCGTAAGTCGATGGTCCGCAACTTTGGCAAAAGCGGGTTTTTGGCGGTGTACTCGCTGATTTCCATCGCATTTTTTGCTTTAATGGTCGTCGCGTTTCGCGCAATTCCGGCTGGATCGTCCATTTGGCAAAGCAACGATGTGCTTTGGGCGATATCTTCGTTCATCACATTGATCGCAGCGGTGCTCTTTTCGGGTTCAGTGTCAGGCAATCCTTCGTTACCGACACTTGCTTCATCCGAACTTGCAACCCGGATGCCTATCGGTATTTTCCAAGTCACGCGCCATCCCATGATGTGGTCATTTGCGCTTTGGGGGATTGCCCATATCATCATTGCGCCGCGATTGGACGTTTTAGTAATGAACGGCAGCATCATCTTTTTGGCGCTAGTTGGAGCACGGGCTCAAGAATTCAAAAAGTCAAACATGATGGGCGTCGAATGGGAAATGTGGCTTCGGCGTACCAGCTTTCTACCGCGAATTTCTGGCTTTGCCCGCGTGCCAGCGGCAAATTGGCTGGCCGGTTTGGCGATTTGGTTGGCTGCCACTTGGGCTCATGGTTATTTTGCAGTGCCACCTGCAGGAATTTTCCGCTGGCTGTAAATGGTGCATGGCCTAAGCCAATTCTGGCTTTACCGTATCATTTTCGAAATGTGCAATTGTGCTGGTAACGGCCATGTCCATCGTAACATTGCCAAGTGTGCGTGTAATGTCGGGAAACGCCTCAATCGCCAATAGCAGTACCAAGGGTTCAACCGGAATTCCCATCGCAATATTAATAGGAGCAACCGACGAGATGAAGCTGACGGAGCCGGGCAAGCTGGCGGCTCCCATCGTTGTAATTGCTGCTGCTGCCACACCGATGGTAAGCGCAGTAACGGACAGTTCTATGCCCATTAAATTCGCCACATAAATTGCAACGGCCAAGTTCATGCAAGGGCCAGTGGCGCGAAATAGTGCAACAGCAATCGGCAATACTACGTCAGCAGTGCGGTCTCCGACACCCAATGTCTTAACACCGCTCACCATTGCAGGAAGTGATGCCAAAGAACTTTGCGTCGAAATTGCAACAGCTTGAGCTGGCATAGAGGCGCGGAAAAACTGCAATGGACTCTGCGCCCGCCAATTGCCGCCAACACAAAGGACGCGAACCAAATAACGATGCCAACGGAACTGACAATTAGCACATAATGCAACAAGGCGCCAAAAGCCTCCGCCCCTGCCTTTGCGCCTACAACCAGTGCAAGGGCGAATACGCCCAGCGGCGCCAATGCCAATATCCATTGGATAAGAATCAGCATCGTGTCGCAAATAGCGGAAAAGAAGTCTGTCAGCGATGTCCGCTTTGCCTCCGGAAGGCGGGTTAGGGCGAAGGCAAAAGCCAAGGTGAAGACAATCAACGGCAGGATGGCGTTGTCAGCGGCGGCGGTTATTGGATTGGTTGGAATAATTGCGCTCAGAAATTCTGAAAATGGTGGCACCGCAGTTGCAGGTGTGGCAGACGCCAGCGCACTTCGCAGCGCTTCGCCCGCACCGCTTGGAATTGGAAAGGCGGCAAGGAGCATAGGCATTAATACAGCTGCCATTGCTGCCGATGCCCATAAGATGACAATCATCGTTACTATTGCACGCGTTGTCATTCGGCCGGCGCGCGCCATTTTGGCCGCCTGCGTAACGCCAACAATCAACAAAGACACCACCAAGGGAATGATAGTCATTTGCAAGGCATTTAGCCACATTGTTCCGATCAAATCCGCAGATGCCTCTAACCAAGGTGCTTTGCCTGCCGCCACAATTCCGGTCAGCAGCCCCATGATTAACGATGCCAAGATGATTAAAGCGTTACGCATGATTACCCTCGTTTAATTTTCTGTATGTTGCACCAAATACAGCGCATCAACATTCTGGCAAGCAATTGGCAAGATTTTGCATTTTGGTTGATAGCCTTAGTTTATGTTTTGCGTTAGAGGGAAAGGCATATTTAGTTAGAGGTGGACGCATAGATGCGCAGATTTTTTGGAACCGACGGAATCAGAGGCCGGACAAACGAAGGATTGATGACACCAGAGGCTGCGATGAAAGTGGGGCAGGCCGCGGGTCGGCATTTTCTACGCGGCGACCATAAGCACCGCGTTGTTATTGGCAAGGATACGCGTCTTTCGGGATATATGATGGAAAATGCGTTGGTTGCCGGCTTTACCAGCGTTGGTATGGACGTCGTGCAATTCGGCCCCATCCCCACACCTGCCGTTGCCATGTTGACACGTTCGATGCGCGCGGATTTGGGCGTCATGATTTCGGCCAGCCATAATCCATATGAGGATAATGGGATCAAGTTATTTGGCCCAGACGGCTTTAAGCTATCGGATGCTGACGAATTGGCGATCGAGGATTTGATCGACGCGCCGACGCAACATGCAGCCGCGCCGGACATCGGCCGTGCGCGACGTATCGAAGATGCCCGCGGCCGTTATATTCACGCGATCAAAGCTTCATTGCCCGAACATATTCGTTTCGACGGCCTTCACGTCGTTCTTGATTGCGCCAATGGTGCTGCATATCAGGTCGCACCGACTGCCATCTGGGAACTGGGCGCCAAAGTCACAACCATCGGCGTCACTCCTAACGGCAAGAATATCAATGATAAGGTAGGCTCTACCTATGTTGGCACTTTGCAGGAAACCGTTATCGCGTCGGGTGCTGACATCGGGATCGCGCTGGACGGAGATGCGGACCGGTTGATCGTCGTCGACGAAAAAGGCCAGATAGTAGACGGCGACCAGTTGATGGCGTTGCTGGGCACAGCCATGAGTAGGTCGGGAAGGCTGACTGGAGACGGCATCGTTGCAACAGTGATGTCCAACCTAGGACTTGAGCGGTATTTGAATAGCCAGCATCTAAAGCTAGTTCGGGCGAAAGTCGGCGACCGATATGTGCTGGAAGAAATGCGCAACCACGGCATAAACGTGGGCGGTGAACAGTCGGGCCATATGATTTTGCTGGATCATGCCACCACAGGCGATGGTACTATTGCGGCGTTGCAAGTGTTGGCGCAGTTGGTAGATACGGGAAAGCCAGCTAGCGAATTGCTGCATCTGTTTGACCCAGTACCCCAGCTATTGAAAAATGTTCGGTTTGCAGGTGGTAAGCCGTTGGATGATGCCAAGGTAAAGGCGGTTATCGCAAGCGCAGAAAAAGAATTGGCAGGCACAGGCCGGTTGGTTATTCGACCTTCGGGAACTGAACCAGTGATCCGCGTTATGGCGGAATGCGATAGCGAAGCGCAGGTTAATTCTGTTGTAGATCGCATCTGTGCCGTTGTTGCGGAGGTTGCAGGCTGATGCTTGAGATGCGCCCGGACTGCGAAAAATGCGGCATCGATTTACCTGCCGATGCTCCGGGTGCGTTTATCTGTTCGTTTGAATGTACGTTTTGCGCCGAATGTGCCGATGATCTGGACGAACGCTGCCCCAATTGCGGTGGTGAGCTGATCGACCGCCCGACACGGTCAAAAAAACTGCTGGAGAAAAACCCTGCGTCGGCGCAACGAAAGTTTGGGCAGTGACCCCGCGTATCCTGATTATCGCTGGATCAGACAGCGGCGGCGGGGCAGGCATTCAGGCAGATATCAAAACAGTAACTATGCTGGGTGGGCACGCGATGACCGCTATTACGGCCATTACTGCCCAAAATACACGCGCCGTTGAACACGTTATGAAGGTGCCCGCGGGCCTAGTCGTAAAGCAGATGGCAACCGTCGCAGAAGACATAGGCGTCGACGCGATAAAGATCGGGATGTTGGGTGGCCAGGATATGGCTGATACGGTGGCGGACGAATTGGGACGCAGCCTGTATCCTCGTTCGATAGTCTTTGATCCTGTTATGGTCGCAACAAGTGGTGCGAGCTTGGCCGACGATCTGACCGTTGTAAGCATGGACCGATTGGCAAGAATAAGTACGCTTGTGACGCCAAATTTACCAGAACTGGTCGCGCTTTGCGGACACTATAAAATCGCCGATGATAATGTCGAAGCAGCGGCGGCGAATTATGCCGCACGAATTGGCACAGCGGTGCTGGTGAAAGGCGGGCACGGTCATACAGAAACAATTATCGACCGCCTTATCGAAGCTGACGGAACGGTGACAAGCTGGTCTGATAAACGGATCGATACAAGCAGCACGCATGGAACCGGTTGTACTTTGGCAACGGCGATTGCGGTTGGGCTGGGGCAGGGAATGGCGTTATCAGATGCCATTGACCGTGCGCGCCGGTTCGTGCGTCTTGCGCTACTCGATGCCCCCGGCCTCGGCGGGGGGAACGGCCCGTTGGGGCATCAGATGGTCCGCGAAGATGCAATGGTCGACGGGCCCTCACTCAACCAGATTACGCTGGGCAGCCGTGATTACCGCGCATCGGTCGATTTCTATTCTACGCTTGGCTTGCGCCAAATCGTTGATAGCCCGGGCAACGGTTATGCGCGTTTTGAAGCGCCCAATGGCGTTACTCTGTCGATCCATGCAGCTGATGATATTGCGGCGTCAGCAACGGTTTATTTTGAAAGCAAGCGCCTTGATGCCTGGGTCCACGAACTTGCCAGCGATGGCTTTGCATTCGAACAAATGCCGCAGGATCAGGATTGGGGTTGGCGAGAGGCACGATTGCTCGATCCGTCTGGCAATATGATATGCTTGTACAGTGCCGGTGAAAATCGGCGATATCCGGCATGGCGGATTTGAAAGCAATGTATTGATCGTCGGTGTGGATGAGGCAGGGCGAGGGCCGCTTGCCGGGCCGGTTGTGGCCGCCGCAGTTGTGCTGTGTGACGGCGGCATACTCGGTTTGGACGATAGCAAGAAACTGACCGCTAAGCGCCGCGAGGTGCTTGAGACTGAAATCAAGTCGCGCTGCAAATGGGCGGTGGGTATCGCCAGCGTTGAAGAAATCGACGAGATCAATATCTTGCAAGCAACACTGCTGGCTATGACGCGGGCGGTGGATTCGCTGTTAATAGATCCGTCCCAAGTACTGGTTGATGGCAACCGCTTGCCCAAATGGCGCTATGCAGCACGCGCCATTATTGGCGGAGATGCAAGCCATCCCTGCATTTCGGCAGCGAGTATAATTGCCAAGGAACACCGCGACCGTTTGATGATTGCTGCGGATGCGGAATATCCCGGATATGGATGGGCCAGTAACAAGGGATATGGCAGCGCGGTGCACATGGCGGCGTTGGAAAAACTGGGCGCAACCCCGCTTCATCGGCGCAGTTTTGCTCCGGTGGCGAGCGTGCTTGTTCGAAACCGACAGCAAGCAACGTAACAGAATGTAAAATCTTTATTATGAGTCCTTTGAGCAACACCACCACCCGTTGAGTCATGACAGAATCCCCAGACTCTATATCTTGTGGGTGACTCCTTTTGTTCTGCCCCAGATGATGCGATTGGAGGTGCTTCGGCGGGAATTAACGCGCTTGACGTTAACCAAATTGGGATTCAACGGTGGTATTTCGGGTCAAAGAAAAGGGCGAAATATGGGCGTTATCGAGCGGATTCAGCCGCGTACTAAGCAAGCGAGAAAGACTGCTCCGCTGGTCAAGCATGACCTGCCGCTAAACCAGATACTGCGCATGGATTGCATTGAGGCAATGCGTGGGCTTCCCGATGCTTGCATCGATATGGTATTTGCAGATCCGCCCTATAACTTGCAACTTGGCGGCGATTTGCAGCGCCCCGATGGCAGCACAGTGGACGCCGTGAATGACGAGTGGGATAAGTTCGATACGTTTGCGACTTATGACCGGTTTACCCGCGAATGGTTGGCACAGGCGCGGCGAATTTTGAAGCCCGATGGCAGCCTGTGGGTAATCGGCAGCTATCATAACATATTCCGCGTGGGTACGGCGGTGCAGGATGCTGGTTTTTGGATACTGAACGACATTGTCTGGCGCAAATCCAATCCAATGCCAAATTTCAAGGGTACGCGTTTCACCAATGCGCATGAAACCCTGATCTGGGCCGCGCATGATGACAAGGCAAAGTACACATTTAACTATCGCGCAATGAAGACGTTGAACGATGAACTTCAGATGCGTTCAGATTGGTTGCTGCCGATTTGCGGCGGGCAAGAACGTTTAAAACGCAACGGTACCAAGGCGCACCCCACGCAAAAGCCAGAGGCATTGCTGTACCGGATCATGCTGGCGACAACAAAGCCCGGCGACGTGGTGCTCGATCCGTTCTTTGGCACGGGCACTACTGGCGCAGTAGCGCGCCGTTTAGGCCGCGATTGGATCGGCTGTGAACGCGAAGAAGTGTATTGCGAAGTTGCCGAGGAGCGCATTGCCGCCGCTCTGCCGCTGGATGAAAGCGCACTGAAAACGATGCAATCGCCCAGCGCCGCTCCCCGCGTTGCATTTGGGCAGTTGGTCGAAACGGGTTTTATCAAGGCCGGTGCAGTGCTGACCGACAAGAAACGCCAGTTTTCCGCAACAATCCGGGCCGATGGATCCTTGTTATGCGGCGCACACAGCGGATCGATCCACAAAGTGGGTTCGCTGGTGCAAGATGCACCAAGCTGTAACGGCTGGACCTATTGGTATTTTGTTGCCGAAGATGGAGCGATGAAGCTGGTCGACGACTTAAGGCAAACATATTTACTTGCTACCGAACCATGAGTTTTGAAAGTTTGCCCGATATTGCACCGGACGCAAAAATCTATCTGCGCCCGGTTCACTTTGTCGAAAGTCCGCAGCATCATGACGGACAGACAGCGCGCCTTGCTGGCGGCCTGATCTGGTTCTCGGCGGTCGAATTGATTGCCAAGCAATCCGGCGAAATCGTTCGAACATTTATTCCGGTTTCTCAGTGGTCGGTTGCCATTGCAAAATGGCCCGAAGCGATTGCGCAGAGGGCTGAGGTTCTGTTCGGCAGGCTAACCAAACCGCGCGCCGCGTTACAACTTGGTGAGCGCGTTGTTCGCCTTGATCAGCCCCAAGTTATGGGGATAATGAATCTCACTCCGGACAGCTTTTCTGACGGCGGAAAATACAATGATGACAGCTCGGTCGCAGTAAATGCAGCAATAGCCCAAGCCGGAGCAGGCGCCGCCATCGTCGATATCGGCGGAGAATCGACACGGCCAAACGCGCCAGTTGTATGGGAAGGTGACGAGATCACACGCGTCAGCCCGATCATTCGCCAGATCGCGCCATCGGGCACGGCAATGTCCATCGACACCCGCAAGGCCGCAGTAATGGAAGACGCAATTGCTGCGGGTGCGCGTATGATCAACGATGTTTCTGCTTTGCTCTACGATGATAGATCGATCGAAGTAGCGGTCGCTGCCGGGGTTCCCGTTGTGCTGATGCATGCGCCAAGCCAAGGCAGCGACCCGCATAAGGGTGGATAGTTACGGCGACGTTGTAACGGAAGTATTCGATTGGCTTGAAGCGCGCGTTTCCGTGATAGAGACGGCAGGAATTGGGCGTGACAAGATACTGATTGATCCAGGCATCGGCTTTGGTAAATCACTTCCTGAAAACCTTAGCATAATAAACAATTTGGCAATGTTTCATGCGATCGGCTGCGCAGTCGTTTTTGGTGGCAGCCGAAAGCGTATGATTGGTGCATTGTCAAATGAGGCAGGGGTCGAAGAACGGTTGGGCGGATCGCTGTTTCTGGCGATGAAGGCAATCGAACAAGGTGTGCAAATCGTGCGCGTCCACGATGTAGCCGAAACCGTTCAAGCGATCCGTGTCTGGCGCGGTCTGCGTGATGGGGCATTGACGGCGCGGGCATAAAACCCATTCCGTTCGACTGTGTTTGACTAACACCGGCAGACCTAAATGCTGCGGTTTCATCTTGGAAGGCTCCACATGATCCTGAAATATCTGGCCGCTTATATCTTCACCGGGGTGGCATTCGCGCTGATCGACAGCGTCTGGCTGCGCAATGCTTACACCAAATTATACCAACCCGAGATCGGCGATATGCTGATGAAGGATGGTTTTCGCCTCGGCCCTGCGATTGCATTCTATTTGCTCTATATCATCGGCATGATGATATTTGCAGTGGTTCCGGCATTTGCGTCTGGACGCTGGCAAACGGCGTTGATGTATGGCGCGATGTTGGGGTTCTTTTGCTATATGACCTATGATCTGACCAACATGGCGACGTTGAAGCAATGGAGCATGAAGGTCGTGATATTGGATATTATTTGGGGTACGTTTTTGACCGGAAGCGCATCGGTTGCGGGGTACCTAGCCACGAACGCGATCTTTGGCCGTAATTAGGCGTCACAATTAAGCGACGTCGCTAATACCCAAATCTGATAGCTTGCGGTATAAAGTCGAACGACCAATGCCTAAACGGCGAGCAACTTCGGTCATGCGGCCGCGGTAGTGCCCAATGGCTAGCCGGATAACATCAGCTTCAATTTGCTCCAGCGGACGCAGGTTTCCATCGTCTTCGTATAGAGTTACGCCAATGGCTTCGTTGCTACCCGCTGCCATCGGCCCATTGTGCCCAAGTTGGCCGACTGTCGCCGCTATTTGCGGAAATTCATCGGGGGTCAGCGCATCACGATCACACAAAACGGCGGCGCGGAATAAGGCGCTTTGCAATTGGCGAACGTTGCCGGGCCAATTATAGCCGCGCAACATGCTCAGCGCCTCTTCGGTAATCCCTAAGCTACGCAACCCCGGCTGATTGGCCATCCTGCCGAGAAAATGCCTTGCCAGTGCCGGAATATCGCTTGTCCGCTCACGCAGCGGCGGGATGGTGAGTTGCACAACATTCAAGCGATAGAAAAGGTCTTCTCTAAATTCGCCGCTGGGCAGCTTGCCAGCAAGATTTTCGTTGCACGCAGTAATGACGCGCACATCAATGCGGAAACTGTGATTTGCACCAAGCGGTTGAATTTCGTTTTGGGTGAGTAACCGAACCAGCCGCACCTGCGTTTCGGGCGCCAACTGATCAACCTCATCCAAGAAGACAGTGCCGCCTTCTGCTTGCTGAAAAATTCCGATGCGGCGGTCGAATGCTCCGGTGAACGCATTTTTCTCGTGACCGAACAGCACCGAGTCGAGCAAATTTGAAGCAATCGCCCCGCAGTTCACTTTCAAAAATGGCTGTTTTGAACGCGGGCTGGCCGCGTGGATTGCATCGGCAACCACTTCTTTGCCAACGCCTTGCTCGCCCTCAATGTAGATCGGCGCACGCGAACGCGCTGCCTTTGCAGCAATAGCAAGGGCGGTACGAAAAGCAGGAGCAGAACCGATGATTTCTTCAAACTCAAGCACCTGCGATATTTTTTCGGTAAGCGGTTGCAATTCTCCAAAATTCTTGGCCGTGTCCGATGCCAAGCTAAGTGCCGCGATTAGCCGCTCGGCGGCAACGGGCTTTATGATATAGTCCGATGCGCCAGCCCGCATGGCTTCAATCGCGCTTTCATTTGAACCCATTGCGGTCATAAGCAAGATTGGCAATGCAGGTCTGCGCGATTTCAGCTCTGCGATCAATACCGCAGAATCGGACCCCGGAACCCATTGATCAAGCAATATCGCGTCCAACATCATGCCGTCCTGGGTACCAAGCATCGCAATCGCGGTTTCAGCATCACGCGCAAAAACAGTGCGCCAACCCGCACGACCAGCGATAGCCGAAACCAGCCGGCACTGTGCCGGTTCGTCATCGACAAGCATCAATAATCGTGTCTCTTTTTCGGTCATGCATTATCCATTGCTTAGACAGAAATTGGCCTAGCGAATGGATGGGTTAGCAAAAATGAGTAAATAGCCGATTAAGCACATTGAACTTTTCTTTCGCTGGATACTTGAGCATTCGAATATGTGCGGTTAAGGCTTATCCAATATCAAATCGCCATCGGAGGAAAATATGGCTGAACATCAAGATATCTCAGAAGCCAAGGGCACGTATGTTGGCTTTTTGAAATTGTTCAAATGGGGCACCGCAATTTCAGTAATTACCACGGCGCTCGTCGTTTTGATTATTTCGAGCTGATGATGACATGAAAATCGCTGTCCTCAAGGAAACCGCCGCTGGCGAAACGCGCGTTGCGGTGTCGGCTGAAACCGTAAAGAAGTTTATCGCGCTTGGCGCGGGTGTTGCGGTTGAAAAAGGCGCAGGATTAAATGCTTCGATTTTGGACGCGGATTATGCGGCGGCCGGGGCAATTTTGGGCACAGCCGCTGCTACGCTGAAGGACGCGGACATCATTTTGGGCGTGCAAGGGCCAGACCCAAAGGCGCTAAAAGGTTTGGCCAAGGACGCTTGGATCGTCGCGGGGCTTGATCCGTTTGGAAATCGTAGCCGCATTGATGAATATGCGAAGTTGGGTGTGCAGGCGCTGGCAATGGAGTTTATGCCGCGGATAACCCGGGCGCAATCGATGGATATATTGTCGTCGCAGTCAAACCTTTCGGGATATAAAGCAGTGATTGATGCTGCGGGTACTTATGGCCGTGCGTTTCCGATGATGATGACAGCAGCAGGAACGGTTAGTGCGGCGCGGGTGTTTATCATGGGCGTTGGCGTTGCGGGATTGCAGGCGATTGCCACGGCGCGGCGTTTGGGCGCGCAGGTTTCCGCAACTGACGTGCGTTCGGCGACGAAGGAGCAAATTGAATCGCTGGGTGCAAAAGCCATCTTCGTTGAGAATGTGGCGGGTATTGAAGGCGAAGGGGCAGGGGGCTATGCCACCGAAATGTCCGATGAGTATAAAGTGGCGCAAGCCGAACTGGTCAGCGCGCATATCGCCAAGCAGGACATCGTAATTACCACCGCGTTGATCCCGGGCCGCGCGGCACCACGTTTGGTTTCCGACGCGCAAATCGCGAGCATGAAACCGGGCAGCGTGTTGTTTGACTTGGCCGTCGCCCAAGGCGGCAATGTCGAGGGCAGCGTTGCCGACCAGATCGTCGTCAAGCACGGCGTGAAGATCATGGGCTATTCGAACACGCCCGCACATTTGGCGGCGGACACGTCGGCATTGTTTGCGCGTAATTTGTTCAACTTCCTGTCAGCCTTTTGGGACAAGGATGCCGGGCGGCCGGTATTGCCCGACGATGATGAAGTAACTGCGGCGATCCGGCTTACTAAGGATGGCAAGGTCGTGAACGAGCGGTTACTGGGATGAAAGTAAGATGCGCTCCCAAAAATCTTCTCCGGCAAAATGCTCTGACGACAATTATTGCCGCGGCTAACGACAGGCTGTTACCCCTCCGTCTCGCTTACGTCGATCAATCCCTCTTTGTAGGGGGAAATTATTCCGGGAGTAGTTCATGGATTTCATAAGTATCCTCTCCATCTTCGTGATGGCCTGTTTCGTCGGCTACTACGTCGTGTGGTCGGTTACCCCTGCGCTGCACACACCGCTGATGGCGGTGACGAATGCGATATCTTCGGTGATTATCGTTGGCGCGTTGATCGCTTCGGCGGCGGAAGGCTCGCCGACTGCGAAATGGCTCGGGCTAATTGCAGTGGCGATGGCCAGCGTCAATATCTTCGGCGGCTTTGCGGTGACTGCGCGTATGCTCGCGATGTACAAGAAAAAGGAGCGTTGAGCCCATGGAACACGCAACGCCTCCGGCTTGGGTCATGCTCGCTTATTTGATTTCGGGCGTCTTTTTCATTTTTGCACTTCGCGGGCTGTCTTCGCCTGCGACATCACAGCGCGGCAACCGCTTTGGTATGGCGGGTATGCTGATTGCGGTTGTTACTACGTTGATAACGCATGAAGTCGCGTCACTTCCAGAAATTCTTGGCGCGATTGCCATTGGTGGTGGTATTGGTTGGGTGACGGCGCGCAAGATTGCAATGACCGATATGCCGCAACTGGTAGCGGCGTTCCATTCGCTCGTAGGCATGGCCGCAGTGCTCGTTGCAGCAGCAGCGTTTCTCAACCCGCAAGCATTCGGCATCAATGGCGCGGATGGCCTGATCAATCCGGTCAGCCGTGTTGAGATGGGGCTTGGCATCGCCATCGGCGCAATTACTTTCTCTGGCTCGGTAATCGCTTTTCTAAAACTGGCGGGCAAGATGTCGGGCGCGCCAATCATGTTGCCGGGTCGGCATGTAATCAACCTTGGCACGCTTGGAGCGATTTTGGGCCTGATCGCCTATTTCACGATCGATCAATCACCTTGGATTTTCTGGACGCTCACCGCGCTCGCGTTCCTCATCGGCTTTTTGCTTATCATCCCCATTGGCGGAGCGGATATGCCAGTGGTGGTGTCGATGCTGAACAGCTATTCGGGCTGGGCCGCTGCCGCTATGGGCTTCACGCTGCACAATACAGCTATGATCATCACCGGCGCGCTGGTTGGCTCATCTGGCGCCATCCTGTCTTACATCATGTGCAAGGCAATGAACCGCAGCTTTCTTAGTGTGATCGCAGGCGGCTTTGGTGCCGCACCTGCTGCTGCTGGAGGCGAGGCAAAGTCAGACCGTCCATGGAAACGCGGTTCGGCCGAAGACGCAGCCTATATGATGAAACAAGCTGAAAGCGTGATAATCGTTCCCGGTTACGGTATGGCGGTGGCGCAGGCGCAGCATATCCTGCGCGAAATGGGCGATGTGTTGAAAAAAGAAGGCGTCAGCGTCAAATACGCAATCCATCCGGTTGCTGGACGTATGCCCGGACATATGAACGTACTGCTGGCCGAAGCCAATGTCCCCTATGACGAGGTGTTTGAGCTGGAAGATATCAACAGCGAGTTCGCGCAAACCGATGTCGCCTTCATCATCGGCGCAAATGATGTCGTCAATCCGGCGGCAAAAACCGACAAAACGTCGCCTATTTATGGCATGCCGGTGTTTGACGTCGATAAGGCCAAGACTGTGTTCTTTATCAAGCGCAGCATGGGCGGAGTGGGCTATGCTGGCGTCGACAACGACGTATTCTATATGGACCAAACAATGATGCTGCTCGCCGATGCCAAAAAAATGGTCGAAGACATTGTTAAGGCTCTGCAACATTAAGGATACAAGTTTGTATGCGTAAGATAGGTTTGATTGGTGCGGTAAATTGGTATGCGATGTCGCTCTATTTTAACCGGATCAATACCCAGGTTCAGCGCCGGATTGGCGGTAGCTGTAGCCCGCCTATTATCTTGGAAAGTTTGAATTGTGGTGATCTTGCCTCAGACTTTAGTGACGCGGATTGGGATGAGCTCAGCAAATTGTTGATCAAATCAGCGAAACGGATGGAAAAAGCGGGCGCATCGGCAATCCTGATTTGTGCAAATAGTTTGCACCGCGTGCACGACAAAGTGGCGGCAAGTGTGGGCGTACCTGTTTTACACATCGTAGATGCGGTCGGCGCAAAAATGAAGGCGGACGGAGTGAAATCTGCGGCTTTGCTGGGGACGCGCAATGTGATGGCGGAAAGCTGGTATCGTCAACGTCTGGTCAAGCAAGGCATCACTTTGATGCCCAATGATCCGGTGCAAGTTGCCGAACTTGACCGTATTATCCATAAAGAACTGATACTGGACAAGGTAACCCGCGAAGCAGAGCGGACATTGAAAACCTATATCACGATGGCGGATCAAGATGGCATCGAAGCCATCGTGCTCGGCGCGGCTGAGCTTAGCCGTATCGTTGATACCAAAGCCAATGTGCTGCCGATATACGACAGCACTGTGATCCATGCCGATGCTGCCGTTGAATGGATTTTAACCGACGCACCTTGATCGCGCACAAAGTTGCTTGGCAATGCGCGCCGCTTGTTGCATCATCGCGCCATGGAAAACCGATTTAGCGTAATTATTGCGGCTGCCATGCTTGCCGCTGTTTCATCAAATGCAATCGCAAAGACAATTCAAGTCGCCGCCGGTGACATGGCTCAAGAACGCTTGCAAGAAGCCCTGATTTTGGCGGAGCCAGGCGATACAGTTGAACTTGGTGATGGCAAATTCGTTTTGACCGATGGGCTCTCGCTTGATGTAAACAACGTCACTTTAAAAGGGCAGGGCGTCAAACAGACTATCCTTGATTTTACAAATCAGGCAGGCGCAGGCGAAGGATTGCTGGTGACGTCGGATGATGTCATTTTGCGCGATTTTGCGGTTGAAAACAGTAAGGGCGACGGCATCAAATCAAAGGGTGCGGACCGTATTATATTTCACAAGCTGCGCGTCGAATGGACCGGCGGACCAAAGGAGACCAATGGGGCTTACGGCATCTATCCCGTTGCAAGCCGTGATATTCTGATTGATTCCGTGATTGTAAGGGGCGCGTCAGATGCCGGGATCTATGTTGGTCAATCGCAAAATATCATCGTGCGCGGATCGATCGCGCTTGAAAATGTCGCCGGTATTGAGATTGAAAACAGCTATGATGCCGATGTTTATGATAACGTGGCGACGCTCAATACTGGGGGCATATTGATTTTTGACTTGCCGAATTTACCGCAAATGGGCGGTCATAATGTGCGCGTGTTTGAGAATATTGTTGTGAACAATATGACACCGAATTTTGCGCCAAAGGGTAACATAGTCGCCAGCGTCCCAACGGGTACGGGCATTATGGTCATGGCAAACCGGAATGTTCATATTTTTGACAATGTCATTGGTGAAAACGGTACCACCAATGTGATGATTGTTGGCTATCCATTGAAGCATCAGGATCCGAAATATGATCCGGTTCCTTCTAAAGTCGCGATTTGGGAAAATCAGCATATGCGCGCAGGATGGGCACCGCAGATGCCCGGAGGCGCGCAATTAGCCGCTGCGATGGGCGGTAGTTTGGCTCCGGTATTCTGGAGTGGAGCTGGCGGAATTGCAAACGCACCGTTGATCGCAGATGATGTGCCTGCGATATCCTTGGGGCTTTCTGATCCGTTATCGGATACGTCAGAAGCGAGACCAGCGGCACTTTCCATATCAAAGGTGCTGCCAGTGTTATTGCCCGCCATAACGCTGCCGCCGGAAATGGAAGCAGCCGTTCAATAATGCGCATTTTATTGTCCGTTCTTTCACTTCCGATTGCAATATCTCTATCGGTACAAAAAGCCGCGGATATAAGTCAGGCCGCGATATTGACCGATGGATTACCACCGAAATTGTCAGAGTTTGGATTTTTTGATGGATCGGCGGGTGCGCCGAATGCTGATCTGATTACTTACTCTTTGGCAACGCCATTGTTTTCAGATTATGCGGAAAAACAGAGATTTATCTATCTTCCAAAGGGCCAGAGCGTCTCCGTTGCTTCCGGCAATGGCCGGATCACATTTCCAATTGGCACCGCGATTATCAAGAGTTTTGGATATCCCGATTCCGCCGGAAAACTGAAAATCATCGAAACCCGGATATTGTTGAACAGAAAATCGGGGTGGGCCGCGTTGCCCTATGTCTGGAATTCTGACGGCAGTGACGCTGACTTGCGGATTGGTGGTACGCGCACAAATGTGACATTTTCCGCGCCCGGCGGTAGCACGCAGAAAATCAGCTACGTCGTGCCGAACAAGAATCAATGCAAACAATGTCATTCATCGAACAATCAAATTCAGCCCATCGGACCGCTGCTTGGCAATATTCGATTTAACACTCCGGCCGACAAGCAGCGATTGTTGGCGAACGCAGACTTTGCGGGCGGCAATGTGACGATGCCCATTTGGAATGATCCATCATCAGGCAGTTTAGACGCCCGCGCCAAGAGCTATTTATATGTAAACTGCGGCCATTGCCACAGCATCAACGGATCTGCGAGCAATTCGGGTTTGTTCTTTGACGAAAGCGCCACAAACAAGACGGCCCGTGGCATTGGCAAGCATCCGGTGGCTGCGGGCAGAGGGACTGGCGGGCTCGATTATGTCATCGCCCCCGGAAACCCTGAACAGTCAATATTGCTTTACCGCCTACAAAGCCTTGATCCGGGCATTGCGATGCCAGAACTTGGCCGCGCCACAGTGCATGAAGAGGGCGCTGACTTGCTCAGTCAATGGATTGCAAATATGCCGCAAGAACAGTTTTAATTGAACAACCCGACGAGCCTTTGGAACATCGGAATCAGTTAGCTATGAATCAACATCAATGCCGCATTGCGTGCTTTAGTTCATACTTCGCGCCACTCCATTTCGCGAAATATCCCTCAACCGCCGGATGATCAACCGGTCCCCCTTGATTGTCGGCCAATAGATTTTGTTGGCTGACATAGGCAATGTAGCTGTTGTCGGCATTTTCGGCGAACAAGTGATAAAATGGCTGGTCCTTCGTCGGACGGACCTCTGCCGGAATCGATTCATACCATTCGTCGCTATTGGCAAAAACGGGATCAATATCAAAGACAACACCGCGAAATTCAAAAATGCGGTGACGTACAACGTCTCCAATATTGAATTTGGCTTCGGCGATGTCAGGGGCGGTAGGATTCTTGCTCATGCCTTCTTTATCGTTTGTTTGGCATTCCAAATCAAGCTTGGGCTTGGCAAAGGCGAATTCATGGGTTATTGGCCGCGCTCTTTTCCAGCGGGCAAACCCATTTTGGGTTACTGACCAAGCGCGCAGGTTTGCGGAGAGATGGCTGAGTGGTCGAAAGCACCGCACTCGAAATGCGGCGTGCCTGCGAGGGTACCTAGGGTTCGAATCCCTATCTCTCCGCCAATTACCTGTCAGGGCTTGGCTTGGTTGGCGATTGGGCCGTAAAGTGAGAAAAACTGCGGTAAAATGCATGACTGACTATTGATGCAATCGCATTGTGCGGTAACAAACGCCTTATTGCTTGCTGGCAGGGGCACTTTTTGCCAATTACCCTGTACATGACCGCCACCGAAATCTTTCTGATCGCCATGTTGTTAATCTTCGTGGTGCCATTTCTTATTTGGCGACTTGGCCGAACCGAATATTATGCGCCGCTTGTTGTCGTTCAAATCATCTGCGGGATATTGCTTGGTCCAGGTGTAATGGGGGCGGCGTTTCCGGATTATTACAGTTTCGTCTTTACGCCGCAGACTATTGCCTCGCTAAATGGCATAGCATGGTGGGCTGTGATGATTTTCGTCTGGATCGCAGGCGTAGAGCTTGATTTAAGCGAAGCATGGCAACGCCGCCGCGAGACCAGTATAACCGCTGGGTTTGCATTGGCGGTGCCGTTAATATTTGGCAGCATTACCGCAATGGCTCTGCTTGCCTTCGGTAAGGGATGGATTGGGTCAAAAGGACATTCTTGGCAATTCGTTATTGGTATTGGCATGTCCTGTGCGGTCACTGCATTGCCGATATTGGTGCTGTTGATGGAGAAGCTTGAAATCCTGCGCCAACCGCTTGGCCAACGGATCTTGCGCTATGCCAGCCTTGATGACATCGCCATTTGGGGTGTGCTCGCGATCATCTTGCTCGATTGGGAACGGATAGGACGTCAGGGCGCCTTTCTTGTGGCATTCGGGGTTGCAAGTTATATTTTCCGGCGGTTGATGCCTCGCATTGCCGAGGCTGATCGTTGGTATGCCGCGATCATCTGGTTGATCGGCTGCGGCTTGCTGGCTGATTGGGCTGGCTTGCACTATATGGTTGGTGCTTTCTTGGCCGGTGCTGTGACCGAAGGCAGATGGTTCGATCAGGTCCGGATGGACCGGTTTCGCGAGACGGTTTTGCTCGCTTTCATGCCAATTTTCTTTCTAAGCACTGGACTGCGTACAAATTGGGACACGGGCGGGGTCGCCGTTTTCGCGGCAGCCGGATTGTTATTGTTCGCGTCCGTCGCTGGCAAGCTTGCAGGTATCCATATTGCGGGCAGAATCCTGAAGTGGCAACCGGGTGAGGCATCGCTGATCGGCTGGCTTTTGCAAACCAAAGCTTTGATTATGATAATATTTTCTAACATACTGCTTGATAAAGCTATTATTTCAAATGAAGCGTTTACTGCACTACTCGTCATGGCCGTTGGCAGCACTATGCTGACTACCCCGATAGTAACGCCAATGCTGCAACGGTTGGTATCACTCAGGCAAAAGGCGGGCTAAATTTGTCGATAGCCAGTATGCCTTCACATTTTCGATTGCTATCGCCTTCAATTGCCATGGCGCTGATATAGCGACTTTACCTCAACCAGCGCGTCAAATTGGGCGGGCGCACATTATTGAATTATTGCGGTACTAAGAGAAACATTAACGTTAACTTATAGTTAATAATGGACGTTTCATTTGTTGGTTAAATTATTATTTGGTTGTTTACCATTTTTTTACCTTGCCTAGCGGAAAAATCTGCTAAAGAAAGAGCAATGGCTGGGGTGGCCAGACGCTTTAACCAAGTTGGGGACACAATGGCTCTGCACACCCATGCGATTGACGATGTCGCAAATCTTTCATCGCTACCTGTGAAGGATCGACGCACGTCGATCGCGATTTCAAAAAGAAACTTCTCAGAAATTTCGGTGCGTCATGATGTGCAAGACAAGGTCTTTTGGTGCTTTATGGACCAGAAGGGCAGGCCGAGTTACACCTATGATTTGGGCGAAGAAATTCAACAAGTACAGGATTGGATTGCCCATAACTACGGCACTATGGGCAATGACTGCCCAGATGACTTGCGCTATTTTGTATGTGGTTCAAAGACGCCGGGCATATACAATCTTGGCGGCGATCTGCGGCATTTCGCTGAATCCATCCGCACGCGCGATTTTGCCGCCATGCGGAAATATGCGGAAACCTGTGTTCGCATGCAACATGCCAATTCTGTCGGTTTTGGTGCGCCAATTATCACGATTGCACTTGTTCAGGGCGATGCCTTAGGCGGAGGCTTCGAACATGCGTTAGCATTCGACATCTTGGTGGCCGAGCGCAGCGCCAGGATGGGGTTGCCAGAGATTATCTTTAATCTGTTTCCGGGGATGGGCGCGTACAGTTTTCTTGCGCGCCGCGTTGGCCGCAAGCTTGCTGAACGGTTTATTTTGGAAGGCAAAATACACAGCGCACAAGAACTTTTCGATTTAGGCATTGTCGATATTTTGGTAAATGATGGTGAAGGCGAGGCTGCAATTGTCGAATATACGCAGCGCCATAAAACCAGATTTGCTGCTGAACGCGCAGTATATCGTTCCCGGCGGATTGCCGCGCCTATCGAGCTACAGGAATTGTTGGATATTACGCTCGTTTGGGCCGAAACAGCGATGACGCTGGATGAAGCCGACATCAAGAAGATGGAGCGATTGGCAAATGCGCAAGAAAGAAAGCTTTCACGAAGCCTGAAATCGATTGGTTAAGCGCACAATCACCCAACTACTGATTTACTGCGCGGTGGCTTTGTAAATCGGAACTCTTTAAAGCCTGTTCAATTTTCGATATGCTTTTTTCAATCCGCGCAAGATGCTGATGTCTATTTTGAGAAAATTCGCCTTCGGTAATGTGTTCAAGCTTAGCTGATATCTGAACTAGATCCGCAGCTCCGAGGTTTTGGGCGGAGCTTTTGAAAGCATGCGCGCAAAACCTGAATTGCTGGACGTCATTGTCGTCCACCGAAGCGCGCATTAAGCCGATTGTTTCTTTGATGTCAGACTGAAAGCTGCTGATCATTTCATCAACGAAATTTTGATCGCCAATCGAAAATAGATAGTCAAGTTGCAGGTGATCAATAGTGGCCAAATCATTATTCGACGTTTGCGAAAGTGGCACCACAACTTCGAACGGATCGCTACTTGACTGAATTACGGTGTCGTCTTCGGTACTCGCAGTATAATCATCGATTAAGGCAAGCAGGCGTTTTGCGTCAAACGGCTTTGTAATCCGCAAATCCATGCCCGCCGCCAAACAGCGTACTTCGGTTTCTGAAGTAGCGTCAGCGGTAACACCAATTATTGGTAAATGGCTGCGGCCACCTTCGATCTGCCGCCACATCGATGCCGTATCGATGCCGTTCAAACGGGGCATGTTGACGTCCAATAACAAGATATCAAAACCGCCCTGTTCAAGGGCTTCCAATGCTTCATCGCCATCAGTTACCATTGTTGCATTGTGGCCTGCGGACTCTAGAATTGCTGCCAACACATTGCGGTTAGTGCGATTGTCATCGGCAACCAGAATGGACCGGCCAACAATTGGCTTGGGCATCGCTGCAAGATCAGAATCGATAGCGCCAAATTTGTCCGCAAATGGATGGCTGGCAAATGAGCAACCGATGCGAACGGCGCTGCGTAACGTCTGAAAATCTGGCGTTGATGGAATAACGGATGCAAATGCAGCACGCAGCGTGATATCTTCCAATTCCAATGTATTTTGATCTTGAACCAAAACTGGTGCGACTTGTGCATCTGCAAAACTGGCCCAGATTTGGTCGTCAGGTCCGATCAATTGTGCCAGTTCCGAATGGATCAGCGCAATTCGGTAGCCCTGCAATGCACCATTCGCAATTTCGCGCCGCAAATCGGCTACTGCTATGCAATCTACGTGTTTGACAATATAGTCGCCGGCAGACTGCGTGCTTGTTAAAAGCTCGGAATTCATTGTGCCGAACGAAACAATTTTCACACTGCCTAGGCTATCATTCTCTTCATTTAGATCGCCGGCATCAAATTTTGTGACTGGTATGGTTACATGGAAGCTGCTTCCTTGGCCAATCGTGCTGCTTACTTCAATCGATCCGCCTGCATGTTCAGCAAGTTGCTTGCATATTGCAAGGCCAAGACCAGTTCCACCGAACCTGTCCATTACGCTGTCGTCCGCTTGTTGGAATGGCTGAAAAATCTTGGTTTGCGCATCTTGGGCAATTCCAATTCCGGTGTCGGAAACATGCAACGATATTTGATATCCGGAAGCGATTTGGTCTAACGCGCACGATATCGAAACCGCACCCGAATCCGTGAACTTGATGGCGTTTCCGGTCAAATTCAGCAGAATATTGCGGATTGTGTCGCTAGGCCCGGTCACGATTTGATCACAAAGTGGCTCGGCCTGCAACCTAAGTTCAATGCCCTTTTCGCGGGCCTGAACGGCCATGATATCTCTGACTTCTTTTAAGATATCAGTTGTTTTGAATTCACCTTTACTGACTTGTATTGCCCCGGTTTCGGCCTTTGCGACCTGGATCAATTGCTCAATCAAATGGAGCAAATGCTCCGCTGCCATTACGCTGGCGTCGATCATGTTGTGCTGTTTTGTCGGCAAGCCCATCTGACGCAGATGGTTACCATAGCCCAAAATCGCATTAAGTGGCGTGCGCAATTCGTGGCTAACACTTGCAAGGAAATAACTTTTTGCGCGACTGGCGATTTCGGCCTGATCCTTCGCGTATGAAATCTTTTTGATCAGGGTCGAGCAATAGCTGGGGATTGCAATCAGGCCAGCGAGCAAGCTGTATCCCAGAATCGCGTTTTGTTGCCAGAACTCGGTTGTTGCAACGACGATTCCGAAACCAACAGCTGCAAATATTGCGGCGATTGCGAGCCATTTTTGTCCGAAGCGGAAACCATTGCCCAACACCATTCGCAGCACGACTGCATATGCCCACGACATGCCCTCTGCATCAATCAACATAGTCGATGTCGCCATGCTGACATCCAAAATGATTGCCGCAAGCCATCTCTTCTCGGGCTGAAAGATGGAAGTACGTTCCATTATCATCAAGCCTGCGTTCAATGTCAGATATGCGATAAACGCAAAAACGATGCGGGGATCAAATCCTGCAAAATCGCAAATGATCGCAGCAATGCTTCCCATGACTACGCGATTGAGCAGTATCTCTTGTTCCGGCGTTGCCTTCTTTCCAGTGGCACGAAATTTGGGAAGGACTGATCTTAAGAGCGCGAGCATTATTCAATGACCTTGAATGATGCAACTTGACCATCGAAAAGTTCATAAAGTTGTTGAACTGTTAGAGGACGGCCAATTAAGAACCCTTGGACTTCATCGCATCCTGATGCACGGAGCAAAGCATATTGAGTATCCGTTTCAACACCTTCAGCAATCACCCGCATATCCAACGCATGCGCTAAATGGGCAATAGTTGAAATAATTGCCCTGTCGGCGGCAGAGGTCTCAATCCTAGAGACAAAAGTTTGATCAATTTTCAAACGGGTCGCCGGCAAATCGCGTAGATATTGCAGCGAAGAATAACCAGTACCAAAATCATCAATAGAAATCTCAACTCCGCATGCACGTAAAGTGGCGAGTTCTTTGAGCACATGCTGATTTTGATCGAGCAAGAGTTCTTCGGTAATTTCAATCGCAAGTTTACCCGGCTTCACCCCATATTTGGCGATATTTGCTAGTATCCCGCTGCTCATCTCTTGATTTTCGAACTGCCTGGGAGAAACATTGACCGCGATGTGTGGAATTTCGATACCCGCTTCGGCAAATTCCGCGATTTGTTTGCAAGCCGCTTCGATTACCCATTGCCCCATACGGTCAATCAGTCCGCTGTCGCTTGCAATACGGATGAACTCATTGGGCATTAGTCGCCCGCGTTCTGGATGGTTCCAGCGAATAAGCGCTTCGAGCCCGACGTAGCGGTTGGTCTTGATGTCGATGATTGGCTGATATTCAAGAACGAACTGTTCCTTGGCCAAGCCAACGCGAAGATCCGCCTCCAAGCCAGCATTAAACTGCGCGATCTGGTTCAGTTGCGGAGAGAAGAAACAATGACAGTTACGGCCTTGTGATTTGGCTTCGTACATTGCCAAATCGGCTAGTCTGAGTAATTCATCTGCCGACCTGTTGTCTTCGGGTATCAGGGCAACGCCAATGCTCACGCCGATAAGCTGTTCTGCGCCCGCTATTGAATATGGCTTGCCAATTTGATTCAGCAATTTGGTGCACAGTCCGCTGATTTCTTCGGCGTCAGCTACGTCGGTTAAGATCACCGCGAACTCATCGCCACCAATGCGTGAGGCGAAATCATTGGGTCCCAATAAATTACTAATTCGTTCAGCAACTTGACGCAACAAAATGTCGCCAGCCTGGTGGCCGCGTGTATCATTTATGATCTTGAATTGATCAAGATCCAGCAACAATAGAGCGGCAATTTTACCGCCCTGTTCGCAATCTTCAATCGTCTGCCGCATACGCTCAGACAACAGCGAGCGGTTGGGCAGGCCAGTAAGCATATCATGCAGGGCAAGATGTGTGCGGTGTTCTTCGGCAAATTTCCGGGCGGTAATGTCCACACCGGTCGTTAGCACGCCGATTGTTTGGCCATCGATATTGGTCAATGGCGATTTGTTACATTGGAATGTAAGTTCGACTCCGTCGCTAATGTATCTGTCTTCAAATACGGGAATTGAGTTGCCGGATTCCAGAATAACACTATTCCGCCTGAGCTCGTGTTCTAACGATATTGGGTCTAGCAAATCATAAATTGACTGGCCTACCAACTCGTCCGGCACTTTCCCAAAAAGCGCGGAATTGTAGGAGTTGAGGAATAGGAATTTGCCGTTTCGATCAATGGCATTTATCAATATCGGGGATGTGTCGATAATTTGTTCAAGCATGGATTTGTTTGCTGCAGACCCGTATCCCTCAACAAAGTCGTTAGGATTAGTTTCGACTGTATGCTTGGCCCGTTCAGCCAGCTCTATTTCCTTTTTGTGCTGATTGAGCAATAACAATGCGCGTTCGCGAAATTCGATATGCGAAACGGGACTTTGTAGAAAATCTGTTGCACCAGCATCCAAAGCCGAAATGCGGCATTCACGGTCTTGCCGGGCGGTAATTATGATAGCCGGGATGTGAGAACCAACAGACTTATCGCGTACCGCCTTGATGAATTCCGCGCCATTCATTTCGGGCATACGATAATCGACAATCAACAAGTCGGCGGAATCATTTTCCAGATATTTCAATGCCTCCAGAGCGCTATTGAAGCATTTGGCCGAGAAGCCCGAACCCATCATTGCAACAAATTGCGCGTAAATTCGCAGATTCGTTGCACGATCGTCGACAATAATAATACGCGCTTGCATGCAAATGCGATACGCAAACTAAGTCAAGGAATGGTTAACAGGATGTTTGCAAATTGTGCCGAAGTTAGTCAAAGTGGCTCGTTACCGTTGATGTTTGGATTTCGAATGCACCAATTCGGATTAACTGCGCATTGAAATTTTAAAAAGATGAGGTGTCGTGCTGGATAAAAGGCTGCCTAAATGAACTTTCAAGCGAAATAATCCGGTCACACTGTTGCCAAAATCACAGTCTCGTCCTAGCCCAAAAGTTGGAAATAATGGGGGTGTAAATAACGGTAATGAGCAAAGGCGAACATTACGAGCAGCAATATCTCAGCCTGATGCGCAAGGTATGGACGCGCGGTACGGTACAGCATGATCGAACCGGCATCGGCACTAAAGCCTTGTTTGGTGCGACGATGCGGTTTTCGCTCGAAAATGATGCCATTCCGCTGCTGACTACAAAACGTGTTTTTTGGAAAACTGCCGCGCGCGAGATGTTATGGTTTCTAACCGGCAACACTAACATCCGTCCGCTGCTGGAACAAAAAGTCCGGATTTGGACGGACTGGCCATTGGACCGGTATCGGCGCGCAACGGGCGATCAAGTCAGTCAGGATACGTTTGAGCAGCGCATTCTTGATAACGATGAATTCGCTGCGAAATGGGGCGATTTGGGTCCTGTATACGGCGCGCAATGGGTCAATTGGCCGCAATATATTCCGGGCGATGATGGGCAATTTCGGCGCGCGGAACGGGGCATCAATCAAGTATCCGCGCTTGTCGAAAGTTTAAAAAACAATCCGGGTTCGCGCCGTCATATAATTGAAGGCTGGAATGTTGCAGAAATCGATGAAATGGCGCTACCTCCCTGCCATAAGACTTATCAGTTTCAAGTTGCAGACGGCAAGCTGAACGGGCTGTTGTTTCAGCGTTCCTGCGACTTGGGCCTTGGGTTTGCGTTTAACATATTCTCCGCATCGCTGCTGATTAGAATGTTGGCGCAGCAAACCGGATATGAGCCGGGCGAATTTATCTGGCAAGGCGGTGATGTGCATTTATATTTAAATCATGCCGACCTGGTTGAAGAGCAGATTGCAAGAGAGCCGGACGGAAACCCAACACTTCATATCCTGAGGAATCCAGGTAGCATTTTTGACTATCGGATTGAAGACTTTGAGGTCCGTAATTATTCTCCGCAGGCGCATATAGCGGCTGAAGTGGCGGTATAGTGAGGCATACAAGGAGTTAGGTCAGCTATATTGACCTAATGCAGTTGTTGAAATAAAATAACAATCGTTGATAATATATTTGCGAGTTGTTCGATGAACGATCGGGATATCGGAGAGAGACGATGACACAAGGCAAGCGCGAGAATTTGGAACCTTTAAGGTTGCACGTGCCTGAACCTAAATATCGTCCCGGTGACGAAGTCGACTTTAGCGATATCGTCGTGCCTGCGGTCGATTGCTTTTCGAAACCAGAAGAGAATGTTTTACCGGCGGCAATGCAGCCACTGGCTTATGGTTTGATCCGTGTCCTCGATTTTGATGCAAAGGCAAAGGGAAGCTGGAATCCAATCCTTTCAGCTGATCAGAAGCGAAGCCTACTTCGCAATATGATGTTGCTACGTGCGTTTGACGACCGGATGTTTAGGGCACAGCGCCAAGGTAAGACCAGCTTCTATATGAAGTCTACCGGCGAAGAAGCCACATCGGTGGCATCGACAATGGCGCTTGATATGGATGACATGTGTTTTCCTAGTTATCGCCAGCAAGGAATTCTAATTACTAGAGAATGTCCATTGGTGGACATGATGAACCAGATATATTCGAACAGCGGTGATCATCTAAAGGGGCGTCAGCTTCCGATTATGTATTCGGCGCCGGATCAGAATTTCTATAGCATTTCCGGCAATTTGACCACACAATATCCCCAAGCCGTTGGTTGGGCGATGGCATCTGCGTCACGCGGTGACAACCGTATTGCAGCTGTTTGGTGCGGCGAAGGTTCTACTGCCGAAGGCGACTTTCACAGTGCGTTGACATTTGCAGCTGTTTATAATGTGCCGGTTATTATGCAGGTCGTGAATAACCAGTGGGCAATTTCGTCGTTCTCCGGGTTTGCAGGTAGTGAACGAACAACATTTGCAGCGCGAGCGATTGGGTATGGAATTGCGGGGTTGCGCGTGGATGGCAACGATCCTTTGGCTGTGTATGCGGCGATGCAGTGGGCGGCGGATCGCGCCAGAACGAACAATGGCCCGACGTTAATCGAATATTTCACATATCGCGCCGAGGGCCACTCCACTTCTGACGATCCCAATGCTTATCGGGCAGCGGAGGAATTCGCCAAATGGCCGCTTGGTGATCCGGTCGAACGATTGAAAGCGCATTTGATCGGGGAGGGTGATTGGGATGAGGAACGCCATGTGACGCAAGAAGTTGAATTAACAAATTTTGTTAAGTCACAGCAAAAAGAAGCTGAAAAAAATGGTGTTTTAGGTCACGGGCTTCATCACCCATTTGAGAGTATGTTTGAAGATGTATTCGAAGAAATACCTTGGCACCTGCGTGAGCAGTGCGAACAGATGTTGGCCGAACAGCGCATTAAATTTGGCCCGGATTGGGAGCCAAGCTGATGGCTGAAGCTAAAACTAAAACCATGAACATGATCGACGCCATCAACAGTGCCTTAGATATCATGTTAGAACGGGATCCCGACGTGGTTTTGATGGGAGAAGACATCGGATATTTTGGCGGTGTGTTTCGGGCAACTGCAGGATTGCAACAAAAGCACGGAAAAACCCGAGTGTTCGACACGCCGATAACAGAATGCGGGATAATCGGGGTTGGTGTCGGAATGGCGGCATACGGGCTACGTCCTGTTCCCGAGATCCAGTTTGCCGACTATATTTATCCCGGGCTTGACCAGCTGGTCAGTGAGGCAGCGCGGATACGTTATCGTTCAGCGGGCGATTACATTTGCCCGATGACCGTTCGCACGCCATTTGGCGGCGGGATATTTGGCGGCCAAACCCACAGCCAATCACCGGAGAGTTTGTTCACCCACATTTGCGGTGTTAAAACCGTCATTCCGGCAACTCCATTTGATGCCAAAGGTCTGCTGATCGCTGCAATTGAAGACAATGATCCAGTGATCTTTTTTGAACCAAAGCGCATCTATAACGGCCCGTTTTCGGGCTATTATGACCGCCCCGTCGAACCGTGGGCGAAACACGCCGCAAGCCAGGTTCCGGTTGATTATTATCGCATAGAACTCGGCAAGGCGTCGATCGTGCGAGCGGGTAATGATCTTACAATCCTCACCTACGGCACGATGGTGCATGTTTCAAATGCCGTCGTCGAAGATATCGGGGTGGATGCCGAAGTGATTGACCTTAGAACTCTGTTGCCGCTGGATATAGAAGCAATCGAGACTTCTGTGCGCAAAACCGGACGATGTTTAATCGTGCACGAAGCAACGCGCACGAGCGGTTTTGGCGCTGAATTGTCTGCGCTGGTGCAGGAACGCTGCTTTTACCATTTGGAAGCACCGGTCGAGCGTGTGACTGGCTTTGACACACCTTATCCGCACAGCCTTGAATGGGCATATTTCCCCGGGCCAATTCGAATCCGAACCGCGATTGAAAAAATATTTAAGGACCAGTCCAATGGCTAGATTCATTTTCAACCTGCCAGATATTGGTGAAGGTATTGCCGAGGCGGAGATTGTTGCGTGGCATGTGAAAGTCGGTGACCGGATCGAGGAAGATCAGCCTGTCGCTGATATGATGACAGACAAAGCGACCGTAGAAATGGAAAGCCCGGTTTCAGGGATCGTTACAGCGGTGGCGGGTGAAGCAGGCGATGTCATTCCAATTGGTTCAATGCTGGTGGAAATTGAAACGGATGCAATTGGCGGCAATGATGCAGAGAATGATGATGCAGAGAATACCGCCAAGGAAAGTGACGTCACGGCGTCAACGGATGAAGTGCCTCAGCGCCCAGAAGCTAGGGTTTCTGCGCCCAATAATGTAGTTAAGCCAGATCCGGAACCAGAAATCGCGCCTGCCAAATCCCAACCAACGCAAGGTAGCGCGAAATTTACCGCGTCACCGGCAGTGCGCGCGCGCGCCATGCAGCTGGGTGTTGATCTATCTGACGTCAAGGCGTCGGGCAATCATGTGCGACATGCCGATCTTGATAACTATTTGAGTTACAATCAGGGGCAGGGGTATCGTTCATCAGGCGTTGCGAAACAACGGGCCGACTTGGCAATAAAGGTCATTGGAATGCGCCGACGCATTGCTGAAAACATGGCAGCGTCGAAACGCCACATCCCGCATTTCACTTATGTCGACGAAATGGATGTAACCGCACTTGAAGCCATGCGTTTCGACCTTAATAATGCCCGGGGCGAACGCCCGAAACTGACGATGCTGCCATTTTTGATCGCTGCAATATGCAAGGCAATTCCGTCTTTCCCGATGATCAACGCGCGTTATGATGATGATGCAGGCATCGTTACGCAGCACGGCGCTGTTCATCTGGGCATGGCTACGCAAACCGAAGCAGGTCTTGTTGTGCCGGTTTTGCGGAACGCGCAGGACTTGAACGTGTGGCAATTGGCGGTTGAAATTTCGCGACTGGCGGCATCAGCCCGCGATGGCAGTGCAAAAAGCGAAGAATTGTCGGGCTCCACTTTGACGATAACTTCGCTTGGACCATTAGGCGGAATAGTTACGACACCGGTAATAAACCGGCCAGAAGTTGCCATTATTGGTCCCAATAAGATCATTGAGCGTCCAATGTATGTTGATGGCAAGATTGAACCACGCAAGCTTATGAATATGTCGGTTAGCTGCGATCACCGTGTAGTGGACGGTGCCGATGCGGCAAATTTTGTGCAAGCTCTCAAAAAGTTAATTGAGACTCCGGTACTGTTGTTTGCGGATTAAGTAACTTAGACCCCTATTCGATCACATTTGCACAGCATGATTGCCGCAGGAAGCTTTTCGGCAAGGAAACTTGTTCAGGCGGTCGTATCGCCCGGTCCAGCAAGGTGATGCAGTCCGCAAGGCTTCCTGCGGCAACCCCAAAGGGCGGGCCCCTTTTGGCCGATTGCGGCGTCGCTTGTCGGTCATTATGGATAAACATTGCTCCTTCCTCGCTTCTTGCACTCGGCCCAAATCGGCTCCGTCATGCTGTGCAAATGTAGTCGAATAAGGGTCTAACCGTTGGCCGCGCGGCTGGTGTTAAACGGGGCGTGTCTAATTGCACCTTGGGCTTCGGCACTATCAACTGTGCTAACCTGTTCTTTCAACGCCAATCCCATGCGATCATTTTTTGACCAACGGCATTCGGCACGCGTTAGCATTCCATCACCAATGTCGATCAGGAATTCTGTACCCACTGGAACGTTGCTCAAACCTTCGATTAGAACGCCGCCTGATGAAAGATCACGAATTCGCGCTTCGTAGCGATGCTTGTTGTGGATCATGGTTACCACTCGGAGCATTTTCCGTCTCGGCTCGCGGCTGGTGTTGTGGCCAGATGCCTTCACCTCTTTGGCGGCATTTTGCAGCATCGCAATTACTGCTTCGGCACTAATGGGCTTCGAATAAATATACCCTTGTACATGGCTGCAACCGAGCTTCCGAATTAACTCGAGTTCATCATGTGTTTCAACGCCTTCGGCCGTAGTGTCCATTTCCAATGCTTCGGCCAAGCTAACGATTGAACGAATGATGGCACCATTTCGGCTACCCTTTTGGGTCGCACCGCGCACAAAGCTTTGGTCGATTTTGATTTTATCAAACGGCGCTTTTTTCAGATAGCCAAGCGAAGAATATCCGGTCCCAAAATCATCCAACGCCAACCGCACGCCAAGTCCCTTGAGCATTTGGAAAGTCGTATCAGTATTCGAATTGTCGTTCAAAAACACACTCTCGGTGATTTCAAGCTCTAGCCTGTCAGGCGAAAGCCCGCTGTTGGCTAAGGTGTTGGCAATCACTCCTATCAAGCCCGGATTAGCAAATTGAATTGGTGAGACATTAACAGCAACGCGGATATCGCTGGGCCATTTGGCCACCTCTTCGCATGCGGTCCTCAAAGTCCATTCGCCGATTTGCCCAATGATACCGGTATCTTCTGCGATAGGAATAAAGCGAGCGGGGGAAACGAAGCCGCGTGTTGGGTGATTCCAGCGCAACAACGCCTCAACACCCACAATTTTTTCAGACTTGGTGGCAACAACTGGTTGGTAAACTACGTGTAAGCCGCCGTTGGCCAGTGCATCGCGCAAATCAGATTCCAATTGCCGCCTGTCTTCGGCATCACTGTGCAGGTCAGCTGCGTAGAAATGATGAACGCCGCGGCCGCGGCCTTTTGCCGCATACAAGGCAAGATCGGCATTTCGTACAAGTGCTTCGTTGGTTACGCCATCCGTTGGAGCCAGCGCGATCCCGATTGAAACACCAATCGTCACTGCGCTACCGTCGAGAATATAAGGCTGAGAAATTGATTGAATTATCTGTTCGGCCAAGGGCCCCAATTGCGTTTTGGAGTCTTTTCCTGGCAATATTAGCTGAAATTCGTCGCCGCCAAGTCGTCCAACATGGCCGGCATTACCAATGATGCGCTGAAGCCTTTGGCTAACCTGCCGCAACAATGCATCACCTGCGGGATGCCCCAGCGTATCATTAACCTCTTTGAACCGGTCGAGATCCAACAAAAACAAAGCGCATATGCGATTTAAGGGGTTGGGTGCCGCAAGGATTCGTTCAAGAGTTGTTTGCATATGCAAACGATTTGAAAGCCCCGTTAAAGAATCAAAGTGCGCCAAGCGGGAAACCTCCGCTTGGCTTTTTCTGATTTCAGTTAGGTCGGTACCGCTGCCCCGAAACCCTTGAAAATTATGATATCTGTCAAAGATTGGGCGTCCGGAAATACTCCACCAGCGGTCTTCAACCTCGGTGGCGACGCGAACATTCAATTCATTGAAAGGCGCTCTGGTGGTTAGATGAAAGCTAAGTGTTCGTTCTTGGTTTTCATCTTTCTGCTGGCTTGCATCAATCAAGATTGTAACCGGCTCACCTATGAGCGTCTGGATATCGCGGTTCAAAATTTTTGCCGTGCGTTCCGACAAATATGTGATGCGATTATGTCTATCGGTTTCCCAAAACCAGGCGTTTCCAGAGTTTTCGAAATCCGTAAGAATTGCACTTGCCCGGTTCATGGACAGAATTTGGATCTCATGTTGTTCCTTCTTTTTTTGCGCCCGTTTGAGATAAACAGGCATCCATGCAATAAAGACAAAAGCGAATACGCCAAAAGCCATCCAATAGCTTGGCGCGCTGTAACCAAAACCAATTCCCGCCGACGTTGAAAGAAGAGAAGTTGCGAGAATTTTTGGACTTTCGCTTAGGGACAGAACCAAAGAAGCAACCAGCCCGATGATCGTCATTGCGGTCAACCCGATCACGACGGGAGACATTGTCGACATCAAAAGCCCAAGGGTCCAGCCTAAAGGCAGATATGCGGCAACGGCAATTGGAATTTCAACATGTAACCGCGCTTGCACATTGCTGGACTTGCGCTTTAATGCCGTTGTAAATATCAACGCAAAGCAAGCCATAGCAAAGGAACAACCGTCCAAAATATAAAATTTGGATCGGATGGCCAATACATTGGCAGTCTGAAAGTCTTTGAGAAATGTCGGCGCAATCCAGAAAAGCAGGAAGAATAGTGCTTCGCCGGAAACCAGAATAAGCCATGGATTGGAAAGAAGTTTTTTACCGAACGCTTTGCGTGGATTTTCAAATGCGATCGGAACCGAAACGCTGCCCGCGATGGCGCGCGCGCCTACAACGTCAATTTCCGTCGTTGTGTCGTTAGTGTTGATGTTCTGCGCAACTTCCATAGTCTCGGCTATGTCAGATTTCTGTTGATAATCCGTTTATTTTGGCCAGGAAATAATGAAAAATTTGACTGTTTGCCATTTAAAATGTCGTTTATTTGACTTTGAATCCGGCGATGGTTTCTTGGTCAAATTTCAGTTTGAGGGTCAGGAAAGGCCCGCTCCGTGTGTAGCGAAGTTTTTCGAAATCACGATCATTGAAACCGACAATGTTGTAGCCAAGCGAAATGTTTGCATTTTCAAAAGGCACGAGCGTTAGGATCGGTCCACCAGAATATGCGATGTTTCTGCCGCCGGTTCCCACTCTCACCGTGCCAGCAACACCAACATCTACGTGCTTGCTGAGATCAAAGCGGAAATCACCGCCAATAACGTTGCTCCATCCTGAAACATCATCTTTGCCAAAGCGCTCCGAGACGTAACGTGAACCCCAGAAAAGTGAGTATTCGCCGCGCTCGAAGAAATCGCCATCATCATTGCCCAATTCGTCGTCGCCGCGGCCAATTGGAGTATAGTTGATCGACAGGCTGTTGATTACACGCCGTGACGCTGCGTTGCCATCAATGAACAAGCTTGCCCCGCCGATTGGGCCAGGCAGCCCAGCTACGGCATTTTTCACGGCATCATAACGCAGCTCAAATTTGTTCAAGAAAGACCAGTCGCTGCCAACGGGGCGATTTGCCCAACTGACTTCCGCTTGCGCGGTTTCAGTTGAAGGCCCGCCATTCTGCTTGGCAGAAAACCAGCTGAGCGCGCCGGCGATTGCTTTACCTTCGCCAATTTGACGCAAGATCGCCGTATTGAAGCCATAACGATCCGTTGTATCACCCGCGCGGTATTCCGCTCGGCCAGTCCAGCTATACCTGTCACCGCGATAGCTTGCGCCCGCCGTAACAGCCGTGAAATCTTCGGTAAGGCTGCCGTTACTGCCCAAGAAACCACCCGATGCAACTGGCTGCAAAGGATTGATTACATCATTGCTATCAATCCCAGAAAGGGTTTTATTGCCATCCAATGATACGTCGACTGACCATTTTTCACTGATCTTGAAAGATTGAGCAAGGCCATAAGCCGCGAAACTACGTGGACCATATTCAGTGATATCTTGTTGGTTGGCGCTGGCCAGTATCCGGCCGCCGGCCCAAGGTGCAATATCAAAACCAAGCCGCGCAGTGCGGGCGTTGATAGACTCACCCTTGGCGATTTCATACGATCCTATCAATTGAATGTCGGACTTAATCGCGTAACGGGCACCAAATTGATGGCGGGCAGGGAAATCAATGCTTGAATCTTGTCCGCCAAGTGCAAATTCGGTTTGCGCGTTAAGCTCCAACTTATTGTCCAGGAATTTTTGCGAACCAGCCAACCGGGCGATGGTCGATTTGTTGACGGTTCCGTCGCCCAAATTGTCGTTGGCATGGGTCAATCCGGCGCGTAGCGAACTATTGCCTGTGCGGTACTCCAGCTCGGCGCTTGCCGCACGGCGGCGCGCATCGCTTGTCAAATAGTCTTCTTGATAGGCCAGCGCAGATACTGACAAAGCATCACTGATCCGAGCGCGCGCATCTATCCCGTATTTGCGGGTGCCTGTTTCAGACAAATTGTTTTGACCGACGCCAAAACGTGCATCCTGTTGCCGTACATACGCCTGAATATCGATGCTGCCTGTGTGATGCTCTGCTTCGACAAGCCATGCATTAGCGCGCCCGGCGTTCGCCTGTGTGCTGCCTGACTTGTTCTTGCCGTCTGTTCCAGCGAACTCTGCGCGTATTTCCGTGCCTGCACCCGGACGATATACGATGTCTGCACCCAACAAGTTGGTTTTGGCTTCGGTTGTTTCATCATGCAGAGCGGTGGCGGCAATTTGCAGTTTTTCCGATTTGTCTTTCCAGCGGATACGGCCGCCGGCATTGTTAACCCGTTGACCAACGCCGTCGACTTCATATTCAGCAATGATGAATTGAGGATTGAAACCACTCGAGCGCGACAAAATAGGTTCGCGAAACCGCAATGTTCCGGCGAGATAATCGATGTCATAGTCGATGTGACGCAGCAACACGCGTTCCTCAACGATACGGTCGGAGCGCAAGCGATCCCGCGTTTGAAGGGTGATCCGTTCGCTGTTGGCTAATACGTCGCGGCTTGAAAGCGCATACGGGCCAGTCAGGCCAGTGCCCTGAATTTCTTCACGGCGATACCGGTAGGGGGTATCTGCACCAAAGACTTGAGCCGACAGTTGGTCACTACGATATTCGGCCTTTAATCCATTGAAAGACCGCTGATATCGCGCAAGTTCGGGCTCATCGATGCCGGTTTGATAGTCACCAAACAGGGCATAGAACTGCGGACGTTCCAGTTTCAAGTAAAGCTTGCGCAACGATGATGCATCATAGCGTTGTTCGGCGCGGTCTGCATAAATTGTGTAGTAACGGCGCGGATCAATAACACCTGCGAAACGTGTTTCGTCTTCATTCTTGTCCGAGTCGTAAGCCAGCGTCATCAACCATTTTCCGCTGACACGGCCTTTTGCGTACAAAGCGACTTTGCCATCGACTTGGATATCATCTTGCTTGTCGGCAAGCGTTTCCAGGCCGCCTTGGAGTTTGTTAAAGCCAATGGTGCCAGCAGCAAAGCCGACTACGGTCCAAGGTCGTTGGCCTGGATCCAACCAAGTTTCAATCCGCTGTGCGCGGCTAACCTTGCCATCTTGAAAATTAAAACCAATTGATACCGTTCCAGATGCGGTTGTTGGTTCTAATTCAATGTAAGCAATACCGTCGTCACCATGCACCCGCCAAACAGGCTGCGCACGTTCCAAACCGGAAAGCTGTGAAGCTTGTTGCGCGTCGGCTTCGACGGCAGGGGCATACGGATCGGTTACGTTGAAATCGCCAACCGCGTCATGCTGGATTGGTTTGCCGTTGCGATCTGTAAGGCGGACCGCAATGCGCGGGCGGGTTACGCCGTCAGCGCGCAGTACTGACAATTGCTTTATAAACTGAGCTTGAACGGGAGCATTTGCAAAATACACATTGCGTTCAAGAGTTTCGACTGTTTTCCCATCACTATCAAGGATGTTTGCCGTAAACTTGTTGTCGCCGTCTAGAATTTCAATACCGCGCCAGACGCTGACAGCCAACGATGCATCGGCGTTCTTCTTTTTGCCATCATAGTTTAACGGGCTAACTTTCGCACCATTCAGGAACAATGCGACTTTTTGTTGGTTGTTGTGCTTTATCACGATCCGGATCGCCTTAACGCGAGGATTGTGGTCGACGGCGGGGAACAAGAATGCAGCGCCCGGCGTCTGCCCGGCAAGCCAATCAGTGCTTGCGCCTGCAGCTTCCTGATCGGACATCGCGCCCGGTTTCGGGGTAACGTCAGACGACAATGCTTGACGAGGAGCGATTTTTTGACTGCGGAAATCGGCGCGTTTCAAACTGCCGCCACGGCCTTCAACGAAGCGAGAGATGGCGCTACCTGCGCTGCGCGTATTTTGCGCGCAATCAACGGGAGCTTGATCGAGCGGGAACGATGATGGATCAACTTGGACGACATGAATTCCAGGGATAACCCCTTCAAAATGATAACGGCCGTCTGCGTCGGTGACAGTGTAAGTGCCATCCTCCATCATAACCCGAACACCTTTAATTCCAGGCGCTTTTTGTGGGTCCACAGTGCACGCACTTTCGGTAATTCGACCTATGATCGTGAACCGCTCGCTTATTCCGTCACGCGAAATGCGGATTGAGGCATCTGCAGGCGCGCTGGTTGCACCGCGGCTATCGCGCGCGGATGCGATGTTTATGGCATCGCCCGGCCTTGCGTCTTGGCGAATTTCCGCCAAATAGGTGATCAAGCCTTTTTGCCCAGCCCCAAGTGATGGAATTACCAGAGAAAAGGAGGTTTCATCCGCCGACATAGTCGGGGCTACAAGTTGCCCTTGATAACGAACAGTATTTGCCCGCAAGCGTACAGCTTTCGGAAGAATGTCAGTTACCGTAATCGCGCTGGAATTGCGCAACCGGTCAGGATTGCTCACTTCGATGCGATATTGAACAATGTCACCGGGCACCGCGTTATTGGTTGTAGTGGTTTTGCGCAATACAAGCGATCCACCGGGGCGATCTAATGGGATATCTACGCGGACAGGTGCGGGATCACTCAATGTAATCACGCCGCCATAGGATCCATCGCTGATAATAAATGCACCGCCATCGGGCCGTGTCAGATTTGCAATGTCGGCTGGAGTGGCAACGGATGGATGCGAAAAAGGAGCGGGAGGCTGGACTAATAGCCGATATGTACCCTGCCGTAAAAACGGGAACCGGTAGAATCCATCTGCAAAATTGTAGATTTGCCCGCCGGCATCAACCACTTGCGTGCCGACTATAATCGAACTGGGGAAAGCAGAAATACCGTCTTCGCCGAATACTTGAGCAGGAACGCCCGTGACTGCATCAACTATGGTGACGCGGGTACCAGCAACGATTTTGCCATCTGCGCTGTCAAAAGCCAGGCCGAATGGATCAACAAGTATGTCAACGTCCGCTTTTCCGACGGAAATTCCGGTGCTGACCTCGTCCAAATTAACAGTTAGTTTGTCACCGGGGCGCACCGAGAGAACGCAATCACCCTTTACCGGGCTTAGTGGAACAGACGCAGTGTTGATTATTCCGCGGAAAATACCGCTATTGGCGGCTGATTCTACCAGCGTGATGCTCTCTTTGTCACCGTTTTCTGTAACAATTGTAACATCAAGCCGCTCAATGGCCGAATTGTCGGTGTTTTGAGCGGCATCTTCGACCTGAATCACCAAAGGCTCGCCAGCGCGGATTGCGGTAGCGGGCATAAGGCTAGCCGGGCTGGTCGAAAGCCCTGAAAAGGCGCCACCCAATGAAATGGGCGTCGCACCGTTTGAACCCGCACACATTGTCGCCGGCAAGTTGGTCTGCGTGGCGCCAGGTGTGTTGGAAAAATGAAAGAGATTGAGGACGGGGTTGGATGGGGGAGCGCTCTGGACTTCAATGCTAACGGTGTTGGAAGAAAGCGAAAGCGACTGATTGGCGACGTCCCACTCGGCAAGGGCAGTGTTCGAAATGATCCTTGGCGTGGGTGAAGGATTTTGCGCAAACGCAGTTGTGCTTGCGGAAGGAACTGTGATCCCCGCCGCAATCACCGCTGCGAATTGTATAATAGATTTGGTTAATATCTTCATATTTAAGAAAAGCGGCGTTTCGGGGAAACCGTCCGGTAAACCCCGAAAACGCCGCCTCTTTCTCTTATTAATCGATGGTGACGCGGAAAATCAGCGAAGTCGACGTTGGGGTCGTTGAACCATCAGCAAGATTGTTCAAAGTCCCCGTGACGGTGGTGAGACCTGACGAAGTTACTGTTGAACCACCAGTGAGAGCGCAAGTTTGCGATGCGCCTGGGCTGGTCACTGTACCATTCAGATATACCGAGTTATTCACAAACGTTGTGTTTGTAGGTACAACGTCGGATACGCTGATGTTCTGGGCAATTGCGGAACCTGTATTCGTTACCGAAATACAATATTCGACAATCGCGCCAGGAATGGCCTTCGGATTGGAAACGCTAACGCCGTCGCTGACGACACGACTTGTTTTCACAACGCTCAGGCTGGCGGCACTAACAGTATAGTCATCATATGCCCACGAAACGCCATTGCGTGATGTGTTGCCAAGTAACGGTGTCAAATCTTCTGCAAAGATCGTTTGGAACGTGCCAGTTGTGATATCGGCGGTGTTCACTGCTCCGTCATTTACTGCTGTTATCGCGCTGCCGTCGCCATTCAAAGCGGTTGCGGCCAAGCGAACTGTGGCCACTGCACCGTTTGTTGCCAATGGAATGTCACTGCGGACAAGCACATGGACAGTTGTGTCCTTAAGCACATCATTCAACGTTAACGATGTCGTGAATGCTTCAGCTCCGTCAAGTACGCCGTTGCCGTTGGTATCAATTGCGTATTCGAAATTGGTTGTGTCGATGCTGTCAGTACCGCGGCCTGCGCCTACGGTAGCACCCGATGCCAAGTTGGTCGCAGCCAACGAGAAATCGAGTGTGTCGTTTGAAGAGTTAACAATCGTATAGGCAACAATTGCATCTAGCTGGCCCGAAGTTACCGATGTGGTTCCCACTGAGGTTTTTTCAGTCACGCTGAAAAGAACCTTGCGGTCGACACGGAATTGATTCTGTGCAGTTAATTCCGAACCTGGAGGTGTTTGATTTACGCCACCAACAGCATATGTTACTTGTACGTTGTTGGTAATCAGAGTGTTTGCATCCGTGTTCGCGGCATATGCCGGAGCGCTGGCGACCAAAATGGCAGCCAGTGCAGATGAAGCGCTCAGGAGTTTAAGCTTACTGGTCATAGCTAAGTTCCTTCTTCTTTCATTCAATTTGGACCGTCATAGCAACCGCGACAGTCCGGACGGTTTTGCGGTTATCTTACGATTCCACGAAAAATGAGCTTGCCTTCCGAACCGGAGGCAATGGGTTGATTTAAATTCCATCGGATGTGGGTTACATCTGACATAAGGGCAGGGCGCGACTTGCCGTCGGCTTCCTGCAAACGCAGCGCCGAGAGGAAACCCCAGCTTTTGCCGCCATCGATTGAAACAACTTCAAGCCCGTCGGATGTACCATTGAACGCGACGGCCTTTGGAAGTGGGTTGGTCAGCACGAATTTTTCGGCTGGTTCACCGCCTGCATTTTTATATTTGACAACGAACACCAAATTGTCGCCGGGCGTGACTAAATTCGGCGCTTCCAAAATTGTAGCGACGCTGCCGTCCGCGCGCTGCTTTTGTTTTTCAACAAAGACAGCGCTCGATATCTGCAATTGGTTCGCTGCAAATGCTGCGGTTGGCAGCGCGAGTGCGGCCAGTGACATCAACAGAGGCGTAATCAACTTTATCATTGAATCACTACCTTAAATGTTACGGTGCGTGTTTGGCCTGCAGGAACGGTGCCAACAGACACCCGTATTTGGGTCCCGTTGTAGCTTCCTGCATCCGGGTCGGCGGCATCGGTTTGCGCGGCGGTTTCCAATGTGATTGAACTTGCGGTGTAAGTGGTACTTGCCGGTATTGGGTCGGTAATCACCACGTTCGCAAGGCTGCCGGAGCCAGTGACTGTCGCAACCAGCTTGTAGGTAATGGTCGATCCCGGTACGGAACTGTCACCGCCAAAAGGATCTGTTACAACAGCGGTCTTTACCAAGGCCATTGTTGCCGCTTGTACCGCCAGGAAACCGCTATCGGTTGCATCCGCGCCTGTTGTACCTACGACTGCATCGCCGCCACCTTCGCCTGCGCCTGCAAATGGAGTTCCAGGTGCACCTATGCCAGTCTTTGCCGCTGCGGTTAAGCCAACCTCAGCTCGATTGCCATTGGCCGCGTTTGCCGGGGTTGTGGTCAATATAAAGACTGTAACGCTGGTTTCCGGCGCGATCGTCGGATCATTTGTACCTGCGACGTAAACGGTATCAACTCCGGCGTCATAAACCCCGTTGTTGTTTGTATCCAACACGATCTGTTGCAGAGTTGGATCGAAATCATCACCTGATTTTGCAGCATCAGCCGTTAGAGCAAACGTTTCGTTGCCATTGCCGGTGTTTGTAACCAAAAACTTTAACACATTTCCAACTTGACCCGGGGCAGTGGTCACATCACCGGGGTCGGAGCTGGCTACGGTAACATCCAGCAATTCGTCGACTTTGATTACAACTTTGTTGGAATCGATTGTCACTGGACCACTGGGCGTGTCGTAAGACGCAGTGGCGATGTTTTCGATGTCAGTACCCGCAAGCGTCGGGGCCGCGTTGGCAGTGGAAGCATAGCTCACGCAGCTGATCGCAGCAGCAACCAATAGATGCGTGCGCAAGGCATTGGGTCGTGCACCACATTGGCGTTTGGAATAAGTTTGTGTTTTCATGAGCATCGTTATGCCGGAATAAGGTCAACAAACCGTTAAACACGGTTAATGGTGTAATTCACGTAAGTGCTCTGAAAAATAACGAAAATATATAGGATAATGTGCAACAACTTGTAAAATGCGTGCATAATTGTGCCGTGATTTACCCAAATATGAAAGCAAATTGGGAATGCTGGGCGCTAAAAACGGCATTGCTTGCATTCTGTCTGTTGACAGAATCCCTAACCCCTTCTAGTGCGCCTCCACCGCAGTTTAGCGGGTGTAGCTCAGTTGGTTAGAGCGCCGGCCTGTCACGCCGGAGGTCGCGGGTTCAAGTCCCGTCACTCGCGCCACTGCGTTTTCAGGTGGTTATCATCGATTTTGTTCTTTCGGTGCTTTAAAGCTTCCCGTTTCCATCCAGATTAATAGTGGTTTTAGGGGCAGCAACCATGCGGTGCCCGCAACCAGATAAAATACGCTTTGTGCCCATATCGGCCATTGACCAATGCTGCCCCACTGACTGACAATAATGGCACACCATGCGATGATAAACGCTAGAATTAGCAGTACACCTGCTGGTTTGCGCCATGTTGGGGCATAGGTTTTTTTGTCGGTCATCTGCAAATCCACTCTTTTTCGGTCAAAACTGCATCCAAAGGGACATCCCATGGATCAGCGACAAGCAATGCAGCTTCTTGCACCGACCAAGCTACGCCAATCGCAATCGCATTCTCCATTCGGCTAAGTGCTCGATCATAATGACCGGCTCCTTGCCCTAATCTCGATAGTTTGCGGTCGAATGCTATCAGCGGCACCAATATTATATCGGGTGTAACCACCTCGCTAACGGCGTTTGGTTGCAACAGTTGAAACGGCCCTTGTTCAAGTTGATCGCCCGGGGACCAGCAAGAAACCGCATGGGGGAAACTTTGCTCACAACGTGCGGTAACGCAGTTTTGCAACCTGCCTCGTAAGCAAAGCGCAATAATGCGAGAGGATCGGCCTCCGTGCCCACCGCGATATAGGCGGCTATAGTTTTTTCAGGTGTAAACAAAGATTTCAGGGCGCTTGGCGGACGTGAAAATGCCAATTCCATATCTTGGGGCCTAAGCCCAGCAACATATTCTTCGCGAATACCGCGGAATTGACGGCGCATTGCAATCTTGTCGGTCGTCACCATCGCATGCCTTTGTTTTCATGTGGCGGAACCACCATGGGTCGTTTCCCGGAATATCCTCTGACGCCAGTAACGCCAGGTGGGAGCCATATGCACCGGACCAGGATCCAGACAGGGACAGCTCCCTCAGATAGTGAATCGCCTCAGGGATGTTCTCATCAGTTCGTGCCGGGTAGCCCCGCCAAGTCCTATGTAAGCGTCTTTCGTCTAATTCTCAAGCTTTACCGCAAGAGCTTCTAAGCGATCAGCCAGTTTTTCTATTGTTGCAGCGGCTTGAGCAATTGCTATATCATCGGCGGTAGTCATTTGGCTTTCTGTGGCCGACTTGCTGGACTGCAATTCATGAAGTTTATCGGCTAGCAGCAATGCAGCGAATAGGAGTTGGCGGCTCTCGTTCAACCCACCCGTGGCGCCTCCTGCTTCTTGCACCATGTCGTTTACCGTTGATGCGAGCGATTGGAGGTGTACTTCTTCACCATCACGGCAGGTCACAATATATTCGCGGGATGCAATGTTCAAACGGACATCAGACATTTACGTTCCTCCGCCGATCAAGGAATCCAATGCGCGGATCGCAGACTGCGTTTCAAATTTAAGCGCCTCATGCTTGGCGCGCAAATTATTCTCGTTCTTTGAAATCATAGGTACTTCCAACTGTTCTAACCGAGAAAGAGCGCGTTCGATACGTCCTATTGCAATAATCAGTTTGTTATCCGGCATGAATTAAACCTTTCTGGACAAGTCATTTAGCAGAAACACGCAAGGGAGCAAACTAGCATTCGGCGGCATGACGTCACTTTGTTACTCCAAAGTGACGTCACTATGACGTCACTTTCGGGATTTGATGCGAAAGCTGTGCATTATCCGGCCTATCCCTTGACGATTAGGCCGCCGACAAGCAAAGGGTTTCCGATAAGGCGACTCGGTTGCTGCGCGCCAAATCAAATTGTCGCATATCCTGTGCGCGATGCATCTTCAAAGTGGGGGAAATACATGACTGTCAGCGAAAAGCAGATGGCCAATGCGATCAGGGCGCTTGCGATGGACGGCGTGCAGGCTGCAAACAGCGGTCATCCTGGAATGCCCATGGGCATGGCCGACGTTGCGACCGTCTTGTACAAAGATTATCTGAAGTTTGATGCCGCTGCGCCCGATTGGGCGGATAGAGACCGTTTTGTTCTTTCCGCTGGCCATGGATCAATGCTGGCATACGCCACCCTGCATCTCGCTGGTTATGCCAGCCCGACTATTGATGATATTCGTAACTTTCGCCAGATTACCAGCCCGTGCGCAGGCCATCCTGAAAACTTTGAAATCGCCGGAGTAGAGGCAACAACGGGCCCGTTGGGGCAGGGGCTGGCAATGGCTGTCGGTATGGCAATTGCCGAACGTCACTTAAACGCGGTCTTTGGCGATGATCTAGTCGACCACCGGACTTGGGTTATCGCGGGTGATGGCTGCCTGATGGAGGGCATAAATCATGAAGCAATCGGACTGGCGGGCAATCTTAATTTAGGCAAACTTGTGGTGCTTTGGGATGACAACAGGATAACGATTGATGGTGCTGTCGATCTATCATCCTGCGAGGATATACCGGCGCGATATCGGGCAACTGGCTGGCATGTGGAAGCCTGTGATGGCCATGATTTCGCCGATATCCGGCGCGCGATTGATGCAGCTGTCGCTGACGGAAGACCTTCGTTGGTCGCTTGCCGCACCATCATCGGAAAAGGCGCACCAAACAAGCAAGGAACATCTGCGACCCATGGCGCCGCGCTGGGAACTGATGAGGTCGCTGCGGCTCGCGTGGAAATCAATTGGCCATTTGAACCATTTGAAATTCCAGCTGATATTGCGGCTGCGTGGCGCGCTACCGGCGCCCGGGGTTCGGCAGAACATGCAGAATGGAATGGCCGCTTGAGCGCAAGCAACAACGGACAGGAGTTGACGCGCCGGATCAACGGAGCATTTGCCGACGTTCCCGCTATGCAAACATATTTGCAACAACTCGTTTCGGAAGCGCCCAAAGTTGCGACCCGGAAGGCGAGTGAAATGGCGCTCAACGTCCTGACCGAAGCGTTGCCGGAAATGATTGGTGGTTCAGCCGATTTAACCGGTTCCAATAACACCAAGACCAAATTCACCGAGGTTTTGGACCGGGACAATTTTGGCGGACGATACATAAACTACGGCATCCGTGAATTCGGCATGGGTGCGGCAATGAACGGCATGGCTCTACATGGCGGAATTATCCCTTATGGCGGGACATTTCTGGTATTCGCCGACTATGCGCGCGCAGCCATTCGGCTGTCGGCGATCCAGCGCGTGCAAGTGATCTATGTGATGACCCATGACAGCATCGGGCTTGGCGAAGATGGGCCGACGCACCAACCTATCGAGCATCTGCAAAGCCTTCGTGCGATGCCTAATCTGTTGGTGTTCCGGCCGGCTGACGTCGTTGAAACAGCGGAGTGCTGGGCATTGTCGGTAGCCCATAAAACAGGACCATCGTTGCATGCGCTGAGCCGTCAAAATCTGCCGACGTTACGGACGGACGTCTCTGAAAACCTTTGTGCAAAAGGGGCATACCGATTGAAACCAGCCTTGGCCGAACGAAAAGTCGTTATTATCGCGACCGGTTCGGAAGTCGAAATTGCACTGCAAGTCGCGGACAAATTAGAGCAAGCAGGATATGGGGCGGATGTCGTGTCCATGCCATGCACTGAATTGTTTGATGCACAATCGGCGGCGTATCACGACGATATTATCCCCGGAAACGTGCTTGCAGTCTCGATTGAAGCTGGCTCAACATTCGGTTGGGAACGATATACTGGTCGTGGCGGCATGCGATTTGGAATTGACAGCTTTGGCGCGTCTGCGCCGATTGACGCACTTTACGATCATTTCGGCCTGACCGCCGAAAAAATAACCCCTCAGATTATCGCTCATTTGGGCTAACAGGAGAATATCATGACTGTAAAAGTTGCCATTAATGGATTTGGCCGGATCGGCCGCTTGGTTGCCCGCGCGATTTTGGAGCGCGGTGATCATGATTTGGAACTGGTTTCGATCAATGACTTGGCGAGCGCGAATGCCAATGCGTTGCTGTTCAAGCGCGATAGCGTCCACGGCGCATTTCCCGGCACAGTAGAGGTTGATGGCAATGACATTGTGGTCAATGGCAAACGCATTCATGTGACGGCGGAGCGTGACCCGGCCAATCTGCCCCACGCAGCAAATGGCGTAGACATTGCGCTGGAATGCACTGGATTTTTTACCGACCGTGAAAGCGCAGGCAAGCATCTTACCGCAGGGGCAAAACGTGTTTTGATCTCGGCTCCTGCAAAAAATGTAGATAAAACGGTTGTTTATGGTGTGAACCACGACGTCTTGACGTCAAATGATGTGATTGTGTCAAACGCGAGTTGCACCACCAACTGCCTTGCGCCGCTTGCCAAGGTAATGAACGACAATATCGGTATCGAGCGCGGATTAATGACCACAATTCACAGCTATACCAATGACCAAAAGATCCTTGATCAGGTCCATGAAGATATGCGCCGGGCACGCGCAGCGGGGATGTCCATGATCCCGACGACGACGGGCGCGGCGCGCGCTGTTGGGGAAGTCATGCCGGAATTGAAAGGCAAGCTGGATGGCTCCGCGATCCGCGTTCCGACGCCAAATGTGTCTATCGTCGACTTGACATTCACACCGTCGCGCGACACCACGAAGGAAGAAGTAAACGCGTTACTTAAGGCTGCTTCTGAAGGCGCATTGAAGGGCATACTGGCCTATTCAGACGAACCTTTGGTATCGATTGATTATAATCATTGCCCAGCCAGCTCCACCATAGACAGCCTCGAAACGACGGTACTGGATGGCAAGTTGGTCCGGGTACTTAGCTGGTATGACAATGAATGGGGCTTCTCAAATCGCATGGTTGATACCGCAGGCGTTATCGGTGGATTGATCTAAGGAATCCATTCTATGCCTTTTAAAACATTAGATGATATTGGAGATGTTGCCGGTAAGATCGCGTTGGTCCGGGTGGATTTGAATGTCCCTTATGCCGATGGCCGGGTAACCGACGACATGCGCCTACGGGCGATTATCCCAACGGTGAAAGAACTGTCTGCAAAAGGCGCGAAAATTTTGCTCTTGGCGCATTTTGGTCGTCCAAAAGGCGCAAAGCATAGCGAGATGTCGCTTTCAATGATCATCGAGCCGTTGCAGCGCGTTTTGGGCAAGGAGATCATGTTTGTGCCCGAAATCGCGGGGCCTGTGGTTGAACAATCCATCGGGATATTAGGCAACGGCGATATCGCAGTGCTTGAAAACACCCGTTTTTATGCTGGCGAAGAGGCGAACGATCCAGAATTGGCAAAGGCGGTTGCCGCAAATGGCGATTTCTATGTCAACGATGCATTTTCGGCAGCCCATCGGGCACATATGTCTACCGAAGGATTGGCGCATGTCCTGCCCGCTTTTGCTGGCCGGTCGATGGAGGCAGAATTAAAGGCGTTGGAAGCGGCGTTGGGTAGGCCCGAGCATCCCGTGGCTGCTGTTGTTGGCGGGGCAAAAGTTTCCACAAAATTGGACGTGCTCACCAATCTTGTGACAAAGGTCGATCATTTGATCATTGGCGGCGGCATGGCCAATACGTTTTTGGCGGCGCGCGGAATAGGCGTTGGTAAATCGCTTTGCGAACACGATCTGAAAGAAACAGCGAACAAGATTTTGGATGCTGCGGATGCCGCAAACTGCACAGTTCACCTTCCTTATGACGTCGTGACGTCACGCGAATTTCGCGCAAATCCGCCAGTTCGCACCGTGAATGTGCATGAAGTGGCCCCAGATGAAATGATTCTCGATATTGGCCCCGCAGCAGTAGAGGCTCTAGCCGATGTGTTGAAAACATGCCGCACTTTGGTTTGGAACGGGCCGCTCGGAGCATTTGAAATGGAGCCGTTTGACAAGGCGACGGTTGCGTTGGCCAAGACCGCAGCAGCGCTCACCAAAGAAGGGTCCTTAATCTCTGTTGCAGGAGGCGGCGATACAGTTGCCGCGCTGGCTCATGCGGGCGTTGAAGCAGATTTCACATTCGTATCTACTGCAGGCGGCGCGTTTTTGGAATGGATGGAAGGTAAGCCTTTGCCTGGCGTGGAAGCACTCAACACCGCATGACGGACAGGGCTATTGCCCGCGTTCTTTTATGCAACCGATGTATTTGAAAGGGTATGACTATGAACAGGGCTGAAATGACCGCCAAGGTCGCCGCTGGAAACGGTTTTATTGCTGCACTGGACCAAAGTGGCGGGTCCACTCCCAAGGCGCTCGCTGGCTATGGCATCGGCGACGATGCGTGGGCCAGCGAAGAGGCTATGTTTGACCTTATCCACGACATGCGCAGCCGGATCATTCGTTCGTCGGCATTTTCCGGTGAAAAAGTACTTGGTGCCATATTGTTCGAACGCACGATGGACGGCTTGGTCGATGGCATGCCAACCCCGCAAGCCTTGCTAAACAAGGGCGTCGTACCCTTTATCAAGATTGACAAAGGCTTGGAAGACGAGGCCAATGGCGTGCAGTTGATGAAGCCCATGCCGGAACTCGGTACGTTGTTGGCCAAATCAAGCGCGCTGGGAGTCTATGGCACCAAAGAACGGTCAGTGATCAATCTTGCCAACCGTGACGGCATCGCAGCAATTGTGGCGCAGCAGATTGCGGTCGGGCAGCAGGTTTTGGCGGGCGGATTGGTTCCGATGCTTGAACCTGAAATAAATATCAAAAGCCCCGAACGCGCTGAAGCCGATGCGATCTTGCTCAATGAATTGTCGCAGCAGCTGAGCGCGATACCCGGCGATGCGAAGGTCATGTTGAAACTCAGCCTTCCAGTTAAGCCAGGGCATTTTGACGCATTGGTTGCGCATCCCCGCGTTTTACGTGTGGTGGCATTGTCAGGCGGCTATAAGCGCCCGGAAGCATGCGCCGAACTCGCCAAAAACGGCGGCATAATCGCAAGCTTTAGCCGCGCCTTGTTAGAAGATTTGCGTTTCCAGATGAGTGACGCTGAATTCGATTCTTCACTCGGTGCAGCTATTACGGATATTCACAGGGCGTCGACCGTTAAGGCCTAAATACCGCCCATGAACCGGAAACTGAAACGATAGTCTTTGGGTTTTAGCGCTTTATTTTCCCCGGCCATTTGGGGCGGGGAGACATCAGTTAGCTCGATTGTGCCATCGGCGAGGGGTTGCGGCTTACCCATTTCCAGTTGCAAAACACGATTGCCATCGGCGCGGATCCACATCGCTTGTATCTTGACAGTACCCGCCCAGATACAACGGGCATTGGCGGGGCATCGGCTGTCTTCGAGGATCTTTGTCGGACGGATGACCGGGCCATCGACATAGGCGTTCTTACCAATTGGAACGTCAATGCCATTCTGCCGAACTTGACCCGTTGTGGTGCAAGCGGCGGTAGGCAGTAGCGCGAAAAAAAGGAGTAATTTCATTTGCATTTGCAGCGATTTATCACCTCAGCTATGAACACGCAATGACTGTACCAAATTGCCAGCTTTACTTGATTTCTCCACTCGATGTCGGCGGGGATTTTCCTTCCCGATTGGAGGCAGCGCTTTTGGCCGGACCTGTTGCTGCATTCCAGTTCCGCGTAAAGGGCGAAAGCGCGCATGACGCCGCAAGACTTGCTGCGCCATTGCAAGAAATCTGTACTCGGCATGACGTCGCCTTCATAGTCAATGACAGCGTTAGCCTAGCCAAACGATTGAAGGCGGATGGCGTGCATTTGGGACAGGGCGACGGCGATGTTAAAGAAGCTCGCGAAGAACTTGGACCGAACGCGCAAATCGGCGTGACCTGCCACAACAGCCGTCATCTGGCGATGGAAGCGGGCGAGGCGGGCGCTGATTATGTTGCTTTTGGCGCTTTCTTTCCGACCACCACTAAAACCACCGAGCATGTCGCCGAAATCGAAACTATCGAGAAATGGGCACATGTTATGGAAATACCTTGTGTCGCAATTGGCGGAATTACGCCCGCGAATGCCATGCCGCTTATTACCGCAGGCGCGGATTTCATTGCGGTTAGCGGGGCGGTATGGAATGATCCGCGCGGCGTGGCGGCCGCTATTACCGACTTTAACGCCGTGCTTGCCTCTGCGCCGCCGCGCGGCTAATGGCTCATTCCAACGGCGTTTCCAAAGCGCCCGCTCTTTCCATTTGTTAGCGAGTAGTCCTCATGAAAATCAACGCGGTCGAAATTAAACCGGGTCATATCCTTGAATATGAAGGTGGCCTGTGGCGTACGGTTAAAACCGCGCATACCCAGCCCGGTAAAGGCGGCGCGTATATGCAGGTAGAGCTCAAAAACCTGATCGATGGACGCAAGAACAATATCCGCTTTCGCTCGGCTGAATCGGTGGAGAAGGTCCGGCTTGAGCAAGAGGATTTCCAGTTTCTTTATGCCGATGGCGATGCGCTTACGTTCATGCACAAGGAAACCTTTGATCAGGTGACATTGGACCGCGATATTCTTGGCGATGCCGCCGCTTTCTTATCCGATGGGATGGATGTGGTCATGGAAACCTATGATGACAAGCCGATCAGCGTGCAATTGCCGAGCCAGATTGAAGCCATGATCGTAGAGGCAGATGCCGTGGTGAAGGGGCAGACCGCTTCGTCCAGCTATAAGCCCGCCGTGCTCGACAATGGCGTCCGCGTCATGGTTCCGCCATTCATTGGAGCAGGGACGCGAATTGTGGTCGATGTCTACTCCAGGGAATATGTAAAGAAGGCCGACTGATATGGTCGCCCATTCCGGTATAATGACAATGATGGACCGTGCCGCGCGTAAAGCCGGTGCGAAATTGCGTCGTGACTTTTACGAAGTGCAGCAATTGCAGGTCAGCCGTAAAGGCCCCGCTGACTTTGTATCTAAAGCGGATATGCGGTCTGAACGCACAATTTATGACGAATTGAGTAAGGCACGCCCGGACTGGGGGTTCTTGATGGAAGAGGCCGGCAGCATCGAAGGCGATCCGAGCAAGCCGCGTTTTATTGTTGATCCGCTAGATGGTACCAGCAACTTCCTGCACGGCATTCCTCATTTCGCGATCTCGATTGCGGTCGAGGAAGAGTTGGCCAATGGCGAGCGTGAAATTACCTCGGCACTGGTTTATCAGCCGCTGACCGACGAGAGCTATTGGGCTGAAAAGGGCAGGGGGGCTTGGTTGCAAACCGAACGGCTTCGCGTGTCCGCTCGGCGTGATTTGATGGATGCGCTGATCGCAACGGGAATTCCGTTCATGGGCCACGGCGATTTTTCCCAATGGAGCCGGATATTCGGCGCGATTGCTCCGGAAGTCGCGGGTATCCGGCGGTTTGGCGCGGCGTCGCTTGATCTCGCTTGGCTGGCTGCAGGTCGCTACGACGGATTTTGGGAGAGCGATTTGCAACCTTGGGACACCGCAGCAGGTTGCCTTTTGGTGCGCGAGGCTGGCGGTTTTGTTACTGATTTCAGGGGCCGAAGCCCGATGATAGCGGACAAACAAGTGTTGGCGGCGAACGATGTCTTGCACAGCAAAATGCACAAGTTATTGGCGGGTGCGTTGCGTTAAATTCAGTGGCGTTCAAAATACGCAACTTTACTCGCAAAAAAAGCACATTCCAGCCCTTGCGACTTGCTGCACTTGCCCCTAAAAGCGCGCATAATTCAAGCCTAAAGCGAGTCTGTTCGTGACTGATTTGTCGCAATATTTGCCTATATTGATGTTCCTGTTTGTGGCGCTTGGTTTGTCGTCACTATTTGTATTTTTGCCGATGGGCGTTTCACGGCTAACCGGCGCGCATCAACCGACCGAAGCTAAGTTGGCGGAATATGAATGTGGCTTCCCTGCTTTTGAAGATAGCCGCAGCCAATTTGATGTCCGTTTTTACCTCGTTGCGATCTTGTTCATCATCTTCGATCTGGAGGCCGCGTTTCTGTTTCCATGGGCAGTTAGCCTTGGCGAAACGGGTTGGCTCGGATGGGGTACGATGATGTTGTTCCTGTTCGAATTGATTATCGGATTCATTTATGCGTGGAAAGTAGGGGCGTTGGAATGGGAGTAATTACATCGCAGCCGCCGCTTGCGGATACCGCGCCCGACGCCGATTTCTTCAAGGATTTGCAAGGTGAGGTGAATGACAAAGGTTTCTTGGTCACTTCAACCGAGGATTTGTTCAATTGGGCGCGCACGGGTTCATTGTGGTGGATGACGTTTGGGCTTGCTTGCTGCGCGGTCGAGATGATTCACGTAAGCATGCCACGTTACGACATGGAGCGCTTTGGCGTTGCTCCGCGCGCATCACCTCGGCAATCGGACGTGATGATCGTTGCTGGGACATTGTGCAACAAAATGGCCCCGGCACTGCGCAAGGTTTACGATCAGATGTCGGAACCGAAATACGTGATCTCAATGGGTAGCTGCGCCAATGGCGGCGGCTATTATCACTATAGCTATTCAGTCGTGCGCGGCTGTGACCGGATTGTTCCTGTGGACATCTACATTCCAGGGTGCCCGCCCACGGCCGAAGCTTTGCTGTATGGCGTGATGCAATTGCAGCGCAAAATCCGGCGTATCGGGACGATTGAACGGTGAGTCATTCCGCCCCAATTATCACGACGCCCAAGGGCATCGTTGCTGAGCTTAAAAAGGCGCTTGGCAAGGATCTCTTGCGGGTTGAGGAAGCCAATGGCGAAATCGCGCTGTTCGTCAAAACGGAAAAGCTTGTCGGCGTGATGATGCAATTGCGCGACACCTGCGATTATCAGCAGTTAATGGAGATTGCAGGGGTCGATTGGCCTGATCGTGATCCGCGTTTTGAGGTGGTTTACATGCTCCTCAGCCTGACCAAAAACCACCGTATCCGCGTGCATATCGCTACCAATGAAGCGATTCCGGTGCCGTCGGTGACTGGCATCTGGCCGGTTGCGGGCTGGCTGGAGCGCGAGGTTTTTGATATGTATGGCGTGCTGTTTTCGGGCAATAATGACCTGCGCCGGATACTCACCGATTATGGCTTTGTCGGTCATCCGCAGCGCAAGGATTTCCCGCTGACGGGCTACGTCGAGCTGCGCTATTCCGAGGAAGAAAAACGCGTGAAGTACGAGCCAGTCCAACTGGCGCAGGATTTCCGCAGCTTTGATTTCATGTCGCCTTGGGAGGGCACGGATTACATCTTGCCGGGCGATGAAAAAGGGGCAAGCAAATGAGTATGCAACCCGATCTCGCCCCCACCACCGGCGATGAAACTATCCAGAATTACACGATCAACTTCGGCCCTCAGCATCCGGCGGCGCATGGTGTGTTGCGGCTGGTGATGGAGCTGGACGGGGAAATTATTGAGCGGCTTGATCCGCATGTCGGCTTGCTACATCGCGGTACCGAAAAGCTGATCGAGTATAAGACCTATCTGCAGGCACTGCCGTATTTCGACCGGCTCGATTATTGTTCGCCATTGTGTATGGAGCATAGCTATGTGCTGGCCATCGAGAAGTTGCTGGATTTGGAAGTGCCAATCCGCGCGCAATATTTGCGGGTGTTTTTTGCAGAATTAACCCGCATTTCCAATCACATGCTGAACCTCGGCAGCCATGTTATGGATGTCGGCGCGATGACGCCAAACCTGTGGTTGTTTGAAATCCGCGAGGATTGCCTGAACTTTTTTGAACGCGCATCGGGCGCGCGTATGCACGCGGCGTGGTTCCGGCCCGGCGGTGTGCATCAGGATGTGCCGCTGAAATTGCTCACCGATATTGGTGATTGGCTCGATACGCGTCTGCCGCGTCTGTTCGAAGACGCGCTTAGCCTTGTCGTTGACAACCGCATTTTCAAACAGCGCAATGTGGATATTGCTATCGTCAGCAAAGAAGACGCGATCAAATGGGGCTTTTCCGGCCCGATGATCCGGGGCAGCGGTATTCCGTGGGATATCCGCAAAAGCCAGCCTTATGATGTTTATGCCAAGATGGATTTCGACGTTCCCGTCGGCACACGCGGTGATTGTTATGATCGGTTCATGGTCCGCGTCGAAGAAGTCCGTCAATCCGTGCGTATCATGAAGCAATGCCTGCTCGAAATGCCCGAAGGCCCGATTTGCAGCGACGACCGCAAAGTTACCCCACCCAAACGCGCCGAGATGAAGCAATCGATGGAGGCATTGATCCATCACTTCAAACTCTACACCGAAGGCTTCAAGGTTCCCGCCGGGCAAGTGTATGTTGCCACCGAAAGCCCCAAAGGCGAGTTCGGCGTATATCTGGTCGCGGACGGCACCAACAAGCCATACCGCTGCAAAATCCGCCCGACCGCGTTTAGCCATCTGCAAGCTATGGAGATGATGAGCAAAGGTCATATGCTGGCGGATACGACCGCGATTATTGGCGCGATTGACGTCGTGTTTGGGGAGTGTGACCGGTGAAGACACCATGGAAAGCGTTGCATGATGTATCTGCAAGATTGAGCTGCAATCGGTGTTAATGCGATTGGACTCGCTGTAATTTTCGAATTGACCCAATAACGGCATTTTGGTGGGTTCTTTCTTGGATTGTTGCTACCTTAGCTGCACTTCAGCAACAATCAGTTTATGCAGAATTCTTGCTGGTGGTTGCTGGTCGCTACTCGGATGCTATCTTCCGTTTATTCGCTGAGCAGATTTGCTTGGGAAGTAAAAATGATCCGGCACTTTCAGTTAAAGATAATGATACTGGAATTAGTTCGAATGGCTGACGCAACCCACATCCCCGACGAAACCGAAACCCGCGCCAAATGGGGTGATTTTGCTTGGACGCCCGCGAACAAGAAAACCGCTGCGATGTATGTCGCGCGTTACCCTGCTGGGCGCCAACAATCCGCCGTGATGGCTTTGCTCGATCTGGCGCAACGTCAAGTGGGGGAGGCGACCAAAACGCAGGGCTGGTTGCCCGTGCCAGTGATTGAATATGTCGCCGCGCAATTGGGCATGCCCTATATGCGCGCCTATGAGGTTGCGTCTTTCTACACCATGTACAATCTCGCGCCTGTGGGCCGTTATCATGTGCAGGTGTGCGGCACGACGCCTTGCATGTTGCGCGGGTCCGATGATGTGCTGGCCGCGTGCAAAAATCGCGGACTGGTAAAGGGCGCGACCACGCCCGATGGCCTGTTCACGCTCACCGAAGTCGAATGCCTTGGTGCATGCGCCAATGCGCCAATGGTGCAGATCAACGACGATAATTTCGAAGACCTGACCTATGACAGCATGAACGCGCTGCTCGAGGCATTGGCCGACGGCAAGCCAGTGAAAATTGGGCCGCAGATTGATCGGCAAACAAGCTGCCCCGAAGGCGGACCGACGTCGTTGCTGGAGATGGCAAAGTGATGATGACTTTTATTATTCGTCACCCTGAACTTGTTTCAGGGTCCATTTCTCCTATCAACCTCTCGGTCTCTGCTGCGCGATGGATGCTGAAACAAGTTCAGCATGACGCCGTGGGAGGACAAAAAATATGAGCCTCGCTGACAAAGACCGCATCTTTACCAACCTCTATGGCTTCCAACCATGGAACCTTGCCGCCGCCAAAAAGCGCGGCGATTGGGACGGGACGAAAAAGCTGCTTGAAGCTGGCAACGACGCGATTATTGACAGTATCAAGGCATCGGCCCTGCGCGGACGCGGCGGGGCTGGTTTCCCGACGGGCATGAAGTGGAGCTTTATGCCCAAATCGCCGTCGCCCGAACGACCCAACTTCCTTGTCATCAACGCCGATGAAAGCGAACCCGGCAGCTGCAAAGACCGCGAGATCATCCGCCACGATCCGCACAAATTGATCGAAGGGGCGTTGATCGCTGGCTTTGCGATGCGCGCGCGCGCGGCCTATATCTATATTCGCGGCGAATATATTTTTGAAGCCAAAGTCCTCGAAGAAGCAGTCGCAGAGGCTTATGCGGCGGGATTGATCGGCAAGAACGCCTGCAAATCCGGCTATGATTTCGACGTGTTCGTGCACCGTGGTGCTGGCGCATATATCTGCGGCGAAGAAACCGCGATGCTTGAATCGCTTGAGGGCAAAAAGGGCCAGCCGCGCCTGAAACCGCCATTCCCTGCGGGTGCGGGTCTGTACGGCTGCCCGACAACGGTCAATAATGTCGAGAGTATCGCAGTCGTCCCAACGATCTTGCGGCGCTCCCCCGAATGGTTCGCCAGTTTTGGGCGGGAAGGCAATAAGGGAACGAAGCTGTTTCAAATCTCCGGCCATGTCGACAAACCCTGCGTCGTCGAAGAAGAAATGAGCATACCCTTTCGTGAGCTGATCGAAAAGCATTGCGGCGGCATTCGCGGGGGCTGGGACAATCTGCTCGCGGTGATTCCCGGTGGCTCGTCGGTGCCGCTTGGTTCCCGCCGCGCAAATCATGGACGCGCCGATGGATTTTGACGGGTTGAAAGCGGTTGGCTCGGGCCTTGGCACGGCCGCCGTTATCGTGATGGACAAGAGCCACCGACATCGTCCGCGCCATTTCGCGATTGAGCTATTTCTACAAACACGAAAGCTGCGGCCAATGCACGCCGTGCCGCGAAGGCACAGGCTGGATGTGGCGCGTGATGGAAAAAATGCGCACCGGCGACGCCGACATTGGCGACATTGATACGCTATACGAAGTCACCAAACAGGTTGAAGGCCACACCATCTGCGCGCTGGGCGATGCAGCGGCGTGGCCGATCCAGGGGCTGATCAAGCATTTCCGCCCAGAGATGGAACGCCGGATTATCGGATGCCAAAGGCGGCGAGATGTTGGAGGCGGCGGAATGAATTAGTCTTACAGTCAATGCGTAAAACTAGTGATTATGCGATCCAGGGTAGTTGCTGCACACACTGAATTGCCGTGTCGTTCTTTCGGCTGATCCAATGGCTTAGTGGATGGCTTACGATGAGTGTTTTCAGTGAACCCTCATTGCTGTCAGACATTTCCGACCAAGTTAGAGCGCTGATGTGACGAGAATTGCATTGAAAAGCTAGAACTAGCAATGCTGATGCATTCGAATTGACTAAATGCATCGAAAAGGATTAGCTGAGTTCGCAAACACTGCTGCTTGGTATTTGTTATGCCGATTATGGCTATGGTTTGAAGTGTTAGTTTGTTATTTCGTTTCATACTGACAGTGTACCATGCCAAATGCAAGTGAGTACAGCCTTGCACAGATTGCCTTCAATGGGCGGTTTAACATTGTGCTGTTCTTCCGGTTATTGCTTTTGTATGGTGTGATGACAAAATTCGCGTGTAACTTCTGGAAGATTGCGAGCGAATAATGCCTAAAGTCACCGTAGACGGCCTCGAAATCGAAGTCCCCGCAGGCGCAACTGTCTTGCAGGCGTGCGAGCTTGCGGGCAAGGAAATCCCGCGTTTTTGCTATCACGAACGGCTGTCCATCGCGGGCAATTGCCGCATGTGCTTGGTCGAGGTTGCCCCCGGGCCGCCCAAGCCGCAGGCGAGCTGTGCGCTGCCCGCCGCCGAGGGCCAGATCATCCGCACCGACAGCGCGATGGTCAAAAAGGCGCGCGAAGGGGTGATGGAATTTCTCCTCATCAACCACCCGCTCGATTGCCCGATTTGCGATCAAGGCGGTGAGTGTGATTTGCAGGATCAGTCGGTGGCCTATGGTCGCGGCGCATCGCGTTATGACGAGAATAAGCGCGCCGTTACCGAGAAATATATGGGCCCGATTGTTAAGACAGTCATGACCCGCTGTATCCAATGCACCCGATGCATCCGCTTTGCCGAGGAAGTTGCTGGCATAGAGGAAATCGGTGCGGTTGGGCGCGGCGAAAATATGCAAATCACCAGCTATCTCGAACGCGCAGTGACCAGCGAATTGTCGGGCAATGTTGTCGACCTGTGCCCAGTCGGCGCGCTGACTTCGAAGCCTTATGCGTTTGAAGCGCGGCCGTGGGAACTCACCAAAACGCCGAGCATCGACGTGATGGACGCGGTCGGCACTAACATCCGTCTCGACAGCCGGGGCAGGGCGGTGCTTCGCGCATTGCCGCGTATTAACGAAGATGTGAACGAGGAATGGGCGTCGGACAAAACCCGCCATGCGGTCGATGGCCTAACCCATGGCCGCCTTGATAAACCCTATGTTCGCAAAAACGGCAAATTGGTCGCAGCCAGTTGGGACGAGGCATTTGCCGCAATTAAGGCTGTCAATGCGGGCGCGTCGATGGCGGTTCTAGCGGGCGATCAGGCCGACTGCGAGACCATGTTCGCGGCACGCGAATTGGCCGGTTCCGATATGCTCGAAGGGCGTCAAACGGGCTTGGCTTACGACACGTCGTCACTCTCCGCCGTCAATTTCAACACCACCATCGCGGGCATCGAAAACGCAGATGTCATCCTGTTAGTGGGCAGCGACACGCGGCGTGAGGCGGCCTTGGTCAACACCCGCATTCAAAAGGCGGTGCGTAAACGCGGCGCGAAGGTTTTTGCCATCGGGCCTGTGACCGATTTAAGCTATAAGGTTGAATGGCTGGGCGATGATCTGTCGGCGCTTACCAAAGCCCCCAAGGCATTGGCCGACGCGCTGAAAAGCGCCGAACGTCCGGCGATTATCGTCGGCGGCGGCGCGCTGCGTTATGAAGGCGTCCACGGCGCGGCACTGGCTTTTGCTAAGAAGTATAACCTCGTCAGAGAAGGCTGGAACGGTTTCAACGTCCTGCACTTTGCGGCGGCGCGCATGGGCGGGTTGATGCTTGGTTACGCTTATGATGGCGGCATCAAGGCGCTTGCGGCGAAAAAGCCAAAGCTGGCGTTCTTTCTGGGCGCGGATGAAGTGGATTACAGCCTCTTCAAAAACAGCTTCAAAGTCTATGTTGGCCATCATGGTGACAATGGCGCGGCGCATGCTGACATCATCTTGCCGGGTGCAGCATATAGCGAGAAATCTGGGACTTACGTAAACCTCGAAGGCCGTGTTCAGCGCGGTGAACGCGCGGTATTCCCGCCCGGCGACGCGCGTGAGGATTGGTCGATTTTCCGCGCGTTATCGGCGGTATTGGGCAAGCCATTGCCGTTTGACAGCCTGGAAGCGTTGCGCGTTGAAATGGCGAAGGCGGTTCCTGCATTGGGCATGGAAGGCTTGGCCGATTATGGTTGGGCTGAACCTAAGCTCCCCGCCACGGTTTCCGGCAAAATCGCCGATTATCCGATCAAGGATTTCTACCTGACGGGCGCCATCTGCCGCGCATCGCCGACGATGCAGCGCTGTTCAAGTGAATTGGTGCACGGCGAGCAGTTTTTGGAGGCAGCGGAATGACCGAATTCTTCCAAAATCTCGGCATGTCGTATGAAGGAGCATGGTTTACGGCCACTCATTGCTGGCATCCTGCTCATTGCATTGCCGCTCATGTTGGCGGTAGCAATGATCATCTACGCCGACCGCAAAATCTGGGCGGCGATGGCGTTGCGGCGTGGGCCTAACGTCGTTGGTCCGTTCGGCTTGCTGCAAAGCTTTGCCGATGGTTTGAAGGTGTTCTTGCAAGAGACCATCATCCCTAGCGCGTCGAACCGTGGCCTGTTCCTGATCGCGCCGATTATCACCTTTACCGTCGCGTTGATGGCGTGGGCGGTGATCCCGTTTAATTCGGGCGCGGTGTTGGCGGATATCAATGTTGGCTTGCTGTATATTTTGGCGATCAGTTCGCTAGGCGTTTACGGCGTGGTGATTTCGGGCTGGGCGTCCAATTCAAAATATCCGTTCTTCTCCGCGATGCGCGCCGCCGCGCAGATGATTAGCTATGAAGTTTCCATCGGCTTTGTCCTGATTTCGGTCGTGTTGTGGGCAGGCACGTTCAACTTGGGCGGCATAGTCGAGGCGCAGACGGGCCATGTATTTGGCATCATTAATGCGTTCGGCGTCAACCCGCTGCTGTTCCCGATTGCGGTGGTGTTCTTCATCTCCTCCCTCGCCGAAACCGCACGCGCACCGTTTGATTTGACCGAGGCGGAAAGCGAATTGGTTGCGGGCTATCAGACCGAATATTCTTCCATGTCCTTCGCGCTGTTCTGGCTCGGCGAATATGCCAATGTGTTGTTGATGTGCACGCTGAACGCGGTGCTGTTTTGGGGCGGGTATTTGCCGCCGTTGAACATCGATCTGATCCCGTGGTTCGATATTCCCGGCATCATTTGGCTGTTTGGCAAAATCCTGTTCTTCTTCTTCCTGTTCAGCTGGGTAAAGGCCACCGTGCCGCGCTACCGCTATGACCAGTTGATGCGTTTGGGCTGGAAAGTGTTCCTGCCAATCTCGCTGTTCTGGGTGTGTTTGGTGAGTGGGTATTTGATGTGGACGAGGACGCAGATATTGCTGATCTTAAAAAGTATGAGAATAAGACTATAATGGGCGCCTTTAGCAGCAAATCTGAGAAGCCGATTCAAGCCAATTCGATTAATTTCGATCAATTTAATTTAAAGCTTGAGCGAGTCTCAAGCGGCCATCGCGCCATGATAATTGGTATCTTAGGCCGGTCGGTGTGCTTGCCTCCTATGAGTCAAACGAAAAATATGGAGTAAGCATTGAGGTGCCGAAGGGATCCGAAATTGACATTATTAGTTTGCAGCAAATTGGATCGAAGAACAGCAGAAAATTTGAATACGAATTCAGCAGTAGAAAAACTGGGCAACTAGTCAAATCTAAGGCCGTTTGCGTTCATACATACGTCGGCAATGACACGTTGGAGTATCATCAATGACCACCATCACCCACCTCATCAAATCCTTCACCTTGTGGGAATTCGTCAAGGCGCATTGGTTGACCTTGCAATATTTCTTCAAGCCCAAGGCGACGATCAACTATCCGTTTGAGAAGAACCCGCTGTCGCCGCGTTTTCGCGGGGAACATGCGCTGCGTCGTTATCCCAATGGCGAGGAACGCTGCATCGCGTGTAAGCTGTGCGAAGCGGTGTGTCCGGCGCAGGCGATCACCATTGAGGCTGAGCCGCGTGACGACGGCAGCCGCCGCACGACGCGCTATGACATCGATATGACCAAGTGCATCTACTGTGGTTTCTGCCAAGAAGCATGCCCGGTCGATGCTATCGTTGAAGGCCCGAATTTCGAATATGCCACCGAAACCCGCGAAGAGCTGCTCTATGATAAGAACAAGCTGCTTGATAACGGCGACAAATGGGAGCGCGCGATTGCGGCAAACCTTGCCGCCGACGCGCCGTATCGTTAAGGGGCGCGGAATATGATCCAAGTCTTTGCTTTCTACCTGTTCGCCAGCCTGCTTATTGCATCGTCTGCTTTGGTGATATTTGCGCGCAATCCGGTTCACAGCGTATTGTGGCTGATCGTTGCGTTCTTTAACGCCGCTGGCCTTATGGTGCTGGTCGGCGCAGAGTTTATCGCGATGTTGCTGGTCATCGTTTATGTTGGTGCGGTCGCGGTGTTGTTCCTGTTCGTGGTGATGATGCTCGACATCGACTTTGCCGAATTGCGCGCCGGATTTGCCAAAAACTTGCCGCTTGGCGTTTTGTTGGCGATCATTTTGGTAAGCGAGCTTATATTGGGCATCGGCGCATATCGTGCGGGCGCGGTAAAGCTTGGGACGCCAGCGGCGGGCGCGGCAACCGTGAATGATCAGGTGCCGAACATCCAAGCAATCGGCGATTTGCTCTACACCAAATATGTGTTTCTGTTTGAAAGCGCAGGCCTGATTCTGCTGGTTGCGATGGTAGGAGCAATCGTTCTGACTCACCGCAAAAGCACTGGCACACGCGGCCAGAATATCAGCCGTCAGGTTCAACGCCGCCCGCAGGATGCCGTCCGCAATATGCAGCCCGGCGTCGGGCAGGGGATGGAACTATGATTGGCATCGAACATTATCTGGTGGTCAGCGCGATCCTGTTTGTGATGGGCGTTCTGGGCATTTTCCTGAACCGCAAGAATGTTATCATCATATTGATGGCGATTGAGCTTATCTTGCTGTCCGTAAACATAAATTTGGTCGCGTTCAGCGCCTTTCTTGGTGACCTAACGGGCCAGATTTTTGCGATGTTTGTGCTAACCGTTGCTGCGGGGGAAGCGGCAATCGGGCTTGCGATATTGGTTATCTATTTTCGCGGACGCGGAACAATTGCGGTTGACGATGTTAACCGGATGAAGGGTTAAGGGGCGTTGACTTCCATTCAAATCATAGTGTTTTTGCCGATGCTGGCGGCTATCGTGGCGGGGCTCGGTCACCGTGCGATGGGCAAGGTCGCAGCCAAATCGCTGACGACAGGAGCGTTGTTTGTTTCCGCCGCACTTAGCTGGCCCATTTTTCTCGCCTTTGTTGGCGGTGATCAGGCGGCATATGTCGAACCCGTCATGCAATGGGTGCAGTCGGGTAGCTTGAAATTCAATTGGGAACTGCGCGTTGACAGCCTGACTGCAGTAATGTTGGTCGTGATTACGACCGTTTCCGCGCTCGTCCATCTGTATAGCTGGGGCTATATGGAGGAAGATCCAGATCAGCCGCGTTTCTTCGCGTATTTGTCGCTATTTACCTTTGCTATGTTGATGTTGGTGACCGCCAACAATCTGGTCCAGATGTTCTTTGGTTGGGAAGGCGTTGGCCTTGCCTCTTATTTGCTAATTGGTTTTTGGTATAAGAAACCCAGCGCCAATGCCGCCGCGATCAAAGCTTTCGTCGTCAACCGTGTCGGTGATCTTGGTTTTATGCTCGGGATATTTGGCGTGTATCTGGTGTTTGATACTGTCAGCATTCCGGAAATATTGGCCGCCGCGCCGCAGCAGGTTGGTTCCAGTATCGGGTTCCTAGGCTACCGCGTCGATACGATGTCGGTGCTCTGCGTGTTGCTGTTCATCGGTGCGATGGGCAAATCGGCGCAGTTGGGGCTGCACACTTGGCTGCCCGATGCGATGGAGGGACCAACACCGGTTTCCGCGCTAATCCACGCCGCGACGATGGTTACTGCGGGCGTGTTTATGGTGTGCCGCCTGTCACCGCTTTTTGAAACCAGCCAGTTTGCTTTGAACGTGGTGACAATAGTGGGCGCAACCACGGCAATATTTGCGGCCACAGTCGGACTGGTGCAGACCGACATCAAGCGCGTCATTGCGTATTCCACCTGTTCGCAGCTTGGGTATATGTTTTTTGCAGCAGGTACCGGCGCGTATGGCGCGGCCATGTTCCATTTGTTCACTCACGCATTTTTCAAGGCGCTGTTGTTCCTTGGCGCGGGCAGCGTCATCCACGCGATGCATCATGAACAAGATATGCGTTATTATGGCGGTTTGCGTAAAGCCATACCGTTTACGTTTTGGGCAATGATCGCAGGAACGCTGGCGATCACGGGCGTTGGTATAGTTGGGCTGGGCGGATTTGCTGGCTTCTATTCCAAGGATGCGATCATCGAAGCGGCCTTTGCGTCAAATTCGACATACCATATGTATGGTTTTGCCATCGGTGTGTTGGCGGCGCTTTTGACCAGCTTCTACAGTTGGCGGCTGATATTCCTGACGTTCTTTGGCAAGCCGCGTTGGGATCAAAGCGAGCATATTCAGCACGCAGTGCATGACGATCATCACGCAAACGATCATCACGCGCATGACAGCCATGATGGTACTGCGGGCTATCATCCCCATGAAAGCCCTTGGTCGATGCGTATCCCGTTATTGGTGCTTGCGTTGGGCGCGGTGTTTGCCGGATTCTTATTTCACGGCGCATTTATCGAGGCGGAAACAGGTGCTGCTTTCTGGAAGAACAGCACTTTGGCGTTCAACGAACATTTGATGCACGCGATGCATGAAGTTCCGATGTGGGTTAAACTGTCATCGACCATAGCAATGATAACCGGATTGGCTGTCGCATACATGATGTATATTCGTTCCGCCGATGCGCCCCAGAAATTGGCGGCGACGTTCCGTCCGTTGTACAATTTTTTCCTGAACAAATGGTATTTTGACGAGCTGTATGATGCGATATTTGTCCGTCCCGCATTCTGGCTCGGCCGCTTGCTCTGGCAAAAAGGCGATGTCGGCATCATCGACCGTTTTGGTCCCAATGGTTCGGCCGCCGCAGTGGCATTAACCAGCCGGATAGCGGTGCGGATGCAGTCTGGATATCTTTATACCTATGCTCTTGTGATGCTGCTCGGACTTGTCGCCGCGGTTAGCTGGATGATGGTGCAAGCACGATGATTATTAGCCATTTTCCCATACTTTCGGGCATGATATTGTTGCCGATTATTGCAGCGATCTTGTGCTTGTTTGCACGCCCGCAAATGGCACGCCTCATCGCACTCGGGATTACTTTGACCGAGCTATTGCTGGGCGCGTTGCTGTGGATCAACTACGATCCGGGCGGTGTGCAATGGCAGTTTACAGAGAGCGCATCTCTGTTTGGCCCAATTGGGTGGAAGCTGGGCATCGATGGGATATCGTTGATGCTGATCATGCTTTCGGTGTTCCTGATGCCGATATGTATCGGTGCAAGTTGGCGGACAATCCAAACCCGCGTTGGCGAATATATGGCTGCGTTCTTGCTGATGGAGGCGCTGATGATCGGCGTATTCTCGGCGCAGGATTTGATGCTGTTCTATATCTTTTTTGAAGCCGGGCTGATCCCGATGTATTTGATCATCGGCATTTGGGGCGGTGCGGACCGGATTTATGCGAGCTATAAATTCTTTCTCTACACGCTGCTTGGTTCGGTTTTGATGTTGCTTGCGATGCTGTGGATGATCCAGCAGGCCGGGACGGCGGATATTCCGACGTTGCTCAACCACGACTTCCCGGCAAAGGCTCAGACTTGGCTGTGGCTGGCGTTTTTCGCCAGCTTTGCGGTCAAGATGCCGATGTGGCCGGTACATACCTGGCTTCCCGATGCGCACGTTCAGGCCCCGACTGCGGGTTCCGTGATCCTTGCCGGTGTGCTTTTGAAAATGGGCGGATATGGTTTCTTGCGGTTTTCATTACCGATGTTTCCTGAGGCAAGCGCGCAGTTCATCTGGTTAATCTTTGGCCTGTCGATGGTGGCGGTGGTGTACACATCTTTGGTGGCGCTGGTGCAACAGGATATGAAGAAACTGATCGCATATTCTTCTGTTGCGCACATGGCGATTGTTACCGTCGGCCTGTTTGCATTTAATCAGCAGGGAATTGAAGGCTCGATCATTGTCATGTTAAGTCACGGCCTTGTGTCGGGCGCATTGTTTCTGTGCGTTGGCGTAATTTATGACCGGCTGCATACGCGGGAGATTAGCCGTTATGGCGGGCTTGCGATCAACATGCCAAAATATTCGTTGCTCTTCATGCTATTCACAATGGCCAGCGTCGGCTTGCCGGGCACCAGCGGATTCGTCGGCGAGTTCTTATCGTTGGCGGGGCTTTACAAAGTTTCGACCTGGGCGACATTGATTGCAACCACAGGCATAATTCTTGGTGCAGGCTATATGCTATATCTTTATCGCCGCGTGGCGTTTGGCCAGCAAGTGAATGCTGATGCCGCAGCGATGCCGGATCTGGATGATCGCGAAATTTGGCTATTGGTTCCGATTGCGGCCGCTGTGCTGTGGATGGGCATTTATCCTGAAAGTTTCTTGTCACCGATTCGCCGGGACGTGGCAACCATTGTTGCACGAATTGACCGGGCGGCTCCGGCGGGCGATGCTGCGATGAAGCCGCATGACAAAACCACCGCAAAATACCGCGTTGCTGGCCATGCTGGCCCAGAAAACAAAGCAAACGGTCATGCTGAAAAAGCGGCTGAGGGGAGCCACTAATGGATATGGGCATTTCCCTTTACTTTACGCGACCCGAACTGATTATCAGTTTTTCGGGGTTGGTGTTGTTGCTGATCGCTGCGTGGCGTCCAAATAGCGGACGGCTGCTTTCGATATTGTCGGTAGGCGTTTTGTTCGCGGCAGGGGCATTTGTGATAAACTTGCTTACCAACGATGCTTTCGCCCTTGGCGGCGATGCGTTTGACGGGCTGTACCGGATGGATGCCTTTGGTAGCTTTGCCAAAATTCTAATCTACATTGCAGCCGCAGTTTCTCTAATCATTGCACCGCGTTACCTTGAAAAGGCTGGCGCGATGCGGGCCGAATACCCTGTGCTGATCCTGTATGCGGTGGTCGGTATGGGGTTGATGGTCTCGGCCAATGATCTGCTTACGCTCTATATCGGTTTGGAATTGAACAGCCTTGCCGCTTATGTGTTGGCAAGTTTTGTCCGCAGCGATGGGCGGTCCGCAGAGGCAGGGCTCAAATATTTTGTGCTCGGCGCGTTGGCGAGTGGCATTTTGCTTTACGGCATGTCGCTCATCTATGGATTTACTGGCTCTACCGGATTTGACGCGATTGGCACTGCGCTGACGGGTGAAATCGGGATGGGCGCATTGTTTGGCGTTGTGTTTATGTTGGCCGGACTGGCCTTTAAAATAAGCGCGGCTCCATTCCATATGTGGACGCCGGATGTCTATGAAGGTGCGCCGACGCCGGTAACGGCGTTTTTTGCCAGCGCCCCTAAAGTAGCGGCGACGGCGTTGCTGATACGTGTGGTGCTGGGCGCATTTGGTAACCAAATCGAGGCTTGGCAACAGATCATCATCGTTATCGCTTTAATGTCGATCATTATCGGCGCTGTTGGTGCCATCGGTCAGCAAAATTTAAAGCGTTTGCTGGCCTACAGCTCGATCAACAATATCGGCTTTATCCTAATCGGATTGGCCGCAGCAACGCAGCAGGGCGTCGCGGCGATGCTGGTCTATCTCTCGATTTATGTGGTCATGACATTGGGTAGCTTTATCTGCATCATGCAATTGCATGACCGCGAGGGGACGTTGTTAGAAGGATTGTCCGATATCGCCGGTCTGTCCAAAACACGCCCTGGTCTGGCGGCTATATTTGCGATCATGATGTTCTCACTTGCCGGAATTCCGCCATTGTTTGGATTTTACGGTAAGCTGATGGTGTTCAATGCCGCTGTTGCTGCGGGGCTATTTCCGCTTGCGATCATCGGCGTGGTTGGCTCGGTTATCGGCGCATTTTATTATTTGAAGATCATCAAGTTGATGTATTTTGACGAACCAAATGGTGTGATTGTTCAAGACACAGACCCGACACTCGCGATCACCGGGGGCGTCATGGCGCTGGCAGTTAGTCCGCTCGGATATTTTTCGATCGGCATACTTACCGCGATCACAGCAAAAGCGGCGCAGGCATTATTCTGACGCCGATGTTTGAACAGGTCGCAGTGACCGGATCGACCAATGCGGATCTGCTGCTGCGCGCAAATCAAGGCGCACCAGAAGGACTGTGGCTCCGTGCCGATACGCAGAATGCCGGAAGGGGGCGTCTGGGCCGTAATTGGATTAGCCCGGCGGGAAACCTGTTCGCCAGCAGCATTGTTCGGCTGAAACCGTCTGATCCCGCTGCGGCAACGTTGGCGTTTGTTGCTGCGGTGGCGGTGCATAAATCATTATCGAAACTATCGCCGTTTTCAGTGGCGCAAATCAAATGGCCAAATGATTTGCTGTCGTTGGCCGGCCAAAAACTTTGCGGCATATTGCTGGAACGCAGCAACGACGCAGTGGTCGCAGGATTTGGCGTCAATCTGTCATTCCAGCCCGAAGGTACGGGGCGACCCGTAACGAGCATTGCGATGCTGGGCATACCGCCGCCCGCTCCGCAAGAGTTTGTAGAGATACTTGCGCAGGATTTTGCGGAAACACTGCTGCAATGGCGGACATTTGGAAGTGCAGTCATTCTGTCCGACTGGAAGGACCGGGCGCATCCCATTGGCACCACGCTGAATGTTCAGTTACCTGATGGCGAGTCATTGTCGGGAATCTATGATGGTTTGATGGACGATGGGGCGCTAATGCTCCGCTTGGCGGATGGTGCTATTCGTGTCATTCATGCTGCTGATGTTTTTCTTGTGTAACCGGGGATGATCTATGCTGCTCGCGATTGAAGCTGGCAATACCAACGTAAAATTTGCGTTGATCGATGGCACAGAAATTAAGACGCGCTGGCGGATCGCGACCGATGCGCGCAAGACGGCCGATGAATATGCGGTGTGGTTGCTGCAATTGATGGAAATTGAGGGTTTTGCGCGCGGCGACGTCGATGCGGTAATTTGCTCGACCGTTGTACCGCGCGCGCTCCACAATATTCGCCAACTCTCAAGCAAATATTTTGGCGTGGCTGCGTTGGTGGCCGGAAAAGCACCGGTCGAATGGGGTATCGCCCTAAAGGTTGACGAGCCACAATCCGTAGGCGCAGACCGCGCAGTCAACGCCATTTCGGCGCAATCGTTGGTTGCCGGCGAAAAAATTGTCATCAGCTTTGGTACGGCAACAACATTAGATCATGTTGGCGGCGACGGCGCATATCGTGGCGGTATTATTGCTCCTGGGATCAATTTATCGCTCGACGCGCTTGTAAATGCGACCGCAAAACTGCCGCGCATCGCCATCGAGGCGCCCGAAAGCACCAGCGTGATCGGCCGAACTACTGAACATCAAATGTTGATTGGGATATATTGGGGCTATGTTGCAATGGTCGAAGGGCTTATAGCGAAGATGAAGTCGGAAATTGCCGCGCCGGTAACGGTGATTGCCACGGGTGGATTGGCCACCTTGTTCCAGCAACATTCGCATTTGTTTGATCGGATCGAACCCGATCTGACTTTGCGCGGTCTCGCTATACTGTTTGAAAATCAAGAAAAATAAGGTTCCATATTGATATGACTACCCCCGGTAAAGAATTGCTCTTCCTCGCATTGGGCGGGTCGGACGAGATTGGCATGAACGTCAATCTTTATGGCTGTGATGGCAAATGGATCATGGTTGACTTGGGGCTAACGTTCGCAAATGCGGAATATCCCGGTGTTGATCTAATTTTGCCGGACTTGGAATTCATCGAACAACGCAAAAAAGACTTGCTCGGTATCGTTTTAACGCACGGCCATGAAGATCACATTGGTGCCGTTCCTTATCTGGCAGCGGAGCTTGGCGTTCCACTATATGCGACACCGTTCACCGCAACATTGATCCGGGGAAAGCTCGAAGAAGAAGGCTTGCTCGATGAAATCGATCTGCGCGTTATTCCAATGGGCGGCAGTTTTTCGATGGGTCCATTTGATTTCCGGCTGTTTCCGTTGGCGCATTCGATAATTGAAATGAGCGCGGTGGTAATTGACACTCCTTACGGGCGCATCTTTCACACCGGCGACTGGAAACTTGATGAGGCGCCGGTGATTGGCCAGCCGTCGACAGAGCAAGAGCTACGCAAAATTGGCGATGAAGGCGTACTCGCCATGGTTTGCGATTCCACCAACGTATTCAACCAGGATGGCAGCGGCAGCGAAGGCAGCGTCAAAGCGGATTTGCTGAAATCTGTTAAGGCGGCAAAGGGCAGGGTGCTGATCACGACTTTCGCCTCAAATGGCGCGCGACTGCAAACGTTGGGTGAAGTGGCGCGCGAAAGTGGCCGCAAACTCTGCTTCGCAGGCCGTTCACTGCACCGGATCATTGATGCAGCAAAGGCCAACGGCTATTTGAAAGACATGCCGGACACCGTCGATATGAACAGCGTCGACGGCATGAAGCGCAGCGACGTGATGGTTGTGGCGACAGGCGGGCAGGGCGAAGAGCGCGCTGCTTTGGGCCGGATCGCGGAAGGCAATCACCCGGTAAAGTTGGAAGCGGGCGATACCGTTATCTTTTCGTCCAAACAAATTCCCGGTAACGAAATTGCCATCGGTGTGATCATGAATAAACTGGCGCGCCGTAACATCCTCACAGTGACTGAAAAACAGGCGCATGTGCACGTATCGGGCCATCCCGGTCAGCCAGAACTCGCCGCTCTTTATGATTGGATAAGACCTGAAATTCTGGTGCCGGTTCACGGTGAACGTCGGCACATGGCGGAACAAGCGCGCTTTGCAGCGGCGCATTCCATTCCGAAAACCATTGTGCAATCCAATGGCGATGTGGTCCGTTTGGCACCGCACGGGCCAGAGATTGTCGGGCAGGAACGCACCGGTAGATTGGTATTAGATGGCGATACTATCATCGCGTCGGATGGGCCAACAATCAATGAACGCAGGCGGCTTTCATTATACGGCCTGATCACCGTTGCAATCGCACTGGACGGCAGTGATTCATTGCTCGGCGAACCACAGATCCGGTTGCACGGCGTGCCGATCGAGGAAGCACTTGACGAGTTTCTGGACGAAGCAAGCGAGGCCGCGACAAAGGCTGTTCGCGACAATAAGGGCGATTATGAACGGTTGCGCGAATCCGTTCGCTTGTCTGTCCGCCGCGTTGCCACGGCTTGGACCGGTAAAAAGCCGATAGTCGACGTCATTATTTTGGAGACTGCATGACCACCGTATCAATCGTTGCAATTTATGTGTTGTTCTGGGTGATGACGGCATTTGTGGTGTTGCCATTTGGTGTGCGGAACAATGAAGAGCTTGGCGTTGAACGGTTGCCCGGTCATGATCCCGGCGCGCCGGCAAATTTCAATCCGCGCCGTATCCTGATGATGACAACGTTGATCTCTGCGGCGTTATTTGCCTTATACTACGCCAATTATAGCTATGGCTGGATTGACCGTGACAGCTTTAACTGGCTGTACAATTTGGCGAGTTAGGGTGAGTGAGGGTTAGGTTGATTATAGCGCGCGCTGATATTTGCACTGTAGTATTGAGCCTGTCGAAGTACGTCTAGCCGACAAGCGCCCTTTGACAGGCTCAGGGCCACGGTTTAGTTTAAACCGTATCACAACGATTTGGCTTCTCACCGGCATAATCGAGCGTAAGAATCTATCTGTTTTGAACAAGAGTCATTGCGAGAAGCGAAGCGACGAAGCAATCCAGAGCAGGTCTATGCGGCACTGGATTGCTTCGCGCCGCTCGCAATGACGATTCAACTTGATCGAACTTTAGGCTAACATGAGCACTTGTAATGTAGGATTTGTTCTGGGAACACAGTGCATGGCCGCTTGTCGAGGGCTGGCTCTTTGACATTGTTGGCGGTTCAATCATCAGTTTTTCGCGGCAAAATCGGCGAAGGCAAAACCCTACAAAAAACCATGATGTAGGATATTATCTTGCGCCATGCTTTTGATAAATGTCAAAATAGGCGTCAATCTTGTCAACTCGGTGTCAACTTGGGCGATTTCGGCCTTAGGCAATGTAGGCATTAATTTGAGGCCAATTCGCCATAACGGAAGATCGCTCCACCGAATCCTGACCGTGACGTAAGGTCTAATTGCGCAAACGCTCTATCGCCTGTGCCAATGCGACATATAGCTTGCCGACATCCGACGACAGCAAGGTTACGCCAATAGTGTTGCCATCACGGGTGCTGAGCAATACGCGCATCATCGATTCAAAATCGTGGATGTAGCGGTTTACGTGGTCGCGGAATTCAGCGTCGTCGCCATAATAAGCCGCAATCGTTTTTGCCTCCCCGCTATCAAGCAATCGAACGGCACGGCGGGTAAATACCCCGCGGTCTCCCTTTAAATAGGCCGCCCATGATGTGTCAGTGACTTCGTTGGATAGTATCTTCGCAACGTCAATGGCGGTCGAATTTAGCGATTCAGTTAGCGTCGCCATTTGACGGGCAAAGCTGTCGTCATTGATCCCCGTAAACCCATCTCGCGCTGATGCTAGGCGGGATTCCAAATTCCCGGTCATTGAATTGATTTCAGCAAGCTGATCGGAAATCCGTTTTGTTGCTTGATCAGACAGCATTGCGTTATTCTCGAACGACTTCTGAACCATGCCATTCAGCGCGGCAACCTGATTTTCAATGGCGGTTGAAAGTGCCTTTTTGCTTTGTTCGGACAGGCGTTCGGCGACGTTGCTCATTTCACCGTCAAGGATCAGGCGGCTTGCCTCTGCGGCTTCTTTCGTGCTGTCGCGAACTTTGTGAAGTGCTTCCACCAAGCCGTCGTTCGCGCTTTCCGCCAAATGCTCCATCATTGCGCGCGTTTCAACCAGCGATGCTGCCAATGAATCTGCTTGTTCCTGATATGCCGCGAATTGCGTATCACTGGCATTGATTAGGTCAGACACAGCACCGCTTTGCGACGAGATAAGGTTCTGTATCGTCGAAAGCTTAATCAGCATCTCGTCGCTTGCCCCTTCGAGCGACAGCGCATTTTTTGTTGCAATTTCTATCTGGGACAAGCTGCCGACCAACCGCTGCTCCGTCGTTGACAATGCCTCCGGCAAGGCGACTTCTAGCTCACGTTTTGCATTTTCCAATGCACTCAGCAAACTAGCCGAACGTTCGGCTAATGCATCGGCATTACCGCCACTTTGATCAAGGCTTTGATTGAGCGAATTGGTAGAAGTCACCAGCGCCTCAACGGCAAATGCTAGCTTGACCGTGCGTTCAGTAGATGCAGCGTCAAGGTCAGCCAACACGTTGGCACGGTCATCAATGTGCGCTGATATGCGATCGATCATCGCGCTAACGCGGGTATCTTCAACCACGGATTGTTTATTCAAATCGGACAAGGATTCGCGCAACATCTCAACCTGCTGCGTCAATTTGGACAGGTTTACATCAACCAGAGCATTGATGTCTTCATTGGCATTGGCCAGCCCGGTTGCCATTTCTGCCTGTGCGTTACCCAGAACTTTAGTCATCATACCAGCGCGTTCGCTGGCTACATTTGCGCTTTCTTCCAATACCTGCGCATTTTGCGAAATGATGTGAGACAGCTGTAAAGCGGCTTCTCCTGCCCGAACCTCCAAACCTTCGATGTTTTCTCGCGCACTTGTCCCTGCATCCGCCACGCGTTGCAAACCGGCAATCAGCGTCTTGACCTGCATCTGGGCGCTGTTGCCTGCGCTGCCGATTTGGTTGGTGACATCTTTAGCTGCACTGGTGACCACCGGTAAATGTTTCCGTAATTGTTCCAGATTGGTCGCCGCGGCATTGCTGACTGCTTCCAGTGTCTTTGCTTTTGCATCAGTGTCGGACAGCGCAGCACCTAGCAGCTCTGCGGCCTCCATTAGTTTAGACGCGGATTGTCGGCCAACTGATTCCAATTCACGTGCATTTTGTGCCAAAAACTCACGAGCAAGCGAAATTTCTTCATTTACCGTTCGCATGCGCACTTCAAGTGCCTCGCTCTCGCTACGTAGTAAAGCCGCGACGTCACCGAAACGCGTTGCCTCTGCGTGGCTGCTGCGAAGCGCAATCAGCCATAGCACGCCGATAAGTAATGCAGGTATAGACCAGCTACCCAGCAAAGTGACAATGCGCTCCCCGTTCAGTCCGGCGAGAATTTCAGACTGGTATGTCCAAATAAAATAACCAGTCCAGGCAATCAACGCGGCGGCCAGTAATGCTGGTGTAATACTGGCTTTCCAGTTACTTGATTGATCCAAATCGTCGACGGTATAGCTGCCAGTATACAATATCTCGGACGGATCCAACTCGTCACTGGTAATCAGGCCGTCATCCGCGTCACCGGACCTGAATGCCAATGGCTGGCCAGCATCTGTCGTTGTTGTTTCGGCGCCCTCAGGTTTTTGCCGGGTGATACCAATTATGGTCGAACTGGAAGTCATAAGCGCTGTTTACCACAAAATTTGCATCAGGAAACGTAAAGTTAACCTAGTTTGGGCTAATGCGGTTGAATGTCGGTTGATTATGGCGCATTTGACACAGCTTTAAAGGCTGCAGCAGGAGACGATGCTGCACTTGCCGCAGAACTGCGTGCGTCATTTGTTGAGAGCGCAAAGCGGCAGCTGGGTTTGCTAACCAGATCGCGTTGCGACGCAAATTGGCAATATTCTAGCTGGCGATTGAAGGGGTTGGCAGCCAGTTTTGGTGCGAGCCGCTTGATCGAGCTCGCCGACGAGGCCAGCATTGGTGCACCCGGTGATCCCGTTGTAATTCGGCAACTTGAAATGGCGATTCGAGAAATCGAAGATCACCGATTGATCTAATTAGGCCTTCAACCAAGAATTATCTTGGCAAACTCGCTGTGTTGGCCATATCGGAAACATGTATTCAGCAACACCCGATCTACAGTCACCAAAGATAGCCGCTGCGTTACTTAGCGCAGTTGGGTTATCGAACTTCGTTGCTACCGAATACGGTATACCTGAAAGCAGCATAGGCGCAGCATTGCTTCCGCTGGCAGGAATGCCTTTCGTGGAATTTCAGATTAACCAACTGGCTAAGCGCGGCATCCGTCATGTTCTGGTGGAAATTGACAGTTTGCCTGGCGCGCTTGCCGCAATAGCCGACCGGGCGCGGCTGCGCGGAATTGTTGTCGATTTTATCAGGTCGCCATCCGAATTGCGGGGTAAAATTGAACCTGGCCGATTGTTGTTCATTTTGTCTGATGGCGTTTACACAGACGAAGGCTTGCTATCCGAAATTGTCGGGCAAGTGTCGCCTTTTATCGCGACGTTGGATGGGCGAGATGAAAACTCCGTCTTTGAACGCATTGATTTGAATAGCTTTTGGTCGGGAATTGCTATGCTCGATGCCAATTCGGTCGAAGCGATTGCATCACTGCCGGATGAATGGAGCATAAGTTCATCATTGCTACGCCGTGCACTGCAAGATTTGGTCGTGCACAGGCCACTCAAGCAAGATTTGATAGTTTCAAATCAACTATCTAAAGTTAAAACTGCCACCAACGCAGAGCGGTTGACAAAACAAATTTTGCTATCAAAATCGGCTGATGTCGACGGTGTGATTGAAAAATTTATTTTTTCTCCTTTGTCTGCGCGACTAGCCAATTCTATTTTGCGGACGTCTTTTAGCGCGTCGCCGATTGATATTATTGCCGGACTTTCCGTTTTGGTAACATTAGCCTGGGCCATTGCAGGTTTCCCGGTCATTGCGGCGCTTGCTGCGATTGTATCAATTTTCGGACTGCAGTTAAGTGCATTGCTGCGACAGCCTCCGCCCAAGCCAAAGGCCCTTGATCTCGTAAAAGCGGCGTCCTGGACAACTTTGGCAGCATCATTTGTCGCAGTTTTCTGGAATTGGTCAGGCCAACTACCTATCAAATTATTCGTTGCCACGATCGTCATTGGCCTTTTGGTTATTTCCTTACGCGTGGCCAAGCCTGGTTGGAGCAGGTTGCTTTTGTGTTCGCCGACATTGTTGGCGATCATCCTGGCCTTGTTTGCAATTTCAGAATTGCTGATATCCGGGTTTATGTTGATCGCAATCGGGCAGCTATTGGCCCTCATTCTTACTGTAAATTGGAGTGGATCAACACCGCGAGGTTAAATCCAAATTAACTCAATTTCTCTAAGGTTTCGTTGGATTATACTATGGAACCGGCTTTGGAACAACGAACACCTACCGACGATGATTTGCTAAGCGTTGCAGCATATTATGCTCGTGATGTGCAAGCCTTGTGCATGGATGTGTCTGCCATGGCATTTCCTTCGGGTCATCAAGCGCCGACAGAAGAGATGCTTTCGGCTGCAGCGACGAAGATGCGTGACTTAATTTCTGGGATAGAAAGAGCAATTCTCACGCAAGATGCCGAGCGTGAACATAGGTTTCCGTTTTGTTGGGATATGCTCGTAAAGTCAGGTTTTTTACGTGAACCCGCCTTGATAGATTTCGTTCTCGCACAATTCGCCAACGACCGACTAAACGACAAAATTTTAGCAAGCGGCGAAACCAGATTGGTCGACCAGCTTCCAGCGCGATTACTTTCCGATCGCAACGCGTTGGTGGCAGAAGCCGCTCAAACTATATTGACCAGCCAAACTCTCTTGCGCCGCGCTCCTGCACTGATCTATCGCGAGTTAACCACCGAACTATTATATCAAACAACTTGGCGGGTTGTCGCGGCTTTGCAAATTCTTTCCGGCAATAAGAATGAGCAACATGTCGAGAATGCAAAGCTGTTTTTGGCAAACCACGATGAAACCAATTCGGCAAGTGTAGCAGCTCGCAAGATTGTCCATTTCTTGCCAACCAAATTCAGCACCGAACTTTTTGAACCCGGAAAATCAGGTGCGACGATCTTTGCGGCGGCGGTTTCCGCACGCACTGGGTTGGATCACAATCATGTCTTACGATTACTTGACGGGCATTCAAGCGCTCCAATTGCGATACTATTGCGGTGTTGTGAACTGATCCGCGAAGACGCAACGGGTATCATTTGCTTATTAAAGGGGTTCAACTTAACACCACTGGAGATAAACAACATCGAACGTCACTATGACGTTGTAACTATCGAAGACACCAAGGCTGCAATTGGCGATTGGGCGACCGGACGGGTGCGGCATTTGGCTTTTTCTGACATGGACAATGGCACTCCATGAGCGGCGAGATTGCTCTTGCTCAACCGATATTAGTCGACGTTGCGGCTGATGGCCGCCTGATCCGAGCAGACAGCCCAATTTTGCGCCTGCATTTTTTGGCAGGCGGCGAACAAGGTGGTGCGTTAGCTATTCCTTCTTTGGCTGCGATGGCCGCTGCCACTCGCAAATTTCAAATGCGGCTCGCACGAGCTGTTAAAGTTGCCGATGAAGACGAAGACATCGAACTGTGGGTAGAATCGCAACTGCTAAATGGCTTGGTACGATTGACCGTCATTGGATGGCGGTCGGAGCAAAAGATGGGCGAAGTATTTCTTCGCGAAGAGCAACTAAATCGATTTGATGGCGCGATTGAATTGATTTTCAACCGGCAACTCTTGCTGGTTTCCGTTACAGGTGATGGCGGAAGCGACTATATCAAGATCGGTGTGGCGGCAGCCACAATACTGCAGAATGGCGGCGACGGAAATGGCGTATTGTTGGGCGCATTAGAGCAGCATTTGTCTATTCAGGTGGTTAATGTCTCGTTAGGTAGCAATGGGCAGAGATATTCAGCTTTGGGCATTCCAAAGTATGATCATCAACAAACGTTCGTTGGATATGTGGTGCAGCTTACTCCGGTCAATATCAGTCAAGTTGAAGAAATCACAAAAACGGATCAAAACGACCGATTGTTTGGACAGCAGCTGGGAACAGCACTTCGCCAACCATTGGGACGGATCATTGCCAATGCAGAAACTATTGGCAGCAAATTAAGGGGACCGATTCGCGACAGCTACGCGACCTATGCAAAAGACATTGCGGACGCAGCGCGGCATCTTGTCACTTTGGTTGACGATCTGGGAGATCTCGAAGCGATCGAACGCCCCGGCTTTTTGACGGCCAAAGACTCGATCGAGCTTGGCGATATTTCCCGCCGAGTTGCAGGGCTGCTGGCACTAAAAGCGGACGATCACGATATCAACATTAAAGTTCCCGACGACAAGCAGGTCATTCCGGCTGTTGCGGAATTTAGGCGTGTTTTGCAGATCGTAATTAATCTTGTAACGAATGCGATTCGGTACGCGCCCGATGGCACGCAAGTTAGCATCGAAATTGCGCAAGCAGGTCAAATGTCTGCATTGATTGTGAGCGATAAGGGTAACGGAATTCCAGAGGACGACCGCGAAAAGGTCTTCAATAAATTCGAACGATTGGGCCGTTCGGGTGACGGTGGCAGTGGCCTTGGTCTATATATTTCGCGCAGATTAGCTCGCGCAATGGGCGGCGATCTGATCGTGTCGCAAACCGAGCGGGGCGGGGCAAAATTCACCCTTACCCTTCCTGCCTACGATCCGGTTAGCGGCTTGACATATCCGTATATTCGCGGATAGGTAGGACCATTATATAGTTGCCTTGGACGTCCAATTTTTTGGCCGGGATCGGAAATCATCTCATTCCATTGTGCGACCCAGCCGACCGTGCGCGACAATGCAAATAACACGGTGAACATTTCGGTCGGAAAGCCGATTGCCGACAAGATTATACCAGAATAAAAATCCACATTGGGGAATAATTTCTTCTCGATGAAATACGGGTCGTTAAGCGCCATCTCTTCCAATTGCAAAGCGACCTCGAAGATTGGATCCTTCACATTTAGCTCGGTGAGAATTTCGCGAACCGTTTTCTGCATGACCGTCGCACGCGGATCGTAGTTTTTGTAAACCCTGTGGCCAAAGCCCATCAGCCGGAAAGGATCATTTTTATCCTTTGCACGCGCAATGTAATGCGGAATCCTATCAGGCGTGCCGATTTCCCGCAGCATGTTGAGCGCAGCTTCATTTGCACCGCCATGCGCCGGGCCCCACAGGCAAGCGATCCCCGCCGCAATGCATGCAAAAGGATTGGCACCCGAAGATCCCGCTAAGCGAACTGTTGATGTTGACGCGTTTTGTTCATGGTCCGCATGCAGGATGAATATCCGGTCCAACGCTTTTTCGATAATTGGATTGACGACATATTCTTCCGCCGGAACTCCGAATGTCATCCGCAAGAAATTGCCTGTGTATGAAAGGTTATTATCGGGATAAAGGAACGGCTGACCTACAGAATATTTATATGCCATAGCGGCAATTGTGGGCATTTTTGCAATCAACCGGTGGCTCGAAATTTTGCGATGGAGTGGATCGCTAATGTCGGTTGAGTCATGATAGAATGCGCTCAATGCGCCAACAACGCCGCACATGATCGCCATGGGATGCGCGTCACGGCGGAAACCGCGATAGAATGTCGCCAATTGCTCATGCAACATGGTGTGGCGTGAAATCGTGTGGCTAAACTCGCTGAGTTCGGATTGGGAAGGTAATTCGCCGTTCAACAGCAGGTATGAAACCTCCATAAAACTCGATTGCTCTGACAATTGTTCAATCGAGTATCCACGGTGCAGTAATATCCCTGCATCCCCATCAATATAAGAGAGTTTTGATTCGCAGCTGGCTGTTGACGTGAAACCAGGGTCGAATGTGAAGCGATCCGTTTGCGCATAAAGTTTGCGAATGTCGACTACATCCGGGCCGACCGTTCCTTTAATTACCGGAAATTCATACGAATTTTCGCCAATCTTCAGCGTTGCAACGCTATCGCTCATACACTTCACTCCTGTTAAACACTTAAGACGCGACCTGCCCAATAGCGGCCTGACAGTCAATTCCAATAAACATTAATATTGCACACGCCCATTGACGCTCAGGAATAACCCTTGCAACTAATGTTTTCGAGCGTGCGTTGTTGTGTTTGCGCGGCTTTGGAAACAACTGACGTTTTCTTGGGGAGAAGAAGGCTGTCTTAATGCATAATTGACCATGTGTGTAATCGATCTGCTCGTCAAGGCAAAGCAGCATGAATACGGCGTTTGTGCAACATGCACATCAATTGAGTGTGCGTTTAAAGGGGCAAGTTGATTGACTTACTTAACTGAAAACCTGTTTGAAACGCACCTTTCGCAAAAGCCTTTTGGGAGAGTGTTGGCGGCCATTGAGGCGGCGATTGAAGGCTGGTTGTCTGACGAACGTGATCAATTACCGTTGTGGATTCCCGTTGGCATGGGCGCAGGTATCATTGGATGGGAAATATTGGGTGATCGCGCGCTATTCTTCATATTGGCGATGTCGGCAATATTGGTCGTTTTAGTTAACATTGGCAGGGCAAAACAACGGTGGCGCGTTGCCGCAAACTTTGCAGTATTGACTTTCAATGCAGGTTTTCTGGCAATTATGATAAAATCGGCATTTTTTTCAGCGCTGCCAATCACTGAAATTCAAATTTCGGAATTTTACGCACGAATCACAAAAGTAGAGCAACTGGCGGCAAGAAATAAGGTCAGATTTGAGTTAGCAATTGGCGGACATACAAATTTGCCGTCAAAAATTCGTGTGAACTTGAATCCGGATCAATTCCGGCCAGAATTTGTGCCGGGCGCGGTCATTAAGTTACGAGCCCGGTTGATGCCGCCCGCAGGACCAACTCTTCCCGGTGCTTATGATTTTTCGCGGCGAGCTTGGTTTTCAGGCATCGGGGCGTCGGGATCAGCGCTCGGCGTCGTGGAATTGCACAAGGCGTCGACGCATACTGAATTCCTCGGCGGTGCACGTGCGTGGATCGCGCGACAAATCAAGCGGTCATTGCCCGCAGACAGCGGCGCAATTGCGCTTGCACTCGCAACAGGTGAGCAGGGCGCAATTTTGGAGGCAGATGCAGAGGCCATGCGCCGCAGCGGTCTGGCCCATCTTTTGTCGATCAGCGGGCTGCATGTAACAGCTGTGGTTGGAGCAATCTTCTTGATGTTTGCCAAGACATTGGCATTGTTCCCTCGATTTGCATTGCGGCAACCCGTGCCCGTTTATGCGGCATTGGCCGCCGCTGCTGGCGCAATCGGCTATACCTTGTTGACCGGCGCGCAGGTTCCAACCGTTAGGTCGTGTATCGCGGCACTGATGATATTGGCTGCGCTGGCTTTGGGACGTGATGCATTGAGTTTGCGACTGGTAGCATTCGGGGCCACAGTCATATTGCTATTTTGGCCCGAGGCGCTCGCCGGGCCTAGCTTTCAGCTCAGCTTTGCGGCGGTATCGACGATAATTGTTCTGCATGATTCGAAATGGATGCGCACTTTTGCGGCGCAGGATTTAGCCGGGATCGCAGATCGGTTGTTGCGGGCATTATTTGGATTGCTGGTAACCGGCCTAGCAATAGAACTGGTGCTCGCGCCGATAACATTGTTCCATTTTCACAGGACAGGTTTGTACGGCGCATTGGCCAATATCATTGCTATTCCGCTAACAACATTTTTCATTATGCCATTTGAGGCATTGGCAATTCTGTTTGACTTTTTCGGTTTGGGAGGGGCGTTTTGGTGGATGGCCGGGCAAGGCATTTCAGCCATCTTGGTGATAGCGCACTATGTAAGTGACTTACCCGGTGCCGTTGCCACTTTACCTGCGATGCCAAGCTGGGCGTTTGTCATTATTGTTATGGGAACGCTTTGGTGTGGTATCTTTAAGACGACTGCACGCTGGTTCGGATTATTGCCATGCCTGATCGGATTGGTTGGCATAATAACAGCACCTTATCCGGATATCCTTGTGACGGGCGATGGCAAACATCTAGCGATCGTTGAACCGGGCCGCAAATTGGCGCTACTTAGGCCACTTGCTGGTGAATATGTGCGCAATACCTTGCTAGAGAATGCAGGTATAGCTGGCGATCCAATAGCTATCGAAGATTGGCCAGGAACGAATTGCTCGCCTGATAGCTGTGTCATTGTATTGCGCCGGGGGGGGCGCGATTGGACGGTGTTGGCTATCCGAACACGCTATTCAATTCCGGCAATGGAGTTGGCCGCGGCTTGCCGACGTGTCGATATAGTTGTTAGTGAGCGGTGGTTGCCATATACCTGCAAGCCTCGCTGGATCAAAGCGGATCGTAACATGTTAGAGCAATCCGGCGGGTTAGCATTTTATTTGAAGGATGGCCGCATTGCTAATGTCGCCGAGCAAAATCCAAATGCGCCTTGGTATGTCGCCACAAAAAGAGAGCATTCTCAGCCCGAGAACAAAATCAACGAAGGCGCACTGCAAGCGACTCCAAATTCGCAAACCAAGCCAACCTCTTAGTTGACATTGCCGCGTCAGATTGAGCAGTATTTGCCCCTGAATATTGGCGCGAAATGACATTATGTCGAAATAGCCAAGTTGACACCTAGTTGACAAGATTGACACCTATTTTGAACTAAATTGCTAGTTAAAGTATAGATAATTTCCAACATCATCGTTATTTTGTAATTTTACGTTTTCGCAAATCCAACTGCGAAGGGCGTAATTTGATCGCCAACATTGTCAAAGAGCCAAGCCCAGAAAAAGCAGCCAAGAGCTTTGTTCCCAGAACAAATCCTACATTACAAGTATTAATGCGCGACAGCGCAAACCAAAGGGTGACGGAATTTACTTCCGCCAACCAATTTGGTTCATCCATACGTCATCACCCTCAAACATCAGTGGTAACGGCGCAAAAGCCCTGCCAACTTACCCTGAATGCGAACTTCATTTGCAGCATAATATTGCGGTTCATAGCTAGCGTTGGCAGGATCCAAACGAACTTGCGAACCTTCGCGTCGCAGATACTTAAGGGTTGCCTCTTCATCGCGTACTAATGCGACCACAATTTCTCCATCGCGCGCTGTATCGGTGCGTTTGATCAACGCATAATCGCCATCCAATATTCCAGCATCCATCATCGAATCTCCAGAAACTTCCAAAGCATAATGTTCGCCTGCACCCAAAAGTGCCATTGGGACGGAAAGTGAATTCTGACCTTCCATCGCCTCAATCGGCACACCGGCGGCAATTCGGCCGTGCAGTGGAATTTCAATCACATCATTGGCTGCCACTGGCAACTGCGCGGGGGGAGCTTTGGCTGCGGCAGACGCCAGCGAAACAACGTTGACAGCGCGGGCACCGCCGCCCTCAGGCAATTGCAGAATTTCAAGTGCGCGTGCCCGATTGGGCAAGCGGCGAATAAATCCGCGTTCTTCCAATGCGCCTATTAGGCGGTGCACCCCAGACTTGCTTTTTAAATTGAGCGCATCTTTCATTTCTTCAAACGAAGGCGATACACCGCTGTTTTCCAGCCGATCATGAATGAAACGCAACAATTCATTTTGCTTGGAGGTCAGCATCACTTTGTTCCTTCACCATTAAACATACTGGGAACGATTAGAGAACAAATAGGGATATGTCAACTGGCAAGAAAGCTACAGCAAAACAAAGTTCACTTGTTCTCCCGCCGGAACCTGTGGCGCCGCCACTGGCCTGACAATCAAGGCATTGGCGGCGGCAAGGGATGAGGTGAGGCCGCTATCTTGTCCGCTTAACGGAGCAATACCGTTTTCATCAATTTTTGCGCGGACAAATTCGGTTCGCGTTCCTCCCATAGGGATGTCTACTTTTGAGGTTGCGGCCATCACTTTAGGCCACGGCGCATTACTGCCGGCAAGATGCCGAACGAGAGGCAACAAAAACAAAACAGTCGTAACAAACGCCGATCCTGGGTTGCCAGGAAGTCCGATTACCACAGATTTACCCAACCGCCCCGCCATCAATGGCTTTCCGGGCTTGATTGCTACCTTCCAGAAATCGATCTCGGCACCCATTTTAATGAGCGCCGCTCTTACCAAGTCATGATCGCCGACCGAAGCGCCGCCGGACGTTACAATGACATCAGCGCCTGAACATTCGTCCAATTTAGATTCCAATGCAGCAAGATTATCGGCGGCGATGCCATGGTCTGTGACATCGCAAGGCAAATTGTCCAGCAATGCGGCGATCATTAAATTGTTCGACGACGGAATTTGCGCAAACGAGGTTGCTTGGCCGGGCGGCACCAGCTCGTCGCCGGACCCGATGATGCTGATTTTGGGTGCGCTACCAACGCTTAGTCCGCCGTGACCGCCCATCGCGGCCACTGCGATTGCGCCAGCGTTTAACCTTTGCCCCTTTGTCAGCAACAATTGGTTCTCTTGGAAATCTGATCCAGCGAGCCGGATATGCTGTCCTTTTGCGCTCGGGCCAATCCCGTTTATCCTAAGCCTACCTTGTTCTAATATTGCATCTTCCTGCATCAATACGGTGTCGGCACCACCGGGAAGATGCGCACCGGTAAAAATGCGGACAGCTTCAAATGCAGCAACTTTGCCATTAAATGGCTTTCCGGCTGCGCTTTCACCAATCACGCTGATTTCACTGATCAAATCATCGAAACGAACGGCGTATCCGTCCATCGCCGATAAATCTGCTGCGGGTTGGGTTCGTTTGGCATGGATGTCAGACGCCAAGAACTGGCCGACGCAATTAGAGATCGCGGCTTCTTTGGCCGGTAACGGCGCGGCAAGTGCAAGCAGCCGCTGCTGGGCTACATGCAAGTCAATCATCGACTAGTGGACCAGTCACCTGATTTTCCGCCTGATTTAGAAATTAAACGAATATCTGAAATGACCATGTCTTTGTCGAGCGCTTTGGCCATGTCATAAACGGTGAGCAATGCGATTGACGCCGCAGTTAATGCCTCCATCTCTACGCCAGTTTGTCCAGACAGCCGCGCCATCGCCGAAACGTGGATGGCGTTTGTTTCGAACACAAAATCAATCGACACCTTGGACAAAGCGAGTGGATGGCAGAGCGGAATTAGCTCACTTGTTTTTTTTGCGGCCATTATTCCGGCCACGCGGGCGACAGCCAACACGTCGCCTTTCTTTACCAAGCCAGCTTTTATGGAATTCAACGCCTCCAGTGACATTGAAATTTTGCCTTCAGCGACCGCCTCACGCAGTGACGAGTCCTTGGCGGAAATGTCGACCATTTGGGCCGAACCATTTTCATCAAGATGAGTTAACTTGGTCATTTGCCGGTCAACATCCTTCGTGTTGCTTTTTCGACATCATCTTGCCGCATAAGTGCTTCACCGACAAGAAAACAACGAACACCGTGCTTCTCCATAGCCAATAAGTCTGCATGGCTGTTAAGACCGCTTTCTGCCACGAATGTGCAGTCTGCTGGCGCATTCGCAACCAGCTCATAGGTCCGTGCGAAATCGACTGTAAAATCCTTTAAGTCGCGATTGTTTACACCGATTAGACGCGACTTCAATTTTAATGCGCGCTCGAACTCGGTGGCGTCGTGGGTTTCGACAAGGACGTCCATGCCAAGTTCAATTGCTGCGGATTCAAGCTCAGCCGCCAAATTATCGTCGACAGCAGACATTATGATCAAAATCGCGTCTGCTCCAAACCCGCGGGCTTCGGTGACTTGCCAAGGATCCAGCATGAAATCCTTACGCAGGCACGGGAGATCGCAGGCAGCGCGGGCCGCGACCAGATATTCCTCATGCCCCTGAAAAAAGGGGGCATCAGTCAAAACAGAAAGACACGCTGCACCGCCCGATTCATAGGCGCGGGCATGGGCAGCAGGATCGAAATCTGATCGAATCAATCCCTTGGAAGGGCTTGCCTTTTTAACCTCCGCAATCAAAGCAAAGCCAGATGCCACCTTGAGGTCAATAGCCGCTTTAAAACCGCGGGGCGAAGTCTGCGCTGCGGCCAATTGTGCTAGATCATGGTCCGAAGTTTTGGATTTGCGCGCCGCTACTTCAACGCGCTTGTTCGCGCAAATTTCTTCTAACTTGTTCATTGGTTCGCAATCCAGCAATTCAACAACGTCTTGGCGAGGCCCTTGTCGATGATCTCGGCGGCTTCTTCGACACCCTCTTCCCAGCTATGCGTTACACCGGCAACCATCAGCGCGGCGGCGCTGTTCAATAAAACAGCGTCACGGTACGCGCCTTTTTCACCGTCAAGTAATCGCAGTAAAGCAGCAGCGTTAAATGCCGCGTCGCCGCCCTTGATCGCAGATAAAGGTTGGCGGCTAAGGCCGACTTCTTCTGGGCTGAGCGTTGAACACGTGACGGTGCCATTTTCGACCATCGCGACTTTGGTGGGCCCAGCAATTGATATCTCGTCCAAGCCTTCTTCGCCGCAAACGATCATGATTTTTTTATAGCCCAACTTACTGGCGGCCCCGGCATATATTTCGACAAGGTTGGGCGAGGGAACTCCGACAAGCTGGTATTTTACACTGGCAGGATGGCATAGCGGACCTAGTAAATTGAAAATCGTCCGCCTGCCAATGGCTTTGCGAATTGGTGCCAGCGGTCCGAGGGCAGGGTGATGATTTTGCGCAAAGAAAAATCCAATCCCGATTTCCGAAAGCGTCCGTTCCGCCCCTGCAGCAGCCTTTTGCAGGTCCAGTCCCAGAGCCTCCAATGTATCGGCGGTTCCCGCTTTGCTCGACGCGGCTCTATTGCCGTGCTTGGCGACAGGAACATCAAGCGCGGCGACCACCAACGCAACGGTTGTTGATATGTTCAAACTATGTTGTCCGTCACCGCCGGTGCCGCACACGTCGATAGCGTCATCGGGGGCTTTGGCTGTGACCATTCGTTCACGCATTGCCAAGACTGCGGCGACAATATCGTCGGCGGTTTCGCCGCGATCGGCGAGTTCGGTCAGAAAAAGCGTGACAGAATTAACGTCCAATTTGCCGTCAAGAATATCGCAAAAAATCTGCATATTTTTCGCAACACTCACCGGGGTTTTACTTTCATCCCCGCCAAGGTCATGAAATTTGCCAGCATTTCATGACCATATTCGGTGGCAATGCTCTCTGGGTGAAATTGCACGCCATGAATGGGCAGTTCCTTATGCCGAAATCCCATGACAAGACCATCGTCGCTATTTGCGTTGACGACCAAAGTGTCAGGAACATTTTCTACGATGAGCGAATGGTAACGGGTGGCGGTAAAAGGCGATGGCAGGCCCTGAAACAGGCCGCTATTGTCGTGTGTCACCGGCGAGGTTTTTCCGTGCATCAAACCGCCGCGAATGACATTCCCGCCAAAATACTGACCAATCGCCTGATGACCTAAGCAGACGCCCAGCAGAGGTCTTTTAGATTCTGCACAAGCCGCGACGAGTTCAAGGCTGATGCCAGCTTCATTAGGAGTTTTAGGACCGGGAGAAATCAAGAATGCTTCGGCACCCGACAACATTGCCTCTGACACCGTGATGGCATCATTGCGAACAACTTCCACCGTTGCACCTAAATCCATCAGATAATGGACAAGATTCCATGTAAAACTGTCATAATTGTCGATAACCAAGATCATTGTTGCGTTTCCTTGGCAGCTTTCGTTACGACGATCAACGGACCAAGTGATGCACCGGCATCTTGTCTGTCACCGGCGGGATACCATAAGGCAGATACCGCTCCGTCCAAATAAAGCGCATTCGCACATTTTAGCTCATCGCGCATGAAACGGGCCAGTTTACCAAAAGAAACGGGCACCTCGCTGATAACAAAATGGGCGCGGCCGTCAGCATCGATTCCGACGGCATTTCGGATGTTTATAGACGCGCCGTTTACCGCAATTTTGGGATGTAATTTTCCGTCTATAACCAGCATCGGGCCCGATTGGGTCGCAAAGTCTGGGCGCGTTGTTACGTTTTCTGAAAAATAGTCTGTGGTGCGGATTTGCCAGCTGCTTTGATCGCCAAAGAAGACGCCATTGGGAAGCAAGTGGAAGTTTCCGCCGCCCGCTTTCTGGTTGAGTTTCTTGATCCGTTTTCCATACTCGACGTAATAGCCGATGGGGCGGCCTTCATCGTCAAACATTCCTCCGTTCATGGCAAACAGAATATTGCCGGACTTTTTGGCCAGAGACTGTTCCAGCCGGCGCAAACTGCGAAAAGGCGTCCCGTTATCGTCGTTCAGCACCATATTAATTTGCTGCTTCCCCGGTAAAGCGCTGCAGCGCGTAAATTCGCTGCCTTCAAAAACGGCCGCGCGGCAGGTTCCAGAGCTCGTTCCGTTTTTTGCTATCGGCCCTTCGGCGACTGGTTTGCTGATACTGTCTGCCCCGCAACTTGTGACAAGAAACGCCAAAAGGATGGAGGTTGCAGCCATGGTTATTGCCCGCGAATTCATTGACCATGCCTCGGTTCAGTGGCGACACGCAACGCCTCACGCGCAGCCGCAATTAACGCGCCAGCCTTTGCCTCACATTCGGCTTGCTCATACGCCGGAATGCTATCGGCGACGATGCCTGCGCCTGCTTGGACATGCATGATACCGTCCTTAATAACGGCGGTTCGCAATACGATACAGCTGTCCATATCGCCATTTGGAGAAAAATATCCGACGCCGCCAGCGTAAGCGCCGCGCGTTTCGGGTTCGAGTTCAGCGATAATTTCGCATGCACGCACTTTGGGCGCACCAGAGACTGTTCCAGCTGGAAATCCTGCAAACAATGCGTCGATGGCATCCTTATCCGGGGAAAGTAATCCAACGACATTTGAAACGATATGCATAACATGGCTGTAAAACTCGACCAAGTAACTGTCCGTCACCTCCACACTGTTTGCTTGTGCCACTCGGCCCACGTCGTTCCGTCCAAGATCAAGAAGCATTAGATGTTCTGCACGTTCTTTTGGATCGGCCAGCAATGATGCACGATTTTCGGCGTCTTCCGCAGCATTTTTACCACGCGGACGAGTGCCAGCTATTGGTCTGATCGTCACTTCACCGGCGCGCGAACGAACCAAAATTTCGGGAGAAGAACCGATTAACGAAAAGCCGGGATAATCCAAAAAGTACAAAAACGGGGAAGGATTGATCCGCCGTAAAGCGCGATATAGGTCAATAGGCGGCAATCCGAACGGCGTGGTAAACCGCTGGGCCAGTACGACTTGGAATATGTCACCGGCCTCTATGTAGCCTTTCGCGCGCTTAACCATGTTACCGTATTGGCCGTCGGCTAGAACCGGCGTGAGTTTGGTATCATCAATTGACTGCCAAATGGCGTTGTTCGCGTGATAGCTCGCCGGGCAAGCGACCGCCAGTTTCTGTTCAATTAAATCGAGCCGTTCAATTGCTAGTTCAACCAGCTTTGTTGCATCTACATCTTCATTTGGCCAAACGGGCGCAATCAGGAACATCTCGTCTTTCAAACGATCAAACACCAGAACTACTGTGGGGCGCACAAAAAAGACATCGGGAAGGTTCAGCTCTGATTCTGGGGCGCGCGGCAGATCTTCGACCAATCCAACCGTTTCATATCCGAAATAACCGACCAAGCATGCCAATGCTTGCGGCAAAGCATCGGGCACTGCAATCTGGCACTGGCCCGACAATTCCCTCAGCGCATCTAAGGTGGGCAGGGGGCTGCGAATGAACTTCTCGCGGTCAATTGCCCATGCACTATTGATTTCAGCAATTTGTCCATGTGCACGAAAAACAAGATCCGGCGAAAGGCCAACTAAGCTGTAGCGCCCGCGAGTTTCGCCGCCCTCCACAGATTCCAAAATGAAATCGCCGCGTTCCGGTTCCATCGTCTTCAATGCTGCCGAAACGGGGGTTTCTGTATCGGCAATAGTCCTGCGCCAGACCAGAGCAGGGCGACCAGAGGCAATCAATTCTTTAACGACGTTATTATCGCTTGCGAACGACCTATTTTCCGTCATTGGCATTGGTCAGGCGCATCCGCAGGGAGGACAAAGCGTCAGCATTCTTTTTGACGCCAACCTCTTTCAACGCAGCCGCAACAAGCTGCGCAGCATGTTCTTGCTGGATCAGGTTACGCATTTCATTTGTCGTTGCAGCCAACAATTCTGTGTTTTGGGCTGCATCACCTTTCTTTATCTCCGTGAGGTTGACGATGAACCAACCCGCATTTTTCGGTGCAGGCAAAGTTTTTGCCGTTCCTTGTTTCATAGAGAACATCAATACCAGCGGCGGCGGTAACTGTTGGCCTTCTTGGCGCAATTCGCCGCGCGTACCCGTTATACTTTGGATTGGAGGCAACCTGACATTGAGCGCGGCCATCGCCGCGCTAAGTGTTTTACCGGAATCGACTGCTTTGCGCACTTGTTCGGCGATTGCTTTAGCCTTTAGCGCACCTTGATCGACTGCCCAATTTTGAGCCACGATCTGGTTTACCTCAGCCAATGGCGGCGGAGCGGCTTCTTCAACATCGGCTACAGCTACCATCGCATAACGTTCACCGGGCACTACTTCGATTAATTGCGCGTCCCCGTCTTGCTCCATTTGGAAAGCCGCCGGGATGATCGCTTGCATTTCTGAGATCGGTTTGTAGCTTGGATCTGCCGGATTTTGGCCGTTGGCGAACAATTTGGGTGTGGTTTCAACCGTCATCCCTTGCGATTTGGCGACGTCAGCAATCGTTGCGCCTCCGGCAAACTCGTCCTCGATTTCACTGGTGAATTCGCCAATTGCCGAAATCTTCTTTTCCGCAGTCAACGCGGTTTCGATTTCGGGTCGCGCTGCCGCAAGCGATTTTGCAACCACTTGATTGACCGCGTCCACCTTAACCACATACCAACCAAGGCTTCCCTTAGCAGGGGTTGCAACTGTTCCTTTGGCACTGGCAAAAACCGCTTCGCTGACGCTTTTTGACGCAGACGTTGACAGTGATTGCGGCGTAACACTCTTGCCGGCGGTAACTGCCAGCCCGAGCGAACTGGCGACATCATCAATTGATTGGCCGCTCGCTAGCTTTGCCACCACCGATTTTGCCGCCGCCTCTGTAGGGACAATGATTTGGCTTATGTCCAGCGTTTGTGATGCAGTAAATTTTGCAGAATTTTCTTTAAAGTATTCGGCGATTTCCGCTTCGGTTGGTTTGATTTTTGCGTCAACAACGCTGCGGTCAAACAACACGTAACTGATCGCGCGTTTTTCCGGAATCGTGAACCGGCTAGAATTATCGCGATAATATTTGGCCAAGACGTCGGGGCGAGGTAGTTCTTTTGGCAAGAACGCTTGTGATGGAATAATTCCGACCTGTCCGCTGCGTTTTTCTAGCAACAAAGACGCATAGGGTAATGCCATATTTTTCGGCATTTTGGGGCCGCCTTGCGCGGCGGGTAACAGCTGCTGTGCATAAAAATTCTGACGAAAATCTTCACGCAACGTTTTTTCGCTAACTTGAATTTGCGCCAAAAATTTCTGCAGCGCGTCCTGGCTGAATTTCCCGTCCATACCCTTTGAACCGGGCAGTTTTCGGATCTCATAGTCTACAAGCCGCGGGCTTACTTCCATACCCGCTTGTTCGGCGAATGCTGCCAACCCATAACGGTTTACCAGTTGTTCCAGCGTGGAATCAAATCCGCCGCCTTGAATAAAATTGGCCATATCCAATGTAGGATTTTGCTTCCTCTCGGCGCGTAGCCGATTGGTGAGTGCATCATTAAACTCGCCCAAAGTAACGTTCTGTTTGCCAACTTTTGCAACGTTACCGCCGCCTAGACCGCCAAAGGATCCGGACCCGGTAACATCGCCAAGTGTGAAGCCGATGGCAATTATCCCGACAAACAGTAGCGCAAAGATGGCGCCAAACCGTGAGTTGATGAGCGATCGAATGAAGGTAATCATGCTTGTCCTGACAGAAATGTGTAATAGCCGCGTTGCATCGGCATGTTTGTAGACGCTTTAGGCGGCAAGTTTGATCGTTTCAAGCGGCTAAGCGACATCTAAGTTTGGCTGGCTGTTGGCGTAAGTAAAACAAGATGCTAGCGCGGCTGGCATATTCCAAACTTTGTGAGGTTAAAATGCGAAAACGGATCGTTGGCAATTGGAAAATGAACGGTTTGATTGGCGATTTGCCGATGATCGAAGCGATTGCAGAAATGTCGGCCTTATACCCTGGCGTTGATAGCGGCTTGTGCTTGCCAGCCACATTGCTGGGACGCGCAGTTGCTGCATGCCCCGCATTTGCGCTGGGTGCGCAAGATTGCCATGCACAAGTGTCCGGTGCCCATACCGGATGCATCTCTGCCGCTATGATTGCCGATGCCGGAGCCCGTATGGTGATCGTAGGCCATAGCGAGCGGCGTGCGGACCAGAGAGAAACGGACGCCGATGTGCGCGGAAAAGCCACCGCAGCAATAAATGCCAAGCTGTTCGCCATTGTGTGTGTCGGCGAGACGTTGGAGCAGCGGGACGCGGGGCGCGCATTACCTGTGGTTTTGGCGCAGGTGGATGGATCTTTACCCGAAGAGATCGACGAAGGCACTTTGTGCGTCGCTTATGAACCAGTTTGGGCGATTGGGACGGGGCGCATTCCATCTGCAGACGATGTCGAAGCGATGCATGGAGCGATTCGCGAACGGTTGATCGGCCGGTATGGCCAAGCTGGAAAGACTATTTCAATATTATATGGCGGTTCGATGAATGGTGACAATGCGGCCGCATTGCTCTCGATTCCCAATGTCGACGGGGGATTGATTGGCGGCGCGAGTTTAACCGCCGAAAAGTTCGAACCGATATTGGCTGCGGCAAATATTTGACCGAATTGCATTGAAGAATATGGGGGCCGTCGCTATGTGGGCGTTAATCTGGCATCGCTGCCGCATTTAATTTCGGAATATTGATATGGGCTTATTTCATTTTTTGATCGTCGTTCAGGGCATAGTTGCCGCGGCGTTGGTCGGCGTCATTTTGATGCAGCGTTCAGAAGGCGGCGGCCTTGGCAGCGGCGGTAGTCCATCAGGATTGATGTCTGCGCGCGGTGCGGCTGATTTTATGACGCGAACCACAACGGTGTTGGCTACTGCTTTTATCGGCCTGTCCGTGGCATTGGCGTTCGTTGCGGCGCAACAAGGCAACGTCAGCAATGTCGATGAAAGTTTCAAGCGCACCGAAGCCCCGGCGGCGGTCACGGAAACCGCCGAGACGCCCGCCACACCAGGCGCGGCAACGACCGCACCTGTTGTTGCTCCCGACAAGAACGGCATCCCGCTCGACAGATAATTTGTCAGTAAAGAAAAGGAATTGGCGGGGCGTTGCTCCGCCTTTTTTTATGCCCGATCAAGTTTTGCACATAATTATTTCGCAATTACAAATTCGCACACTTGTCATTTATACCAAACCCCCCTTAAGCCTTTTCTCCCATGGCGCGGTTCATTTTTATCACCGGCGGCGTGGTCTCCTCGCTCGGCAAAGGTCTCATGGCAGCATCGCTTGCAGCGTTGTTGCAGGCGCGCGGATTCCGTGTGCGTATCCGCAAATTCGATCCCTATTTAAATGTCGATCCCGGCACCATGTCGCCTTACCAACATGGCGAAGTGTTCGTGACCGACGATGGCGCGGAAACCGATCTCGACCTAGGGCACTATGAACGCTTTACCGGTGTTTCTGCGCGGCAATCGGACAATGTGACGTCGGGCAGAATTTACCAGCAGATCATCCAGAAGGAACGGCGGGGCGACTATCTGGGCGCAACCGTGCAGGTAATTCCGCATGTTACCGATGCGATCAAAGAATTTGCGATGGCGGAAACGGATGATCTGGATTTTGTCCTGTGTGAAATTGGCGGGACGGTTGGCGACATAAAATCTTTGCCATTCATCGAAGCCATTCGCCAGATGCGCAACGAATTGGGCAAGGAACGCACTCTTTCTGTTCACGTCACGCTGGTTCCCTATATCGCCGCTGCTGGCGAACTGAAGACAAAGCCGACGCAGCACAGCGTCCGCGAACTAACCTCACTCGGTATCCAGCCGGATGTATTGCTTTGCCGCTGCGAACATGTGTTGCCCGAAGGCGAGCGCGCAAAGATTGCGGCGTTTTGTAACGTTCGCAAAGAGGCGGTGATCCCTGCTCTTGATGCCAAAAGCATCTATGACGTGCCCATTCAATATCACAATGAGGGCCTTGACCGCGAGGTTCTGCGTGCCTTTGGCATCCTTGACGCTCCCGAACCGGATTTGGCGCGGTGGGACGATATTGTTGACCGCTTTAGAAATCCTGAGGGCGAAGTCACTATCGGCGTCGTCGGCAAATATGTCGGATTGCAGGATGCCTATAAATCGCTGAACGAGGCGTTGGTGCATGGCGGGCTGGCCAACCGCGTAAAGGTCAATGTCAAATGGCTCGATGCCGAACTGTTTGAAGGCGAGGAAGCAGATTTTGCATCGCTGTTGGAACCGATGCATGCGATTTTGGTTCCCGGAGCTTTCGGTGAGCGCGGGGCAGAGGGCAAAATTGCCAGCATCCGTTTCGCGCGTGAACGCAAGGTGCCATTTTTCGGCATATGTTTTGGTATGCAAATGGCTTGCGTCGAATCCGCGCGAAATCTTGCGGGAATACAGGGGGCATCATCAACCGAGTTTGGCCCGACCCAAGAACCGATTGTCGGTATTATTTCAGAATGGATGGGCGAAGAGGGCTTACAAAAACGTGAAGCCGGGGGCGATTTGGGCGGAACGATGCGGCTTGGTGCCTATGATGCCCAGCTGACGGGCAATAGCCATGTTGCCGCGATCTATGGCAGCAATGCAATTTCGGAACGGCACAGGCACCGGTATGAAGTCAACACCCGGTACATGGAAACGCTCGAAGCGCATGGATTGAACTTTAGCGGCATGTCGCCGGACGGAGAGTTGCCGGAAATAGTGGAACGCCCCGATCATCCATGGTTTATCGGCGTGCAATTCCATCCCGAGCTAAAATCCCGGCCATTCGATCCGCACCCTTTGTTCGCCAGCTTTGTAAAAGCGGCGGTTGATCAAAGCAGGTTGGTTTAGATTGCAAAGGCATATCGCTGACGCAAATTCGTCATCTCGCTGGCCCAAATTCGTCATCCTGAATTTATTTCAGGATACTTACAGCGCATACTAGCCCCACATTAGACCATGTTGAATCGTCACCCACGAGGAGCGTAGTGACGAAGCAATCCAGAGCAGCATAACCAACCCTGGATTGCCGCGCTTCGCTCGCAATGACGAGTGTGCACACTTGATCGAGTCCGAGTTTAATGAGGCTTCGGGACATATGTATCCTGAAATAAATTAACGACGACGCTGCAATTTCAATCCAACATCGTTTCGGTCCAAAATCGCCCAAGTTGACACCTAGTTGACAAGATTGACGCCTATTTTGACATTTCGCGAAAGCATGGAGTTCGATATATTTCCAACATCGAGGTTTTTTGTAGGCTTTTGCCTTAGCCGATTTGACCGCCAACAATGTCAAAGAGCATGGCCCAAAACAAGCGGCATGCGCGACGTTCCCAGAACAAATCCTACATTACAAGGACAAATGCGCGGCGGGGGTCACACCGCAACATGCCCTCGTCAGCTTTCGTCACGTTTCCCGGCGGGGCGATGGCGAAGGATGAGGCAAGCAAGCAGACCTTCAGCAAGCTGGTGGTTGCAGAAAAAATGACTCGCTTGGTCAATCAGGAGTGGGCCAGCCGAATTGTCAGTCTCCCGGCTGGTCGATGTCGAAGGATGAGACAAGCAACCTGTCCTTTGACAAGCTGGGGGTTGCAGACAAAATGTCCCGCTTGTCCAATCAGGAGTGACTCAGCCGAATTGCCAACGGCAGGTTTGTTGGGGAGAGCTGACTGGCGGGTTTTGGTCGGAAATGCGCGAAAGCAGACCCTCAGTGCGCTCATTAATTAAGTATCGTGTCCCCAAAATTCGGAACGTGTTTCAGGCAAAGGCCTGAAGGTCGTATTCGTAAATTGGTTCGGGCGTAGCCGCTGTCAAACTCTTCCAATAGTTTGCCAAAAGACGGTGGCATGTGCCTGAGAAAGTCTCAATTCAGAAATCGTCATTCTCTCTACGTGCTCGTCCTCTCGCCAGATAAGCTATCTGCGCTTTTGCTACCCCAACATCGCTTTCTGACATTCCATAGGTAGTGGCATAAACGCGTCTGATACCGTCGTAATTTAATCTAGCCCCACCCTGGGTGACATCGTCTCCGAGAAGTTTCATATTTTGATCATAGAACGCAAAGCCAAGAAAAATCAGTGTTTCAGCCGCACTCATAAATCCTCTTATTTTCTCCGATTTATCTGCATCAATTTCACTCTCACTGAAAGTCTTAAGTCTTGGGATACCGCATAAAGGTCGCAATCAATGTCGCCGAACATAGGCATGGTATATACGCCATCGTCCAGATCACCCAAGTTACCGTAGGGGTGGACGATTTCCACTGCGTCCACAATCTTACGGGCACGCTCATTGCTGATCTGAAAATACAATTCTAGAGCTCTAGTCAGGAAAATCTGGAGGCATCTGTCATAGTTGAATATTATGAAACTAACGTTTTGGAACGCCAATTCAGGCCGCTCTGCGGGAACTTCAGAAAAAAGCTGTTGTGCGAGACTTATATACCAAGTGTCTTTGACTGTCGCCATTTCGAACGGCTGCGAGCGATTTTAAGTCCTCGCCAACTTGCTATTGTTTTCGGCATTTAAGATTGCTTTGGCGATACCCATTTTCCCGAGCAATACGTATTCTGTATTTTCGCAATGTGTCTGCAAAAATGTGTCGATGGATGGCGCGAGGCCCATAGCTTCGGCGACCTGTCGTCCAGAGCCGAATAGCTTATTTCCTTCCCATTTTTCAAACTCCTCATGGATGAGCCGTTTGAGCCTTTCCAAAATTTGTTGGTCGCCACTTTTAAGGGTTCGGTCTGACTTAACAAAAATATTTAGAAGACTAGCAATATCGGCTGTTAGTTTGTTACCGATAGGAAGCCCTGCCTCGGCGCTTGCGCCAGCGCCTACAACAAATACAGTTTTCGATTTGAACATTGCCCCTCCATATTGAGAATATGGCGTTACTTCCCGATGTTTCAAGATGTGGCCGAGATACTGTTTGAATGTCAGCTTTCGGGCCGCACTTATCAATCGCCGAACGTCCGAAAACTTATCGAGATCTGCCTAGATTTAGCACGCTCGGTCGACGACTAACCCATTCCCCCAAAGCCACTTTCCCAGGATTGACCCGGAGGCTCTATAAGCACCTCCCGCCTATAGACTACCGGGACATAACAGATTCCACGCCGACTTGCAGAGCAATGACTGGGAGTCAACCGACGCCGCCTAGGCGAGTGAATTTTGAAAACCCAGCATTCGCTCATTTGACGCGTGGTCGAACGCTATGGAACAAACGTACTACAATGCCGCATTTCGGCATATCAAAATTCTCTGACCATGACGGTAAGCTGGCTGCGTAAAAAAAAAGGGCAACCGACAATGGTTGCCCCTCAAGTTTTGCTCAACATGGGAAGAGCGAGTTAATCGTCAATGTTGCGGCGGAATGTTTCGGGCAGAAACAAGATACCTGCAACCAACGTTAATCCGGCAACTATAATGGGATACCATAGACCGTAATAAATATCCCCGGTCGCCGCCACCATGGCAAAGGCTGTGGTCGGCAAGAAGCCGCCGAACCAGCCGTTACCAATGTGATATGGCAAAGACATGGATGTGTAACGGATACGGCTAGGGAACAATTCAACGAGCAAAGCGGCAATCGGCCCATAAACCATCGTCACGAGCAAGACGAGGTAGAACAATATTGCAACCACTGCAGGCTTGTTGATCTGCGCTGGATCAGCAAACAGGATCTTTTTGGCTGCCTTTGGATCCGTTGCTGCCTTTGGATTATCCTTTACGGGATAGCCCGCCGATTCCAAAGTTGCGATAACGTTGCCGCTAAACGCTTTGATAGCCGCGCCTTTTGCATCACCCTCTAACTTCGATGGGTCTGGTGCTACGATAACTTTGTCACCGATTTTTACCGATGCGATCGTTCCTGCCGGTGCGTCGATCACTTGATAGCTGATCGCATTTTTCGCCAGATAGGATTTGACAATATCGCAGCTTTTGCTGTCGAATTTATTCTTGCCAATCGGGTCAAATTGCAGCGAACAATCATTATCGTTTACAGTCACCGAAACCTGCGCATTTTCACTGGCCGAAGTCAAAGCAGGGTTGGCCGCATTGGACAAAGCGTGGAACGCCGGGAAATAGGTCACCACCGCCAGCGCACAGCCCGCCATGATAATCCATTTACGCCCGATTTTATCCGACAGCCAGCCGAAGAAAACAAAGAAAGGTGTTCCAAGCGCCAATGCAATCGCGATCAAGATATTCGTCGTTGCACCGTCAACCAGAAGGATTTTCTCCAAGAAGAACAGCGCATAGAATTGACCAGTATACCAAACCACAGCTTGACCAGCGACCGCGCCGACCAATGCGATAACAACCCATTTGGCATTTTTCCATTGACCGAATGCTTCGGTTAATGGTGCCTTTGACGTTGTGCCTTCGTCTTTCATTTTTTGGAAAACGGGGCTTTCGGCCAATTGCATACGGATCCACATCGATACCGCGAGCAAGACGATGGAAACCAAGAATGGCACGCGCCAGCCCCAGTCTTTGAACGCTTCTTCGCCGATCATCGTCCGTGTGCCGATAACCACCAACAATGCCGCAAACAAGCCCAATGTTGCCGTGGTTTGAATGAAGCTGGTGTAAAGCCCGCGTTTGTTATTGGGGGCATGTTCGGCCACATAAGTCGCCGCGCCGCCATATTCACCGCCAAGAGCAAGCCCTTGGACCAAGCGCATCACGACCAGCATGATCGGCGCTGCTACGCCGATGGTTGTATAGGACGGCAAAAGCCCAACGACGAATGTCGATAGGCCCATCAAACCCATGGTCACCAAAAAGGTATTTTTACGTCCGACCAGATCACCGATCCGGCCAAAGAATATTGCACCAAAAGGCCGCACGGCAAAACCAGCAGCAAACGCTGCAAGCGCGAAAATAAAGCCGGTCGTCTCATTAACGCCCGAGAAAAACTGCGCGGAAATAATCGAGGCCAATAGGCCGTAAAGGTAGAAATCATACCATTCAAATACCGTGCCCAGCGAAGAGGCCAGGATAACCTTCCTCTCGCTTTGCGTAGCTGCGTGATGCTTGGGTAAAGCATCATCCACTGTTGTTGCCATTGTCTCTCTCCCTTTGGTTATTAGAAACTATATTTCGCGGCGAATTCAAGTCGGTTAAGACTTCCATTGGCACCGCTGACCAAAATGCGTTCGCCGTGCCGGTACTCGACGCCCAGATCAAAGCCTTTAACTGGTGACCAAAACAGATTGCCGGCGGCGCTCCATGCTTCGTTATTATAAGCGTCAAAGGCCCCGACCGGAAAACCGCCTGGATATTTGGCATTTTGATAGCTGGCCATCAAAGTAGACCGCAGCGTCGGTGTCCAGCCTAACCGCAATGCGGCGAAGCTTGCGAAGGTTTTGACGGGACGCAAACGGTTCGCGCCGGGCACGAAAACGGCGTCCGGGGCAAAGTTCAATCCGACATAACGGCCAATGCCGGAGCCGTAGGTTGCCATAAAGCGCAGGTCATAGCGTTTGGCCGCATCGAAGTTAATCTTGCCCGAAACACTAACACCGTAACCCATCGCATCGTCACCGATGACGCCATTATCGACCGCGAGTTGGCGGACCAATCCGGCCACAGCAAATTCGCCAAAGCTGGTGACGTGGTTCAAACGTGTGGTGAAATCGGGAATGCGGTCATCGTCATTTTCAACCAAGACCGTTGACCCCAGATTGGCGGACGCAGTCTCAGGATTTTCAACGCCAAAATGCAGCGTCGTCGATTTACCGAGCGGCTGCGAATAACGGACCAGCGGTTGCCGCACGAATACGGTGCCTTCGGTTGTCCCGACAAAATCGGTTGATTTAGGAAGCACACTGGCGTTCTGGAATGTGCTCCAATCCTGTCCAACGGTCAGCTTGTCAAACTGCACATAAGCGCGGCGAAGCGCCAGATTATAGCCATTGGTTGTGCGTTCCGATCCTTGCGTGCCAGCAGCAGTCTGGAAATCGGTTTCGACATAACCTTTCAGCGTGTGGCCAGCCACCTGCGTGTCCAGGTTCAACCATAGCCGTGTCTGCTTGGCAGAAAAATCATTGTCGGTTGACTCGCGAACACCGCCGATAGGAATGGCCTGCGGCAGATAGAAATCGCGGCCCAGGCTGTTGGCGGCAACATCGCCGTCACTCCATTTGCTCAAGGTTGCGACGGTTTTGATGAAGCCGCCAATTTTTACCTGCGTTGCACCCGAGCCGACAGTAAAGCCATCGGCAGCCGGAGCAGCGGACGCGGCCTTTGCCGCTTGCGCTACAGTCGCTGCTTCGCTGGCCTTACTGCCTGCGTTAACCACGGCTTGTCGCAATTCTGCGTTTTCTGCCTTGGTCGTTTGCAACTCACCTTGGAGCGACCCAAAGGCTTGCTCGAGCGCTTCCATACGCGCTTCGAGCTGTTGTTCTTTTGTCGTGGCGGCAAATGCGCCGGTTGACATGAATGTTGCGGTTGCGACACCAGCCAATAGCCATCCAGCTATTCGTTTATTGTTCATTATCCTCATCCCGATCCGGTTTTGCACCGATGCTATTTCTTTAGACCTCTATGTTCGCGTGACTCCGCCGCCCGCGCTAGCTAGACTTTGGTCGTAAAGCGGGGGCGACTTTGGTCGGGGGTGTGAGGGGGTGCTGATTTCGCTACCTGCAAACTCAAATCGAACAAATCGGAGAGACACGATGTCAGAAATTTATCCCGTTTCAGAAGACTGGGCAAAAAAGGCATTCATTACCGCCGCTGGCTATGAAGACGCCTATGCCGTGTCCATCAACGATCCCGATATATTTTGGCGCGGAGAAGCGGCGCGGATCGACTGGATGCAGCCCTTCACCAAGGTGAAAAACACCAGTTTCAACGAAGCCGATTTCGGCATCAAATGGTTTGAAGACGGCGTGTTGAACGTGTCGGCCAATTGCCTTGACCGGCATTTACCCGAACGCGCCGATGATGTTGCGATCATCTGGGAGGGTGATGACCCGTCGCAGCAACGCCGCATTACCTATGGCGAATTGCACGCCGAGGTTTGCCGCTTTGCCAATGTCCTGAAGGAACTTGGCGCTAAAAAGGGCGATCGCATCACCATATATATGCCGATGATCCCGGAGGCCGCGATGGCGATGCTCGCCTGCACGCGGATCGGTGCGATCCATTCGATTGTGTTCGGCGGCTTTTCTCCCGATGCGCTGGGCGGAAGAATTCAGGATTGCGATTCCAACATTGTAATCACTGCCGATGCCGGGATGCGCGGCGGCAAATTGGTACCGCTAAAGACCAATGTTGATGCGGCGCTGGCAAATTGTCCATCGGTTAAGGCCTGTCTGGTCGTGCGCCATGTCGGCAATCCCATAGATATGCAAGATGGCCGCGATGTCTGGTATGATGAAGCGCGCGAGAATATTTCGGCGGTATGCGAACCCGAGCCAATGGGGGCGGAAGACCCGCTGTTCATCCTATACACGTCGGGTTCGACCGGAAAGCCCAAGGGCGTATTGCATACCACCGGCGGCTATCTGGTCTGGGCAACGATGACGCATCATTACGTGTTCAATTATTCGCCCGGCGAAGTCTATTGGTGCGCCGCCGACATCGGCTGGGTCACTGGCCACAGCTATGTCGTCTATGGTCCGCTCGCCAATGGTGCGACGACGGTTATGTTCGAAGGTGTGCCCAATTATCCCGATCACAGCCGTTTTTGGCAGATCGTGGATCGGCATCAGGTCAACATTTTTTACGGCGCACCCACGGCGCTGCGATCTTTAATGCGCGAAGGTGATGACTGGGTGAAAAAAACCTCGCGCAGTTCGCTGCATTTGCTGGGTTCGGTTGGTGAACCGATCAATCCAGAGGCGTGGGAATGGTATTACAATGTCGTCGGCGAAGGGCGCTGCCCGATTGTCGATACTTATTGGCAGACCGAAACCGGCGCGACGATGATGACGCCGCTGCCCGGTGCCCATGCGCTGAAACCCGGGGCGGCTGCCAAGCCGATGTTTGGGGTCGTACCGGTACTGGTCGATGCTGAGGGACAAGTGCTTGAAGGTGCAACCGACGGCAATCTGTGCATCACCGACAGCTGGCCGGGACAAATGCGCACCGTTTGGGGCGATCATGACCGATTTTTCCAAACCTATTTTACCACTTATCCCGGCAAATATTTCACTGGCGACGGTTGTCGCCGCGACGAAGATGGCGATTACTGGATTACCGGCCGGGTCGATGATGTCATCAATGTTTCGGGCCACCGGATGGGAACCGCCGAGGTGGAAAGCGCGCTGGTTGCCCATGCCAAGGTAGCCGAAGCTGCTGTTGTCGGCTTCCCGCATGACATCAAGGGTCAGGGCATCTACGCCTATGTCACGTTGAACGCGAATGAAGCTGAAACGCCAGAAGTGCGCGCCGATCTCATCAAATGGGTGCGCCGCGAAATCGGCCCGATTGCTACTCCAGATGTCATCCACTTCGCGCCCGGCCTGCCCAAAACACGTTCGGGTAAAATCATGCGCCGCATATTGCGCAAGATCGCCGAGGGCGATGTCTCCAACCTAGGCGATATTTCAACACTGGCCGATCCATCGGTCGTTGAAAGCTTAGTGGAATCGCGCGCCGTGGCGGCATGACCGGTACAATCCTTATCGCGGATGATCATCCCGCTTTTTCCGTCAAGCGCTTGCGATGGCGGCAGGGGCAGTGCGGCCCAATGCGCGATTGGTGGAATGCGCCAATTTGCCAACAGCATTGAACGAGGCGGTTGCGGCTGATGACTTGATCTTGATCCTGCTTGATCTCAAAATGCCGGGAGCTGAAGGATATTCCGGAGTTGCATTGCTGCACGCGGAAAAACCCGAAGTGCCAATCCTTGTCGTCTCAAGCGCTGAAGCAGGTGTCGCGGCGCGCAATGCTGTGCGTTTCGGTGCTGTCGGCTTTCTGAGCAAGGATGCGAGCCTGACCGAGATTGAGGTTGCAATTAGCGATGCCCTGTCAGGCAAGCGTATGGAAATACCGACCGACAAAGAAATTGACCCGGTCGCGGCCCAGATCGCCTCGCTAACACCCACTCAGCTGAAAGTTTTGCTAGGCGTCATGCAGGGGCGCTTGAACAAGCAAATCGCCTATGACCTTGGCATCAGCGAGGCCACGGTGAAGGCGCATATGACCGCAATCCTGAAGAAGCTGGACGTGCAGAACCGGACTCAAGCTGTGCTTGCCGCCAAGGCGCTAGGCCTCGAAGCCATATCGCACTGAACGATATTATTCGGTGGCTATTTTCCTAGTTTCGCCGTTTAGCCATATTTCCAAATCCGCTGCGCTAACCGGCTTTTGCAAAACTACAACGCCCAGCAATTCAGAGCGATTGGCATAATCCGCAGCAGGGGTGGCAGTGACTAGTGCAAAGCGTGCGCCGGGTTGTTGCTGACGCAATGCAGCGATAAGGTGTAAGCCGTCGTCGCCCTCGCCGAGATTGAAATCGACCAGCGCTATGTCAAACGGATCCCTATGCGCCATACCCTGTGCCACTGTGGTTGCGATACTGACATGGTGACCCAATCGGCTCACATAGCTTTCCATGGCTTCGCAATTGGCGATGTCGTCATCTACCACCAAGATGTTCAATCCCTGCGCCAATAGAGGGCTTCGTTCTGGGGCCGCGATTGGCAGGTCATGCTGCAATGTCGCCAAAGGCAGCGCGACGCTGAACCGGCTGCCCTTGCCCGATATCGACCGCAGCGAAATGCGTGCGTCCAGTAACCGGGCCGTGCGGTCAACAATGGCCAAGCCTAACCCAATGCCGCCTTCGCTGGCATTAGCAAGTCGTTCAAATTCACGAAAGATCAGTTCCTTTTTATCGTCAGGAATGCCGGGGCCTGTATCAATGACATCGATCCGCGCCATACCAGAGCGACGTCGGACGCCGACAATGATTCCTCCCTGACCGGTATGGCGAATGGCATTAGATAGAAAATTCTGCACGATTGAGCGAAGCAATCCAGCATCGGTCTCAACCGTGGCGTCTCCTGCCCCGACCCGCAGCGTTAGCCCTTTTTCGCGTGCAAGCGGAGCAAAGATCTCTGACCATCTCGATCAGCAAGGCACGCAGCCTCAGGGGCTTGGGCTGGGGCGTAACCCCGCCCGCATCAAGCCGTGAGATGTCGAGCAATGCCCGCAAAAGCGTGTCTGCCGATTCAATGGAACGGTCCAGCTTTGATAATATCGCTTGCTGTTTGGGAGCAATATCGCGTCCCAATGCGGCCGCAAACAGGCGAGCGGCATGAATTGGCTGGAGCAGATCATGGCTTGCCGCCGCCAGAAAGCGAGTTTTTTCGCCGTCCGCGGCCGCCAGCGCACGGTTGGCATCGCTCAGTTCGTGGGTCCGTTCATCGACCCGCATTTCTAGCTCCGCCTGGGCTTTTACAAGGGCATCAATGGCCTGCGCCTCTGCGGTGACATCGGTAAAGCACATGACATAACCCCCGCTGGGCATTGGGCCGCCCACAGTTTTGAAAACACGGCCATCGGGCCGGACGCGCTCAAAGCTATGAGCGAAGCTATTGCGCATATGTACAAGCCGCTTTTCGACATGCGCCTCAACCTCGCCAGGTCCGCATTCACCTCGCTCGGCATTATAGCGAATCAGATCGGCAATAGGGACGCCAATACGTACCAAGCCGGGCGGATATTCAAACATTTCGAGATAACGGCTGTTCCATGCAACGATGTTCAAATCGCGATCAACCACGCTCACCCCCGGATCGATATTTTCCAGCGTTGCTGCGAGCAATCCTTGCGAAAATCGCAAGCTTTGGCCAGTATCGTCAAGGATGCGCGCGACCTGTTCATGCGTGAGGTTAGAGCCATAAAGTGCAGACCGCATAAACGCGCGCGCCGATGGCAATCCGACGACACCGGCAATCGAGCGCTCTGCCTTACGAATGTTCGTGCGATCGATAGGCACGTTATCTGACATGCCAACAAAAACATCTGCCGCCGTTTCGGGTCCGACAAACCGAGCGACAAGCGCCTTAAGTTCACCAATTGTCGACGCCGAAGCTGCATCAGGATACGTATTGCGTAACAAACCCGGCAATGCGGCTGTTTGCATCCGCCGCATGGTCACGAGCGAAAATGCAATCAAATTTGCGCCAATGCTCCAGATTGTTCCATGACTGATCGGACTAAGCCCATCGATACCAAGCAACGCAATGGGGTCAACCAGCGTTCCCTTCAATGCGGCAAGCCACGCTTCTCCTGCCATCTGCGGTATCGCCAAAGTATAAATCCAAACGACCAGGCCGGCAGTTAAGCCTGCCTTTGCAGCCGACGCGTCGCGGTTGCTGCCGAGCACTGCAAGAATCAGTGCTGGGGCAAACTGGGCCATTGCAGCAAAAGCAACGAGTCCGATTGAAGCCAACTGTTGGTTGTCGGGGATAGCAAGCGCCCAACCGAGCGCCGCCAACATAATCGCTGCCATCACCAAACGACGAGTTGTAAGTATCGCACGGCCAAGGTCGCCTTCACCTTTCAACCGGTCACTGCGCACCAACAGCGGCGCGACCAGATCATGCGAGACCATTGTCGATAGTGCGATTGTCTCAACCAACACCATGGCCGTGGCCGCAGAGAAACCGCCTAGGAACACCAATAAAGTCGGTATGGTCATCTGATGCGATAAGGGCAGTTGAAGGACATAAAGATCGGGACGGATGTCAGGGGATAATAGCGATAAACCCGCCGCCGAAATGGGCAGGACAACAAGCAGAGTGACCACCATATAAGCGATGAATGGCCAGCGAGCGCGGGTAATGTCGCTTGCACTCTCAGCTTCGATTACGGTCATATAAAATTGTCGCGGCAGGCACACAATTGCTGTCATTGACAGCATTGTAATCACAAAAAAATCAATGCCGATATTTGATGGATGAAAGTTTGCTGTCAACCGCGAAATACCTGTTGCGGTTGCCGCCTTGTCCGCCTGTGTAATCAACAGGATTGCTATCACGCCTGCGACTAACAATGCCCCGAGTTTCAACATCGATTCTATGCCGACGGCAAACAATACCGCATCATTGCGGCCAGCCGCCTCATACCGACGGGTGCCATAGACCATGGTAAACAATGCCAGGCCGACGGCTGCAACAGCCATGGCCGTGGCCGCACTTCCTCCTCCCGATATTAGCTCATATGTCGTGCCTAGCGAACGCAGTTGAAGCGCAAGATACGGTATGCTGCCGAGCAATGCCAACATAGTGACCAACGCAGCCACGCCTTGGCTTTTGCCAAACCGGCCACCGATGAAGTCGGATATCGAATTGGCACCATCGTTTTTGACTGCGTCAATCAGCTTTCTCAAAAATGGATGAGCAAAAACGAAAACAAGGATCGGGCCCAAATAAATGGGAAGGTAGGACCACCCGTCTGCTACCGCAGAACCCACCGCGCCATAGTAAGTCCAGCTTGTGCAATACACTGCAAGCGCCAAAGCATACGCAGGCATGCGCAACCGACGCTTGAGCCCAGCATTGCTATACCCCTCTGCCCAAGATGCAAATGCAAATAGGCAAAGAGCATACACAATGACAACTGCCAAAGGCAGTGCTCCCAGCATTCCTCGTCCCCGCTTTTGATTATTATCTCACGAACGTAGTGCCGATTTTCTAGCCAACATGCAATGTTATCAAACCGTCGACATAGATGGATGCAGAAGCGAAGCAGCCGTTCCTTGCATCAACTATGGACAGGTGCACCGCAATATCGAGAATACCGTTCGCAATCTGGGTGTTGATATTGACGACGCGATTGCGCTCGCAGAAAGAACGGAAATTTGAATGAGGATGGCTCCTCGCTTTGGTGGGGAGCCGGTCTCAGTTTACTGAACGTATAGCAGCTTTCAACGATGGCAATTTCGTTGCCGTACGGTGGGAATCTTAGCGAGAGCAGACCACGGCATTCGCAATACATTCTCGGGTTACTCTTGACCGGAAAACCGAGCCATTCTGCCTAAAACCACCAGCATGCTCAGGGCGAACGGTTTTTATTACACTCAAACATCATCGCAACCCCGGGGTCAGGCTAAAAACCTAACCCCGGGAATCGCGGAACAGCAAAAGGACCGGCCGCCATCTTGGCGCGGTCGAAACAGAACCGGGCTTATCCGGCCTTTTTGCCTTTTGGCTTTGCTTCGCTATGTTCGATTGTCGCCACATTTGCCGCGTCGCCGATCTCAATTTTTCTCGGTTTCAGCGCGTCTGGAATTTCGCGGATTAGTGAAATGGTCAACAGACCGTCCGACATATCGGCTGATTTCACAAATACATAATCGGCCAATTGGAACCGCCGTTCAAAGTTGCGGGTGGCGATACCCATGTGCAGAAAATCGCGATTGTCGTTGCTATCTGCGATCTTGCTGCCCGACACGACGAGCATATTTTGTTGCGCAACAATTTCTATTTCGGCAGATTTGAAACCGGCAACGGCAATGGTAATGCCGTATTGGTTTTCGCCGGTCCGCTCGATATTAAACGGCGGGTAATTTTCATTTTGTGCGGTGCGCCCTGCATTTTCCAGCAGTTCAAACAGATGGTCAAAGCCAACCGTAGTGCGGCGATAAGGGGTAAAATCAAAACGGTGCATGCAAATTCTCCTTTGAGCAATTTGTGGTGAAGAAGCCCGCAATCACGGCGCTTCATGTTTATTTTTTGAGGACCAATTGGCTCCTCAAAATACAAAATGGGGCCGGATTTAGAAAAAACAAGGCCGCTTGAAATTAATCAAGCGGCCTTTATCTTCCCCCGGGTCTCTCCTCCCGTTTTCCAGCGTCTCGCAAGCTTCCCCTGCTGCGATAAACTATCCCTGAACCGATGGCCATTGTAAGGTCCGAATCTGGTTGACAGCTAATTCAGCCTTACGAGCCGATTTTGCAATTGATACCGTCATAAACTTGTCACTTTTTCAAATGATGTTGCACGGTTGCAACATAATGATCTGGCTTGCCACTGACGTTGCGGCCACCTAAGAGCGTGCAGCGCCTCAAATTTCGATGGAAAAAATCCACCAATATGTTCCTGACCAGCTACGAAAGCATGATCGCCAAACGCTATTTGGCACCTGGCAAAGGAGAGGGCTTCATTTTCTTGGTCGCGGGTATCAGCCTTGTCGCTGTGGCTCTTGGTGTCGCTGCGCTTATCATCGTAATGAGCGTTATGAACGGATTTCGCGCCGAGATGTTCGACAAGATTGTTGGTTTGAACGGCCATGCTGTCATTCAAGGCTATGATGGCCGGATTTCCGATTGGCGCGAAATGCTGGCGGATGTCCGCAATACCAAGGGTGTCACCAGCGCATCGCCGCTGATTGAACAACCATTGTTGGCGACCAGCAACGGCCGGGTAGAAGCAATATTGTCGCGCGGGATGTTGGTCGAAGATATCCTTCGTAATCCGACGTTGAAGGGCAAAACGGTTGCCGGCGACCTGCGCAACCTAAAACCCGGCAGCGAACGTATCGCGATGGGGTCGCGGCTTGCACAGAAACTGGGCGTACAATTGGGGCAACGGATCACCATCATCAATCCTGCAGGCAGAACGACACCGTTCGGCACTGTTCCGCGCGAGATTTCATATGAAATTGCTGCGATATTCGAGGTTGGATTATACGACTATGATGAAGCATTCGTCATAATGCCGATTGAGGATCAACAGCAATTGATGTTGATGGGCGATCAAATTGGCATGATTGAGGTGCAGACCGAAGACCCGGACAATGTCGGGCAGATATTGGCACCATTGATACCAAAGATCGGAAACAAGGCCTTGGTGCAGGATTGGCGGTCGATGAACGCCAGCCTGTTTGAAACCCTTGCAGTAGAGCGCGTTGCGATGTTCGTTGTGCTATCCATCATCGTGTTGGTCGCGGTCTTTAACATATTATCATCGCTGATCATGTTGGTGCGCGCAAAAACGCGCGATATTGCGATACTGCGGACAATGGGGGCGTCGCGCCGGTCGTTGTTAAAGATTTTCATGGTTGTGGGGGTTTCGATCGGTTCGTCGGGAATCGTGCTCGGGTTGATTTTGGGCTCTGCATTTCTCTATTTCCGGCAATCTATCGTCGTCGCAATTCAGTTTGTTACGGGACAAAATCTGTGGGACCCTTCAATCCGGTTCTTGACCGAATTGCCTTCGCGGACCGATCCTATTGAAGTCATGGTGATCGTTTTCATGGCCTTGCTATTCAGCTTTTTGGCGACACTCTATCCAGCGTTCAAGGCCGCAAGCACCGACCCTGTGCAGGTATTACGCTATGAGTAACGACACTGGGAATAACAACACTGGCATGATTGCAGAATTGATCAACGTCCGCCGCAGCTTTGTGCAAGGTGGCGTCACCATCGAGGTTCTTCGCGGGATCAATTTGAAAATTCGTGCCGGTGAAGTGGTCGCACTTTTGGGGCCATCAGGCACGGGCAAGTCGACGCTGCTGCAAGCGTTGGGATTGTTGGAAGGCGGATTTTCCGGCTCGATCAAGATTGATGGCGTGGAAACTCGCGATTTGGATGCTGATGAACATACGATCATCCGGCGCGAGAAGCTGGGCTTTGTGTATCAGTTTCATCATCTGCTGCCGGATTTCACTGCGTTGGAAAACGTTGTTCTGCCGCAATTGATCGCAGGCGCGAGCATTCAAGCGGCGAACACGCACGCGGCGGAACTTTTGAACACATTGGGATTGGGGCAACGGTTGGATCATAAGCCGTCAAAGCTGTCCGGCGGGGAACAGCAGCGCGTTGCCGTCGCCCGCGCACTTGCGAACAAACCGCGCCTCGTGTTAGCAGATGAGCCAACCGGAAATTTGGATGAACATACCGCCGATATCGTTATCTCAGAATTTATGGCTTTGGTTCGCGGCCAAGGAACCGCCGCCGTGGTTGCCACCCATAACGAACGTTTGGCGGCAAAGATGGACCGCATAGTAAGATTGCATGACGGTGTTTTGAACGAGGTAAACGATTAACCACTATGTCGATTTATGATTTTACCTTGAAAATGCCCGGCGATGGCAAGCAGGCAATGGCCGACAATGCGGGAAAAGTCTTGCTGATCGTCAACACTGCGTCGAAATGTGGCTTCACCCCGCAATATGAGGGTTTAGAGGAACTATACAAAAAGTACAAAGACCAAGGGCTTGAAATTCTTGCCTTTCCTTGCAATCAATTTGGCGCTCAGGAGCCCGGCGATGAGGAAGAAATCAAGAATTTCTGCTCGCTGAAATATGATGTGAGCTTTCCCCTTGCGGCAAAAGTTGACGTGAATGGCGACAATGCGGATCCGCTGTGGGACTATCTAAAGCAGCAGCAAGCAGGACTGATGGGGTCACGCGGCATTAAATGGAATTTCACCAAGTTTCTGGTCGATCGCAAGGGCAAAGTAGTCGCGCGTCACGGACCGCAAGTGAAACCGGCGTCGTTGGGGCAGGATATCGAACGCCTTTTGGCGCAGCCCGCTTAGTTAGAGTTGCCGATCTAGTTTCGTTTATTTTCCACAGCTATCCGTCACCACCATTTGCCGAATCAACCGCGACTGTCTTATGCTGCAGTCATGGCTTATGTACCCTTCGTTCCATTGCGCGTTTTTTCGGCATATACGATGCTAGAGGGTGCGATTGAACCCAAGGCCATTGGCAAGCATGCAAAAAAGCTGGGTTTTCCGGCGATAGCAATCACTGACCGCAATGGCTTGTACGGTGTAATGCCATTTGAGGATGCTGCGCGTGCAAACGGGGTCCAGCCTATTATCGGTATGCTGCTTGCAGTTGCAAGGCCAGACAGCGAGAATCAGGGCGGCTTTGTCCGCGATTGGCTGCCGCTTTATGCGCAGGACGAAGCCGGATATGTGAATCTTTGCCGTCTGGCATCGATGGCGCATCTTGATCGGCCTGAATCATACGAAGCTCATGTCAGTTTTGCAAATCTGCGCGGGCTAACTGACGGGTTGATCGCTTTAACCGGCGGGGCAGAAGGCGCGCTGGCGCGCTTGTATGCTGAACAGCAAGACGAGGCTGCTTGCTCATATTTCGCACTTCTGCAGTCACTGTTTCCGGACCGGCTATATATCGAACTCAGCAGACGCAACGACGCGGTCGAAGAAGCCGCCGAAGCCGCATTGATCGCGCTGGCATATCGGGAAAACACGCCATTGGTCGCTACCAATCAGGCTAATTTCGCGGAGCCCGATTTCTTCGACGCGCATGACGCCATGCTGTGCATCGCGGATGGCGAGTATGTTGCGAATACCGAGCGTCGCCAGTCTTCGCGCGATACCTGGATAAAAACGGGCAGGCAAATGGAAGAAATATTTGCCGATTTACCCGAGGCATTAGCCAACAGTTTGGTGGTGGCGCAGCGGTGCGCAGTGGGTGCACCGCGGCGAGATCCGATATTACCAAGCCTTGCCGGGGATTTGGAAGCAGAAAAACTGCAGCTGCGTGAGGACGCCCGGTTGGGTCTGATCAAACGTTTGGAGCACGCAGGAATCAATGACGCTGCGGACCAAGAAGAGTATTTTGACCGACTGAATTTCGAATGCGATGTGATTTGTTCGATGGGTTTCCCCGGCTATTTCCTGATCGTGGCAGATTTTATAAAATGGGCAAAGGAACAAGATATCGCCGTGGGGCCGGGACGCGGTTCTGGCGCGGGGTCATTGGTGGCTTGGTCGCTGACGATTACCGATCTTGATCCAATCAAATTCGGGTTGCTGTTCGAACGATTTTTGAACCCGGACCGCGTTTCTATACCGGATTTCGATATTGATTTCTGCGAAACGCGGCGCGGCGAAGTGATCCGCTATGTGCAGAAAAAATATGGTAGCCGCCAGGTCGCGCAAATTATCACCTTCGGAAAACTAAAGGCACGCGCGGTTCTGCGGGATACCGGACGCGTCTTGCAAATGAGTTATGGCCAAGTTGATAAGTTGACCAAGATGATCCCTAACCATCCCACCGACCCATGGGATTTGGAACGATCATTGGGCGGTGTCGCCGAATTGCGTGAGGAATATCGCCGCGATCCGCAAGTGAAGCAACTCTTCGATTTGGCAATGAAGCTGGAGGGGCTTCCCCGGCACAGTTCGACGCACGCGGCGGGGGTTGTCATCGGCGACCGTGAACTTTCTGAATTGGCGCCGCTTTACCGTGATCCCCGTTCGGATATTCCCGTCACCCAATTTGACATGAAATATGTCGAAGGCGCCGGTTTGGTGAAGTTCGATTTTCTTGGGCTTAAGACGTTATCGGTTTTGCAACGCGCACGTCAGATGATGGAAAAACGTGGCATTGTCGTCGATCTGGACCGGCTCACTCTGGACGACAATTTGGTCTACGACCTGCTGCAACGCGGTGACACCGTTGGCGTTTTCCAGCTTGAGTCTGAAGGTATGCGGCGCACGCTTGCTGCTGTTAAGCCAACGAATTTCGGGGATATTATCGCACTCGTGTCGTTGTACCGACCCGGCCCTATGGATAATATCCCGATGTTCGGACGCCGTAAAAATGGCGAAGAATTTATTCAATATCCGCATCCGTTATTGGAAGGAGTTCTGTCTGAAACTTACGGAGTTTTCGTATATCAGGAACAAGTTATGCAAGCGGCGCAAATTCTGGCCGGTTATAGCCTAGGCGAAGCAGATCTATTGCGCCGGGCGATGGGCAAGAAAATTCAATCAGAAATGGACGCACAGCGAAGCCGTTTTGTCGATGGCTGCGCCGAAAAGAACATCACCGCGGCACAGGCAAACGAGCTGTTTGACTTGATCGACAAATTTGCAGGCTATGGCTTTAACAAGAGTCATGCGGCCGCTTATGCTTTGCTGGCATATCAAACCGCGTGGCTGAAAACGCACCATCCAGAAGATTTCTTTGCCGCGTCAATGTGCTTCGAAATGCACCAAACGGACAAATTGGGTGTGTTTATTGACGACATGCGCCGGATGTCCGTGCCGTGCCTTGCGCCCGACATAAATGTTAGTGAAGCCGAGTTCTCGGTCGAGGAGACAGCCGATGGCGAACACGCCGTCCGTTATGCACTTGCTGGTCTTAAGAATGTCGGTGAGAAAGCGATGGAAGGATTGGTCCACGAACGCCAGCAAAACGGGCCATTTGTATCCGTTGACGATTTTGCCAACCGTGTTGACCCATCTCAAATCAACCGCCGCAGTCTTGAAAATTTGGCCGCTGCGGGGGCGTTCGATCAATTGGAACGCAACCGCGGAGCGATGTTTGCCGCCGCAGAATTGGTGCTGGCGACGGCCATGTCTGCGCGCGATTCGCGTGAAAGCGGGCAGGGCGGGTTGTTTGGCGAAACCAGCGACGGCGACATGGCCCGCTTGCGGCTCGATTATGATGCCAGTTGGTCTATTGGTGAAATCATGAACCGCGAAAAAGATGCTTTCGGTTTTTACTTTGCGGCGCATCCGGTGAGCCAGTTTAAAGCCGTCGCCGACAGTCACGGCGCAAAAAGTCATGCCGAATTGTCGCTCAGCGGTCCAATCCCCGAAGGCGTGAAAAAACCTGCGACAATGGCGGCACTGATCGAAGGTGTGCGCTGGCGCGAGTCCCGCCGGGGCAAACGGTTTGTGCTGATAGATCTTTCTGATAGCAGCGGGCAGTTTTCGGCAAGTTGTTTTGAGGATGGCGTCGCTGCGCAATTGGCCGAATGGGCCAAGGAATTGGCGTGCTTGCTGCTAAGCGTGGAAATGGACATGAGGCCGGGCGAAGAGCTACCAAGATTTGCAATCCGTTCCGCAAAGCCGCTCGATGGATTATACTCTGCGGCACGGCTGAAGATGCAAATGGAAGTAGCAAAGCCAGAGGCTCTAAGCCTGCTTGCCGATTTGCTGGCGCCGTTGCACGGCGGCAAAAGCGAGCTTGTGGTCAAAACGCCGATCTCGAACGGCAAGTTCGCCCATATCGTTCTTGGCCGCCGTTTTAAGCTTGATGCAGAGATTGCGGATAAAATGAGGGCAATTGACGGCGTTCAAAATGTTGAACTTGCTCCTTTGGGATTTGTTCCTCTAAGTGTTGTACATTAGCGAGCAGAGGAAAAGGGAGCGCGACATGCTGGGAGGAATGCAGGACCATAAGCTGCAAGTGAGCAATTTGATTGATCATGCAGCGCGCGAATTTAGCAAAGGTGAAATTGTCAGCCGCTGGGCCGATGGCAGCGAAACGCGGACCAATTGGGCGGGGATCCGGCATGATGCGTTGCGGATGACGCAAGCGTTACGGGCACTTAACATTCAAAACGGTGACCGGATCGCGACCTTGGCCATGAACCATAGCCGGCATCTCGTAAGCTGGTATGGGGCAGTCGGCGTTGGCGGCGTGCTTCATACCATCAATCCCAGATTGTTTGACGAACAGCTAGTCTACATTGCCAACCACGCAGAAGATCGCGTCTTGCTATATGATGCGGCTTTTCAGCCAATTGTGGACCGGTTGAAGGATAAATGGACTTCGATCGAACATTATATCTGTTATGATCCGGCGGACGGTGGCGGTTTTGAAGACTGGATAGCTCCGCACGATGGCAACACCAATTGGGCCGATGTCGATGAACGCGATCCGTGTATGCTGTGTTACACCAGCGGCACGACGGGAAATCCAAAGGGCGTAATATACGAACACCGCTCCACCATGTTGCATGCGGTCGCCGGGCTGCAGCCTTCGGCATTTGATTTTAACTCGCAATCCGTGATGTTACCGGTGGTTCCGATGTTCCATGCGGCCAGCTGGGGTCTGCCGTGGGCAGGCGCGGCCACTGGGGTAAAATTTGTCTATTCCGCGGTGAATGATCCCAAGGTTCTGCATGATCTGATGATACGGGAGGGCGTAACCCACAGCGCAGGCGTGCCGACTGTGTGGTTGGCAATGTTCCAATATATGGATGCCACGGGCAGCGACTTAGGTAAATTGCGGCTGGCCATTATCGGCGGCTCTGCCGCTCCGCGTTCTATGGTTGAACGCCTGATGAAGGCCGGTATTCGCGTGGGCCATGCATGGGGAATGACGGAAACGTCGCCTATTGGAACGATTGGTTCACCAACGCATGACTGGGATGAACTTAGTTTTGACGCGCAAGTTGATATGGTTTGCAAACAAGGTCGGTCTATTTTTGGCGTCGAACTGAAAACGGTCGATGAAGATAATCAGGAACTGCCCCGCGACGGCGAGGCTTCTGGCCGTCTGTTGATCCGCGGACCATGGGTCATAAAGCGTTACTTTAAAGCCGAGGAAGATGCGACGGACGCCGATGGCTGGTTTGACACTGGCGATGTTGCGACGCTGCATCCCGATGGTACCTTACAGATTACGGATCGTTCAAAAGATGTCATAAAATCAGGCGGCGAATGGATCAGTTCGGTTGAACTGGAAAACGCCGCGGTCGGTTGTGCAGGCGTTGCCGAGGCTGCTGCCATTGGCATTTACCATCCCGAAATGGGATGAACGGCCATTGTTGCTGATCTTGCGTAAGCCAGATTCCGAAGTATCGGCCGCAGATATCAAAGCCTATTTGTCGGATAAAATCGCGAAGTGGTGGATGCCGGACGCTATCGAATTTGTCGACGATATTCCGCACACTGCGACGGGGAAAATCCTGAAAACCGAACTGAGAACGCGGTTTAAGGACTATAAATTGGAGGGTTGAGCAGTGCATTACTACATTGATCCAACGCGCGAGCATTTTGACGCTTTCAAGGCCTTGCCGCGCGACACGCCAATCAACATGCTAAATTTGGTCCGCTTTAACGCGCTTGCCAAATATCCAGAAGGTCATGAACATCGGACCAAAAATTGGTCAGGCGCGCAGGCTTATGCCGAATATGGCCGGGCGAGCGCAGCCATATTCGGGCGTGTCGGCGGCAATATTATCTGGCGCGGGACAATGGAAGCAATGCTGACCGGACCAAATGACAAGCAATGGGATACTGCATTCATTGCAAGTTATCCGCACGCCGGATCGTTTTTGGAAATGATCACCGATCCGGAATATCAGGTCGCCGTTATCAACCGCCAAGCAGCTGTTTTGGATAGCCGGCTTATCCGCTTTGCGCCAACCGAGATAACTGATGGCGGCTTTGCGTAGCTGATCCAAAGCGTCGAAGCCGGGGCCACTGTTCGGCTATTTTTCCCGCAGCCGAGGCATCAATTCTACAAAATTGCAGGGCCGGTGGCGGCTGTCGAGTTGGTGCACCAAGATCTGGTCCCAGCCGTCCTTTACTGCGCCGTTGGAGCCAGGCAGGGCGAAAATATACGTGCCACGGGCCAGCACAGCACATGCGCGTGACTGGATGGTTGAAGTGCCAATGCTGGCAAAACTTAACCACCGGAAGAGTTCTCCAAATCCGGGAATGTCTTTGGTTTTTACGCGGTCGAGTGCTTCAGGTGTAATGTCGCGTCCGGTCAAACCTGTCCCGCCAGTGATCAGAACACAGTCGATTTCTTCGTTATCTATCCAGTTATGCAGAAGCGAAACAATCTTGTCGCGATCATCTCGCTCGATATGCCGGTCAACTAATATGTGTCCGGCCAGCGAAATTCGATTGGCCAATAGGTCGCCGCTGGTATCATTTTCCGCCGTTCTGGTGTCGGATACCGTCAATAAAGCGATGTTAATCGGCTTAAACTGGCGAGTTTCATCGAGCGGCAATGCTGCCCCCTGATACGCGCACGGAAGAGCTGCCTTTTTTGTCGGGAAAACGCGGCCACAGATATTGCGCAAGCCCGGTCAGGCTTCCGCCATTTTTGCCGTTCCGCATTTCGTAAATCCAATAGTTACGCAAGATAATGGCAACATATCCGCGCGTTTCCCAATAGGGAATTGATTCAACAAACAACAATGGATCGCCGTTATCCAGCACCTCAGTGTTCCAGCGCGATACTGGCGATGGACCCGCGTTGTAAGCTGCGATCACTTTCGGCAACAATCCTCCCGTCACCGACATATCGCGCAATTTTTCAAGATAGGATTGACCATATTCCAAATTTACAGACGGACTGTCCAGTTCACTCGCATTTAGGTTTGAACCACGATCACGCGCCATATCTTGAGCGGTTCCAGGCCTGACTTGCATTAGTCCGCGCGCGCCAGCAGAGCTGATAACACCGGTACGAAATGCAGATTCCTGCAGCGCGTGGGCAAACACCAAAGATGAATCCACCCGCCAACCACCAGTTGGCACCCAAGTTGGGCTGGGATAACGGGCCATCGCGTCATTGTTGCCGTTTGCAGGGCCGTAATGGCTAAGCCACAATTGTGTCGACGGTAGATTTAATGCGCCGGCCAATTGCGCCAAGTCGGTGTGTTTTTGGCTATCGCCAATGCGCGCCTGATAACGGATCGTTTCGTCAGCTAGCCGGTCTTCGCCAATTTCGTTCAGCCCGACGGCGATCTGGATATTTTCTTCGTTCTTGATCGCGTTCCAATCCAGCTTTTTTACCCGAGCCTGTTTGCGGGCGATTGGTTCCATCCCAAGGGATTCGCTCGCCAATATGCCGTAGAATGTTTCCGGAAGGCGGGCCGCATTTTGCAAACGCGATTGGATTTGTGCTGGCTTTTTCAAGGCCATCGCAGCGCGCGCGCTCCAAAACAAACCAGCGGCGCGCAGATCGTCGTTTCCTGCAAATTGCGAAACTTTGTCAAAACCTTCAAAGGCCGCGTCAAAGTCTTTTAAGCGCCAACTTGCCATTGCATAAGCCCATTGCGCCTGGACACCCCAATCACCTCCCAAAGCGCGCGCCGATGCCGCCACCCGTTTTGAGTTTAAATTGTCGTTTTCAATGTAATAGGACCATGCAATCCGGTATCGTAGCTCGGCAAGGCCGGAATTCGACAATGACGAGGCATTGCTTTCAACCAGTCTTTCCGCAGAGGCGGGATCGTCATTGCGAATAAACAACTGAATTTGATCGCGAAGATACGATACATCGCTGTTATTTTCCGGCAGATCTCTTTTTGGAGCGGAACCAAAGAAAGAGAAATTCTGGGTTCCGGGCAGCGAAGGCAAATTTTCTGCGCCGCGTTTTATGGCCATCCGCTCAATCTGCGGCGCTTGCGGAAGATAAGGCGCCTGGTTCAACAATTCCTGCAATTGTACCGCTTCAACGCGAGGGCTGTTCGGTGCCAGATACAGCTCCGCACGTGCCATGGCCTGCATCGGGCCGCTGGATGCGGCATTTATCATCTGTTCTGCTTCAGACCATTTGCTTCCCTTGATGGCTGCATAGATCGCCAAGAATTGCTTGCGCTCTTTAGCGTTCAGAATATTTGGAGCATCGGTTGTATTGACATCGCGCACAGTTTCGCTGGTCGTCGCGCTTGCCTGGTAAGAGAGAGAAGACGTTAGTATTATAGCTGAAACAGCAAGCAGTCGAAATGATGTCACACAGCACCCTTTGGAATAAGCATCTGCAAATCTTTCCAAGCCTGTGCTTTTAACATTGGCCGGGCTAGCAAAGTTCGCGGATGAAACGTTGTTACTGCTAACACTTTTTGACCATGATGGTTAATATAATGTAAATTTCCGTGCGCTGTCATCAATTCTGCGTCCAACAGTGCCTGACAGGCGATTGAGCCTAAAATCAAAATGGTCTGCGGCTTAACAATTTTTACCTGATGTAAAATGAAACTTGCCAGATTTGCAATTTCGCTTGCCGGTAAATCCCCGGCCGCCGGACGGGTGCACGCCAAAGCAGACAAATAACAGTCATCAAACTGATATCCCATGGCGGCGATCATCTTTCTCAACAGCTTACCCGAGTTTCCGCTGCCCAGGCTCCGGAGGTCAACTTCATCGCTGTCCGGCATATCGGTAACGATCATCAACGACGCATTTATGCTGCCCGATGGCGCTGCAGATTGACCACCAAAAGCATTGCCCGGCAAAGGCGCGCCCTGCGCTATTTGCGCGATAAGCTCATCCAGTTGTTCCGGCCACGGAGCTTTTGGTTCGGCTATTTGCGGTTTTACCAATTTACCGACAGCGGCCTGGGGGACGGGCTTTGCTTTTTCCGGTTCGTCCAATTCTTCACTTAGCCAATTAAACGGTTCCGCATTTACAACATAATCCACGCCTGCCGCCGACCACCAATCCATATAAGAAGTGGCCGCCAACGGCATATTTTTTTCTAATTGGACCATATTCTAGTTCCGTCCCCATTGACGCGAGGGGCAATTGGTTGGCATGACAAATAGGCAAATAAACGAGATTCAGTCACAGCCCGGGCAACAAGTGATTTAAAGGACTAATATAGATGAGTGATCGGGAATCAATGCCCTATGACGTGGTTATCGTCGGCGCGGGACCAGCGGGGCTTTCTGCCGCCATCCGCATCAAACAAAAATCTCCTGAAACAAGCGTTTGCATATTGGAAAAAGGTTCCGAGGTTGGCGCGCATATTTTGTCGGGCGCGGTGATCGATCCGAAAGGGCTGGATGAGCTGATCCCCGATTGGCGCGATCAAGGCTGCCCAATGGCGGAAACGCCGGTGAATGATAATCAGCACTGGTTCATGACCAAGACCAGAAAGTTCAATGTTCCGCATATCCTGATGCCCGGGTTTATGCACAACAAAGGGACGTATACCGGATCATTAGGCAACTTGTGCCGGTGGCTTGCTGGTCAGGCTGAAAATCTTGGTGTTGAAATTTTTCCCGGCTTTGCGGCTGCCGAAATATTATTCAATGATGACGGCTCGGTTAAGGGTGTTGCGACCGGCGACATGGGCATTGCACGCGATGGTAGCCACAAGCCGGATTATATGCGCGGCATGGAACTACACGCGAAATACACTTTTTTTGCCGAAGGCGTGCGCGGGCATTTGACCAAACAACTGAAGCCTAATTTTAAATTGGACGCAGAATGTGAACCCCAAGTTTATGGTATAGGTATCAAAGAATTATGGGACATTCCTGCGGAACAACATTCGGCTGGTAGGGTAATCCATTCGCAAGGTTGGCCGCTGACCGATGCAAATGGCGGCGCATTTCTATATCATCAAGCCAACAATCAAGTGGCATTGGGATTTGTCGTTTGGCTCAATTATGCCAATCCGCATTTATCACCTTTTGAAGAGTTGCAACGCTGGAAAACCCATCCGGAAATCAAGAAGATACTGACCGGCGGTAAGCGGGTTTCTTATGGCGCACGCGCGATCAGCGATGGCGGTTTCCAATCTGTACCGAAATTGGCATTCCCCGGCGGTGTATTAATTGGCTGTACCGCAGGCTTTCTCAACGTGCCGCGGATCAAAGGAACGCACACGGCGATGAAGTCGGGCATGTTAGCCGCAGACGCGGTGGTCGAGGCATTGGCCGCTGGCCGCGAGTTCGATGTGCTCTCGGGTTATCAACAGTCATACGAAAAAAGCTGGATTTACACAGAACTTAGAATGGTGCGTAACGTACTTCCGCTCATTGAAAAGTTCGGGAATACGATTGGGACAGTCCTATCAAACGCAGCAATGTGGTGCGAAAATCTTGGCCTGCGTTGGCCGGTTACAATGAAGCAACATCCAGATTACAAAGCGTTGAAGAAAAAGGGTGCAGCACAGCCGATTGAATATCCAAAGCCTGACGGTGAGTTCAGTTTTGACCGACTCTCGTCGGTGTTCCTTTCCAACACAAACCACGCAGAGGACCAACCGATCCATCTGCAGGTTAAGGACATGGACCTGCAACTGCGCAGTGAATTCATGGAATTTGCCGGACCATCGGCGCGATATTGCCCCGCCGGAGTTTACGAATGGATCGAAGAAGAAGGGCAGGACGCCCGGTTGCAGATCAATTCCCAAAACTGCGTCCATTGCAAGACGTGCGACATCAAAGATCCCAACCAGAACATCAATTGGGTAACTCCGGAGGGCGGCGGTGGCCCTAACTATCCGAATATGTAACACTTCCCGCCGTTGGCTTATCCGGGCGTCTGCGGCTGCCATACTGTCCGTTGGAATTATGTCACCAGCGTCCGCTGCGGCAGACGGGGATGCCAATATGGACCGATATGTCGCCGCACGGCTTGCCGAATTTGACGAACGCGGCGCAGACGCGTTGAAATCCTATTTGCAATTGTTCAATTCGGAACCGGGCAGTCCGGCAATTGCCGACCGGCTGTATCAAAGCGCAATGCTGCAAGGGGATATGGCGAGCGCGATCAAGGCGGTGCGGGCATTGGAGCTGCGCAACGAAACCGATGCAACTGCTCCGTTATTGCTGTTAGCCGACTACTTCAAAAAACGTGACTGGAGAAATGCTGAGATCGCGGTCGCTGAGCTTGAGGCGAAGAGCAATTTCGGTTTTGTCGGCCCCATATTTAGAAGCTGGCTGAATGTCGCGCAGGGCAGGCCGCATGGCTTTGAAACGGTGGATGCGCGGTCCAACCCGATTTTGCATTATTATTCAAGCGATCAGGTCGCATATCTGGAATTGGCGAGCGGCAACCTTGCCGCAGCCAAGCCGCTGTTGAATGCTTTTCGGAGCGTAGAGAATGAATTTGCACGCGATCTGGTGCTTCGCGCAGCCCCGTTTTATGCGGCCAATAATGAAGACGAATACGCCAATTCATTGATTGCTGGGCGATTGGAGGACGCTTCCGGTAGTTTGCTAGCGTATGGCGGCAATAAACCTAGAGCGCGCTTGCCCGCTTTAGATGGCGTCGCCACCATCTATACGCGGCTTAGCGCGGCATTGATGGAGCAAAACGTTCCGGAACAAGCGTTGATTATGGCCAGAATTGCAACTTGGCTTGATCCGAAAAGCGAACCGGCAAAGCTGGCCCTAGCCAAGTCACTGCTGAGTTCAAAGCAGAGCAAGACAGCTCATTCTTTGCTGGAGACTATCAAATCGGCTTCGCCCTATAGTTCGCAAGCAATTCAGGAAAAAATTCAAAGCTATCTGAAGAGTGGTAATACGCAATTGGCATTGGAATTGGCCCAGTCCCGGCGGAAAAACTATCCGGCGTCAAACAGCGCGTTACTGCTGGTTGCGCAAATGCATGAAGAAAAAGGCGATTTTGTGCGCGCGGCAGAGGCGTATAATGAACTAGTCATCGCTTCTAAAAGTGCGAACGATGCTCCGCGGAAACAGGCGCTTTATCGGTTTTTTCTGGCGACTGCTCTCGACAAAAACGGCAATTGGAACCAAGCACGAATACATTTACAAGAAGCAAGCGCGCTTGATCCCAATAACCCGTATATCTTCAATTATTTAGGGTTCACACTTTTGGAACGAAATGAAAATATTTCGGGCGCATTGGAACTGATAAAACGCGCTTATCAACTGTCCCCAGATTCGCCCGCGATCGCTGATTCACTGGGTTGGGGATATTTTCTAAATGGCAAAACAGAGCAGGCCGTCAACATGCTCGAAAAAGCGGTGAAGCAATCCGGCAACGACACCGTCATGAACGAGCATTTGGGCGACGCATATTGGCAGGCAGGGCGCCGCGTTGATGCGCGTTATGCTTGGAAAACCGCGGCGTACCGGGCAGAGAACGAAGCGGTAGTCCGGCTGCAGCGCAAAATCGAATTGGGGCTAAACGGCAATATCGCTGGCGGCGAGCCCAAGCCATAAATGCCGGTTGATGCCATGATTTCCGAGGTTGCTTATGCGAAAATCAATCTGGCACTGCATGTTCGCGCCCGGCGGCCGGACGGTTATCATGAACTGGACACTATTTTTGCCTTTGTAGACGACGGCGATCATCTGTCGGCAAGTCATTCGGAGCAAGCTCAGCCTGGAAATCACAGGTCCGTATGCACCGGGATTGTCGAACGAAGACGATAACCTTGTGCTCAAGGCTGCCCATTTGATGCAAGACCATTTCAAATATCTGCGCAGGCGCAGTAGTTCGTTTGAACAAGCGGGTACCGATTGCGTCGGGAATTGGCGGCGGATCCGCCGATGCGGCAGCCATTGCCCGTTTGCTGAACAGATTGTGGGACATTAATGCAAGCTATGATCAATTGGCCGATTTACTTGCCCCGCTGGGGGCAGACGTTCCGGCCTGCGTTGCCAGCCAGATATCGCTGGGGCAGGGAATTGGAAATCGTTTATCGGAAATCAATCCTAGCATTCTGAATAATATGCATGTTTTGCTTATTAACCCGAATAAACAGGTTGCAACGAGCTCGGTCTTTGCCGCTTGGGCGGGCGCGGATAAAGGCGGATTGGTTGGCGATGATGTTGTCAGCATTGTTTTGAATGGCAGAAACGATTTGCAGAATGCGGCAATTAGCTTTTGTCCTGAAATAGAAACTATCCTCAGCTCGCTTTTGGAATATTCGCCGGTTTTGGCGCGGATGTCGGGGTCGGGGGCAACATGTTTTGCGTTGTTTTCAAACGACACAGAATGCAACAATGCACGTATCGCGTTACAAGGCCGGAACCCGGATTGGTGGTTTATGCAGGGACGGATAAGATGAGTGCGGCCTATAAAATAGCAGGCGAACCGATTGCTGGCGGCATCCTGATCGTGGGTGATCATGCATCCAACCTAGTGCCTGCCGGTATCCGATTGGGTTTGGAGATAGATCAGATGCAGCGTCATATCGCTTGGGACATTGGCGTTGAGCCGGTTGCGACGTTGATGGCAAAAAAGGCGGGCTTTGCTGCTATCTTGGGCGGTATTTCCAGATTGGTGGTGGATTTGAACCGCTATGCCCATGAAGACGCGGTTATCCCGCAATCCAGCGATGGTATAGGGATAATGGCAAATGTGTTGGGGGAATTAGATCGGCAAGCAAGGCTAGATCAATATTTTTACCCGTATCACAATACATTGTCGGGGTTAATCGCCAAAACACGGCCGTCACTGTTGCTTTCTTTGCATAGCTTCACGCCCCGGTTGGAAAGCAAGCCGGAAGAATTGCGACCTTGGGAAATCGGTGTTTTGTACAACGAAGATGACCGCGCGGCCCGAATTGCGATTCCCAATCTGCGCGATGCCGGGCTGAATGTCGGGGATCAGTTGCCATATTCAGGCAAATTGTTGAATGCGACGATGAACACGCATGGTGAAGGTAACAATCTGGCCTATTTGGGCATTGAGATGCGGCAGGATATGGTCGCGGACAGCACGGGACAGGCAAGATTTGCCACTCTGCTAGCTGATTTATGCACGAATATATCAGAAACGCTTGGCGTTGCGGCGCAAAATGAATAGACCGCGCGCGAGTTACGGAGCAATTTAATGACAAACATTTTTGACAAATCAATCTTACCCAGCCGCCATGTTTCGGTCGGCCCAGAACGCGCACCTCACCGCAGCTATTATTACGCCATGGGTTTGACGGAAGAGGAAATTGCCCGGCCTTTCGTCGGTATTGCGTCTGCGGGGAACGACAGCGCACCTTGTAACACAACGCTTGACCATCAGGCCGACATCGCTCGTGCTGGCGTAGAACAAGGCGGCGGAATGCCGCGCCGTTTCAATACGATTACCGTGACCGATGGCATCGCGATGGGCCATCAGGGCATGAAATCCTCGCTCGTCAGCCGCGAAGTTATCGCAGATTCGGTCGAACTTAGCGTTCGAGGGCATTGTTATGATGCGCTTTTAGGATTTGCCGGTTGCGACAAATCGTTGCCCGGGATGATGATGGCAATGTTGCGGCTAAATGTGCCGTCGATCTTTGTCTACGGTGGATCCATTTTGCCGGGTCGATACAAGGGCAAGGACGTTACAGTTGTCGATGTCTTCGAAATCGTCGGCAAATACGCAGCAGGCGCATGCCCGCTTTCTGAAGTCCACGAGCTGGAGAAAGCGGCATGTCCGGGGCATGGTGCGTGCGGCGGCCAATATACCGCTAACACGATGGCGTGCGTGGCCGAGGCAATTGGCCTGTCCATGCCCAATTCCAATATGGCGCCTGCACCATATAGCACACGCGACCAAGTCGCCCATGCGGCGGGTGTGCAGGTCATGGAACTGATCGCTAAAAATATCAGACCCCGTGATATATGTACCCGTGAAGCTTTTGAAAATGCTGCACGAATTGTTGCAGCAACCGGCGGTTCGACCAATGGTGCTTTGCACTTACCGGCAATGGCACACGAAGCGGGCATCGATATGGATTTGTTCGACGTCGCCGAGATTTTCAAGACAACGCCGTATATGGCTGATCTTAAGCCCGGCGGCAACTATGTCGCAAAAGATATGTACGACGCTGGCGGCATTTATATGCTGATGAAATCCCTGCTTGGCGAAGGATTGCTGCATGGCAACTGCATGACTGTTACGGGTAAGACATTGGGTGAGAATATTGACGAAATCACTTGGAATCCCGATCAAAAGGTGATCCACGCGGCCAACAAGCCCTTGTCGCCAACCGGCGGCGTTGTCGGGCTTCGCGGATCACTCGCTCCTGATGGTGCTATTGTAAAGGTCGCTGGCATGGACCGCTTACAATTTCGCGGGCCTGCACAAGTTTTCGATTGTGAAGAAGATGCGTTTGCAGCCGTTGAAGAAAGGCAAATCAAAGAGGGATCAGTTGTCGTGATCCGGTACGAAGGGCCCAAGGGCGGCCCGGGAATGCGTGAAATGCTCTCGACCACCGCCGCGCTTTACGGCCAAGGCATGGGCGAAAAAGTGGCGTTAATTACCGATGGCCGGTTTTCCGGTGCAACGCGCGGATTTTGCATTGGCCATGTTGGACCCGAAGCCGCTGACGGCGGCCCTATCGGACTTATCGAAGAAGGCGACATGATCAATATCGATGCCGAATTGGGCGTCATTGATCTGGAAGTTGATGCTGAAACGCTTGCCGCGCGCCGTAAATTATGGACGCCGAGATTGACCAATTATGGGGCAGGCGCATTATGGCGCTATGCACAGAATGTCGGGCCAGCCTATAAAGGCGCTGTTACCCATCCTGGAGGAAAAAATGAGCGGCATTGCTATGCAGATATCTAGATATGCGTTGATCCTGTGCGGATCGGCGTTGCTAGCCGCATGTAACAAGTCTGACGAACCAACGGCAGGAACCTCCGACCCAGAAGCGGCATCGGCCGAAATCAATGACGGCAAAATCGAATGCGCGTTGGCCGGCAGTGACAAGTTTGCGCGCACATGTGACACCGAAAGAATTGCTGGCCCCGCTGGGCAAATTTTGGTCATTCGGCACCCGGATGGAGGCTTTCGCCGTTTCAAAGTCCTTACAGATGGCAGAGGATTGGCCGCTGCCGAAGGTGCGGACAAGACTGGTATCAAAATACTGAACAATGGCACCATTGAATTGTCGTCCGGAGATGATCTTTACCGGCTTCCGGCGCAGATAAAATCCGATAGTCCGGCGCAAACTGCGGCCGCCGAAACCCCGGCAACAACCGGAGGTGAAGCACCGAAGGACAAGTCGCTGGTTGATTGATTGGCCGTCACAGGGCAAGGCGGCGCAATGACTGATAATAACATAATAATCCGCGTTGCTGCGCGCGGCGACGGCGTGACTGCCGACGGCCAATATATCGCGCATGCCGCGCCCGGTGACCGCCTCGATCCGTCAGGCGGCCTGATCCACGGGCCGCACCATGCCGACCCGCCGTGTCAACATTTTCCGTTATGCGGCGGGTGCCAGTTGCAACATATTGATCAGCAGCATCTGGAGCAATTCGTCACCGACCGCGTCCTGCATGCGTTGGCGACGCAAGGGATAAAGCCCGAAACCATGATGCCCGTGCACCTGTCGCCGCCGCATGCAAGGCGGCGCGTGGCGGTGCGGTCGGCATGGGCGGGCAAGAGTTTTCATCTGGGGTTCAGCACCGAAAAAAGCCATAGAATCATCGACCTGAACCAATGTGACGTCATGGTGCCGCGGCTGTTTGCGCTCTTGCAACCGCTGCGTGATTTGCTCGCCCCGCGCCTGAACCGCGCGCGTCAGGTGCAGATAAAGCTAGCTCTGGTGGATCAGGGCGTTGATGTGTTGATTGAAAACTGGATTGCCAATGATCTGGACAGCCATGAGGCGATGTCCGCCTTTGCCGCGCTGCACGGGTTGGCCCGGTTGTCGCTCGACGAAGGCTATGGCCCCGTCACATTCTGGGAACCCGAACCCGTCACCGTTACATTCAGCGGCGTCGCGGTCGCATACCCGCCCTATGGTTTTGTGCAGGCAACGCACGATGGCGAGGCAGTATTGATCGGCGCGGTCAGCGATATCATTGGCGAAGCAAAAGTGGTTGCAGATCTGTTCGCTGGCCTGGGTACATTCACCCTTGCACTGGCCAAGGACCGCAAGTTTTACGCCGCAGAGGCCGACCGCGAACCGATTGCCGCGCTCAAATCCGCGAGTGAACGGGCAGGGTTATCGGTTTTCACCGAACACCGCGACCTGTTCCGCCGTGCATTGTCGCCTGCGGAATTGAACAAATTCGGCGCGGTCATCATCGATCCGCCGCGTGCCGGAGCGAAGGAACAAGCCGAGCAGCTTGCGCAGTCCACTGTTGCAAAAATTGCCTATGTCAGCTGCAACCCGTCCAGCTTTGCCCGCGATGCCAAGGCATTGATCGCTGGCGGGTACCAGCTGCGCCGGATATGGCCGGTCGGGCAATTCCGCTGGTCCTCGCACATCGAAATGGTCGGCGAATTTGTGCGGTAATGCTGTCTTACAGTAAAACCGTTTCCCCGTCATTGCGAGAAGCGAAGCGACGCGGCAATCCAGAGCGGCGCACAGTAACACTGGATTGCCGCATTTCGCTCGCAATGACGGCAAATAGAAATTCGTAGCCATCTCTCTTAAAAATCTTCGCGTCCTTTGCATGAAACAAATTTTGTTAGCCGAATTGCCACTTTGCACGTGCCCCGGTTCATAAAAGCCGCAAAGTTATGAAGACAAAAGCGGGATGGGGCGATACATCCCAGTGATTCACAGACTTCCAACCCGTATAGCATCCCATAAGCACTCGAAACTCCCCCGACACGCTTCGCTTCCCCGCGCTCTGCTATTCTACCTCACGCGAATATAGGCCCGGCCTTGTTCCACATCGCCGCGCACGTGGGTGACGGTGTAATCGAAATAGGTTACGCCGGTGAAGCTTGCTGCGGGGCGAACCAATGGATTTATTGTTTTCATGTACTCGTTTCTACGTCGATCCGTCCGCGTTTAACGTTATTGTGACTTCACCGGTATTTGCTTGCGGTACGGTAATGGCTGTGATTGTGCTGAGTCCGATATTTAACCCGGAATAGAAGTGGTTTCCGTCGCTCGCTTGCGGGGAGACGTGCACATCGTTATTGTTGAGGCGGCCCGCATCAGTCAAAGCCGCCGGGATTGTAACGCTGCCGTCTTTAGCGATTTGAAAGAAATCAGGCGCGGGAAAGAAATTATCGTTTACATCAAATGGCAATTGTTCGGCATAGCGCGCGGTGGCATCCAAAATCTGCTGACTATTGATGGCAAGCACTTCGGCAGCGGTCGCCGCGTCATTCGCCTTTAGCAACCGGGTTAGTTCGGGGATCATATAACCCCATATTCCCAACGTGAAACGTCCCGCTTGCTGCCTGCCTGCAATTCGGACACCAATAGCTGCGGCATAGGCATTAACCAGATGTGCCGCGGCGCTCACCACGTCGGCACGGTAAGCGTTTTGCCCCTTAAGTTATTGGCTAAATAAGGCAGACATGTTTTGGTTGGTGTAGAAGAGGCGCTGTATCGAGATATCGAGCAACTGCGCCGAATTATACTCGTGAAAGCAGTCGGATCGGTACCGCGGCCGAGATTGTGACCGCCGCAGCAATGGCCATAAGCGAATATGATGCGCAAACACCTGCGTTCATTCCATCTGCAACCATGACAGGGTCAGTGGACAGCAATGCAGCGCCGGGCGCAATAAGCTCGCCATTTGGACCGCTTGATGCCAGCAAAGTGTGAGGAGAAATTACCAAAACATCACGAGGCGCAACCATAATCAGCCGCGATACGCTGGCCACATCAACGCCAATTGCGATCTTTTCCAAAGTCGCATAATCGTCGGTTGGCAAATTTGAAGTCACGCCGAACAATGCTGGCGTGATTGGCCGGTAGCGGCCCTGCCGGTCTCCAAAGGAGCTCCAGAAGATATTGCCCGAGGCCAAACCGTTGGGATAGAAATGGAAGAGCGCCAACATGTCTGATGCCCCCACAGACGTAACCGTTGGCGGCGGTGGCGGCGGCGGAGGAGGTGGCGGGGCAGGGGGCGGCGGAGGAGGAGGAGGAACCACCACAACTGGCCCACTGCCGCCTGATCCGTCCCCGCCACATGCATAAGAATCATTGAAAGCGCGAGAATTGCCGCGCGACCTGATTTGGCCATGTCCTACCTCCCCCATTATTCCAGTTCCTATACGCGAACCCTCAAAACACCTCAAACGCGGCGTGGGCGGTTAGCATGATCAACACTATGCTCGACAGCGCGAACAACACAAAGCGCACCATGACGCGGTTCCATAATGCCTGAACCAAGCTGTGTGCCACACGCAGCGCGACGTAGATCCATGCGAGATTGGCGTTAAATCCGTCGCCTGCGCCCACTAAAGCGAGCACGATTGATACCGCATAAAATACCGTAGGTGCTTCGTGCAGATGATTGTAATTATGCGCTATCCATTGGATCTTTCCCGGTAAGACTTTATCCAGATCGGCACCGATACCGCCGACCATTGCATTGGCATCCAGCCCTTCGACCTTGCCCATCGCGGGCAGGCGGGTGGCGTACATCCATATCCACATGATCATCGTCCACGCCGCCAATGCGACAACGGGCTGTAGAATTTCGCTGTTCATTATTGTTCCCCTCTTGTTATGAAATTAGATATGCATTGCCGCGATCACCGCGTGCACCGCCAGAGCGAGCAGGCAAAGTGTCGATAGGACGAATAGGGTACTGCGGACCGGAAGCTTATTGACGGTAAGTTGCCATAGACTGTGGACAATGCGCAAGACTACATATCCCCAAGCCAGTCCGACATTCATGGCGCTATTGGCTGTGGTCAAATGCAGAATAAGGATCGCGGGATAGAAAACCGTCGGCTGTTCCAGCAAGTGCGTATAGTTATGCGATGCCCAGCGTGCGCTTTGTGGCAGCAAAGGATCGAAATCTGGCCCGCGCACTCCCACAGGTGCAGGCGGCAGCTGCCCCTTCATTTTCGCAAGTGATGAAAAGCGCGCATAACTAAGCCACAGCAAAACGATCATGGTCCAAAGCACCAATGACGCCGCGGGTAAAAGCAGATTATTCCCCATAACATTCCCTCCCGTTTGTTACGAAAGGGAATGTGCGGGAGTATTTTTAGATTGTCAAATGCAACCTAAGCCAGCTTAAGCGCCCTTTGCGCGTTTAACCACTGGATCATCATTGGCCGCAAGCGCAGCGTATAGCGTATCCATCGGGGCATCGCCGACAGTGATTGTTTCAACATCGCCAAAACCGTTAAATTCGGTCCGCATCGCGCAGCCATAGGCGCCAAGCATACCGATCTCGATATAGTCACCGGCGGCAATATCGTCGGGCAATACAAACGGTCCGGCCATATAGTCCATATCGTCGCAGGTTGGGCCGTAAAAGGCGAATTCCGCCATTTGCGTGCCGATGCTGGTTTCGCTGCGCTGTAATGCGACCGGAAAGCGCCAGTCGACATGCGCGGCATCAAACAGCGCGCCATAAGCGCCGTCGTTGATGAACAGCTCGTTGCCGCGGCGTTTCTCGACCTTGACCAGCAACGATGCGTATTCGGCGCAGAGTGCGCGGCCCGGCTCGCACCAAAGCTCAGCCGAATAGCTGATTGGCAAGTCTTCGAAACAGCGGTGGATGGTTTCGAAATATTGTTCCAGCGGAGGAGGCTCCATGCCGGGATAAACCGACGGGAAACCGCCGCCGACATCGACGACGTCAACGGTAACCGACGCCTCGACAATCGCGGCGCGGACATGCTCCATTGCCTCTGAATAGGCCGCCGGCGTCATGGCTTGGCTACCCACATGGAAACAAATGCCCAGACTGTCGGCGACTTGGCGGGTGGCGCGCAGCAGGTCGGCGACTTCGGAATGGATGGCACCGAATTTGGCGGCGAGGCTTAGCTTGGCATGTTCAGAGGACACCTGAATACGGACGCAAAGTTCCAGATCAGCCGCCGCAACGCCGTCTTTGGCCGTTGCGCGCGCGATCTTGCCCAGCTCTTCCTCACTATCCAACGAAAATATCCGCACGCCGTGATTGTGATATGCCTGTGCTATTGCACGTTCCGATTTTACCGGGTGCATAAAACACAAAGTGGCTTCTGGCAGAAATTTGTTTACCAACCGCACTTCGCCCAGCGACGCCACGTCATAATGGGTGATGCCGCTATCCCACAGGATTTGCAGCAGCGCCGGTGATGGATTGGCCTTTACCGCATAGAGCGACTTGCCCGGAAACTTCTCAGCAAAGAAGCGGGCAGCGCGCATTGCGGCATGCGGGCGAAGAAGCGTGATAGAATCATCCGGGCGAAGCGCGCGGACAACAGCTAATGCGTCAGGAAATTCGTGCAATTCAAGGGACCCCCAATGTCGTTAAACCAAAAAGTGAAAACCACGCTGCCTTGCGGTTATTGGAAGTCCCCCTGGGGCAGCGGAAGAGCGCGTATATGCAGATGGCGGTTTAATGTAAAGTGAATGAATCAGGAAAATTCAGATTTTTAACTCAAACGGTCCCGAAACGCGGTCCATTCGAATTTCTTCACACAGTGCAGTTCGTCGGTGTCGCTGTCCCACAGCCAAATTGAGGGCAAGGGCACGCCGTTGAAGGTGTTGGTCTTCACCATCGAATAGTGCGCTTGATCGAGGAAAGCGAAGCGTTGGCCGTGTTCGGCGGGAACTGGAAGGCGGTAATCACCGATTATGTCGCCTGCGAGGCATGATGGACCGCCAAGGCGGATGGCTGGGCCGTGTTCTGATTCGCCCAGCATTGCCGGGCGGTACGGCGCTTCGATCACGTCGGGCATGTGGCATGTGGCGCTGATGTCCGTTATACCTATGGGCATCCCATTGTCGAAAACATCGAGGATTTCGCCGACCAATATGCCCGCGTCGAGTGCAACGGCTTCGCCAGGTTCCAGATAGACGATGCAGCCGGTTTCTTCGCGGACTTGTTTGATAAACTCGACAAGCTCATCGCGCTGGTAATCGGCGCGGGTGATGTGGTGGCCGCCGCCGAAATTGAGCCATTCTAGTTGCGCAAAATAGGGTGCGATATGCGGACGTAGCGCCTCCCATGTGCGGAGCAACGGTTCAAAATTCTGCTCACAAAGTGTGTGAAAATGCAGGCCTGATACGCCTTGCAAATGCTGCGGCTGCAACTGGCTGACCGGAAAGCCCAAACGCGATGAGGGCTGGCACGGATCGTATTTGGCAACCTCACCCTCGGCATGCTCGGGGTTGATGCGCAGACCGACATCGAAATGCGCTTCGCTGGCGTCAAGTACACCACGGAAACGCGCATGCTGACCCGGGCTGTTGAATACGATGTGATCCGACATATCCAGAATTTCGGGCAAGTCTTCGGCCTTGTACCCAGCGCAATAGGTTTCGATTATCCCGCTATATTTATCGCGCGCCAACCTTGCTTCCCATAGGCCGCTTGCACAAACGCCGTCGAGATACTCGCCGATCAACGGCGCGAGTTCCCACATCGAAAATGCTTTCATCGCACACAGGATTTTTGCGCCGGAACGTGTTTTGATATCAGCCAATATCTCAAGGTTTCGGCGGATAGCGGCTGCGTCCACGACAAACGCGGGGCTATCAACACGGCTTAGGTCAAAATACGCAAATGCGCGCGCGTCACCTGCTTTGGTTTCCATAGTGTAGTACCTCGTCATTGCGAGCGAAGCGCGGCAATCCAGTGTTATGCGGCGCTGCTCTGGATTGCGTCGTCACTACGTTCCTCGCAATGACGAATATTACGTCAAAAGTTTAGAGGACAATCCAATTCCTCAACTTGCCAAGGAAGGCCATGCGCGTTCAGCATGTCCATGAACGGATCAGGATCAAACTGTTCGATGTTAAACACGCCTGCACCTGCCCACTTACCCGTCAACAACATCGCCGCGCCGATCATCGCCGGAACGCCGGTGGTGTAACTCACCGCCTGATTGCCTGTTTCCGCATAGCATTCTTCATGATCGCAGATATTTTTGATATACAGAGTTTTCTCGCGGCCATCTTTGCCCAAACCAGTAGCAATATCGCCGATGTTGGTTTTGCCCTTGGTCGTTGGACCCAGTGAGGCGGGTTCGGGCAAGACTGCTTTCAAAAACTGCAGCGGAACAATCTCGCGTCCTTCATACATCACCGGATCAATCCGTGTCATACCAACAGCCTGAAGCACATTCAGGTGCGTGATATACGCGTCGCCAAAAGTCATCCAGAACCGGATGCGTTTGATTTCCGGCAGATGCGTTTTCAGGCTCTCGATTTCTTCATGATACATCAGGTACATGTTCTTTGGGCCAACGGCCTCAAAATCAAACTGCTGTTTGACCGACATCGCCGGAGTTTCCACCCAGTCGCTATTTTCCCAGTGGCGCGCAATTGCGGTGACTTCGCGGATGTTGATTTCCGGATTGAAATTCGTGGCAAACGCTTGGCCATGATCGCCGCCATTGCAATCGAGAATGTCGAGCGTGTCGATCCGGTCGAAATGGTGTTTTTTAAGGTAGGTTGCGAAAACCGACGTCACGCCGGGATCAAAACCTGAGCCCAATAATGCAGTCAGGCCAGCCGCCTTAAACCGCTCCTGATACGCCCATTGCCAATGATATTCGAACTTTGCGACGTCCAGCGGCTCGTAATTCGCGGTGTCCATATAATTGACGCCGGCGGCAAGGCAAGCATCCATGATATTCAGATCCTGATAGGGTAGGGCCAGATTGACGACCAACTCAGGCTTGATCTCGTTCAGTAACGCTGTTGTCGCCGCAACGTCATCGGCATCCAAGCCATAGGTGTCGATTTGTACGCCAGTGCGTTCCTTAACTGATGCAGCGATGGCGTCGCATTTGGATTTGGTCCGGCTTGCAAGTGAGATATGCGAGAATATATCGTTGTTCATCGCCATCTTGTGAACCGCGACCGATCCCACGCCGCCTGCGCCAATTACCAAAATTTTGCTCATCAAATATGCCTTAATACTAGTGATTCAGATTATGCCGATATAGAGTGCAATTATGACAGCACAACATTTGCATGACCCAAATCGCGCGCCAAGTTACGCAGGCGTTGAACGTGCCGCCGCAAAAATCGCTGAACTTTTGCCGCCAACGCCGCTGTTACCGCTCGAAATTGACGGCCATATAATCTGGTGCAAGGCAGAAAGCTTGCAACCTGTTGGCGCATTCAAAATCAGGGGCGCGTGGCACAGGCTTTCCGATTTAACCACGGAACAACGCGCAAATGGCGTGGTCGGCGTGTCGAGCGGCAATCATGCGCAGGGCGTCGCCTGGGCCGCCAAGCGATTGGGTATATCGGCGATCATTGTAATGCCCGGCAATGCACCGCAAATGAAACTGGACGCCACGCGCGCTTTGGGCGCTGAGGTGGTGACGTATGACCGCGCGACTGAAAAGCGGGACGAGATTGCGGCGGCACTGGTGGCAAAAACGGGCGGTACTTTGGTGCATGCCTTTGGCGATCCATGGGTTGTCGAGGGGCAGGGGACGATGGCACTGGAAGCAATAACGCAATTGGCAGGCGCGCGGAATTGGCGCGCCGACGCAGATTATTGCGTGTTGCGGTGGCGGCGGATTGTCCGCTGGACTAGCGTTGGCGTGCCCCGATGCACAGGTCTTTGCCGTCGAGCCCGAAGGCTGGGACGACATAACGCGGTCGTTGCTGGCGGGGAAGATTTTGGGCGTCGATGACCTCACCTATCCCACCGAGTGCGACGCATTGCAGACCCCCAAAACGTTTCCGATTAATTTTGATGTCTTGCAGGCGCACGGAGTGGTCGGCGTTGTCGTTACAAAGACCGAAGTTCACGCCGCAATGCGTTTGGCGTTTGAAAGGCTGCATCTGGTGCTGGAACCCGGCGGCGCGGCGGCATTGGCGGCGGTGATTGCGGGTAAGGTGGAACTAAGCGGTGTTACTATGGTTACGCTGTCTGGTGGGAATGTTGATGCGGCGATGTTTGCGCGGATTATAGCTGCTTAGAGAGCAACGATTTTAACAATTTCCGTAGCCCTGAGCTTGTCGAAGGGCGCCTGTCGGATGGGCGTACTTCGACAAGCTCAGCACTACGGTTTTGATAGATCGAACTAACTAATTTTAGAATGCTTAAGCCGCCATTTCCAAACGCAATTCCATTCGGCCCCAAATCTCGATCAACGCATCGGTTAAATCACGCATCATCGCTTCGTTATGATGCGGCCCTGGGGTAAAGCGCAAACGCTCTGTCCCGCGTGGAACGGTGGGATAATTAATCGGCTGCACATACACGCCATATTCGGCAAGCAATGTGTCGCTGATCTTTTTCGCCTTGACCGGATCGCCCACCATCAATGGCACAATATGGGTTTCTCCGGCCATTAAAGGCAGGCCAGCATCGACGAACATTGCCTTCAGCATTGCCGCGTTGGCTTGCTGCGCATCGCGCTCTTCGCTGGAGGATTTCAAATGGCGTACGGCGGCAAGAACGCCCGCAACCAGAACAGGCGACAAGGATGTCGTAAAAATAAAGCCTGGCGCATAGGAACGGATGACGTCGATAATTCGCGTATCGGCGGCAATATATCCGCCCATCACGCCGAATGCCTTACCCAAAGTGCCCTCGATAATCGTAACACGGTCAGCAACGCCATCACGCTCAGTAATGCCGCCGCCATGATCGCCGTACATGCCAACAGCGTGCACTTCATCGCAATAGGTTAGGGCATTATATTTGTCGGCCAAATCACAAATCCCGGCGATTGGTGAGACCGCTCCGTTCATTGAATACACGCTTTCAAACGCGATCAATTTGGGAATATCGGCATCATCGGCGGCAAGTAATTCTTCCAGATGCGCGAGATCATTGTGACGAAACACGCGCTTTTCACATCCTGAATTTCGTATGCCCTGCGATCATCGATGCATGGTTCAATTCGTCGGAATAAATAATGCATCCGGGTAGAATTTTGGCCAAAGTAGATAATGTCGCGTCGTTCGAGACGTAGCCCGAGGTGAACAGCAACGCGCCACCTTTGCCATGCAAGTCAGCCAGTTCTTCCTCTAATTCAACATGAAAATGGGTATTGCCGCCGATATTGCGCGTTCCGCCAGAGCCGGCTCCGACGTCATTCAACGCGTCTTCCATCGCCTGGATCACTTTGGGATGTTGGCCCATGCAAAGATAGTCGTTCGAGCACCAAACGGTGATATCTTTTGGCCCGTTATGTCCTGCAAAACAGCGAGCGTTGGGGAATTTGCCTTTGTTGCGAAGAATGTCGATAAAAACCCTGTATCGGCCTTCCGCATGCAAGCGATCAATAGCTTTGTCGAAAATCTGGTCGTAGTTCACTCAGAAAGCCTCGCACTAGTGACGATTTGTATCGCCTGATGGCATAGCGCATAATGCTTGAAGCCACAAAAATCCAGCGCGAACGACTTGCAAAAGCAGATTACAGAGATTCAATTTTTGTAAGCCCGTATCGTGCAAGAGCGGGGCGATAAGGTTCAATTTCCCCAATTATGCCCGAGGTTACAAAAATGCCTTTTTTCTGTGTGCTTGGCCATATCCGACGCCCTCACTTAATCTAGCGACACGCCGCGCTATTCCTTGCGCGCCATCGACATAAGTGATCGCGGATCCGGATATCTCCTTGAACTCTTGTTCCAACAAAGGAAAATGCGTGCAGCCCAATATTACGGTATCTAACTTGTCGCCGCCTGGTTGCCCGGTCAATCCGCCGAGAGCTTCGATCACGATGTTCTCATCGAAATATTCGCCGCGCATTTTGGCTTCGGCGGCATGGACCAAATCAGGAGCAGCAAATCGAAGCAGCCGGAGGTTGCTGGCAAACTCGGCCTGCAATTGATCGACATAAGGCTGCCTTATGGTGGCCTGTGTACCTAGCAACCCGATCACGCCAGTTTTTGTAGCAAGCGATGCTGGTTTTATTGCCGGTACAGTGCCGACCACCGGCACATTTAATGCCGCACGAACATGACTAAGGGCAATTGTGCATGCCGTGTTGCAGGCGATTATGACCAAAGCTGGCCGATATCGTTCCACCAGCCGCCCCAATAAAGCCGGAACGCGGGCCGCAATTTCTGCTTCACTCTTTGTGCCATATGGTAATCCGGCATAGTCCGCCGCGTAAACGATCGGCGCATTGGGCAATTGTTCTTGAATAGCTTTTAAGACTGACAGGCCGCCTATCCCAGAGTCAAAAACCAATAATGGGGCGTCGGGATCATTCATTTCGGCAATCGGACATAATGCGTAGTTATCTTTGGGGTGGAATAAGCGCAATAGTCTCATCGAGACATCGACTTGAATGAACTTTGCGATGAACAATTCTACATGGCATTGAGAAATCGGAAAAAAAAATATAACTAGCATCAGAGCAGAAGGGATTCGTTTGTGGCAGGCTAATTTCACACCAATATTCGTGGCGATGCTACTGGGCTATTTGCTCGGATCTATTCCATTTGGGTTGATTTTGACGCGGTTGTCGGGCGGTGGTGATCTTAGGGAAATTGGTTCGGGCAATATTGGTGCGACAAATGTGCTTCGAACTGGCAACAAAGCTCTGGCAGCAGTCACCCTTATCCTTGATATTTTCAAAGGTTTTCTTGCCGTTTGGTTAGCGATCAAATTCTTGCCTGGAATGGCCGCAGTTGCAGCAGCGGGTGCTTTTTTTGGCCACCTTTATCCAGTCTGGCTCCAATTTAAGGGCGGCAAAGGCGTCGCCACTTACGCAGGAATCATGTTCGGTCTGTTTTGGCAAGGCGGGACTGTCTATGCGTTAGTTTGGATATTGGCACTGGCCATTTTCAGGATTTCTTCGGTTGCTGGATTGTGTGCGGCAATTGCCGCTCCAGTAGCAGCTTTTTACTTTGGCCGACTGGAATTGGTGGCGATGTTGGCCGCCTGTTCAATAATCGTGTTTTGGAAGCACCGCGAAAATATTGAACGCCTTTTTGCGGGTGAGGAGCCTCGTATCGGCTCCAAGTCAAGTCAGAGCTAACGGTTGACCGATAATCAAGATTTTGACCGGTTGCTGCTTATTCGGTCTCCTAATATCGGTCCCGTGACTTACCGCCAATTATTGACGCGTTATGGAAACGCAACTGCCGCCTTGCACGCATTGCCGGAACTGGCTGCACGCGGAGGCGGCAAGAAATTTGTTGTTGCAAATGCCGATCAGGTTGCACGAGAATATGATTCTACCCGAAAATTTGGTGCGAAATATCTCTTTTTGGGCGACCTTGATTATCCTGACTTACTCGCCGAACTCGACAATACGCCGCCAGTTTTAACATATTTGGGCGACTTAGGGATCTTGCACCGGCCAAATGTTTCGATGGTCGGCGCACGCAATGCGTCCGCCAGCGCATGCCGCTTTGCCCGGCAATTGGCCGCTGACCTTGGCAATGAAGAGATCGTCGTGACGTCGGGTCTGGCGCGCGGTATTGATACGTCTGCGCATGTAGGCGCGCTTAGCTCAGGGACAATTGCCGTTATTGCTGGAGGAATTGATATTGTTTATCCGCCGGAAAATGCGAAATTGCAGGCTGCGATCGCGGACCAAGGCTTGCTATTGGCCGAACAGCCCATTGGCACAGAGCCGCGCGCCCGCCATTTCCCTTATCGCAACCGCATAATTGCGGGACTAACGCTTGGCACTGTCGTCATAGAGGCCGCTCCGCGTTCAGGGTCCCTCATTACCGCGAGGTTGGCAAATGAAGCGGGGCGTCAAGTCATGGCTGTGCCCGGCTCGCCTCTCGATCCGAGGGCAAGGGGGTGTAACAATCTAATTCGAGAAGGCGCAACTTTGATTCAAGACGCATTTGAAATCGCCGAAATCGTGAAGCCTATCGACAACCGTATGACGAGAAAAAGAGAACCGTTGACGCTTTTTTCCAATGCGCCTGCGGTCACTGATTTGGAAAATGGCCAAAACCGCCAGATAGTGACCGGCCTGCTCGGACATACCAATGTGTCGGTTGATGAGCTGGTTAGACAATCAGGCCTGCCATCGCAGGAAGTACAAATGATATTGCTGGAATTGGAACTTGCCGGCCGGTTGGAACGCGGAGCAGGAGCTAAAGTAAGCCTTATCGCTTAAACGCGATACTTGCATTCCGGAAAAAAATGATGCTTGACGACCACCTATTTCGGCAGCCAGCATATGCGCGTACACGAGGCGTTTAGAAAAAGATCATAAAAACATGAGATTAGTAATAGTTAAATCACCAGCCAAAGCCAAAACAATTGAGAAATATTTGGGTCCCGGGCACAAAGTTTTGGCATCCTATGGCCACATTCGGGATTTGCCTGCCAAAGACGGATCGGTTGATCCCGAAAATGGCTTTGAAATGCTGTGGGACAATTACGCCGATAAGGCCAAGCAGCTGAAGGCAATTACAGATGAAGCCAAAAAGGCCGACACGCTAATTCTCGCGACCGATCCTGATCGCGAAGGAGAGGCGATTAGCTGGCATGTGCAAGAAGTTCTTGCCAAGAAGAAAGCGTTGCCAAAAGACGTTCAACGAGTCACTTTCAACGCCATTACAAAAGCCGCCGTCACCGAAGCGATGGCCAGACCGCGCGGTTTGGATGTGGATTTGATCGATGCCTATCGAGCGCGCAGGGCGTTGGATTATCTCGTTGGGTTCACGCTTTCCCCTGTGTTGTGGCGTAAGTTGCCTGGTGCAAAATCTGCGGGCCGGGTGCAATCAGTTGCACTGCGCCTTATTGTAGAACGTGAGCGCGAAATCGAACGGTTTGTTCCCCAAGAATATTGGTCTGTTAAGGCCGCAATGGAGCATAAGGGGCAGGCATTTGAAAGTCGGCTGACGCGCTTAATGGGCAATAAGCTAGATAAAATGGACCTCAAGAATGAGGCTGCTGCCGAAGAAGCACGCTCCGCGATCGATGCAGCCTCGTTCAATGTCTCAACTGTTGAAACGAAGCCTGTAACCCGCAATCCCCAGCCGCCCTTTACCACTTCAACTTTGCAACAAGAAGCCGCCCGCAAGCTAGGCTTTTCGGCAAGTCATACGATGCGCGTCGCTCAAGGGCTTTATGAAGACGGCGCGATTACGTACATGCGTACCGATGGCGTACAAATGGATGGCAGCGCGATTTCCGCCGCTCGCAATGCAATAGCTGATCGTTTTGATAGCGGCTATATTCCCGAAAAACCGCGGCTCTATCAAGCCAAGGCCAAGAATGCACAGGAAGCGCATGAGGCAATTCGCCCAACCGACTTTACGAAACATAGCGCCGGTTCCGGCGATCACGGACGTCTATATGATCTGATATTCAAGCGTGCGATGGCCAGCCAAATGGCGTCGGCCAGATTGGAACGCACCACCGTTGATTTCGTCGACGGCACTGGTCAACTCGGCTTACGTGCAACCGGGCAAGTTATGAAGTTCCCGGGCTTTCTTGCGGTATACGAAGAAGGGTTGGACGATAGCGATAGCGAGGATGCGGCGCTGTTACCGCCAATGGTCGTTGGCGATGCGCCCGCCAAGCGCACCGCAGAAAAAACGCAGCACTTTACCCAAGCGTTGCCGCGTTATTCAGAAGCCAGCCTAGTAAAGCGCATGGAAGAATTGGGTATCGGAAGGCCTTCGACTTATGCATCGACTATTCAGGTTCTGAAAGACCGTGCATATGTTAAAATCGAAAAAAATCGTTTCTTTGCAGAAGAATCAGGGCGTCTTTTGACTGCATTTCTCGAACGGTTTTTTGAACGCTATGTAGCGTATGATTATACCGCTGATCTTGAAGATCAACTGGATGAAATCAGTGCAGGCAAGGCTGATTGGCAACAATTTCTTGCCGCGTTCTGGCGCGATTTTAAACCAATGACGGCTGAAGTTATGGAGCGGCAACCGTCGGAAGTAACGGCCGAACTCGACATATTTTTGGCACCGTATCTCTTCCCCGAAACAGAGGATGGTGCAGACCCGCGGCTGTGCCCGAAATGCGGTGAAGGCCGACTAGCTTTAAGAGGCGGACGTTTTGGTGCATTTGTCGCTTGTTCCAATTATCCAGAATGCAAATTCACCCGGAAATTTGGCCAGCCCGGCGGCGGCGATAGCGGCGATACCGGCCCTGAACTGCTTGGTGTGCACCCAGAAACCGGGTTGGAAGTGAACCGGAAATCGGGACGCTTTGGTCCATATTTTGAAATGGGTGAAGGCAAAGAAGCCAAGCGTGCATCGATTCCAAAAGATATTCCCGGCGAAGATTTGGGCCTAGATTGGGCGGTGAAATTATTATCCTTACCGCGTTCTGTGGGCACGCATCCCGAAACAGGAGAGCCCGTGTTGGCAAGCATAGGGCGCTATGGTCCGTATCTGAACCATGCTGGTAAATATGCACGATTGCAGACAACTTTGGACGTATTTGAAACTGGCATGAACTCAGCGGTCGTCAAATTGGCCGAGGCAGCGGCTAATCCGGGCAGGGGCAGAGGAGCCGCGCGCGAACCGCTACGCATTATGGGCCTGCATCCGCGGACGGAATTAGAGATCAAGTTGATGGAAGGACGTTTTGGTTCTTATGTCACCGATGGTACCAACAATGCAACTTTGCCTAAATCCATTGCGCCCGATCAATTGACGTTGGAAGAGGCGGCGCAGCTAATTGACGAACGTGCCGCGAAAGGCGCCGGTAAACCAAAGAAAAAACCAGCTGCAAAGAAAAAACCGGCTGCTAAAAAAGTCGCCGCCAAAAAGAAGCCAGCTGCTAAAAAGAAAGCTGCAGCGGAAACGTAATTTATTCAACCCATTCAAGGCCGATATCGCGGTAGATACCGCGATCTTCATCCCAATTTGGTTTCACTTTTACGTGTAGGTAAAGATGCACATGGACGCCCATGATCCGGCTCAGCTCCATTCGTGCAGCTTCGCCGATTGCTTTGATTTGCTTGCCGCCCTTGCCGAGCACGATCGCGCGCTGGGTGGGACGCGCCACCAATATCTGTTGATGAATTTCCAGCGATCCGTCCTGCCGTTCCAGATATTTCTCGGTTTCAACCGCGCTCGCATACGGCAACTCTTCGTGGAGTTGCAGATACAATTGTTCGCGCGTGATTTCGGCGGCAACAAGGCGTTCGGAGGCATCGGAAACCTGATCCTCGGGAAAATGCCAGTCACCTTCTGGCATCGCATTGGCAATTGCGCTTTTTAACTCAGCAAGGCCGTCACCTGTTGCCGCGCTGATGTAATAAATTTGTTCAAAGTTACAGATTTCCAAAAGCTTGGTTGTCAATTGCAGGAGTTTTTCCTTCTTCGCGATATCCACCTTGTTAAGCACGAGCCATTTTCGTTCGGGCCGGTCCACCAACCCTTCGACAATTTTTTCGACTTTTGGACCGGCACCCGCGCGGCCATCAACGATTAGGGTGATCAAATCGGCATCGCTCGTTCCGTCCCAAGCGGCTGCGACCATTGCGCGGTCCAGTCGGCGTTGTGCCGCAAAAATGCCTGGCGTATCGACAAGAATAATTTGAACGTCACCTTCCAAGGCAACGCCCAGCATTCTTGTCCGTGTGGTTTGTGCTTTGGGGCTAACAATAGCAACTTTTTGGCCAACAAATGCGTTGACCAAAGTAGATTTACCCGCATTTGGCGCGCCGATTACAGCGACATGGCCACATTTTTTTGTCATGCATTTTGCTCCAGAAACAGATTGGCTGCGGCGGTTTCAGCAGCTTGCTTGCTGTTTGCGGTCGCGCTAACGGGCTCGAACCCCTTGATGGTTACAGTTACTTCAAACCGCAAAGCGTGCGGAAGTCCTTCTTTTTTTGTCACGGTGTACTCGGGCGTCTTGTAATTATTGGCGGCGCACCATTCTTGAAGAGTGGATTTCGGATGCTTGGGCGCCGATGATGCAGCCACGATATGAGGTGTCCAATTTGCGATTATGAAATTGCGGGCGGCATTAATGTCGTGATCTAAAAATAGCGCGCCGATTAAAGCCTCGATGACGTCACCTAAAACATTGTCGCTTTCCTGTGCCCCATCGTCACGTGCCTGTTTACCCAAGTTAAGATGGCGCGGGATGCCCATGTTCCGGGCAATCTCGGCGCAGGTCACGCCGGACACCAAACTGTTCAACCGGTGCGACAAGCGGCCTTCGGCTTCATCGGGATAGCGGGCAAAAAGCATTTCGGCGATAACCAGACCTAGCACCCGGTCGCCCAAAAATTCTAATCGTTGATAATCCGGTTTCCCCGTGCTGCCATGCGTTAAAGCGCGTAAGTAAAGCTCTTTGTTCTTCGGCACGTGGCCTATGCTGTTAACGAGCCATTCCAGTACGCTGCCGTTAGTCAAAATGTTTGCCCAATACGATCGGCACGCGCGGCAGTAAACCAAGTCCATGGCAGCAACCAGCTTGCCGAACCATCTGTCGAGAACACTGAAACAAGCGCACGGCCAACAAGGTTTTCCTGCGGCACCATGCCAATACCTTGACCTTCTTGTGCGGGGAAACGGCTGTCTGCACTGCGATCGCGATTGTCGCCCATCAAAAACAAATGTCCTTCGGGGACAATGAAAGTTTGGGTGTCATCGGCGGCCTGCTTGTATTCAACATCCAATATTTCATAGCTGCGGCCTTCGGGCAATGTTTCGCGAAAGCGCGGATATCGGCATTGCGTGCCGCCGTTTTGCGCATCTTCTTCAAATTGCGGCGAATGGCAGGGAAACTCGGTTCCATCGAGCGCCACGGCTTCGCGCATATTTTGTGTTACCGGAATGACCAGATCTGCAATCCGCTCCTTTTTCACGGCCACGTCGTTGATAAACAATGTCCCACCGCGCATTTGAATATTGTCGCCTGGAAACCCTATCACACGTTTAATGTAATCATCCCGCTGCGTTGGCGGAGCTTTAAATACAACCACATCGCCGCGTTCCGGTTGGCTGGCAAAAATGCGCCCCGGAATGATCGGCAATCCAAAAACCATGCTGTGATTGGTAAACCCGTAAGGCCATTTCGCAACCAACAGATAGTCTCCGATCAACAACCGCGGCTGCATCGATTCGGAGGGAATATTGAAAGGTGAAATGATAAAGCTTCGCAAAATAAACATAAACAACGCGAGCTTGACCAGAAATTTTCCAAAATCGGTCCATTCCGAAGACTTACTAGACTTTGGTTCGTCGGCGCTGTTATTCACAATATCTACGCTATCTTTGCTGGTATTTTCCACAAAACCTCAAAATTTTAAATTTTATATATCACTTGCGCTGGCCTTCTAGTGTGCTGCCGCGCTATTGGCCAGCGAGAGATTCAACTGACAATAAAAGGAACCCAATATGGTTCAAAAAATTTGGGATCAACTGAAAGAATATAATGCCCTGCGTTTAACCCAGCTGTTTGACCAGCAGCCCGGTCGTGTGGAGGCGATGACGATCAGGCAAAGCGACATCCTGTTCGACTTTTCCAAAACGCATTTGGACAGCAATTTGATTGAGATATTCTCTAATCTTTCTGAGCAAGCCGGGCTTTCGGCGGCGCAAGAGGCGCTCTTTACAGGGAAGATTGTCAATACAACCGAAGCGCGAGCTGCAATTCACACCGCCGAACGCGGCAACGGCAGCCCAGACTGCGTCGCCGAGGCAAAAGGGTTTCATGCGCGGATGCGCGGCTTAATCGAAGCAATTGATGCCGGTGCCATGGGCGAAATCAAACATGTATTGCATATCGGGATTGGCGGATCTGCGCTCGGCCCAAAGCTGTTGATCGATGCATTGGGCCGCGATGAAACGCGTTATGATGTCAAAGTTGTCTCAAATGTTGACGCAGCCGCTTTGACCGAAGCGATAAAGGGCTTCGATCCGCACAAGACCATCATTGCCGTTGCGTCCAAAACATTCACCACGACTGAAACGTTGATGAATGCATCCAGCGCGCTGCAATGGATGGCAGAAGCCGGGGTTGTAGACCCCGAAGGCCGGATCATTGCCCTGACCGCTTATCCCGAAAAGGCACTGGAGTGGGGCGTTGATGAAAGCCGCATTTTGCCATTCAACGAAGCTGTCGGTGGCCGCTATTCGCTTTGGTGTTCAATCGGCTTTCCCGTCGCAATTGGGTTGGGCTGGGCCGCTTATGAAGAATTACTCGAAGGAGCAGCGGCAATGGACCGCCACTTTAGGTCTGCTGATTTTGCGGAGAACGCTCCGGTTCTGGCCGCTTTCGTCGATCTTTATTATGCCCAGCTCATGGCATGCCAAACGCGTGCCGTGTTTGCTTATGACGAGCGCTTACGTTTGTTGCCCGATTATTTACAGCAGCTTGAGATGGAATCGAACGGCAAGTCGGTAACTTCAGATGGCCGTCCGCTCGGAAGAAATAGTGCGCCGGTGACTTGGGGCGGCGTTGGCACCGACGCTCAACACGCCGTATTTCAGTTGCTCCATCAAGGAACTCATCTGATCCCGGTCGAATTCATTGCTAGTAAGACGCCGGGCCATGATTTTGATCCGGCGCATCATGAGACCCTGTTGGTGAACTGTTTTGCACAAGGCGCGGCGTTGATGGCGGGCCGTGCCTCGGACGATGGCGCCCGCAATTATACCGGAAACCGGCCGTCAACAACGTTACTGGTCGAAGACGTGACTCCGTCCGTTGTTGGCGCTTTGATCGCTTTTTATGAACACCGAACCTATGTGAACGCGGTGCTGCTCGGCATCAATCCGTTCGATCAATTTGGCGTCGAATTGGGCAAGCAGATTGCCAAAAGCATTTCGGAAGACGGACCATCGGGCTTTGATGCCTCGACCATGGCGTTGATCGCCGAAGCTGGATTGTAAACGTGATTGGATTGAACGCTGAATCCTGCGTCAAAAGACGAAACAGAAAGCGAGTTAGACTATGAGCTATGATTATGACCTTTTTGTCATTGGGGCTGGTTCTGGCGGCGTCAGGGCCTCGCGAATTGCGGCGGGGCACGGTGCAAAGGTCGCGGTGGCAGAGGAATACCGGGTCGGCGGTACCTGTGTGATCCGGGGATGCGTGCCCAAGAAGCTGCTGGTTTACGGTTCCCATTTTGCCGAGGATCTAGCAGATGCCAAACGCTTTGGCTGGAATACCGATGGCGCGACATTTGACTGGAACATCCTGCGCGACAATGTGGCCGCCGAGGTTGACCGGCTTGAGGGTCTTTATGGCCAGACGCTCGGCAATAATAAGGTCCAGCTATTTGGGCAGCGTGCCGAAATTGTCGGGCCAAATAAAGTCAAGTTGGCGAATGGTACAATAGTTACCGCCGCCAATATTCTGATCGCAGTCGGCGCTTGGCCAGCAATCCCGTCAATCCCAGGTGCGGATTTGGGGATCACTTCGAACGAAGTGTTCCATCTGGAAAAGTTACCAAAACGAGCAGTGATTGCCGGGGCGGGCTATATTGCCAATGAATTTGCAGGCATCTTCAACGAACTTGGCGTCGAAGTCACGCTGGCGACGCGCGGCGACAAGATGCTGCGTAGTTATGATCAGGAGATTGTCGGCAAACTGCTGGATATTAGCCGGGAGAAAGGCATTGATATCCGCCTGAACTTTCCGTTTAAGGGCATATCAAAGCAAGCCGACGGCAGCTTGCTGGTTGATGGCGGTGATGTAGGGCAAATCGAAACTGACCTTGTGCTGTGGGCGATTGGCCGCGTACCGAAAGTCGCCGGGCTGGGCCTTGAAAATGCCACCGTTGCGCAGGATAAAGACGGCGCTATCATCGTCGATGAATATAACCAAACCAACGTGCCGAGCATATATGCCGTTGGCGACGTGACCAACCGCGTCCAATTGACGCCGGTGGCCATCCGTGAAGGTCATGCTTTTGCCGACACGGTCTTTGGCAACAATCCGCGCGTTATTGACTATGCGACGATCCCGACCGCTGTGTTCAGCAATCCGCCCATTGCCGCAGTCGGCCTGACGCAGGAAGAGGCCAATGCGCGGTTTAGCAACGTCAAAATCTACCAAAGCGATTTTCGTGCGATGAAAAATGTGCTCGCTGGCCGCCATGAGCGATCATTGTACAAAATGGTGGTCGATGGTGACAGCGACAAGGTGATTGGCCTGCACTTAATCGGACCAGACAGCGCGGAGATACTGCAAGCTGCGGCCATTGCGGTCAAAGCAGGGCTAACCAAGCAGGCATTTGACGACACCGTTGCGCTGCATCCGAGCATGGCCGAAGAACTGGTGCTGATGAAATAAATGCTGGCCCCACAAAATCCGAAATTCCCATGAAATGCCAAGTTGACACCTAGTTGACAAGATTGACGCCTATTTTGAAACTAATTGCCAGTCCGGGTATAGATAATTTCCTACATCACCCTTATTTTGTAATTTTACGTTTTCGCAAATCCTACTGCGAAGGGGGTGATTTGACCGCCAACGATGTCAAAGAGCGCGCCCTGAAATAGCGGCCAGGCGCTTCGTTCCCAGAACAAATCCTACATTACAAGTATAAATGCGCGGTGAGGATTGACGACGCTTATGTATTTTGTAATCTGGAGGTCCCTAACTCGCCTTCCACGGCTGGTGCTTAACCATCACCATTTCAAACAATTCCGAAGAAATCAGCCCATCGAGCCATGTCTGTAACGATGGCAGGGGCAGGGCATCGAACCAAATGCGGTCCGTATTGGCAAATTGCCGCAGAAACGGGAACAACGCGATGTCAGTAAATGCGCGCCGCTCTCCGGTCAGAAAGGCCTGCTCCGATAACCTGTCATTCAAGCTCATCAATTGCATCATGGCTGCATCGCGGGGCTTGGTAGTATCTTCAAGATCATAGCGGGCGGGATATTTATATTGGTCCAAAGCCGTCTTAAACGGCCCATCATTTGCAGCGATAAGTGCGCTTTCAACTCCGCCCAGCCACTCTTCGGGATCATTGAGAGCTAAGGCCCAGCGCATAACGTCCAGGCTTTCGTCTATCACGTCGCCATTTGGCAACACTATGACGGGAACGGTGCCCTTGGGTGATGCTGCAAGCATTTCGGCGGGTTTATCGCGCAGCAGTATTTCGCGGTGTTCCACCTCGACGCCGCTCACCGCAATCGCCATCCGCGCGCGCATTGCGTATGGGCAGCGGCGAAAGCTATACAAGATCGGCAGTTCAGCCATCGCGTTCGAGTTTTTTGCCGATATGCTGCTCTCCGCGTTGTTTTGCCAGTGAGATCTGGTGTTGGCGTTCGGCAAAACGGGCGCGGTCGCTTTCATCGCGTTCGGCAAAACAAGCTGGGCAGGACACGCCCTCTTTATATTCAGCGGTGGCTTTATCGTCGGCGCTAATCGGGCGCCGGCAAGCGTGGCAAAGTTCCAATGAACCAAGTTCGAGGCCGTGCTTTACCGAAACACGTTCGTCAAAGACGAAGCATTCGCCTTGCCATTTGCTTTCATCGGCAGGAATTGTCTCCAGATAGCGCAAAATTCCGCCTTCCAAATGGTAGACGTCCTCAATGCCTTCCTGTTTCAGAAATGCGGTGGATTTTTCACAGCGGATACCGCCGGTGCAGAACATCGCGAACTTAGGTTTGTTGGCGCGTGCGGAAAGTTCAGCGCGGTTCGCGCGAAACCAGCTGGGAAAGTCCCGGAACGCCTTGGTTTTGGGATCTATCGCCCCTTCAAATGTGCCGATTGCGACTTCATAATCGTTGCGCGTGTCGATGATGATTGTGTCCGGATCACCAATCAGCGCATTCCAATCTTGCGGCTGCACGTAAGTGCCAACTTCTCGTTTTGGATCAATGCCGTCGACGCCCATTGTGACGATCTCGTTCTTTAACCGCACTTTCATTCGGTAAAACGGCATTTCCAACGCGCCTGAGAATTTCACGTCCAAGTCATCACAGCCGGGCAAGGCGCGGATATGTTCTATAATCGCCAAAACGCCATCTTTTGAACCTGCGATCGTTCCATTGATGCCTTCACTCGCGATCAGGATAGTGCCTTTGATTGCATGCTGCTGGCACATGTTCGCCAACGGCGCTTGTATCGCCGAAATATCGCCGAAAGCAGCAAAACGATAAAGGGCGGCAACGGTGATGGGCATGTTATCGATCATGGCAGCCGATATAGCCATTTAACCGTTTTCGGCTAGACCCTATCAGCACAGATGACTGGGCAACCGGCGAGAAGTTAATCGAACGATTAATTTGCATTGACCGGGCAGCAATGCCAAAGCTAACAACATCGAGACCAAGCCAAAGGGAGTTTCCATGTCTGCCAATATCGCTGAATTGGAAAAGCGCCGCGCGGCTGCACGTTTGGGCGGGGGACAGAAACGGATCGATGTCCAGCATGCCAAGGGGCGGCTGACGGCGCGGGAACGGCTCCACATATTGCTCGACGAAGGTAGCTTTGAAGAGCTCGACATGTATGTCGAACATAACTGCACCGAATTCGGGATGCAGGATACCAAGTTCATGGGCGACAGCGTCGTCACCGGCAGCGGCACGATCAACGGCCGTTTGGTGTATGTTTATTCGCAGGATTTCACGGTGTTTGGCGGTTCGCTCTCCGAAGTTCATGCGCAGAAAATCTGTAAAGTCATGGACAACGCCATGAAAGTCGGCGCGCCGATTATCGGCCTGAATGACAGCGGCGGTGCGCGCATTCAGGAAGGTGTGGCGTCGCTTGGCGGCTATGCCGAGGTGTTTCAGCGCAACGTGCTGGCGTCTGGCGTGGTGCCGCAGATTTCGCTGATTATGGGGCCGTGCGCGGGCGGGGCGGTGTATTCGCCTGCTATGACTGACTTCATATTCATGGTGAAGGATAGTAGTTACATGTTTGTAACTGGGCCAGAAGTTGTCAAAACGGTTACCAATGAAATCGTCACGCAAGAGGAATTGGGCGGGGCGGTAACCCACACCACGAAATCGGGCGTCGCCGATAATGCGTTTGAAAATGACATCGAGGCGTTGCTGGCAACGCGCGATTTCTTTGACTTTCTTCCTGAGAATAACCGTGCGCCCGTGCCGCAGCGGCCAACGGCGGACGATTGGGACCGGTTGGAACCCAGCCTGGACATGCTGATCCCAGCGAACGCCAATCAGCCCTATGATATGCATGAGGTGATCCGCAAGACATTGGACGAGGGCGATTTCTTTGAAGTTCAGCCCACCCATGCGGGCAATATCCTGATCGGTTTTGGCCGGATTGAGGGGCGGACAGTCGGCGTGGTTGCCAATCAGCCGATGGTGCTGGCGGGGTGTCTCGATATTAATTCATCGAAAAAAGCCGCGCGGTTTGTGCGGTTTTGTGATGCGTTTGAGATACCGATCATCACCTTTGTCGACGTACCCGGATTTCTGCCGGGCGTTTCGCAAGAGCATAATGGCATCATCAAGCATGGCGCGAAATTGCTGTTCGCCTATGCCGAGGCGACTGTGCCCAAGATCACCGTCATCACGCGCAAAGCCTATGGCGGCGCGTATGACGTTATGGCGTCAAAGCATCTGCGCGGCGATCTGAACTATGCCTGGCCAACGGCGGAAATCGCAGTGATGGGCGCAAAGGGTGCGGTGGAGATTATTTTCCGCGGGCTTAGCGCGGAGGAGCAAGCGGTGAAGACGGCGGAATATGAGGAGCGGTTTGCCAACCCGTTCGTCGCGGCGAGCAAGGGGTTTATTGATGAGGTGATCTATCCGCATTCCACGCGGAAGCGGATTGCGTTGGGTTTGCGGAAATTGCGGAACAAGGCGTTGGAAAACCCTTGGAAGAAGCATGATAATATACCGTTGTGATGCGATGATCCGATTGAATTGCGGTCGTTTGACTCCTCGCAATTAGACGGAAAGTGCGCATGCTAGGTTGGCTAAGCATTCGCCATCGTGTGCAATTAACGCGTTCGGCATTGCGGCGTCGTGAAGTAATCCAGTTCAGTCAAGCCTATTGCTCGCAACACTCGCAATGACGACCGCTTTGGTGAGATTTGTGAAAAGCCCATGCATTACGCCAAAAGAACTTTATCAGGAATCTTCGAACTTGCCCAACGTGCGCAGCAGCACCGCGAGGATAAGCCGGTTAACCGCATTGACGATTGCAAGTTCTTGTTTGGGTTTACAACATGCAATCAATGAAGCTTTTGCTGTCAACATTAGGGTGGTTCGGCAGTTAGAATTGGCGTTGATGAATCAAACCCGCAATGTTATCGATTTGCGCATGGATAGGCGTTTACGGAGTGTGTTGGTTGCAATTGCTCGGATTGTGCACCTGCAATGAGGAGGTTAAATGAAACTAGGCCGCCTCAACCATATCGGCGTCGCGACGCCATCGATTGCGGAAAGCATCGTCTTTTATCGCGACGTCATGGGCGCGACGAAAGTCCATGAGCCTTTCGACCTGCCTGACCAAGGGGTGAAGGTCTGCTTTGTTGATACGCCGGGCGCGGATGGCGCGATGAACGGCACGCAGATTGAGTTGATCGAGCCGCTGCCGGGCAATGCCTCGATCGCGGCGTTTCTTGAAAAGAACCCAGCGGGTGGCCAGCATCATGTCTGTTACGAAGTGCCCGATATCCACGCCGCCAAGGCAGAGTTTGAGGCCATGGGCAAACGTGTGTTGGGTGAACCACGCATCGGCGCGCATGGCACGCTGATCTTCTTCCTGCACCCCAAGGATATGGGCGGGGTGCTGACCGAAATTATGGAGGTGGCGGCGCATTAAACCCTCTCCCGCCGGGAGAGGGAGGGAGCCGCGCAGCGGCGGAAGGGTGAGGGCGAACAAATGTAAATCACCCTCACCAACTTCGTCTAGGCCTTTGGCCAAGACTTTGTATCCTCTCCCGGTGGGAGAGGAAGTTTAAGGAGCAAACAAAATGACATACGAAACCATCACTTTAACCATCGCGGACAACATCGCGACCATCACATTGAACCGCCCAGACCGGTTAAACGCGATGCCGCCGCAGATGGCGGACGAGATTAGCGACGCGCTCGACAATCTGGACGGCGCACGGGCGCTGATCATCACTGGCGAGGGCCGCGCGTTTTGTTCGGGCGCGGATTTGCAGGCACGCGGCGGTGCGGCGGCGATTGGTGCAAGCGGACCGTATGGCGCGCTGACCCGCAGTTACAATCCGACGATGATAAAGCTTTCCAAGCTGAATGTGCCGATCATTACGGCGGTCAATGGACCGGCCGCAGGCGTTGGGTGTAGCCTGGCGCTGTGCAGTGATTTTGCGATTGCGGGCAAGTCGGCATATTTCCTGCAAGCGTTCGTCAACATCGGGCTGGTTCCCGATGGCGGCGCTAGCTGGATGTTGCCGCGCCTGATCGGCAAAGCGCGTGCGACGCAAATGATGCTGCTCGGCGAGAAAATTGGCGGCGATCAGGCGGCGGATTGGGGTCTGATCTACAAATGCGTTGAAGATGCGGATTTGCAGGCCGAGGCGCGCACGTTGGCGGCGAAACTGGCGAACGGACCGACACTGGCGCTGGGCATTATGCGGCAAAATATCGCAACGGCGCTCGAAATGGATTATGCCAGCGCGTTGTTGCGGGAGGCCGAAGGGCAGCGTATCGCCGGATCAAGCGCGGATGCGACAGAAGGCGGCATGTCGTTCCTGCAAAAGCGCAAACCGGTGTTTACGGGCAAGTAAATATATCGCTGCTCCAGCGAAGGCTGGAGCCTATCGCGCCTTTCAGTTTATGCCGAGAGGCGCGATGGCCCCCAGCCTTCGCTGGGGAAGCGCAGTTGGGAATTGATATGACAAGCAAATTTACTACGGCAGATTGGCAGGCCGCAGCGGCAAAAGAAGTCAAGGGCAAAGACCTGACCTGGCACACGCCAGAAGGCATATCCGTGAAGCCATTGTATACAGCGGAGGATGCAGGCGTTTCCGACTCTGGCCCAGGCCTTCCGGGCTTTGCGCCGTTTACACGCGGTGTTCGTGCGTCGATGTATGCAGGGCGGCCTTGGACTATTCGCCAGTACGCAGGCTTTTCCACCGCCGAGGAATCGAACGCTTTCTATCGCCGCAATCTGGCTGCCGGACAAAAGGGGCTGAGCGTCGCCTTCGATCTCGCCACGCACCGGGGCTATGACAGCGACCATCCCCGCGTCGTCGGCGATGTCGGCAAGGCGGGCGTGGCCATCGATTCTGTTGAGGATATGAAAATCCTGTTTGACGGCATTCCGCTCGACCAGATGTCGGTCAGCATGACGATGAACGGCGCGGTGATCCCGATTTTGGCGTTCTTCATCGTCGCGGGCGAGGAACAAGGCGTGCCCGCAGCGCAGCTCGATGGCACGATCCAGAACGACATCCTCAAGGAGTTCATGGTCCGCAACACCTATATCTACCCGCCCGAACCATCGATGCGGATTGTTTCAGACATCATCGCATATACCAGCGCCAATATGCCGAAATTTAATAGTATTTCAATCTCTGGCTATCACATGCACGAGGCGGGCGCGACGGCGGTGCAGGAGCTTGCCTTCACCATCGCCGACGGCAAAGAATATGTGCAGCGCGCAATGGAGAGCGGGCTGGATATCGATGCCTTTGCGGGGCGGTTGAGCTTCTTCTTCGGCATCGGCATGAACTTCTTCATGGAGGTGTCAAAGCTCCGCGCCGCGCGCACTCTCTGGCACAGGGTGATGGATGGGCTGGGCGCTAAAGACGAACGCTCCAAAATGCTGCGCACGCATTGCCAGACTTCGGGTGTGTCGTTGCAGGAGCAAGACCCCTATAACAACGTCATCCGCACGACGATCGAGGCAATGGCCGCGACATTGGGCGGGACGCAAAGCCTGCACACCAATGCGTTGGATGAAGCGATTGCGCTGCCGACCGAATTCTCGGCACGGATTGCGCGCAATACACAGATCATCCTGACCGAAGAAACCGGCATTACCAAGGTAGTCGATCCACTTGGCGGTTCTTATTACGTCGAGGCCTTGACCGCCGAACTGGTTGATCAGGCATGGAAGATCATCGGCGAAGTTGATGAACTTGGCGGAATGACGAAGGCGGTCGCGAGCGGTATGCCCAAACGCCTGATCGAAGAAGCCGCCGCCGCGCGTCAGGCGCGAGTGGATAAGGGCGAGGACGTGATCGTCGGCGTCAATAAGTACCGGCTAGAGACCGAGGATCAGCTCGACACGCTGGAGGTGGACAATGACATGGTGCGGCAAGGTCAGATTGCGCGCCTAGCCAAAATGCGCAGCAGCCGGGATGAGGCAGCCTGTCAGGCGGCTTTGGCGGCGCTGACCGAGGGGGCACGGAATCCTCACCGGACCGGGGAGGGGGACCATGCGCAGCATGGTGGAGGGGCAGGTTTAGCGTCTCCCGCATTTGAAAGCTCAGTCAATCCCGCCAGTGCCCCTCCACCACCTTCGGTGGTCCCCCTCCCCGTGCCGGAGAGGAATTTATTGGCTCTAGCGGTGGTCGCCGCCCGCGCACGCGCCAGCCTTGGCGAAATTTCCGATGCGATGGAGGCGGTGTTTGGCCGCTATGGCACCACGCCAACGCCCGTAACGGGCATATACGGCAGCGCGCTATGAATTCGACAAACGCTGGGCGCAGGTCATCGAGGGGGTTGCAGGCGGTTGAACGCCGCTTGGGCCGCAAACCAAAATTGATGGTCGCCAAAATGGGGCAGGACGGGCACGATCGCGGGGCGAATGTCATCTCGTCTGCGTTCGGCGATATGGGCTTTGAGATTGTCAGTGGCCCGCTCTTCCAGACTCCCGAAGAAACCGTCGTCCTCGCACTTGAAAGCGCGGTCGATGTCGTCGGCGCATCGAGCCTTGCGGCAGGCCACAAGACGCTGATCCCCGAACTGATCAAGGGGCTTCGTGAGGCTGGCCGCAGCGACATCAAAGTCATCGCCGGCGGCGTCATCCCCCCGCAAGACTATGATTTTCTCCGCGATGCCGGGGTGCAGGGCATTTACGGGCCGGGGAGCAATGTCGTGGAATGCGCGGCGGATGTGCTGCGGTTGCTGGGGCACAATATGCCGCCGGTGGGGGAGTAGGTGAGGTGATTGAGCGACGGAAAGATACGGGTGATGATCGCCAGTGGGAAAAAGATAAAGTCACAAACTCAAAACTGGAAGTCCGCAGCAGGCAATGTTATTAGCAGTCGTTGAGGCGGCTCACGATTAATTGACGGAAAGCCTGAGGTTTCGGACTTCATTGAAGTCGATAGAAATGCGATGATTCAAGGAAATTCCTAGTTTGACAGAATACGTCCAACTGGATACGAAAAATCGGAAACAAGGTCCCTGAAGTAAAAGTCATCTGGAATGAGCTGGCAATCAAAGCGAGTTGGCAGGTTCGGTGGCGAGTAGCTTGCTGCCTTTACTTTGGGACATTGAGGAACGTCAGTCAGACCAGTTATTTGCGCACTTCGTAGTGACAAGAGTGAGAAGGTACGGCGCTATGCGGTTAGTAGATATGAAATGCGCCGAATGAGAAACGAGAAGTCGTCAAAATGTTTGACGCAATGAATTTGCACGACGAATTCTTCGCAGCGAGGTCACACTTTGATGCACAAAGAACCCTCATAGAAAACCGTCGCAATTAGGAACCCCCCAATGACCCAACACCTCGAAACCCTCACCGTCCACGCAGGCTGCGAGCCGGACCCAACCACCAACGCCCGCATCACGCCGATTTACCAGACGGCGAGCTATGTTTTTGACAGTGCCGAACATGCCGCAGACCTGTTCGCGCTGAAGCAATTCGGGAACATCTACACCCGCATCATGAACCCCACCAATGCAGCGCTGGAGGGCAAGATTGCCGCGCTCGAAGGCGGGGCAGGGGCGCTGGCGGTGGCGTCTGGCCATGCCGCGCAATTGCTGGTGTTCCACACGCTGATGGAGCCGGGCTGTGAGATTGTGGCCGCGAAGAAGCTTTATGGCGGTTCGCTTAATCAGCTGGCGCATGCCTTTGCCAAATTTGGCTGGAAAACGGTGTTTGTCGATGCCGATGATCCGGCAAATGTGGCGAATGCGATCAATGACAAGACGCGCGCTGTGTTCATCGAAAGCCTCGCCAACCCCGGCGGCGTGGTTCAGGATATCGCCGCGATTGCAAAGGCGGCGCATGACGGCGGCGTGCCGCTGATCGTTGACAACACCATGGCCAGCCCGGCGCTCTGCCGCCCGATTGAGCATGGCGCGGATATTGTCGTCCATTCGACCACCAAATTCCTGAACGGGCATGGCAATAGCATCGGCGGCGTGATCGTCGACGCGGGCAAGTTTGACTGGAAGGCGAGCGGCAAATTCCCGACGATGACGGAGCCTTGCCCGTCCTATCACGGCGCGGTGCTGAGCGATGCGGTGGGGCCGATTGCCTTCATCATCGCCTGCCGCGTGCTGGGCCTGCGCGATCTGGGGCCTGCGATGGCACCTATGAACGCCTTCCTCGCGCTGACCGGCATGGAAACGCTGGCGCTGCGGATGGAGCGGCATTGCAGCAATGCGCTGGCGGTGGCGCAGTGGCTAAAGGCGCATCCCAAGGTCGCGTGGGTGCGATACGCTGGACTGCCCGACGATCCTTATCACGGCGCTTGCCAAGCAATATCTGGGCGGCAAGGGCGGCGCGGTCTTCACCTTTGGCGTGAAGGGCGGATTTGAGGCGGGGGTCAAGCTCGTCTCCTCGGTCAAACTGTTCAGCCACCTCGCCAATATCGGCGACACGCGCAGCCTGATCATCCACCCGGCATCGACCACCCACAGCCAGCTGAACGAAGAGGAATTGCTGTCCGCTGGGGCAGGGCCGGATGTGGTGCGGATTTCGGTGGGGATTGAGCATGTGGATGACATTATTGCCGATCTGGCGCAGGCTTTGGACGGGGTTTGAGTTACCATGCTTGAACCACTCCATCTTTATGCTGAACTTGTTTTGACATCCACATTTCAACAGAGGCCGTCGGCGGGTTTGTGCAGGTGAACGAGTTGCCAAGTCCCAATGTTGTGCCTCAGGCACTTGGCCAGCTAATTTTTGCTAACGGCGGCTCCATGTTGCCAAAGGAAACAATTCAACCCCTCGCAGACTATTTCGACCTTTCGGATGAGCTTCGCACACAACGAAAATTAAGCGACAACCGTTTGGTTTGGGAAAACAGAGTGCATTGGGCACGTTTGCGATTGGCAAATGAAGGTTTGTTAGAAAAGCATGTTAGATCTCGGTGGACCTTAACCGAGCATGGCATGAAGCACTTCGCCTCTGCGTCGAACAGAGATTTGGCAGCTATTCCCAAAGATGGGATAGACGACATAGACCAAAGCGATTTCGGAAATGATGATCCCGAATATCGCAAACGGATGGCAGGGAGCTACGTTCGAGACGCAAAAGTGCGCGAGAAAGTTTTGAAGCGTGCGAATGGTTTTTGCGAGGAATGCGGTCAGCGGGGCTTCCTCACCAAATACGGTCAGCCCTATCTCGAAACACATCATGTAATATCATTAAGCGAACAGGGGCCGGACAGACCTCACAACGTCATCGCGTTGTGTGCCAATGATCATCGTCGCGCTCACTTCTCTGAAAATTGGGTTGAATTGCAGGACCGGTTCCTTGCAAAGCTCAGCAGATACGAAACGGAAAACTGAAATGTTCAAAAAAATCCTGATCGCAAACCGTGGCGAGATTGCTTGCCGGATTATCAAGACCGCGCGCCGGATGGGGATCGCGACCGTTGCGGTCTATTCCGATGCCGATGCGCGCGCGCCTTTTGTGGCGATGGCAGATGAGGCGGTGCATATCGGGCCTTCGCCTGCTGCGCAGTCCTATTTGCTGGCTGACAAGATCATCGCGGCGTGCAAACAAACCGGCGCGGAGGCGGTGCATCCGGGCTATGGCTTCCTGTCCGAACGCACCAGCTTTGCCGAGGCGCTGGCCAAGGAAAACATCGCCTTTATCGGCCCGCCGGTAAACGCGATTGCCGCGATGGGGGACAAGATCGAGTCCAAGAAACTCGCGATGAAGGCTGGCGTCAATGTCGTCCCCGGCTTTGTCGGCGAGATCGACGATACCGAACATGCGGTGCGGATTTCGGCGGAAATCGGCTATCCGGTGATGATGAAGGCCAGCGCCGGCGGCGGCGGCAAGGGGATGCGGCTTGCCTATAATGAGGCCGACGTGCGCGAAGGCTTTGAGGCGACCAAGCGCGAGGGGCTGAACTCGTTTGGTGATGACCGCGTGTTTATCGAGAAATTCATCCTCAATCCGCGCCATATCGAAATCCAGATATTGGGCGATCAGCACGGCAACATCCTGTACCTGAACGAACGCGAATGTTCGATCCAGCGGCGGCATCAGAAGGTTGTCGAGGAAGCGCCATCGCCCTTCGTTACGCCCAAGATGCGCAAGGCGATGGGCGAGCAATGCGTCGCTCTGTCGCGCGCGGTGGGTTATTATTCTGCAGGCACGGTCGAGCTGATCGTTTCGGGCGCGGACCCGAGCGGCGAGAGCTTCTACTTCCTCGAAATGAACACGCGGTTGCAGGTTGAGCATCCGGTGACCGAGTGCATCACCGGCATCGATCTGGTCGAACAGATGATCCGCGTGGCCGCTGGCGAAAAACTGGCGATGACGCAGGACGATATCAAAATCGACGGTTGGGCCATCGAAAACCGTGTCTATGCCGAAGATCCCTATCGCGGTTTCTTGCCAAGTACCGGGCGGTTGACGCGCTATAATCCGCCGGTTGCTGGCTGGTCGGGCGATCCCATTTATGGCACGGGCGGCGTCCGTGTCGACGATGGCGTAATGGAAGGCGGCGAAGTGTCGATGTTCTATGATCCGATGATCGCCAAACTCATTACTTGGGGGCCGACCCGCAATGAGGCCGCCGACCTGCAAATCGCTGCGCTTGACCGATTCGAAATTGAAGGCCTTGGCCACAATATCGATTTTGTCAGTGCGATCATGCAGCATCCACGTTTCCGGTCGGGTGATTTGACCACTGGTTTTATCGCCGAGGAATTCCCTGAAGGATTCCATGGGGCGATCGCGAATCCCGGCTTAGTGAAGCGATTGGCGGCAATCGCGGCATTCGCGGCGACTGCCGAAGCGGATCGTGCGCGGCGGGTTGACGGGCAATTGGGTGAGCATTTGAGTCCGCCATCGGCATGGGAAGTTAAGATCGGTGATAATATTCATCTTGTAACTCTATCAGAAGATGAAGTTATGTTAAATGATGAGCCATATGATCTGGCGATGGAATACACCCCCGGAGACCGGCTGGTTGAGGCCGAGGCAGACGGCGAGAATATCGCAGTGAGAATTGCCAAAACGCGGACGGGGTTTAAGCTCACCGCGCGCGGAGCCACGCATACAGCGCGGGTGCTGCCTGCACATATTGCGCCGCTGGCAACACACATGATCGAAAAGACGCCGCCCGATCTTTCGCGATTCTTGCTGTGCCCGATGCCGGGTTTGATCACAGCTATTCATGTAACCGCTGGCGATAAAGTGGAGGCTGGTCAGGCTCTTGCCGTGGTTGAGGCGATGAAGATGGAAAACATATTGCGCGCCGAAAAATCGGGCGTCGTAAAGTCAATAAACACAGCAACTGGCGAAAGCCTTGCGGTGGATGCCATCATATTGGAGTTGGAATGATCCTCATGCTTTGCCTTATGCTTTGACTGCAGCCGATTGGAATAGCAGGAAAAACAATAATTTACAAAAATCGTCTCAAATTTGCTTCATTAACCGGATGAAATTATGCTATTTAGACGGAAACAAGAGTAGGTCGCATTCTACTTTGATAGGCTGCTAAAACGCGGCCCTAACGAACGCAGAGGCGAGCATGGCACATATTGGTAACGGGTATTTCGACAAGCGCGGACATTTTTTTAAGACACCTGGAGAAGCAACAGCTAGCGATTTAGCAGCAGTTTTGGGCCGAATTGGCGATGGTGAAAGCCTTGCCCCGGGAATCGCGCAAATGTTGCTGGATCGGCGTCAGGATATAGAAGATATCTTTGCGCAGCATGATGATATGGTGCGGCACAGCCGGGAAACTGAAGCGGCGGAGGAAATGAGCAATGTTACTCCGCTTAATCTGCCGGGCAAGCGCGACGCCTGATCTTGTTAGACTGACAAATGTTGCCCGGATACGAATATTTCCGCAGCTACTATCCAGTATCTTACTTGAGATAGAATAATTTCTCTGCCATTCTTGCCAATAATTTTGGGGAGGGCAGGATATTATGGCATTACCAATCACAGCTTTTGTTACTGCGATATGTGCGCTTTTGCTGCTGTTCACAGGAATTGCAACGGTGCGTCAGCGCCTGAGGTTAAAGGCCGCTTTTGGTGATGCCGGTGACGCCAAGCTGATCAGCGCAAGTCGCAGCCACGGTAATTTGGCCGAACATGCGCCAATCGTCATACTGCTGATCGCGATACTTGAAATGGCGAAATCGAATCATTTGATGCTTATGGCAATTGGCGCCGTTTTCCTAGGCGGGCGCGTCGCCCATATTATCGGGCTGCACATGACTTCGGAGCCCGGAAAAGCGCCGATACCTCGCCAGATCGGTGTCATTACAACATGGGGAAGCTTGCTGGTATTGAGCGGATGGACGTTATGGATTTTGGCGACTGGGAACCTAGGATAGCGTCGAATTGAGCCGACAAGACGGCTGATGCGACCATTTGTGTGTCGGAGTGAAGCATGGCGGATAAAATTGAAACCCATACCGGTGGCTGCCTGTGTGGAAATGTCAAATTCACCGTAAATGGTGCGCTTCATGCGCCAGATGCCTGCCATTGCTCTCAATGCAGGCGGCAAACTGGTCATTATTGGGCCTCAACCGATGTTGCCCATAGCGCGATCACGATATCCGGAGCGGAAAACGTTCGTTGGTATCAGTCTTCGGCAAAAGTGCGCCGGGGATTTTGCGAGGAATGTGGTTCTTGCCTATTTTGGGAGCCGCAAGGACAAGATAGAGTGGCCGTGGCAATGGGAGCTTTCGATAAACCGACCGGAACGCAGCTTGGCGTGCACATTTTTGTGGCTTCAAAAGGTGACTATTATCAAATTGCGGACGGATTGCCTCAACATTTAGAGTGAGATTCCATACCTCGCACTTCGACGAGCCCTGCAAGAACGGAGAGCGATTTGTTTGTCAATGCCGAGTTGTTTATCAGTGCAATGTCATCCGCCTCTAAATTGTTTGCATGTGGAAACGAGACTATAAAATCGCGACAGCCCTGATCCACCCGGCACTTGCCCGTTCGATCTTTACCGGAAAACAGCTCAGCATAAAACCAAACGGGGGCAACGCCGATAGGTTGGTTAGTTTCTCAATCTGGTAATAGGGAAGTATCCGCCCCGCTTTATGCCCCTCCCAAATGATGCTGGGATCGCGGGTTTCGGCCCAGCGCCGAGCTGTGTGCGAAAACGGCGCGTCCCAGCTCCAGGCGTCGGTGCCGACCACCTTTACGCCGCGTTCTGTCAAATAAAGCGTGGCCTCCGCGCCCATGCCGCAGCCCTGATCGGTGAAGTTTTCTGTGCCGTAGACCGCGCCTGATTGCACCAATACTATGTCGAACGGCTGCAACGTATAACCGATCCGGGCAAGCTCCGCTTCAACCTGCGCCGCGCTTACCACATGACCATGCGGCATCGCCGAAAAATCAAGCTTTACGCAAGGGCGAAAAAACAATTCCAACGGCGCTTCATCAATTGACGGGGCAGGGGTGGCTCCGCTGTCTGTGGTCGAATGGAAATGCCAGGGCGCGTCCATATGGGTGCCGTTGTGCGTACTAAGCGTGATGCTTTCCACCGCCCAACCCTCGCCATCGGGCAAGTCGTCTTTGGTCAATCCGGGAAAGAAACCCGCAATCTGTTCCCACGTATTGTCATGCGTCATGTAGGTGATTTGCGGGCGCATTATGGGCGGGTCGGAAATCACATCGTTGGTGATCGGAATTGACAGGTCAATAAACTGCTGCGGCATATGGCATTCCTCCTTCACTGGTTTAGGATTGATTGCAGGCATCCGCAACAAGTCGCTTGAACACAGCAGCATTGCAAGTAAGACGGAAGTATAAGTTTTGAGGGAAACAAAATGAACACTGCAACGGGAACCGAAGTCGTCCTTGATCCAAAGCGCGACCGTCTTGTCATAACCGCTTCATCGCTCGGGACAGTGTTCGAATGGTATGACTTTTTTGTCTATGGCATTCTGGCTGCATTGATCGGCAAGTTGTTTTTCCCGGCCGACAATCCGACAGCGGCTACATTGGCATCACTTGCTATTTTTGGTGCCGGGTTTGGAGTGCGACCTTTGGGGGCAATCCTGTTCGGCTATTTTGGCGATAAAATCGGCCGCAAATATACATTTTTGGTCACTATTACACTAATGGGCCTAGCGACGGCGGCAATTGGATTATTGCCGACATTTGCCACCGCCGGTGTTTGGGCGGCTGGCCTTCTGCTGCTGCTGCGCTGTTTACAGGGGTTGGCGCTTGGCGGTGAATATGGCGGTGCGGCCATTTATGTTGCCGAACATGCGCCGCCGGGAAAACGCGGACAATACACCAGCTGGATTCAGGCGTCGGTGGCGGGTGGGTTTTTGTTGGCGGTTGTGGTCGTTCTGGTCACCCGATATTCAATGACGACCGAAGCGTTCGAGGCATGGGGGTGGCGGGTGCCATTTCTATTGTCGATCCTGTTGCTATCGGTCTCGCTTTATATGCGGCTAAAATTATCCGAAAGTCCTGTCTTTAAGGCAATGAAGGAGGCCGGCACGACATCGAAAAACCCATTCGTTGAAAGCTTCCAATATCCCGGGAATTTGAAACGCCTTTTTGTCGCGTTGTTCGGTGTAGCTGCGGGGTTGACCGTTATTTATTACACTTCGCAATTCGGAACGCTTTACTTCCTGACCGGCACCGCGCGCGTTCCCGAAACGGACGCTTTGCTATACATGGCGGCAGGTGCAACAATTGCGGCACCGTTTTACGTGCTGTTTGGATGGGCGTCCGATAAATTTGGACGCAAGCGGATATTGCTGCTTGGCTATGCCCTTGCCATCGTTGCCATATTCCCGCTGTTCCGGATGATGGCGGATGCAGCCAATCCGGCACTTGAAAAGGCAACAGCGACTTCGCCGGTCGTGTTGGCGATGCCAGCATGCGATTTCAGCGTGTTTAAGCGAACTCAGGATAGTGAATGCGCAAAAGCGCTCAATTTTCTGACCAAGCGTGGCATCAATTATAGCAAAGAAGATAGCAATGCTGTGGTATTGAAAGTCGGCGAGACAGAGCTGCAGGGCTTTGACGAAAAGGCATATATAGCGGCATTGGAAACCGCGGGTTATCCCGACAAGTCCGATCCGGCGCAGCGGCAACCTTGGAAAATTATCCTCGCGGTTGCGCTAATGGTCGGCTTGTCCGCAATGACTTATGGGCAAGTTGCCGCCATTCTTGTGGAAATGTTCCCCGCCAAAATTCGCTACACTTCTATGTCAATCCCTTACCATATAGGCGCAGGCTATTTCGGCGGATTTTTGCCGTATATATCACAATACATAGTGGCGCAGACGGGCAATGCCTATTCGGGTTTGTGGTATACCGTGGGCGTGACCGCACTCGCATTCGTCGTGGCGCTTTTCTGGTTGCCAGAAACGTCGGGGATGGATGAACTGGATTGAATAACTGACAATCGCGAACGAAATCCGCAATGACCCAATTTAACGCCCCGCTGCGCCTGCGCCTTGATGGTGATGCGCTCGTTGCCAACTGGCGTACTCTAAAAGGGCAGGGCAGCGCAGATTGCGGCGCTGCGGTAAAGGCAGATGGCTATGGCGTTGGTGCACGCGAAGCTGTGAAGCGATTGCGAGATGCCGGTTGCCGCGACTTCTTTGTCGCGCATTGGCAGGAGGCAGCAGAGCTGATTGACTTAGTTCCTGCCGAACAGATCGCGGTTCTGAATGGGATAGACAGCAACAACGTGACGGCTTGTAACGAAATTGGAGCGATCCCGGTACTCAATACGCCAGACCAAATTTCGCAATGGAAGGCATCTGGCGGTGGCCGATGCCACGTTATGCTTGATACCGGAATCAATCGGCTCGGCATCGGACCGGAGCAAATTGCGCCCGGCTTATTGTCCGGGCTGGATATTGACATCCTGCTATCGCATCTTGCTTCGGCGGACGAGAATGTTTCACAAAACGCTATGCAACTGAACGCATTTTTGGAGATGTCCAAAAGCATTTCGTGTGACCGCAGGAGCTTGGCCAACAGCGCTGGTATCATGCTTGGGCAAGAATATCATTTCGACCTGACCCGCCCCGGATTGTCATTATACGGCGGGATCGCACGGCCTGAGTTACAGCCACTGATCAAACAGGTCGTCTATTTACAGTCACAGGTTTTGCAAATCAGGGAACATGGTTCAGGCACAAGGATTGGGTATAATGCTTCCTTTGTGTGCGAACATGTCACCAAAGTAGCGACATGCTCAATTGGTTATGCCGACGGATATAGGCGAGGATTTTCCGACGCAGGAACGGCAAAATTCGAAGGCGCGCACTTGCCCGTTATCGGTCGCGTTTCAATGGACCTGCTAACATTGGACGCAACCGGCGCACCTGATTTACGCGCGGGCGATTGGGTCGATATTTGTTACGATCTCCAATTGGCATCGAGCCAGTCCAAGTTGCCACAATATGAATTACTCACCGGTTTAGGGCGGCGTTTTGAGAGAGTTTGGCTTTAGGAAACTGCTAGCACACGCGGCAATTGCATCTATGTTGCAGTGCACTATCAACTAGTGCTAATGGCATAATATTATCCTAAGAGGAATTATGCATGGCGAAGCACGCGGGCAGTGGGAAAGATGGTGATCCGATCATCATTAAAAAATATGCCAACCGGCGACTCTACAATACGCAATCATCCAAATATATTACGCTAGATTTTTTGGCAGAACTGACGCGCAAAGAGATTGATTTCAAAGTTGTCGATGCAAAATCCGGTGAAGACATCACGCACAATGTGCTGACCCAAATCATAATGGATGAAGAATTTAGTGGCCAAAACATGCTACCGGTTGGCTTTTTGAGGCAGTTAATTGCGCTATATGGCGGCTCTATGCAGTCGATGGTGCCTGAATTTCTAGAGAGCTCGTTGGACAATTTCCGTAAAAACCAAAAACAGGTCCAGGATGCTCTGGAAACGGCTATTACTTCTGGTCCGTTCGGTGATATTGCAAAGCAGAATATTGAATTTGTTCGCGCCGCCCGCAACGCATTGATTCCGGGGATTGCAGGCAAATCTGGTACAAAACCGGCAACAACAACGGCCAATGAAGAAGTAGCTGATCTGAAAAAGCAACTGGCTGAACTGCAAGCTAAAATTGACCGCATGTCAGGCACATAAGCATACCGAAATAAGCTGGCACAAAACTATAACTTAATTGCAAAATACAGGTATTAAATTGATCAAACATGCTCTGACGGCACGACGTGCCACTGACTTTTCTGCGTGGTACCAAGAGGTAATTGCGGAGGCGGATCTTGCCGAAGAATCCGGTGTGCGCGGCTGTATGGTCATAAAACCTTGGGGATATGGGATTTGGGAGCGAATCCAGAAACTGATGGATGCTCAGATCAAATTGGCCGGGGTGGAAAATTGCTATTTTCCGCTATTCATTCCGTTATCCTATTTTGAAAAAGAGGCTGATCATGTCGACGGCTTCGCCAAGGAAATGGCGGTTGTTACGCATCATCGCCTCATTCAGAAAGATGGCAAGCTGGTTCCCGATCCCGACGCGAAACTTGAAGAACCATTGATCGTTCGTCCGACATCGGAAACCGTGATTGGCGCGGCGATGAGCCGTTGGATCCAGTCGTGGCGCGATTTGCCGATGTTGACCAATCAATGGGCCAATGTCGTCCGCTGGGAAATGCGGACTCGCATGTTCTTGCGTACTAGCGAGTTTCTTTGGCAAGAAGGTCATACTGCCCACGCTGACAAGGAATGCGCGCTGCAAGAGACTTTGCGCGCGCTCGAAATGTACCGCGCCTTTGCAGAAGGTCCGCTGGCAATGCCCGTCGTCGCTGGCGAGAAACCGGAAAACGAACGCTTTCCCGGTGCCGCCGCGACCTATTCCATCGAAGCGATGATGCAGGATGGAAAGGCGCTTCAGGCGGGGACTTCGCATTATTTGGGAACGACGTTCGCCGAAGCGCAGAATATCCGCTATCAAGACAAGGATGGCGGACATACGCTGTGCCATACTGCGAGCTGGGGTGTTTCAACACGGTTGATTGGCGGCGTTATTATGACGCACGGCGATGATGATGGCTTAAGACTTCCGCCGCAAATTGCACCACAGCAGATTGTTATCGTTCCTATGCTGCGTGACAACGACGAAGATGCGGCGCTTATTGATGTATTGCAAAACGATAGCATCTGAACTTCGCAGTCAAACGGTCCTTTGGTGAGCCGTTGCGCGTACTAGTTGATTTGAAAGCGAATAAGCCTGCAACCAAGCGTTGGGGCTGGGTTAAAAAAGGCGCGCCGATCATTTTGGAAATGGGTGGCCGCGACATGGCAGCGGGCAATGTGTCGTATATCCGCCGCGACCGGCTTTATACCCCAGAGGGCAAGCTGGCCAGCGCACCCATTGAACGCGATACATTTGTTGAAAATGCCGCAGCCAACCTCGAAGAAATTCAAGGGCATTTATATGCAGAGGCAAAGCAGCGACTTGATAGCAATATCCACCGTAATGTCACTGATTTGGCCGCTCATTTTAAGGGTGAAGACAAATCGGCAGGCTGGGTTGAAGTGCAATGGTCACGGCCGACTGGCGAAGCTTTGGACAAAATTGTTGAACAGTTGAAATCACTCAAGATCACCATGAGGAACACGCCGATTGATGCGGATGCCGCCGACGGAGCTTGCTTTTTCACCGGTGCGCCGGCGGTTGAACGCGTTTTAATTGGCCGGACATATTAATTTGGTCAAATCTGACAAACCCCGCACACCCGGAATGCCATCGCGCAAGCAGATATTGGATTTCGTCGAGAGCAGTGATCAACCGGCAGGAAAGCGCGAAATTGCGCGTGCTTTTGGATTGCAAGGCGCAGAAAAGATCGCCTTGAAAGCCTTGCTGCGCGATATGACCGATGAGGGGCTGGTTGATCTCGCTCCGGGCCGTGCGTTTCACAAAATGGGCGGAGTGCCGCGCGTAACGGTTCTAAAAATCGTCGAAATCGACGGCAATCAGCCGATCGCGATACCCGAGCGGTGGGAAGCAGAGGGCATCCCCCCACCCAAATTGCGAGTCATTGAAAAGGGCCGGCGCGGCGCACTGGGCATTGGCGACCGGATATTGGCGCGCACCGAACAAGCGGGCAGCGGGCATTTGGCGCATCCGATCAAGAAACTGGCGAAGGCCAACGAGCAATTATTGGGCGTCGTCGAAAAGGCTGAGAATGGCCGTTTCTTTCTAAAATCCGTCGATAAAAAAGTCCGGTTTGATACGCCGATTGGCGATATCGGCAATGCCAATGCTGGCGACTTGGTGCTGGCGGAACTGACCGGCAATCCGGCGCGGCGTTCGTCAAAAGTAACTGAAGTGCTTGGTGATCCGTTTGCGCCGAAAAGTTTTAGCCTGATCGCTATTCACAAATACGGAATCCCCGACCAGTTTACTGAAGAGACCGAGCAAGAGGCGCTGGCGGTATCAAAACTGCCGATCACCGCCGACACCCGCGAAGATTTGCGCCATTTGCCAATCATTGCGATTGATCCGCGTGACGCCCGCGACTTTGATGATGCGATTTGGGCCGCGCCTGACGAGGATGCCAAAAACAAGGGCGGATTTCGCGCCATCGTTTGCATTGCCGACGTCAGCTACTATGTGCGCCCCGAAAGCCTGCTGGACCGTGAAGCGGTAAAGCGCGGCAATAGTGTCTATTTCCCCGATCTGGTTGTGCCGATGTTGCCGCACAGCCTGTCGTCGGACAAATGCTCATTGCGCGAGGGCGAAGACCGCGCCGTGCTGGCATGCCACTTGGTCGTGGATAGCAAGGGCAACGTAACATCATGGCGGTTCACCCGCGCTGTCGCCCGGATTGCCGCCAACATCGCGTACGAAGACGCGCAAGCAGCAATTGACGGTCAGCTTGAGCACCCGATGCTAGAGCTAGCCTTAAAACCATTATGGGCATGCTGGGCGTTGCTATTCAAAGCACGTCAAAAGCGCGAACCATTGGCCTTGGACTTGCCGGAACGACGGATCACGCTCGACGAAAAGGGCCGTGTGACCGGCGTATCATTGCGTGTGCAACTGGACGCAAATCGCTTGGTTGAGGATTATATGATCGCGGCCAATGTTGCCGCAGCAAAGGCGCTGGAGGCGAAGAAATCCCCTCTCATCTACCGCGCTCATGAAGAGCCGAGCCGTGAGAAACTGGTCGCACTCAAGGATTATCTCAAAACATTCGATGTTGAATTTGCCATGGGCCAAGTGATCAAGCCGTCAACATTCAACGCGATCTTGGCGAAAATCCAAGAGGATGATGAAATCCGGGCGCAGATCATGGAATTGGTCCTGCGCAGCCAAACGCAGGCCTATTACAGCCCGCGCAACGTGGGGCATTTCGGTCTGGCATTGGGAAGTTACGCGCATTTCACATCGCCGATCCGCCGCTATGCCGATTTGGTCGTCCACCGCGCATTGGTCAGCGCCTTTGGCCTCGAAATGCCTGCACCTAAGGATAAGCAGGTCAAGGACAGCACCGGATTATCGCAAGCTGCAATTGCCAAGTTGGAAGCCACATCTGAATTGATCAGCCGCACCGAACGCCGCGCCATGGAGGCGGAACGCGAGACAACGGACCGCTATGTCGCCGCCTATCTGGCGCAATATGTTGGCGAAATCGTTGAAACGCGAATTACCGGCGTGCAGAATTTCGGATTTTTCGCGACAGTGGACGGCATTGGCGGCGACGGGCTCGTTCCTGTATCCAGTCTAGGGTCCGACTATTTCCGTTATGAAGAAGAAAGCCGCCGCTTGGTTGGCGAACGCACCGGCGAGGAATACCGCCCCGGAATGAAGTTGAAACTACGGCTCGCTGAAGCCAACCCGATCAGCGGCGCATTGCGGTTTGAACTGCCCGAAGGCGGAACATTTGCCCCGCGCCGGGGCCGCTCCGATCCTGCAAGCGGCAAACCCGGCTTCAAGCCAAACAAACGCGGACGGCCCGCCAACATAAAGCACAAGGGCAAGCGGCGGTAACTTTAACCCAAGGCCGCCTTCACCAAACCGCTGGCTTTGCTCATATCCAGTTGCGGCCCGTGGCGTTCTTTCAATGTCGCCATGACGCGGCCCATATCCTTCAAGCTTTCTGCGCCTAGTTCGGTTTTGATCGCCTCAATCGCGGCGCTGGTTTCGGCCTCGCTCAATTGCGTGGGCAGGAACTCTTCGATGATGGTCAATTCGCCCGCCTCAATTGCTGCCAACTCGGCGCGGCCGCCTTGTTCATAAAGCGCAATCGATTCGCGTCTTTGTTTCACCATTTTCTGCAATACTTCTACCACCATGGCATCGTCGTCGGGCAGGCTGGCCGCCGTCCGCAATTCGATATCGCGGTCCTTCACTTTGGCAAGGATAAGGCGCACGGCGGCCACACGGTCTTTCTCTCCCGCTTTCATTGCGGTGATTTGGGCGGCCTTTAGTGTGTCACGGATCATGTCGGTTTCTCTTGTCGATAGTGGAAAGCCTGTGGATAGACGCTAATTGCGGCGATTAATAGATTGACGATGCGGTCATGTATCTTTAGCGGCAATTACTTAGCGACATTGCTGCAAAACCTCTATTCAGGAGCGACCCGATATGGCCGACCCCACCTCTACGCGTGCGCCTAATGGAGCCACCGCCGTATTGGTTTTGGCATCCGGACAAATCATTTGGGGCAGGGGTTTTGGAGCAACTGGCAGCGCGGTGGGTGAAGTTTGCTTCAACACCGCGATGACGGGTTATCAAGAGGTGATGACCGACCCCAGCTATGCCGGGCAAATTATCAACTTCACCTTTCCGCATATTGGCAATGTTGGCAGCAATCCCGAAGATGTCGAGGCGTTGAACCCGCATGCGCTGGGCGCGATTGTGCGTCAGGATGTTACTGCACCGTCAAACTTTCGCAGTACGCAGCATTTTGATGCATGGATGAAGGCGAATGGGCGGATCGGGATATCGGGCGTCGATACCCGCGCATTGACGCGAATGATCCGCGAAGCAGGCGCGCCCAATGCGGTGATCGCGCACAATGCCGATGGCGTGTTTGATGTTGCCGCTTTGCTAGCACAGGCGCAAGGCTGGGCCGGGCTAGAGGGCATGGACCTCGCCAAGGACGTGACCACGTTGCAAAGCTATAGCTGGGATCAAGGATTGTGGAAGCTGGGTGAGGGTTTTTCTTCTCCCCTCCCGCATGCGGGAGGGGCCGGGGGTGGGTCTTCGACCTCTATGTCACAAAGTTCGCCTTCGGCTCACCCCACCCCCAGCCCCTCCCGCATGCGGGAGGGGAGCAACCGCGTCGTCGCCATCGATTACGGCATAAAACACAACATCCTACGCAACTTGGTCGATGTCGGCTGCGAAGTAACCGTCGTCCCTGCCACCGCTAGTTTCGAAGACATCATGGCGTATAATCCAGACGGCTTATTCCTGTCCAACGGCCCCGGCGACCCCGCCGCGACGGGCGTATATGCCGTGCCGGTGATCCGCAGTGGCTGGCAACGGGCAAGCCCTTGTTCGGCATTTGCCTAGGCCATCAAATGCTCGGCCTTGCCGTGGGAGCCAAAACCGAAAAGATGCACCAAGGCCATCGCGGCGCGAACCATCCGGTGAAGCGATTGTCCGACGGCGCGGTCGAAATCACCAGCATGAACCACGGCTTCGCGGTCGATGCGGGGACATTGCCCGCCAATGCAAAGGCAACGCACATCAGCCTGTTCGATGGCAGCAATTGCGGATTTGAGTTGTCCGATAGCCCGGCGTTTTCAGCGTGCAATACCACCCCGAAGCAAGCCCGGGTCCGATGGACAGCCATTACCTGTTTGAGAGATTTGCGGGGATGATGGGGTCGCACAAATGAACGCCGTTGAGCGGGCATCCCGCGATATGTTGGTCGCTCTTATCATGGAGGCTAACCGACAAAGCGGAAGCATTTTAGACCTCAACGAGTTGAGAACGAAATTTAACTTGAAGATTTCGGATGCCTTGCTTCCTAGCTCAATCGACGATTGGGAAAGTAGAGATTACCTAATTATTTCACGCACTTTTGATGGTACTGGCGCAGGTATAAGGCCCAATAAATATGGAGCCGCACTCTCATCGTTGCTTGAAATCCTAAACGCTGACCATTTTGAGGTGAATTGGCAGAAGGAGGAAATCCTAACCGACGTTGACGTGTGGGCTGATTTTCCTAGCCCGAACGGGTGGAAGTTACTGCTAATTGAAAAAGAACAGACCGCATCGTCAGAAATAATCCCTTCAAATGACGATTTGCGAACGGCTCCGAATGAGTTGCATCGAATAGACAGTACTCAATGGACTGGAGCGCAGTTCACAATTGTTGATACGAAAGTTTTGCGCGAGGTTCGTGATGGAACACAACGGCTTAAATTAGCCGTCTACGGAATAAATTTTCAGAATGATGCTGAATGTGCCGATTTGAAAGGGCTTGTTGATGCTCTCGAAGCTGTAGTTCAAATGGCTGAACCAGAAATCGGGATTATCCAGCGCATTTTGGCAAGTCCAAAATTCAAAACCTACTCATCGCTATTCGGCTTCGTCGCCACCATTCGCGGCGCAATAGGATTATAAATGCCCAAACGCACTGACATCCAATCCATCCTCATCATCGGCGCTGGCCCCATCATCATCGGGCAGGCGTGCGAATTTGACTATTCCGGCACGCAGGCGGTTAAGGCGCTGAAGGAAGAGGGCTACCGCATCATCCTGGTCAATAGCAATCCGGCGACGATCATGACCGATCCGGATTTGGCCGACGCGACGTATATTGAACCGATTACGCCCGAAATAGTGGCGAAGATTATCGAGAAAGAGCGCGCGCGTTTTCCCGATGAGAAAATGGTGCTGCTGCCGACTATGGGCGGGCAGACGGCGCTGAATACCGCGCTGGCTTTGTTCAACGACGGTACGCTGGCAAAATATGATGTCGAGATGATCGGCGCGGATGCCGAGGCGATTGATAAGGCGGAGGACCGGATCAAATTCCGCGATGCGATGACCAAAATCGGGCTGGAATCGGCGCGTTCCGGGATCGCGCATTCGATGGACGAGGCACTAGAGGTTCTGAAACGCACCGGGTTGCCCTCCATCATTCGCCCCAGCTTTACCATGGGCGGCACCGGCGGCGGCATTGCGTATAACCGCGATGAATTTATTCAGATCGTCACGGGCGGCTTGGATGCCTCGCCAACGACCGAAGTGCTGATCGAGGAATTGCTGCTCGGCTGGAAAGAATTTGAGATGGAGGTTGTCCGCGATAAAAACGACAACTGCATCATAATCTGTTCCATCGAAAATATCGACCCGATGGGCGTGCATACCGGTGACAGCATCACCGTTGCCCCTGCGCTGACGCTGACCGACAAAGAATATCAGATTATGCGCAACGCCAGCATCGCGTGCTTGCGTGAAATCGGTGTTGAAACAGGGGGTTCGAACGTACAGTTCGCAGTTAATCCGGCCGATGGCCGTTTGATCGTGATCGAAATGAACCCGCGCGTTTCGCGGTCTTCGGCGCTCGCATCCAAAGCCACCGGATTTCCAATCGCCAAAGTCGCGGCGAAGCTGGCGGTGGGATATACGCTCGACGAGATTACCAACGATATTACCGGCGCAACGCCCGCATCGTTTGAACCAACGATTGATTATGTCGTCACCAAAATCCCGCGCTTTGCCTTTGAAAAGTTCAAAGGCGCGGAGCCTTTGCTGCACACCGCGATGAAATCGGTCGGCGAAGTGATGGCGATTGGCCGCAACATCCACGAAAGCCTGCAAAAGGCGCTACGCGGTTTGGAAACAGGACTTGTCGGCTTCAACAGCATCGACGCGCTTGTCGGCGCATCGCGTGACGACATTATCGCCGAACTTTCCCGCGCTACGCCTGACCGGTTATTGGTCGCGGCGCAGGCCCTGCGAGAAGGCATGAGTGTTGCCGATATTCATGCGGTTTCCAAATTCGATCCGTGGTTTTTGGAACGGATTGCCGAGATTGTCGAAGCCGAAGAGCAAGTCCGCACCAATGGACTGCCGCAGGATGCCGATGGGTTGCGCGCGCTCAAGTCCATGGGCTTTTCCGACAAACGCCTTGCCTATCTGTCTCTGAAATCTGCCAATTTGCGCCCCGGAATGAGCACGTCGATCCGCCATGGATCCGGCCTGATTGCCAATGCCGTGCGTGCGATGACTGGCCCGGTTACCGAAATCGAGGTGCGCGCTTTGCGGCACAAATTGAACGTGCGCCCGGTGTTCAAGCGCATCGATACCTGCGCTGCAGAATTTGAAGCCAAAACGCCGTATATGTATTCGACTTATGAAGCGCCGATATTTGGCGCGCCGGAATGTGAGGCGAACCCATCCGAACGCGAGAAAGTCGTCATCCTTGGTGGCGGACCAAACCGGATCGGGCAGGGGATCGAGTTTGATTATTGCTGTTGCCATGCGTGTTTCGCGCTCGAAGACAAATATGAAACGATCATGATCAACTGCAATCCGGAAACTGTTTCCACCGATTATGATACATCGGATCGGTTGTATTTTGAGCCATTGACCGCAGAAGACGTGCTGGAAATCCTGCATGTCGAGAAGTCCAAGGGCATCCTAAAGGGCGTAATCGTTCAATTTGGCGGTCAAACCCCGCTCAATTTGGCGCGGGCGCTGGAAGAGGCTGGTATTCCGATATTAGGCACATCGCCCGATGCGATTGACTTGGCCGAAGACCGCGAGCGTTTTGCTGCATTGGTCAATAAGTTGAAACTGAAGCAACCCGAAAACGGCATCGCACGCAGCCGTGAAGAAGCAATCGCAGTCGCAGACCGGATCGGATATCCCGTACTGATGCGGCCAAGCTATGTGCTGGGCGGACGGGCGATGGAAATCGTCGATACGCAGGCGCAGCTGGAAAATTATATCCAGACTGCGGTGATCGTTTCAGGCGACAGTCCAGTGCTGATCGATAGCTATTTACGCGATGCAATAGAGGTTGATGTTGACGCGATTGCTGACGGCGACGATGTTGTTGTTGCCGGTATTCTTCAGCATATTGAAGAGGCTGGCGTGCATAGTGGAGATAGCGCCTGCACAATACCGCCTTATTCATTGCCAAAAGAAATCATCGACGAAATCGCCCGGCAAGCCGACAGCCTGGCACGCGCGTTGAGCGTCAAGGGGTTAATGAATGTTCAGTTCGCGGTGAAAGACGGCGAGGTTTATCTCATCGAGGTCAATCCGCGCGCATCACGTACTGTTCCGTTTGTTGCCAAAGCCATCGGCGCGCCAATCGCCAAAATTGCCGCACGGGTGATGGCAGGCGAAAAATTGCGCAACTTGCCAAAGATAAACTTGGACATCGATTATATTGCGGTGAAAGAGGCTGTATTCCCGTTTGCGCGTTTCCCTGGCGTCGATCCGGTATTGTCACCGGAAATGAAGTCTACCGGTGAAGTCATGGGAATTGATAAGAATTTTGCCATAGCTTTCGCCAAATCACAAATGGGGGCAGGGGTGACGTTGCCGCAATCGGGCAAAGTGTTCGTCTCGGTCAAAGATACCGATAAGGCGGTGGTACTACCCGCCTGTCAAAAATTGGCTGCGTTGGGTTTCGAATTGGTCGCAACCGGCGGTACGGCGCGGTTCCTGACCGAAAATAATGTCGCGGTGCATACCGCTAACAAAGTCGCGCAAGGCCGACCACATATTGTTGACCACATTATTGACGGCGAAATTGCCCTGATATTCAATACAACCGAAGGTTGGCAAAGCCTGAAAGACTCTGAATCTATCCGGCGCAGCGCGCTGATGCACAAGGTTCCATCCTACACGACGGCTACCGCAAGCGTGGCAGCCGTTGAGGCGATAGCGGCTTTGCGTAACGAGCCACTTGAAGTTCGGCCGCTTCAAGACTATTATTGACGCAGGCAGTGTGATTTTCCCTCAATTTTGAAACTGCAGCCGGTGAACCCATGGCCCACCGGTAGGGAAGTTTTTGTTACGAAGGACTATGCTCATGGCGAGCCACGAAAAATATCCGATGCTGGCGGCAGGCTACGAAAAGCTCACCAGCGATTTGAAAATGCTGCGTGCAGAGCGGCCATTGATTGTCGAGGCGATTGAAGAAGCGCGCGCTCACGGGGATCTCTCGGAAAACGCAGAATATCATGCGGCCAAAGAACGCCAGGGCCAGGTTGAAGCGACAATTGGCGATATTGAAGACAAGATTGGCCGCGCACAAATTATCGATCCGCTGTCGCTTTCTGGCGATAAAGTTGTGTTTGGTGCAACCGTGACAATGCTTGATGAAGCCGAAAAACCCGTAAAATATCAATTGGTAGGCGAAACTGAAGCAGATGCCAATGCTGGCCGGATTTCCTATAATTCGCCGCTTGGCCGCGCCATGATAGGCCGCAAGGTTGATGACGAAATTGAAGTTACCGTTCCATCCGGTGACAAATATTATCTCGTCCAGAAAATCGAGTTCATTTGATTCAAACGCAACCGGGGCACGGCATTTGAACAAGTTGACCTTATCCCCGATGGCGTGCGCTCTGGTTGCGGCCAGCGTGCTCATTTTCTTGATTATCCTGTTTCCCGGGATGCAGGAAGTCATCGAACCCGCCGGCGGCTTAATCCCAGCCAGATTTTATGGTAGCGACGGTGATTTGGCGGATGTGGCGACGATGTTGCCGGCCTGGCTTACGCCGTTTTCGGCGCCCTTCATCAACACCGGATTTGTTGACTTGCTGCTTACATCACTCATGCTGCTCTTTCTCGGCAGTATGATCGAGAAAATTTTGGGATGGCAGGGTGTGCTGTTGTTATTTTTCGCAGGCGCAATTGCTTCGGCAGCGGCGCTTGTTTTGCTGTTGCCCGAATTGTTACGCGCACATTCTGGCTCGTTCAACGCCAATTCCGCGATTGTGGCAGCATATCTGGTCTTGTATCCGATCGCCAAATCGCAGCCATGGCGGGGTCTGTCGGCTGATCAGGCCAGGTCACTGCAGCTGTTATTACTGTGGTTTATCCTAAATCTCGCGCTAGGATTTCCAACAAGTTTGGATGTTTTGGCCGAGAGGGTTCTTGCCCCCGTCGCTGCATTTGGAATCGGTCTGTTGCTTGCCCGGCCATTGTTGCTGATGAAATATCGGCGCGCCTAGGAAGGCGAACTCGGCTCCAACAAACGGTGCAGATGAACCACCACATATTTCATTTCAGCATCATCGACGGTTCGTTGTGCCGCACTTCGCCAAGCTTCTTCGGCTTCATCATAGTTTGGAAAAAGGCCGACCATGTCGATGTTTGCCAAATCTGTGAAATCGAGCGTCTGCGGATCAGAGACCTTTCCGCCAAATACCAGATGTAGTTTTGATTTTGTCATCTGGTACCACTCCTTTAGGCCATACTAGATTGTGCGCTTAGCGTTTCGACATTGGAAATTCTAGTCTCCTTTGCGTACTGCTTCACTCGCCGCTTGCCCTGCCGCTTTGACAGCTTCAGTTGCTTTGCTGACCAAATCGCGAAACTGTTCGCGCGCGCTTTCTTTATTGACGCCCAAATTGTCGATTTTGTCTTTGCCCGCAGCTTTCGCTGCATTGGCCATTTCACGCGCCTTGGCATTGAGCTTCTTTCCAGTGCCGCCGAGTATTTTTTCTTCGCGTTCGGATTTTGGAATCAATGCGCCAATTATCGCACCAAGTGCAATGCCGCCGATCACCATCGCCAAAGGATTCTGGTCGATAGTATCGCCTGACTTAATCGCTGCTTTGTTGGCCAGATGCCGGGTTGATTGAACGCTGCGCGATGCGGCATCCTTGCTCTTGTCGTAGGCTTCGCCAGCTCTTCTTCGGGCCGCAGCGGTGGTTTCGGTGGCTTTATTTTTGGCGGTACTAATACCGTCTTTCGCGCCGTCTGCCGCAGTTTTGATGGTTTCAGTCAACTTGTTCATAGCCAATTCCTATTCCTCAACATCATTATCGGTACCTATTCCACGCAACTCGTTTAGCCGCTTCGATATGGGTAAGCGGGTGGCAATAAGCAAGGTCCCGATTCCGCCAATAAATATCCACGAAATGTTATCCGCCAAAAAATTGCCGACATATCGCGACCGCTTAACCCATTTTTGCTTTTGACCTTTTACGAATCGCGTTCCGATTGCGCGCGGATGCAATTCGGTTCTTGCCAATGACAATTGTTCCGTAATGTTGATGCGCAACAATTTGCGATTTCGATCAGAATCTATGATGTCTTTTCTATCCATCATCATTGGCCTTTATGATCTCTGGGTCTGCTTCCTCTGGGTCTGTTTCAAGTTCTGGGAAAGAGAGTTTGCGCAGTTTGGCGCGGGCCAACCATGCAAAAAGTGCGGCTATCGCAACAAACCCAGAAGTTGCCACGATAGTTGCTATTTCCGGCCCAGTTCTCGATGCCAAAGTTAGCAATATTCCAAGCACCAAAGCGACGATTGCACCAAATAAGAAAAACAATGCCAAAGCGCCGAACAATCCGGAACGCTTTAATATTGCCTGGCTATATAAAAGCCGCTCCCGGTAAAATTTGATTTCGGCAGCCATCAGCAGGCGGGCATTGGCGACCAAACTGGATATTTGTTCGCGCTCGCTTGGTTCCGAAATAGCAACATCATGTTCGTTCGAAAGCTGCGGATCTGTATTCATTTTTCCGCCTTTACGCCTTCGGTTGCAACTATCCCAGTAGCAAATATTATTTTGGTACAGATCCCTTCAAACCTTTCAGCCGACAACCCGTTCAGGCGTCATCGCGGCCAGAGCGCAGCAAGCGGACAAGAACAAAACCAATCGCTGCAGCCGCGCCAATCGCCACTGCCGGGCTTTTGCGAACAAAATCGCGCGCATTATCAACGATCGCATCAACATCATTCGCATTAATTTTTTCTGCGAATCCGTCCACGGCATCGGCCGCGCTTCGTGCATAGTCACCGTAATTTTTTCCGACATTGCTGTCGATCGTTTCCGCACTGTCGCGGATCATTTTGCCAATTCCGCTCATTGCTTCGGACGCTTTTTCTTTTCCGCGTTCTGCGGCGTTGCGGGCGGTGTCAGCAGCTTTGTCCTTAAAATTGTTCATTTCATCTTGCACCTTGATTTTGGTTACACCAATTGCCGGCTTTGCTTTGTCCAAGCTCTTTGCATTGCCGGGCTTAGTCTTCGCCGCAGCTGCCTTTGGCTTCGCCGCTGCCTTGGTGACAGTCGCGGGATTTGATTTGGGCTTTGCTTTGCTAGTTTCAGCCATTGGGAGGTTCCTTTTTGTGAAAGTCTATGACCAATATCATCATCGTTGGTGACTTAGTCAACTATAGCACCCGAAAATAGTTCCGAGTATCGAAGAATGTAAAGAAAAACCGGCCCAATTATGTTTGCAAATTTAGCCTTGCGACGATAGACGCGCGCCGTGTCCTTACACAAACTGCAAATTCCAGGAGCTTACCTATGACGGCAATAATCGACATCCACGCACGTGAGATTTTGGATAGCCGTGGCAATCCCACAGTCGAAGTTGATGTATTGTTAGAGGATGGCAGTTTTGGCCGCGCCGCCGTCCCATCGGGGGCATCAACTGGCGCTTACGAAGCGGTTGAAAAACGCGATGGCGACTTGGGACGCTATATGGGTAAAGGCGTGCTGGATGCGGTGGCCGCAGTGAATGGCCCGATTTTGGACGCGCTGATTGAACTTGATGCAGAGGATCAAGAGGAAATCGATGGTACCATGATTGCGCTCGATGCAACCGACAATAAATCATCGCTTGGCGCGAACGCCATATTGGGGGTTAGCCTCGCGGTTGCAAAAGCGGCGGCGGATGCACGGGGCTTGCCACTTTATCGATATGTCGGCGGAGTAAGTGCGCACGTCCTTCCTGTTCCGATGATGAATATCATCAATGGCGGAGAACATGCGGATAACCCTATAGATTTCCAGGAATTTATGGTGATGCCTGTCGGTGCATCATCGATTGCGGAAGCTGTGCGTTGGGGATCCGAAATTTTTCACACGCTTAAAAAGGGTCTGCATGAAAAGGGGCTTGCGACGGCTGTCGGTGATGAAGGCGGCTTTGCTCCGAATCTTGCCTCTACGCGTGAAGCGTTGGATTTCATTATGGCGTCGGTCGAAAAAGCTGGTTTCAAAATCGGTGATGAAGTTGTCTTGGCACTAGACTGCGCCGCGACGGAATTCTTTAAAAATGGCAGATATGAAATCTCCGGTGAAGGGCTGTCGCTTTCACCGGTTGAAATGGCGGACTATTTGGCTGCTTTGTGCAAGGATTATCCCATCCGGTCGATCGAAGACGGAATGAGCGAGGATGATTTTGAAGGATGGAAGGCGTTAACCGATAAACTGGGTAGCACAGTTCAACTGGTCGGTGATGATTTGTTTGTCACAAACCCCAAACGCCTGTCGATGGGAATCGAAATGGGATTGGCAAACTCGCTTTTGGTAAAAGTGAATCAAATCGGTACGCTCACTGAGACTCTAGCAGCAGTTTCGATGGCGCAGCGGGCCTCATACAGCGCAGTCATGTCGCATCGTTCGGGTGAAACCGAAGACGCGACAATTGCTGATTTGGCGGTCGCCACCAATTGCGGGCAGATAAAGACCGGCAGCTTGGCGCGTTCTGATCGGTTGGCAAAGTATAACCAGCTTATCCGGATTGAAGAAGAGTTGGGTTCATCGGCGCATTATGCGGGGCGTTCCATTTTTGGCTGATCCAGATTTGCGCGTTCACTTGCAACCGCTGGATTAATGTGATTGAGTTTGCAAATGGCGCGACCGAAAAAAAGAAGGACAGTTGTCAAATCGGTTTTGGTGCCGGCATTTGCGCTTTTGGTTTTGCTAGGTATCGCGACATATGCGTTGTTGGGGCCGACCGGTATTATCGCTTGGACAGATTATCGCGCTGCTCTTCAACAACGGTCAAAAGACTTGGCTGTGCTTGAAAAGGAACGCGACGCGCTGCGCAATCGACAGAAACTATTAGACCGAAATAACGTTGACCCAGATTTGGCAGGGGAGTTGATGAGGCGCGAATTGAATGTCGTCGCACCCGATGAAGTTGTCGTTCCAATGAAGTAACAAAAATTAAGTGAGCCCTAGCGGAAAAATGGCTTTGTGACTGTGAGTTATTCGCATAATAGCGCCGCAACGGAAAAAGGAAGACGAATTGACCAAGCCCTCCGCAACAAAGAAACTGCCGAAACGAGCGGCTCCAAAATCAGCCACCAGTTCGGGAGACAGCCCAAAGGTCAATCGTGAACGACCCGCAGTGCCGGTACCCTATGAGGCAACGCGCGAAGAGTTAATGTCTTTCTACCGCGAGATGTTGTTGATCCGGCGTTTCGAAGAAAAGGCCGGGCAGCTTTATGGGCTTGGGCTAATTGGCGGGTTTTGTCATTTATACATTGGCCAAGAAGCCGTTGCTATTGGCCTGCAATCCGCGCTCACTCCCGGCAAAGACAGCGTTATTACCGGCTATCGTGATCACGGACATATGCTAGCTTATGGCATTGATCCCAACATCATCATGGCCGAATTGACCGGACGCGCCGCAGGAATTTCGCGCGGCAAAGGCGGATCGATGCACATGTTTTCCACAGAGCACCGGTTTTTCGGCGGCCACGGAATTGTAGGCGCGCAGGTTTCATTGGGCGCGGGCCTTGCCTTCAAACATAAATATTCAAAGGATGGCGGTGTTTGCCTCGCCTATTTCGGTGATGGCGCATCCAACCAAGGTCAGGTCTATGAAGCGTTTAACATGGCCGAACTTTGGAAACTGCCGGTTATTTTCGTCATCGAAAACAACCAATATGCCATGGGCACTAGCGTGAACCGCGCTTCATCCGAAGACCAATTGTACCGCCGCGGTGAAAGCTTTCGGATCCCGGGAATTCAAGTGGATGGTATGGATGTTTTAGCGGTACGCGGCGCAGCTGAAACCGCATTGGAATGGGTGCGGGCAGGGAAAGGTCCGGTGTTGCTGGAAATGAAGACGTACCGGTATCGCGGCCATTCAATGTCTGATCCGGCAAAGTACCGCAGCCGTGACGAAGTGCAATCGATGCGCGACAATTCCGATCCCATTGAAGGTGCCAAATTTACCTTGATGGAAATGGGCGCGTCCGAAGATGAATTCAAAGCAATCGACAAGGAAATTCGCGCCATTGTGAACGCAGCGGCAGATTTTGCCGAAAATTCACCGGAACCCGAATTGAGCGAACTTTATACAGACGTTTTGGTGGAGCAATATTGATGGCAACCGAATTGAAAATGCCCGCTCTTTCACCAACGATGGAAGAGGGAACTTTGGCCAAGTGGTTGGTAAAAGAAGGCGATAGCGTATCGTCCGGCGATATATTGGCGGAAATCGAAACCGATAAAGCAACGATGGAGTTTGAAGCCATCGATGACGGCGTTGTTACTTCGATCTTGGTCGCAGAAGGCACCGATGGCGTGAAGGTTGGAACTGTCATTGCCTTGATAACGGGCGAAGACGATGCTGCCGTTCCCGTCAAACCAACTTCCGCTGAGCCCGCGCGACCTGTAGCAGCTATTGCCGCACCAGAAGTTTTACCAGAGCCCGTCCAATCGGCGAAACCCGAAGTTTCAAAATCCAGCGCCGGAATGAAATCGCTGACCGTGCGTGAAGCGCTTCGTGATGCAATGGCCGAAGAAATGCGCCGCGAAGATCGCGTTTTCGTTATGGGTGAAGAAGTTGCGGAATATCAGGGCGCCTATAAAGTCACGCAAGGCTTGCTGGCCGAATTCGGTCCCGAACGGATCATTGACACGCCGATCACGGAGTATGGTTTTGCCGGCGTTGGCACCGGTGCTGCGATGGGCGGACTGCGCCCCGTCATTGAATTCATGACATTCAATTTTGCCATGCAAGCGATTGATCACATCATCAATTCGGCGGCAAAAACCAATTATATGTCGGGCGGACAGATGCGCTGCCCCATAGTGTTCCGGGGACCAAATGGCGCGGCATCGCGTGTCGGCGCGCAACATAGTCAGAATTTTGCGCCTTGGTATGCCAGCGTCCCCGGCCTTGTCGTAATTTCACCATATGACGCAGCCGATGCAAAGGGGTTGTTAAAGGCTGCGATCCGCTGCGAAGATCCCGTGGTATTCCTTGAAAACGAACTACTCTACGGCCGCAGTTTTGAGGTGCCCGATGACGATGACTATGTCGTGCCAATTGGCAAGGCGCGGATCATGCGCGAAGGCACCGACATTACCATCGTCAGCTACTCAATCGGTGTTGGCATGGCACTTGAAGCTGCGGACAAATTGGCAGGTGAGGGGATTAGCGCCGAAGTCATCGATCTGCGAACCATCCGCCCACTCGACAAGGCAGCAGTCCTGAACAGCCTTGCAAAAACCAACCACTTGATTGTCGCTGAAGAAGGTTGGGCAACATGTTCGGTGGGAAGCGAGATCGTTGCAATCTGTATGGAAGAAGGTTTCGACAACCTTGATGCACCGGTAATCCGCGTCACAAACGAAGATGTACCGATGCCTTATGCCGCCAATCTAGAGAAACTGGCGTTGTTGAATCCCGAAAAGATTGCTGCTGCGTGTCGGCGGACGCTTGGGCGAGGATAGCCGCTCGCGCGCTAAAAGCAGCCCAAATTAAGTCGCAATCAGACGCTGTTACGCCGGGCGTTGGGTAAATCCCGTCGCCGCCCACCGGACCGGCATAATCCCGCTGTTCGCGCACGATCATACTTGCGGTTTGGCTGATTGTCCGGTTTGTGAGCCGCGCAAAGCCATTCACAATCTTTGGTTGATAATAATATTGCAATTCAACCATCATGATTGCGTTGCCCGCGATTGGTTTCACTTTTTTTCCTACCGGGCCAAACCCGTCAGCCGTTGGTGCAGAATTAACATCGCCGTAGCTTGATTCATATTGGTCGGCTGTTCCGGCACAACGCTGCCACCGGATGCGGTATCTGGGATTTGCGGCAACAAATGGGTCAACATTTTCAATGCTCGATAATATTATCCGCGCATTACCCCTGATCGACTTTACATTTGTGATCGGATCCACGTAGCCGTGCGCGCCGGTTAAGGCGACCCGGTCGCCTTCACGCAGCGTACCTTCAAAAACGTCATTGATATGGAGTTCGCTGATACGCCGTGACGACAATGCCGAAGCCTGTCCCATACGCGCTGCATTGTCGGCCGTGTGTATTGTAATCTGATTCAATTGCATCGTGACCGACGCAAAATTGGCGACCTCAATTCCTCCGATCGTAAGCCCCATGAAAAACGGCAATGAAACGGCAAACTCGACAAGTGCCAGACCGCTATTGTCGTCACGCAGCTTGCGGGCAAAGTCTCTAAATTTTTAGAATTTTGGGTTTAGGAATCATCGTCTTCTTCTTCACATGCAACTGTGGCTGCTGGCCCATATTCAGATTGGGTGCCATATGGTTGGTTTGCCAAAATCGAGTTGGAATCAATAGTCACGTCATTTGGCAAGCCGATGAGCGCCGCCACAGGAAACAATCGTGGAAATTGCACGCGAACCTTGATAACCACAACGTCTTGTGCTCCACCTTGCCCTTCATCACCGCCGTCTCTCGTCAAATTTGCCATTGTTGTTTGCGTCGATGTAAGATTCGTCATTGTCTACTTCGCAAAGAAATTTGGATCGTCCACTGTTCGACTATTTCTTCTGCCTTTGCCGCAGCCGCTTCGGAGAAGGTTTTATAATAGCGCCGGGTCGGTGTTATTGTAGCGCTAGGTGAAATTGCGTGTACGGAATCGTGATCCGCTTGTCAATCGCTTGTTGCTGTGCCTCTGTGGCTGATCCTTCCAGTGCCGAATCCCTGGCGGCATTTTGCATTGCACCGTCCAAAACAGATCGAACATAATATGAATGTCCGATATCCATTGTGCCCAACATCATCATCACGGCGACGGGGGCAATTAAGACCAAACTCCATTACCGAAGTGCCGTCTTGGTCGCGCCAAAAACGCTTAATTCGAATTGGTCATCATCATTTCTCAGCTTGTCAGGCGCAGGTTGGAGATTTCAGCGGCGATGCCTTTGAAAGTCGTGGCTAACTGTGAAACGCTGTTTGCTTCCAGGAAATGTCCATCGGACGCACATGTTTCCAAACGCGCTGTTGTATCTGCATTGATTCCACTGCCACCACCATAGGAAACGACCCAAAGCGTGATATGTTTTTGTTCTTTATGGCTTTACACAATGCCTCGGTTCGCGCGTTTACGTTCGCTTCCAACAACGTGTTTGACGGCGCGGAACTTGGATCGGTTTGGCGGCGATCATACCAATGCACGCCATAGGGCGAATAGTTAGTCTGCGATGTCGCGGTATCACCATCGGTCATGAACACCATGTGCCGCTGAATTGTGATATCAGCAGGTGCGGTTTGATCCGCAGAATATTCCGGTTGGCGACATCAGCCGCGCACCCCATAGCAAGCCGATATCGTGATAAGTGTTACCACCTGTTTGAAGCGAGTTCACATAATTTTTATACGCTGTTGCGCTCCAGCTTTGATAAAATCTTGCTGCGGTCGGGCAATTTGGGCCGCTCGCGCTCGACTGTGAGTCTTTGGTTTTTACATCGGCGAGTGTTATTGCCGCTGCCATCTTCACGCAGCCATACTGCGCCGGTCAGCAACGGCCCCCATAATGTATCTGGATCGCTGGAGTCTGGCACGGTATCAATATCCATATCCAGCGCTTCATCGGGAATGGGATCCCAATCGTCCGATGGATCCGAATCGGTTAACGGCAATGTTTTGCGTTCTTCAATGCAACCTTCCCATGCAATGTTGGTGTTCGCGCCATTGGTTCCGATGGGCAAGGATACGCTATTGTTCCAGGCATTTGCGCTTTCGTTCTTTAAATCGCTAACGTCGAACTCAACCTGTTTATAGGTCCAGTCCATCAAATACGATATTCTGTTTCCAAGTTATTGGAACTGTCGATTGCGTCATGATTGTTGTGGTGCTTGATGCGCCCCAGCGTGTCTGCAATAGGCATTCCTTGTTGTCCTTTTCATACCTATATTCCACCGAGCCAGTCGTGTTTATTGTTCGATAATTCCTAACGACTGAAGCATCTGGATAAACCGGGGTGCTTGGCGATTGTGACACAAATGTTGGCGATCCATTGGCATTCGTTGCTTGCGGCGACGGGTTGGCGATATAATCGGCACAATTGTGCTTTTTGCTATTCATGGTGAACTTACGGTAATAAAAGGTTCCACCGATAGTCATATTGTCGCTGACGTCGTTCCAACCGTTGTTGCTGCCACTGTTGCTGGTGGTATTCGTACTCGTGGTGGTTGTGCCGGTTGGCGTGCCATAAGTTGCAATATAGCCAGCACTGGTACTAAAATTGGCCTGCCGAGATTGATATTTCCATGTATCCGCGAGAAAATCTAGTGGCAGTAATTTGCCGACATTGACGTTCACTGCATAGGGAACAAAGCCAAAGCGCAACTGAACATTGGCCGAGTTACCGCCGCTTGGGTTGACAGTTTCACCGCATTGTGCAGGCGTAATGTCATCGATATTCTCTTTCGCAAGCGCCTCATAAAAACACTTAACTGCAACTCTTAAACCGGCAATTTTAGATGTTGTTGAACCCGATCCTGCGATCGGACTGTCCATTGAACCTGTGGTATCCAGCACGAACATAACGTCGGTGTTTGGAATCCGCAGTTCGGCTTGGCACGTAACTTCGACCGTTCGCGATTCAGTGCCGAGCACTTTCATCAACGACATTGGCACGTCAACGCTTGCCGTGCCGGCAATGTTGCCAACGCCTTGTTCAGAGAAGGTACGGATCAGGTTTTTCGTACCATAAGCGCCTTCGGTAAAGTTGGCATCGAACATCGTATTCGCATCCGTACGTGCCTTGTAAGAATTGTCGGACCAAGCTCCCGTTGCCATGGATTTGCGGCCAACCAACGCGCCAGAATCGCACGCCGCCTGCAAAGTTGTTTTCGCGAGATATATGCGGCTCATATCTACGCCGCCACCAACCAAGCCAATGGTAGGCAACACGGCGGCGGCCATAATTGCTATTGTATTGCCAGCCTCGTCATGGGCCAATCGTGCCAAAAATCCACGGCCACGCGCTTTTGCAGTTACATTGGTCATTCGTGAAGCATCCCTGTTGCTCAAAACTAATTTCAGAGTGCCATTTACCCCAGATATAGTAAGCGGTTGTTGAAAGGGAGTGGTTAGCGCCAAGTTAACCTTGATTTCCCGCGCAAATGCGTCTGCAACGCTATGATGTTAGATGAATTTCACGCCCTTACACCGCCGAAACGGCTCGCTTTGGCCTATGCAAAGGGGCATTCGCGGGATGTTTTGACGCTGCTGCTCAATCATGACGTCAGGTTGGCGCAAATCGTTGGCAACGTTAAAGAACCGCTGATCGGGCAAATGCGGCTTGCGTGGTGGCGTGACGTCATTTCAAAGCCCGTTGATACGCGTCCGACCGGCGAACCGATGTTGGCTGAATTGGCCAGGCTCGAAGGGGCGGGGGCTGACGCCAGATTGGCTTCGGCGATGTTGGAGCTCGTCGATGCTTGGGGCGAGTTGCTGGCAGATGATGATTGGTCACGCGAGGTGATTCAGCGCCATACGCAGACCAAGGCTTCGGCGATATTTGTAAGCTTTGCCGAACTGGCCGGCGCTGACCGTGCCACCATCAGCCAAGTTTTGAAAGTCGGTGAGCGGTGGGCGCTGGCGGAGCTGTTGCAATATTGTCAAACGCCAAAACAGCATGACGCCGTCCTTGCTCAACTAAACGCAGGTGAACAGGCATACCGTTTGCCGCCATCGTTGCGATCTTTGTCAATTTTGGCGTTTGCGGTGCAGCAAAGGGGGCAAAATGCAGGGCAAGGATTGCGATTGATCTTCAATGCCTTGACCGGACGATGAAATTGAGAGCAAGCTGTCGACTGCAACTATGGGAGAGTAAGCGATGAACCGGTTCTTGGCGGGTGGATTGGCGGCCACGGCGCTGTTGGGGGCTGGCTTTTGGTTTTGGCAGGGAAAAGCAATGCAAGAGGAACCCATCCCGGCCCCGCCGCCTCCGGTTGAAATCGCCGGGACTTTGGAATTGCCGGTACCTTCGGCAACCGCCCCCAAATTTGGCCCAAAGCCGCCGACACCTCCGCAAGCCGCGAAGGCGAGCCGGGAGGAAATGCGGTTTAACCGGTATGACCGCAACCGCGATGAAATCATAAGTCGCTTAGAGATGATGAGCAGTAGAACCAATGATTTCAAGAAACTGGATAAAGACGGCAACAATCTGCTAACGTTTGAGGAGTGGGCAACGGGCACGAGTAAGCGCTTCAGCAACGCAGACAGCAACCGCAATAATACTGCTCACCCGCGCCGAATTTGCCGCGACACGGCCAAAACAGGCGGCAAAGCCAGCATGTAAATGCTAGGGCATTGTTCTAGTGACTATGCAGCCAGCCCGTTTACCGCCATCCATGCCGCCATTTCGGTTCTCGCTCGCGACGTGATCGCCTGTTTACGCGCCTTTTTAAAGATTTTGCCTTCCAACGGGGCGAACAAGCCGAAATTGACATTCATCGGTTGATAGCAATCAGCCTCCGCATCGCCGGTTATATGCGACAGCAAAGCGCCGAGCGCGGTGGTTGCGGGGGGCGCGGTAAGGTTCTGCGCTTGCAATTCGGCCGCCGTCATGATGCCAGCCATCAAACCGATGGCGGCACTTTCAACATATCCCTCGCAGCCAGTAATTTGCCCGGCAAAGCGAATATGCGGTGCAGACTTTAGCCGCAACGACCGGTCGAGTAACACTGGCGAACGAATGAAGGTGTTGCGATGCAGGCCGCCAAGCCGCGCAAATTCAGCCTTTTCCAGCCCGGGTATCTGACGCAGCAAATCAATCTGTGCGCCATGTTTCATCTTGGTCTGGAAACCGACAATGTTCCAAAGGCTGCCCTGCTTATTGTCTTGGCGCAGCTGAACCACCGCATGCGCGCGCGTTCCGGTCTTTGGATTGGTCAATCCCACCGGCTTCATCGGCCCAAAGCGCAGCGTATCCAAGCCGCGTGACGCCATGACTTCAATAGGCATACAGCCCTCAAAATAAGGCGTGTCTTTTTCCCATTCCTTGAAATCGGCTTTGTCGCTGTCCAGCAATCCCTGATGAAATATCTTATACTGGACCTCATCCATTGGGCAGTTGATATAGTCTTTACCATCGCCTTTATCCCAGCGCGATTGGAACCAAGCCGTCTCCATATCAATACTGTCAAAATGGACAATCGGCGCAATGGCGTCAAAAAAGGCAAGCCGGTCCTGACCTGTCCGCTCGATTATACTGTTTGCAAGTGACATAGCGGTTAGTGGTCCGGTGGCGACGATGACATGGCCGTCATCGGGCAGTACATCAATCCGTTCACGCACAATCTCGATATTATCGTTCTGTTTTAATAACGTTTCGACGGTATCTGAGAATATATCGCGGTCCACTGCCAAAGCCGATCCAGCGGGTACCTTGGCGACTTCGGCCGCTGCCATGATGACGGATCCGAGATCGCGCATCTCTTGATGGATTAGGCCGACAGCGTTGTTTTCCCAATCGTCGCTGCGAAAGCTGTTAGAACAAACCAGCTCGGCCAGGCCAATTCCCTGATGCGCGGGCGTGGTATCGCCGCCGCCGCGCATTTCTGATAACCGCACCTTGATCCCGCGCTTTGCCAATTGCCAAGCCGCTTCACACCCCGCCATGCCGCCGCCGATGATATGTACTTTTTGCTCAGTCATTTATTGCTTTCAAATTTGCTTTCATAATGGGTCTGCTCTAGCTTCTTTCGGTAAGCTGTCATATCTTTTTGGGCATATTTTCGCCGCTTACAGCGTGGCCGATGACAGAAAGGACGACATATCGAATGATACCCTTCACCGCGAACCTGTCTGGCGATTTCCATATTTTGCGGCCGATTTTGCACGCTCCTCAGGCTGAAAACCATAAATATGATCGCGGATCATGCTGTTGTGATTAGCGGTCCTGCGCTTGCCACGGGAGCCTCCAGATTGGCCGCATTGGCGGCGTTGACGGTAGGGGCAGGCCTTGTAACCATATTGGGGGACAAAACGGCACTGGCCGAACATGCGGGCCAAGTAACGGCGATTATGCTCAAAATTCGCGATCAAGCATTTACCGCGATTGATGAGCGCGTTCGCAGCATAGCCATCGGACCCGCGGCGGGCAAAGGGCAGGGAACGCGCGATTCTGTGCTGGATTTGCTGTCCCGCAACATTCCCATGGTCATTGACGCCGATGCGCTGACGTCTTTCGATCATTCCCCACCTTCGCTATTTAAAGCGTTGCATCATGACGCTATTTTAACGCCGCATGAAGGCGAGTTTGCACGGCTGTTTCCGGATATTGGGTTACAGGACAGGGTCTCTGCCACCAAAAGTGCAGCGACGCGCGCAAATGCCGTTGTGCTTTTAAAAGGAGCGATCACTGTCGTCGCGGCGCCAGATGGGCGGCACGCAATCAATTCGCATTCCGCCCCTTGGTTGGCGACGGCGGGTTCAGGTGACGTCTTGACCGGAATTCTCTGCGGGCTATTAGCGCAAGGGGTAGAACCGTTTGAAGCGGCTTGCATCGCGGCGTGGTTGCACGGCGATATTGGAGTGCGATATGGACCCGGCTTAATAAGTGACGTCATGCCCGGCCAATTGCCGCTTGTATTGCGCGGATGTTTGGCTTCATAATATAGAAACGAGGCGAAGAGGGGTTTATGGGACAGGATTTGGCGCATCGGCGGCCTTGGCTATTGCTGAGTTTGTTCTTTGGACTAACTTATCCGTTGGCGGCGGTATTGAACGTACCCGGTATTTGGGCCATGCTTTGGAAAATTGCCGGGCTTAGTTTTCTAGTGCCTTATGCGCTGCGCCGTCACCACAATGGCGAATTTGCCATGCTTGCCGCCGTATTGGCGCTATGTGCAGTTGGCGATGGCTTGGTCGAAATCAGCCTCGAACTTGGCGCAGTCGCGTTTGCACTGGCGCATTTGTTCGCGATTTGGCTGTACAGTCGTCACCGCCGGGTCAAGCCGGTTCAAAGTCAACAAATGCTTGGATATACCGTGCTTATCGCGACGCCAATTATTGCATATTTTCTGGGCGGATTATTGCCTGCAATATATTCGGTCATATTGGGAGCGATGGCCGCAATGGCGTGGACCAGCAATTTTCCGCGTTACCGCGTTGGTTTAGGCGCGATGTTGTTTGTCCTATCCGATCTGTTGATATTCGCGCGCGAAGGTCCATTGGGACAAAGCATGGTTGCCGACATTAGCGTTTGGTACACATATTATATCGGCATGCTGTTAATCGCGACTGGCGTGGTCCAGACTTTGATAAAACGCGGCCATTATGCCGATGCCGAAGGACTTTGATTGCAAGTATCGCCGGAGACCAGCCGCCTAGAAAATCCAACATAGCCTATGGCCCAAAACAGCCAAATTGACACCTAGTTGACAAGATTGACGCCTATTTTGACATTTTTCAAAATCTTGCTGTAATATAATTTCCAACATTGCGGTTTTTTGTAGGTTTTGAAAATCACGAAATCGCTCGGAAAAAAGAGCAATGTGACCGTCAACAATGTCAAAGAGCGTACCCTGAGCAAGCGGCGATAGGCTTCGTTCCCAGAACAAATCCTACATTACAAGTCTTTATCTGCGTTGAGTGGTGGCCGCGCCGCTATCCGGAACACAGCATCGCAACCACCGCCGCAACTTCGCGCTTTTATTCGGCCTCGCTTGCGCCCGCGTCATCATCAGGGGCTTGGTCAGCTTGCGGGGCGGCTGCTTGCACAGCTTCATCGCCGGCTACGTCACCAGCTGTATCAGAAGCGCCTTCATCGCTATCGATCTCTTCGTCTTCGCTTTCCTGAATGCGCGCGGCGCTGACGACATGTTCGTTATCATCGACATTGAACAAGCGCACGCCAGCTGAACCGCGCCCAATTACCCGCAGGCTTTCGAGTGGCATGCGGATAAGCTTGGCCTGATCGGTGACGAGCATCAACTGGTCACCCTTGGTGGACGCGAAACTGGCTACTACGGGGCCGTTGCGCTTGATATTGTCGATGTTGGTGACGCCCTGACCACCGCGGCCAATGCGCCGATATTCATAAGCCGACGACATTTTGCCGTAACCATTGGCACACACGGTAAGGATGAACTGTTCCTGATCAACCAACAACGCAAAACGCTCTGGTGCCATTTCCGGTTCGCCTTCTTTGTCGGCTTTCCACGGGGCAAAGCGCAAATAATCTTCGCGTTCTTCGGTGGTAGTACCGACGCGTTGCAAGATTGAAAGTGACATCACCTCATCATCGCCCTTTAACGTCATACCGCGCACACCAATGCCGGTGCGGCTCTTGGTTTCGCGGGCATCAGCGGCAGAGAAACGGATAGCTTTGCCCGAACGGCTCGCCAACAGGATGTCATCATCTTCGTTGAGCAAGCGGACACCGATCAACCGGTCATTTTTGCCTTCCACAAATCCCATCGCCATTTTTCCGTTGCTGGGAACATTGTTGAATGAATCCATACTGTTGCGGCGAACCATGCCCTTTGCTGTGGCAAAGACGATATTCAAATTCGCCCATTCTGCCTCATCTTCTGGCAACGGCAGGACATTGGTGATGTTTTCACCTTCGGATAGCGGCAGCAGGTTGACCATTGGCCGCCCCTTGGTTTGCGGGCTGCCCTCAGGCAATTTCCAAACTTTCATCCGGTACACCCGGCCTAGATTGGAGAAGAACAGCACCGGCGTATGCGTGGATGTCACGAACATTTCGATTACGACGTCTTCATCTTTGGTCGCCATGCCCGCCCGGCCTTTACCGCCCCGATTCTGCGCCCGGAAAGTAGCCAGCGGAGTGCGTTTGATATAGCCGCCATTGGTGACGGTAACGACCATGTCTTCGCGTTCCATCAGATCTTCATCATCAAGCCCGTCCCAACTCGCGGTGATTTCACACAGGCGCGGCGTCGAAAATTCCGCATCAATCGCGACCAATTCTTCGCGTAACACGCTGTACAATTTATTGCGGTCACCCAATATTGATAGATATTCTTCGATATTGGTTGCAAGTCCTTTTAATTCTTTACCAATCTCGTCACGGCCAAGCGCCGTTAAGCGATGCAGACGCAATTCCAATATCGCGCGAACCTGAAGCTCGGAAAGCTGATAGCTATCCCCTTCGATTTCCAATTCGATGGCCTCGACAAGTTTGATGTAACCCGCGATTTCACCGATCGGCCATTTTCGGTCGAGCAATGCAGCGCGTGCTTCTGCAGGGCTGCCTGATCCCCGAATTATCCGCACGACTTCGTCCAAATTGGTAACCGCAACCACCAGTCCTAACAACAAATGGGCGCGTTCACGGGCTTTGTTGAGTTCAAATTTGGTCCGCCGGGTAATGACTTCTTCGCGGAAGTCGACAAAAGCGACAATAATATCTTTGAGGTTCAGAACCTCTGGCCTGCCGCCGCGAATGGCAAGCATATTGGCAGGAAAGCTTGATTGGGCAGGGGTGTGCCGCCAAAGCTGGTTCAGCACGACCTCTGGCGTTGCGTCGCGTTTCAAATCGATAACGACGCGTACGCCTTTACGGCTTGATTCGTCGCGGATGTCAGAAACGCCTTCGATCCGCTTGTCCTTTGCGGCTTCCGCAATTTTTTCGACCAAACCGGATTTGCCGACTTGGTAAGGGATGCTGGTCAGGACGATAGACCGCCGTTCGCCGCGGCCCTCCTCGATTTCATGGCGCGCGCGCATCATGATCGAACCGCGGCCGCTATGATATGCCGAACGCGCCCCGCCTTGGCCCAAGATCATACCGCCAGTTGGAAAATCGGGGCCCGGAACAATTTCGATCAAATCGTCGATGGTGACTTCCGGATTGTCGATATACGCAAGGCATGCGGCGATAACTTCACCCAGATTGTGCGGCGGAATGTTCGTCGCCATGCCAACTGCGATACCGCCCGCACCGTTTACCAGCAAATTCGGGAACCGAGCAGGCAGCACCAGCGGTTCTTGCCGCGACCCATCATAGTTTGGCCCAAAATCGACAGTATTCTTATCAATGTCTTCTAACAGAGCCATCGCCGATTTGGTCAGCCGCGCCTCGGTATAGCGCATCGATGCGGGTGCATCTGGATCCATGGATCCGAAATTTCCTTGACCGTCGATCAACATCACTCGCATTGCCCAGTCTTGTGCCATGCGTGCCAGAGCCATGTAGATCGAACTGTCGCCGTGCGGATGATAATTGCCCATCACATCGCCGACGATTTTGGCTGATTTACGATACGGACGACCGGGAACGAAGCCGCCTTCTTGGCTGGCAAACAAGATCCGGCGGTGAACCGGCTTCAGGCCATCGCGCACGTCGGGAAGGGCGCGGGCGACAATAACTGACATGGCATAATCGAGATAACTCGATTTCATTTCATCGACGATGTCAACCGGGCTGATATCTGATGAATCTGTTGTTGCTTGATCGTCGCTCACGCGCTTGTGTTCCCCATTATTTTATGTCGCTTTGCCATAGCGGACGAGTGCCAAAAAGCCTACCCAAAGCGGCGATAAAAATTGAGTTTTCGCCAAGTTATCCACAGATTCGGACGCCAATTGCCTATGGTTTAGCTATGGTGCGATTATCTGCCCGTCATAATCAAATATCAGACCACTATCACTTGGTGAAAGGCCGTCCAAAACGGTGAGCAGTTTTGCCGCCGATTGCTGCGGTGTAAACCGCGCGGCTTGTTGTCCGCTGGGCTGCTTAATTGCCGAAAATGGCGCGCTGAGTGGTGTATCCACGGTGCCAGGATGCAGTGCCACGATGATTGATTCGGGTCGTTGCCGCTGGGTTTCGATGGCGAGATTGCGGACAATCATGTTGAGCGCGGCTTTGGAGGCGCGATATGCGTACCAACCGCCCAGCTTGTTGTCGGAAATGCTGCCCACCCGCGCCGATAAAACTGCAAATATGCACCGCCCCGTTTTGGGCATCAGCGGGATAAAATGCTTTGCCGCAAGCGCCGGGCCGATCGCATTAATGCGAAAGTTTTGCTCCATCCAATCGCCATCAATTTCCCGCATGCTGCGTTCGGGCCGCCTATCGCCGGAATGCAACAGCCCGCTGGCGATCACGATCAGGTCGGGCGCAGTCACCTCCAGCTGGAGGCGGCTTGCGGCGCTGCGCAGGCTTTGTTCATCGGTTAGATCAATCTGGACGTTTGCTGAACCCGAGCGGCTAAGGCGGTGCACACATGTATGCCCGCCAGCGTTTTCGATGACATCGGCAAAAGCAGCACCGATGCCTCCAGATGCCCCCAAAACTATTGCTGAATTAAGCATTTTTCCGTCCTTAATGATGTAATGCAAATAATTGTAACGTGCCAAAGTCGCCCTGCGTCGTTCAACATCAATTCATCCAAAAAAGCTATCTATGCGGTGTTTCCCGCGTTAGTATGTAAGCGAGTTATGGTCGAGCTTGTCGGAAAAATAGGCTCAAATTCTTTATGGAGAGTATGGAATGAAATTGATTTCTAAGTTTGCTTTGGCGCTGTCAACATGTGCTTTGGCGATAAGTTCATTGGCTGTGACACCTGCTGCTTATGCAAAGAAGGAGCCAAAAACCGCGGCACCTCAAAAACCAAAACTCAATTTTTCCAAAGGCTTTCTGGCTGCATATCAACCTGCCGTTGACGTGTTTTTCAAGAAGAAAGACATTCCAGGTTCGGTTGCCATCCTTCCCGCGGTAAAAGCGGCGATTGCCAACGAGGACGATCGGTTTGAAGCCGGAGGATATTTCCTGAACGTCGGCACGCAGGCCAAGGATATGAAAATTCAAATGGAAGGCCTCGACTTGTTACTGGCGTCGACTTCAACGCCAGCGGACGAACGGGCAAAATTCAGCTATTATCGCGGAGCGTTTGCCTATGATCTCAAAGATTATGCCAATGCAGAAACCTTTATGCAGCAGGCATATAGCATGGGACACCGCGGTAACGACGTCCAGTATTTGATCGCCAATGCGCAAGCGCAGCAAAAGAAATTTGTTGATGCCCAGAAAACGATGAAAGACGCAGTCGCAACCAAGCGCGCCGCGGGCGCCGCCGTGCCGACCATTTGGTTTGCGCAGGCTAAGTCCTATGCAAACAAACAAAAAGATCGGTCCGGCGAAATTTACTGGGGAAAAGAGCTGATTAAGTCGGATTCAAGTCCGGAAGCATATCATGACGCATTGCTGCCGTTTATGAGCTACACTGAAATGAGCACCGCAGAGTTGCTTGATGCATTCCGGCTTGTGCGCGAAACGAAGGCTTTGCTGTTCTCGCACGAGTACAAAGGGTACATCGAAGCCGCAGATAGAAAGCGCAGCCCGGCAGAAGTCATTGCAGTCATCGATGAAGGGTTGGCCAAGGGTGTGTTGGATAAGGCCGACCGCAGCATTTCCGACGATGTTGTCGATGCAAAATTGAACATGGCCGAACTGGCAAAAAACTGGGATGCGGATGAGCAATTTGCCCGTAAGCAGTCCACCGGAACGCAGGCAATGTTGTTTGCCGACCGCGTGTTTGCGTTTGGTGAGTTCGCCCGGGCGGCTGCCATGTATCAAGTCGCAATTGATAAAGGCAGCATAACCACAAAAGACGGCGTGAACGTCAACGATCAAGCGGTCATGCGCATGGCAATATCGCAAGTTAAGTTGAAAGACCTAACCGGAGCCAAGGCCACTCTGGCAAAAATTACAGACCCAAAACGCAAGATGATTGCAGATTATTGGGACATTTATCTGACCAACGAACTGGCAAAAACCGCCGCAGTTCCAGCAGCGGTTAGCTAAGCACGAAACACAGACCGGGCGCCCGCCGATCAGGCCAAGATTGGCACGCCCGGTTCATCTTTTGCGGTTCGAATAGTCAATGAGGTTTTGACGCTATTCACATTTGGCGCCGACGTTAGCTGCGTGGTCAACAGTTCCTGAAATGATTGAAGGTCTTTCGCCAAGATCTTCAAAATGAAATCAATTTCTCCGTTTAGCATGTGGCATTCACGCACATCTGGTAGCGACCGAACATGGTCCTCGAATGCGCGCAGATCATCTTCAGCCTGACTTTTCAGGCTCACCATTGCGAACACCGTGATGTTGTATCCAATGGCGGCAGGGTCCACATGCGCATGGTAGGATTGGATAATTCCAGCCTGTTCCAACGCCCTCATCCGCCGCAAGCAGGGCGGCGCGGTTAGCCCGACCTTGGATGCAAGATCGACATTGGTGATGCGGCCATCGGCCTGCAATTCCGCCAAAAGCTTCAAATCTATCGTGTCTAGGTTCAAATTAGGCATGTTTTTGATATTTCCATTTCAATTTAGGCGTTAACTTATAATTATATTATAGAGAAATGCAATTGTCCCATAGTGTGACGCGGTAAATTAGCACCTTTCGTCAATTCCATCGAAGCAGTATCACTTTCTAGTAACGAATAAGAAACCAAATTGGGAAACCGCAATTGCGCTTTGACGATCGCCTTGAAACCAGCCTGCGCTTCGCCGGAGATAGAAACGAAAATCCATTGGCTCGCTGGCGGCAATTGGTTGATATATTATCACAAAACCCAAGTCATTTTCCAAAGGAAATGGTCGTAAAGGGCTTATTGGAAGCCCGGGCATTGATGCCGCAAATCAAGCCGGAGGACCGTTTGGCCAGCGTCAAATCTTTGGCGGGACGAATCCGGTCCGCGCCATTGGTGCAGTTTCTGGCTGCCGATATCCCCGAAATTGCAGCGGCAACAATTTCCGGCGCAGATTTGAACGACGATGAATGGTCGCAAATTGTTCCCGCACTGCCCGTTCGCGCTCGCGGATTTTTGAGAAACCGTTCAAATCTGGGGCTGCTGACACGGCGGACGTTAAAGATTTGGTCGTCTGCTGACTTTGTGCTTACAAAAATGCCCGAAAGCGGCGCCCAAATTCAAGAACCGCATGTCATTCCCAATACGCCAGCAGATGATTCGGTACAGAAAAAACCAGGCCAAAACGCTGCGGGTTTGCAGATCAGCGATATTGTTGAACGCATTGAACGACTTCGCCGCAACCGGGAAAACGACCGGGAAATTGGCGGAGAAAGTGGCCGCGACAATGCACGCGAAATTGATGACGGGCTTCAACTGACGCTAAATGACGTTGATACCAAGCAGCCATTCTTGCCAGTCAGCGAAATACGTTTTGAAACCGATGAAATGGGCACAATCGTTTGGGCCGAGGGCGTCCCGCGCGGCGCAATCGTTGGCGTTTCGGTTGCCGAGCCGGCTTATGATGGCAGCCCCGGACCCGACGCAAATGGTGCCTCTGCATTCCGGCAGCGCATGCCTATCGAGCGTGCGCGGATGCGGCTGTGCGGTTCTGCCATAGTCGAGGGCGACTGGCGCATCAACGCGACGCCGTTTTTTGATGCAGCGAGTGGCCGTTTTCGTGGATATCGTGGCCTGATGCGCCGTCCCAACGCCGCCGAAAGCGCGGAGATAAGCGCGCCCAAGTCCGACGACGGCGACCAAATGCAGCAGCTCGTGCATGAATTGCGCACGCCGCTCGGTGCGATCATTGGATTTTCCGAAATTATCGAACAGCAATTGTTCGGCCCCGTTTCTGTTGAATACCGCACTTTAGCGAAGAATATTCTGAATGATGCGCGGCGGTTATTGGCCGGGTTTGATGATTTGTCTATGGCCGCCCGGATCCAATCGGGGCATTTTACAGGACCTTTGGGCCATACCGAATGCGGTTGGCTCGCGAACCGCCTTGCCGAACGCCTGCAAGGGTTAAGCAATTCTCTTTCTGTCACGTTGAACTTGTCCAAGGCCGATCCTGTCAGGCCATTTTCCACCGAACGTGAACTTACGGAACGGCTATTCTCCCGCCTTTTGTCGGCTGTAATCATTGGCTGCGAACCTGGCGAGGAACTTAGCGGCCGGTTTCGAACAGAACTGGGCCGGCCGGCAAAGAACAGTTTTCAGCTGTCGCTTCCTAAGAAGCTTTGCGCCTTGAGTGAAGCGGAGTTGCTGGGATCAATCCCGGGGGAATTGGACACCAACGCTGATGCCCCGCTGCTTGGTCTTGGTTTTTCACTTCGCCTGGTAAGAAATTTAGCAAGAAGTGTTCAGGGGGATTTACGATTTCAAAAGGAAAGCCTGTTATTAACTCTTCCAGCAAGCCAAGATAGCAGCTTGCACCAAGTGGGTGAAGAGAGGGACTAGAATGATCATCATAGGGGGCGTGGCGTGTTGAACCGAATGCCTCTGCCTGCCTTTGATAAGGCAAGCGTTGATCTTGGCCCCTTATCCGGCCCGCGTTTTCTGGTCACCGTAGATACCGAGGAAGAATTTGACTGGGGCGGCCCGTTCACCAGGGACCAGCATGGCACCACGCATATTCCGGCTATACGCCGGTTTCAAAACATGTGCGAAAAACACTCGGTCGTGCCCGTATATTTGGTGGATTATCCGATTGCAAATGATGCTGCTGCCGTTGAGTTATTGGGTGGTTTTGCGGATGCGGGTAAAGCAGAAATCGGTGTACAACTTCATCCTTGGGTGAATCCTCCGTTTGTAGAAACGGTGAACACATTTAATAGCTTTGCCTGCAATCTTCCTGCTGAAATCGAGCGCGAAAAATTGTCTGTGCTGCATCAAAAGATTGTAGAAAGATTTGGCGTACGGCCCGACATTTACCGTGCCGGGCGTTATGGCGCGGGTGAAAAAACGCCCGAGATACTGAAAGACTTGGGCATCGCCATTGACACTTCTGTTCGGTCAAGGTTCGATTATTCAGCGGATGGCGGGCCGGATTATTCTGATTTCCCAGTTAATCCCTATTGGCTGATTCCCGATCACTTAATTGAGCTGCCATTGACCACGGTTTATGCAGGGCAGTTGCGAAAAGTTGGTAATCCTATTTTTCAACGGATGTTTTCGTCCGATCCTTCGCGCTCGATTTTGTCGAGGACAGGCTTGTTAGAACGTATTGCGTTGACACCCGAGGGTATTCCACTCGACCGCGCTATCGCCGGGATCGAGAGTGCACTTCAAGAAGGCGTCGGCATATTGAACTTCTCCTTCCACTCACCGTCGTTGGCTGCGGGCAACACCAGTTACACTCGCAGCAGCCAAGATCTCGAATCCTTTTATACATGGTGGCAGGCGGTGTTCGTGTATTTTGAAATCCATAATGTGAAACCGATTAGTGTTTCTGAAATCAAACAACTTTTGGTCGCATAAGCTGGTAATCTGCAACAAAAATGGAATTGCCGCTTGCAAGGTGACGTTGCCATCCGCTATCCGCGCCGGATACTGCTATCAGGGGTTTCAAAGGGCCTGTAGCTCAGTTGGTTAGAGCTGGCCGCTCATAACGGCTAGGTCGGGGGTTCGAAGTCCCTCCGGGCCCACCATTCCCCTCGCTTAAGCCGCTTGCAATTCGCGTTACAAATTGTCACTCCTGTGAAAAGTACTGTGAACATTTGGGGGATTGATATGCGATTGGCAGGCAAAATCGGGCTAACTGGCTTGGCGGTCGTTTTGGTGGGTGCGGGAATTGCCGGGTACCGGACCGCTACGTTCGCAGCCAACGATGTCGGCAATGGTTTAGGCATCAAAGTGGCGGCGCCGCCGACGTTTGACGCCGACCAAGCGGCCCTGAATTTGGGTACAGCGATCCGGTTTAAAACCGTTTCACATCAGGATCCTGCGGAAAATGACTTTAGCCAATGGGATCAATTGCAGTCCTGGCTGCAATCGACATATCCGGCTGCACATGGCCTTATGCAGAGGGAATTGGTGGCGGAACGCACGTTGCTATACACATGGGTAGGTAGCGATGCAGCGTTGCAGCCGATCATATTGATGGCGCATCATGACGTCGTTCCAGTTACACCGGGCACAGAAAAGGATTGGAAGCGTCAGCCTTTTTCCGGCGAGATTGTGGATGGAGCCGTGTGGGGCAGGGGAGCAATTGACGACAAGGGGTCCTTGATCACCTTGTTTGAGGCGCTAAATGCGCTGGCAAGATCGGGCTTTAAGCCGAAACGTACCATCTACATCGTGTCTGGCCATGACGAGGAAGTCGGCGGAACCGGCGCAGTGGCCGCAGCCGCGTTGCTTGCCAAGCGCGGCGTCAAGGCGCAGTTCACGATCGATGAAGGCGGCGTTGTCGCACTGGATGCGCCGATTATAAATGGTCCGGCGGCCATGATCGGGATCGCCGAAAAAGGCTATGCCACTCTAAAAATCACGGCAAGCGCACAGGGCGGCCACAGCTCGATGCCGCCAAAGGAAACCGGCGTGGTCAATCTCGCCAAAGCGGTATTGGCGATCAACGACAACGCATTTCCGATGGAAATCAAGGGGCCGGGCAAGCTAATGCTGGAAACGTTGGCGGCCCAAAAAGGCGGGATGACCAAGCTGGCGGTGGCAAATATATGGCTATCCGGCGGCATGTTGAAAAAACAAGTCGGGCAAACGCCAAGCGGCGCGGCGTCTATGCACACCACGATTGCACCGACAATGTTGACAGGCAGTCCAAAAGAAAATGTCCTGCCGCAAACGGCGACGGCGTTGATCAACTACCGAATCGCACCTTGGAATAGTTCGGCCGATGTCATGAATAGGGCCAAATCTGCCACCAAAAACCAACCTGTCGAACTCAGCTGGGTGAAAGCACCGCGCGAGCCATCTAAGACTTCATCGACTAACTCGCCGGGCTGGAACATGATTGTTGCAACGGTAAATGCGAATTCCCCTGGTTCGGTAACAGCACCTTATTTGGTAGTAGGGGGGACCGACAGCCGCTCAATGCAAGGGGTTTCGGACGATGTGTATCGGTTGTTGCCGTTCCATTTTAGCTTAAAAGAAACCGCTATGATCCACGGAACCAATGAACATCTCAGCATCGACAATCTGAAACGCGCAATTAATTTCTATGCCCGGCTGATTAAGACGTCTGCGGGATAGACAAGCCGGAAATAGCCGTCTAATACCCCGCCTGACTCGGGGAGTGGCGCAGCCTGGTAGCGCATCTGGTTTGGGACCAGAGGGTCGCAGGTTCGAATCCTGTCTCCCCGACCATTATTTGAAAACTGCGGTTTTCTGCGGTTTTCGCTGATGGCGTCGTAACGCTCTTCGTAGCAAAAAACGAACCCTACACTTTTCATTAGGCTAGTGTCAGATTGCTCATGCAATCATGATAAGCAGATTTTGCGCGATTAAACTGGCAATACAAGTTTCGCGGAATCAATTTTCGTTCCACTGCTGAACACTCAATTGACGCCATTTTGTTGCAAATGAGTCATGCATGATATCTGACTGGAAAAAAGAGCAGTTGGAACGTCTGCTAAGTTGGACAGTGCTGACAGTCTCCTTTTGGAGGCGCTATCGCGGTAAGCGGCCATTCGTCCATTCAGGCGCAGTTGCGGCGGCTTCGTTGGAAAGGTCAATCGCTGCTGCACCACATAAGCGGTAACGTCTGGCTTGCTTGAGCTTGCATTCGGATGGCGCTTCAGTTGTGCTCGTTCTCTGAGATTGAGTAGGCGGCTTGCGTTACATGCTGACGGACAGCCGGTGTCTAAGCGGTTTGATTATTCATTAATCCGGCAAAATAAGCGGACAATTTGGCTTGGACGCACCACGGCGTTTCATCCTTGGTTCCGGTAGAACCCCCGCATTGCAAATATATCGTTACCGCTATTTGCGTCTGCGAAGGCGATTTTTCAAAGTCGTAAAGGCCGTGCGGTCCTTTATGTCGGCATTGCATCGGGCAAGTTCTTGCAACCGAGTGACGTCGTTCGCGTCGAGTTTGCAGGCCTTGGCTCGATTGAAAACAAAATTGTCACAGAGGGCTGAATTGGTCTTGATCTGGACAATTGATCAATAATTTAAGCTTTAGCATCAACGACAATGAACGCTTTGCTGTGGTAAATTTATGAATGAATAGTATAAATATGAACAAATAGTTCATTTATGACCAACAATGCCGACCATAACAGGCATGTACACACAGGAGAGACAAATGTTCAAATATCTATCGAGCACAAGCGCACTTGCAGGTGCATTATTTGTGGTAGCGCCTGCCATGGCGCAGGAGCCCGCGGTTGCTGAAGATAGCGGAATAGCGGATATTGTTGTAACCGCGCAGAGACGCGACGAAAGCGTGCAAAAAGTAGCGCTTTCGATCGAAGTGTTCAGCGGCGACACTTTGCAGGATCGCGGCATTGCACGCCCTGATGATTTGACGAAGCTGGCCCCCGGCATTCAAGTGGGCGGCGGCGCAACCACCCAGATTTACATTCGCGGTGTCGGAGATTTTGGCGTTGTTGCAACGGCCAACCCTGCTGTTGTCACCAGTCTCAATGGTGTTGCGATTGCCCGACCACAAGCCATTTCGGGGAACTTCTTCGATCTAGAGCGTGTTGAAATACTGAAAGGTCCGCAAGGGACACTGTATGGACGCAATGCCAGCGGTGGGGCGCTCAACCTGATCGCGGTAAAGCCGAGATATGGCGAAACATCCGGCTATGTCCAGGCGACCTATGGCAATTACAATGCGTTTGGCAGTGAAGGCGCAATCAACCTTGCGGCGGGCGACAATGGAGCGTTCCGTTTATCCTATCAAGTCGCTGACCGCGATGGATATCTGACCGACGGCAGCGAAGATGACAAACATCAAGCACTCCGCTTTCAGGCGCAGTTTGAGGCAAATGATGCCCTGACGGTCCATGTCGGCTCAACCTATTCCCATTTGGGCGGCAAAGGCACTGGTTTGGCTGTGATTCCAACGCTTGCCGGACAATCGGCCTGGACCGGGAGCACGTCGGCAGCGGCTTCGGACTATTATATCGCGACGGCGGCTGCGAATTTTGCGGCTTCGGGTGGCGCTGGAATTCCGCCATCCCTGTTTGACCGACCCGACACGAACACGTTGTTCCAGGATATCAACAGTTACAGCATGGACGCACAAGTCGACTATGATTTCGGTGGTGCCACGCTGACGTTCATTCCCGCCTACCGCCGGACGGAAGCCAAATTCTCTGTTCAACCGAACTTCAACTATGCGCCCGGTGGCAGTGGCACCGAGGGTGAAACGTCGGATCAATATTCATTTGAAGCGCGCCTTGGAAATGGGGGCGACAAGTTCAAATGGGTCGTTGGCCTTTTTGCATTCAGTGAGGACCAAAGCACCGATTTTGCCGTCAACACCGGGTTGTTACAGCGTCTTCGGATCGCGTCTGATCTAGCCACGAAATCATTCGCAGCGTTCGGAGAGGGCACGTACAGCCTGACCGACGCGCTTCGCTTGACAGCCGGTATTCGCTATACCTCCGACAAGCGTGATCAGAGCAATTTCCGCAAATTTGCTGTTTCACCGACGGTGACCGGTTTCGGTCCCGGTGTCCTCGACCCCTTTGGCCCATGCCTTCCTCCACGAATCCTGCCTGGCGGACAATGCGATTTGTTGAGCGGTGCACCTGTGAATGCATTCGACAGCTCCAAGACATTCAAGAAGTCTACATGGAAGGTCGGTCTTGAATATGATCTTGCAGAACGCAGCATGATTTTTGCGAATGTCAGCACGGGTTTCAAGGCAGGTGGATTCAATCAGGCTGTTGACCCGCAGACCCCAACAAAAACGCTGGGCTTCAACCCGGAAACTATCACGGCCTATACGGTCGGGTTGCGTAACCGGTTCATGGACAACAAGCTCCAGCTCAATTTTGAAGGCTTTTATTGGGATTACAAGGATCTCCAGCTGTCCCGGTTGATCCTCGATGGTTCAGGCAATGTCGCATTGGCCACGCAGAATGCCGGCAAGGCGCGGGTCTACGGTCTCAATGCCGATCTGGTTGCGAAGCCGGCCAACGGCACGACACTGCATGCAGGCATTGAGTATGTGAATTCGAAATACACCAGCTTCAACTTTGTACAGGCTGCTGCGTTCACAGCGCCGGGATCGACTGGGTGTGCGGTATCGCCCTCGTCGCTTCCGCCGAGCCCGGTTGGTCCGTTTGTGAACGTCGATTGTTCCGGTCTCCAGCTCGTCCGCTCACCGAAATGGTCGGGCAATGCAGGGCTTTCTCAAGAAATTGGTTTGGGCAATGGCGGTAACGTCACCTTCGACACCGATGTGGCCTTTGCCAGCGGGCGCTTTGTTTCGACGAGCTTCGTTCCGAATTCGAAGGTCAAGGGTTATGCAAATGTCTCGGCATCGCTGACCTATAATGCACCGGACGACACGTGGTTCATTGGTGGCTTTGCCCGCAACATCACCAAGGCAAAAGTCTACACCGGTGGCGGTGGTGACCAGAGCCCGTTCGTGACCGGCTATGTGACGAGCACCATCGGTGCACCGCGCACCTACGGCGTCCGCACAGGCGTTAAATTCTAATCGGGGTTTACGCCTGATCAACAAAAAGGGTCGTTCCGGATTAAACCGGGACGGCCTTTTGTTTTGGTCGGGAATTGGATCGCCATTCGCCCGGCGTCTTGTCAAATTCTCGTTTGAAGGCGCGCAGGAATGCGGCCGCTGAACCAAAACCGATCTGGGACGAAATATCTGTTAGCGATGCATTGGTGTTGAGCAGCATTTCAGACGCCTGTTGCAAGCGCAGCCGAGTGATTGTCCGGAGTGGAGGCTCCCCAAATGCGCGGGTGAAGCGTTCGGAAAAGGCCGCACGGCTTATTCCTGCCGCTTGCGCCAGACTATGCACCGTCCATTTTTCGCCAGGGTTCACAAAGAATGCCGTCATCGCCCGCAAGATATATTCGTCATGGGCAAAGCTGCTGGCTTGCTTGATCCCGTGCAGCAAACGTGAACGGGCATATCCGACCAGTTGGAGTAGGATAATTTCGGCTAAGCGCCGCGTGACGCCGGAGTCTTCTTGGCCTGAGGCACGTTCAATATCGATCAGCGCTGAACACCCGCGCAGCATATCAGAATAGGGGGAAGCATCAGCCGGAATGATGATCGTACCGTGCGGCAAGCGCTGAAGCACCGCCGCGCTCCGATCAATGCTGCTGGCCAATATTTCGACTGGAAGATCCTGATCATCCCCAAGCGTACCAATCACGCGCCTGATGTCGCTGATATGGACGTGGGAACGGTCCATCCATTCGTGCGCATGCCCCTCAACGCCGACAACCATGCCCTGTGTTATATAGTGAATTTCGTCTGGTGCAGGGCCAGTGCGGAACCATGCAGCGCCGCGCTTGATGTGGTAGCAGCAGGCACGGCGGGTATCAGGACAATCCTTCAAAAAGGGTCGATCGAACTCCCAATCGTCAAAAGTCAGGCCAACCACGCGCAAATCAGGCGCGCGGAGCAGTTGGGCATAGTCTCCAGACGTCAGATCAATCGTTCCATCCTTTCAATCAATGCTTCATGTCTGAACTTCCGGCAATCATGTGTCAACAGTAGCGTTTTCAGCAGCTGACAACTAGAATGAGGAAAGAGGATCATGGCGATCACCGCTTTGGGATATGCCGGAATTACCGCCAGCGACATTGGTGCGTGGCGGACATTTGCCGAAACAATATTGGGCGTACAGGTTGATGTCGATGAGGGCTCCCTGAAGCTTCGTGTGGATGAACGTGCGTGGCGTGTCCTGATCGAGCTAGGAGACGCCGACGACCTTGCCTTTCTGGGATGGGAAACGGCCAATGCAAACGGGTTTACGGAAACACTCGCAGTGTTGGCGGACATCGGCGTTTCCGCGCAACTGCAGCCAGAGCTTGCTCAGCGCAGGGGCGTGAGAGAACTGGCTCGATTTGTCGATCCCGCCGGCATTGCATGCGAACTTTATTGGGGAGCGACCACCCGTCTCGAAACCCCCTTCATTTCGCCAATCGGCATTTCAGGCTTTGTCACTGGTAACCAAGGCCTCGGGCATGCGGTTATCGCTGTTGCGGACCCGGACAGTTATGAGGCCTTCTACAAGCGCCTTGGGTTTGCGGTGAGTGATTATATCGACATGAAAATGGGGCCGGACATGGTGCTGCCCATCAGCTTCATGCACTGCAACCCGCGGCACCACACGCTGGCCTTTGCACCAGCGCCTAGCCCGAAGAAGCTTCTCCATCTAATGCTGCAAACACGGTCGATGGATGATGTAGGCCATGTCCATGATCGCGCCGCAAAAGCCAGTATACCCATATCGATGAGCTTGGGACGGCACAGCAATGACTTGATGTTCTCTTTTTACATGATCACGCCCTCCGGCTTTGAAATTGAATATGGGTGGGGGGCTCAGGTGATCGACGAAGATTGGTCCGTCACGCGGCACGATGTCACCAGTGTTTGGGGACATAAAATGTTGATCATGCCAGGAGGAGAAGATCATGGTTGAAGGCAAGTTCGCCGATGTAAGCGGCTGCAAGGTTCATTATCATGAAATAGGCAGCGGTCCTGCACTGATCATGCTTCACGGGTCTGGCCCCGGCGCTTCGGGTTGGTCAAACTACAACCGCAATGCGGCAGCGATGGCCGAACATTTTCGGGTGATCATTCCTGATCTGCCCGGCTTTGGCCAATCGGACATGAAGCCCGTGGATGCGAAGTCGCCCGGCTGGTGGGCAAATGTCATCATCGGGCTGATGGATCAGCTTGGTATTGCCAAGGCGCATTTTGTTGGCAATTCAATGGGCGGCATGGTCACGCTCAAGATTGCATTGGAGCACCCTGAACGGATTGACCGAATGATCCTGATGGGGCCGGGCGGCGGGCAAGCGATGTTTAGCGTCTGGCCAACGCCCGCGATCATCAACCTTGTGACGGCTTATGAAGGCGAGGGGATCACCGCCGCCAAAGTGCGCGCCTTCATCAGTGCCTGCCTGTTTGATCAATCTGTCATTACCGATGAACTGATCGCCGAGCGTCTCGAGGCTGCGATGGACCCTCGGATCATCGCGCAGCCGCCTATGCGCCCCGGCCCCGGCGGCATGCCCGAAGAGCTATGGCGTGATCCGAGGCTGGCGAAGCTGCCGCATGAAACGCTCATCATCTGGGGCCGCGAGGATAGGGTGATGCCGCTCGACACCGGCTTCATCCTGATGAAGCAAATCCCCAATGCTCAGCTGAACGTTTTTCCCAAATGTGGCCATTGGGCACAATGGGAACACCCTGAACGCTTCAATCGCACGACCCTTTCCTTCCTTGGAGTGTCTGCATGAATAACGCTTACGATGCCGATGTCGCGATTATCGGCTATGGCCCCTCGGGCGTTGCAGCGGCCAACTTCCTAGGAAGTCGCGGTGTACGGACTTTGGCGTTCGAACGCGATATGGATGTCTATTCCCGCGCGCGCGCCGTAACCGTCAATGATTGGACGATGCGTATTTTTCAGTCGATTGGGCTTGATGAAGCGCTCAAACGGGACATGGATGAAACCTATGCGTTGCGCTGGATCACCTATGACGGTCAAGAGTTGAGCCGCGTCGGTTTCCCACCTTCCGAATTGGGGCATTCAAGGTCTTACGCAATCTATCAACCCGAAGTCGAAAAGACATTACGGGCAGGGGCCGAGCGTTTCAAAGATCTTGTCACAGTCAATTTCGGTGTTGAGGTCGGAGCGCTGACCCAAGACGCCGACGGGGTGACGCTAACGGTAAAGGACATCAAAACCGGCAGCACGCACAAAAGCCGGGTTCGCTATGTCCTGGCCTGCGATGGCGGATCGAGCAACACCCGTGAGCAACTGGGCGTCTCGCTGATTGGTGACACACTGGCAACCCGCTGGGTCGTGATTGATGCCAAAGTGAAACGCTGGTGGCCCAATCGCCACATCCTTACCTTTTGGTCAGACAAGCAGCGCCCGGTGGTCGACATCGCATTATCGATGGGCAATCACCGCTGGGAATTCCCTTTGGAACCAGACGAGTCTGAAAGCGATTTTGCCACCCACGACCAGCTGTGGCGGTTGCTCAACTCATTGGGTGTTAGCCGCGATGATGTCGAAATTCATCAACACGCCTTTTACAAACATCATGTCCGTCATGCCGAACGGTGGCGGGATGGGCGCGTGATGTTGTTGGGGGATGCTGCACATCTGATGCCGCCCTGGGCCGGGTCAGGCATGCAGTCGGGCATTCGCGATGCAGACAATATCTGCTGGAAGCTCAGCGCCATCTTGGCCGGTCATCTGCCCGAAAGCGTGCTTGATACCTATCAGCAGGAACGTGCACCCGATGTCACGCGTTACACCAAAATATCCATCGACCTTGGTAGCATCATCAAACAAGAATTGAAGCCTGAAGAGGTTGCTGCAATGCAACCCGAGCCGGGCCAGCTTCCCCCGTTGTTGCAATTGCCAACATTGCAGCAGGGGTGGGTGAATGCAGAAACGCATGAGGCTAGTCCCATCGGAAAATTCATGCCTCAACCCCGCGTTGCGAGAACTAACGGGAGGTTAAATCTGCTGGATGACGCCATCGGCAATGGCTTTGTTATGCTGGGCGATGGCGTTGCCCCAGACACTCTGTTGACCCGAGTGCAAAAGCGGGAATGGGATGCGCTGGACACACGATACATATCAATTCGCGCACCTGATCAACCGAGTTTGTGCGATAGCGACGTGATCGATATTGATGGCACGTTGCTGGGCTGGATGCGCCGATATGGCACGAAAGCCATTGCGGTACGGCCAGACCGATTTGTTGCGGCGGCGGAGGGGTTCAATCTGTCCGTTCCAGCACAATTTCTGGATGGAAACCGTTGATGTCTGACCTTTACGAAACTGTGGCACGCCAATTGCGAGATGCTTATACGAGCGGCGTCATCCCACCGTTGCGCGACACCTTGGCTCCTAATAACGCAGAAGGTGCCTATGCCGTGCAAGCGATAAACACCAAATTTTGGGCGGATCAAGGGCGCCGCATTGTCGGGCGAAAGATCGGTCTGACAGCAAAGGCGGTACAAGCGCAACTCGGCGTCACCCAGCCTGATTTTGGCGTATTGTTTGACGATATGGAGATTGACGACGGCGGCATACTCCTTTCCTCGCGCGTAATCCAGCCCAAGGCCGAGGCTGAAATTGCACTGATCCTCGGCGCTGATCTGGCTGGCCCGACAATAACGCGCATGGATGTTGAAGCCGCCGTCGCCAGCGTATGTGCCGCTATCGAAATTGTTGACAGCCGCATTGCCGACTGGAAAATCACCTTCGCCGATACCGTCGCCGACAATGGATCATCGGCCATGTATGTGTTGGGCAAGGTCAGGCTGCCGCTCGCGGGGCTTGACCTGTGGACTTGCGGCATGGCGCTTGAAGTCAATGACGAAGTGGTATCGCTTGGTGCGGGCGTCGCCTGCCTTGGCCACCCGCTCAACGCCGCGACATGGTTAGCGCAAACCTTGGCTGATCTCGGCGAGCCACTGCGTGCCGGCGATGTTGTGCTTACCGGTGCACTGGGGCCGATGGTCGCGATCCGCCCAGGGGACCAAGTCAAAGCTAGCATCAGTGGCCTTGGCAGTGTGAGCTTCACCTACCAGGATGACAAAACATGAGTGGCAAAACAAAAGTCGCCATTATTGGGTCGGGCAATATCGGCACGGATTTGCTGATCAAGGTCATGCGTCTGTCAAAGTCGCTTGAAATGGGCGCCTTTGTTGGGATTGATCCGGAATCGGATGGACTGAAACGCGCCGCCCGGTTGGGTGTGGCTATCACCGCAGACGGCATAGATGGCCTGATTTCCATGCCCGAATTTGCTGACATTCAGATTGTATTCGATGCGACATCTGCGGGCGCGCACCAACATCACAATGCGGTGCTGCAAGCGCACGGCAAGCGCGTGATTGATCTGACACCAGCTGCGATCGGTCCTTATACAATTCCCTCGGTCAACGGTTTAGAGAATCTTGATGCGCCCAATGTCAACATGGTGACGTGCGGCGGGCAAGCGACGATTCCCATCGTCGCCGCAGTAAACCGGATAACCCCGGTGCATTACGGCGAAATCGTCGCGTCCATCGCGTCGAAGAGCGCTGGCCCGGGCACACGCGCAAACATCGATGAATTCACCGAAACCACGAGCGAAGCGATCATGAAAGTAGGCGGCGCGCGGCGCGGCAAGGCGATCATCATCCTCAATCCCGCCGAACCCCCACTGATTATGCGCGACACGGTCTATTGCCTGACCGACGATGCCGACAGGCAAGCGATTGCCTCCAGCATCGCTGACATGGTTGCCGAAGTGCAAAGCTATGTGCCCGGCTACCGGCTGAAGCAGGCGGTCCAATTCGAACGTATCGGCCACAACGCGCCGATGCGTATCCCCGAAATGGACGAGAGCTTCAGTGGCCTCAAGGTCTCGGTCTTTATCGAGGTAGAAGGCGCGGCGCATTATCTCCCGGCATACGCCGGCAATCTCGACATTATGACCTCAGCTGCGCTGCGAACTGCCGAACGAATTGCTGAAAGGATGGTAGCCACTGTGAGCGGCACGCGAGCGGAGACTGTTCAATGACGAGCTTCGACCCGAAGACCCAGAAACTCTACATCCAAGACGTTACCCTGCGCGACGGGATGCATGCGATCCGCCACCAGTACGGCATCGAACATGTGCAGGACATTGCCCGCGCGCTTGACCGGGCAAAGGTCGATGCCATCGAAGTCGCGCACGGCGACGGCCTGCAAGGCTCCAGCTTTAACTACGGCTTTGGCGCGCATACCGATTGGGACTGGATTGCAGCGGTTGCCGATGTAATCGAATATTCGGTGCTGACCACATTGCTCTTGCCCGGTATTGGCACTGTCCATGACCTGAAACACGCCTATGATCTAGGCGTTCGCTCTGTGCGGATTGCCGTGCATTGCACTGAGGCCGATGTGAGCAAGCAGCATATCGAAGCAGCGCGGAACCTCGGCATGGACGTTTCCGGTTTTTTGATGATGGGCCATATGTCTGAGCCCGAACCGCTCGCGCAGCAGGCCTTGCTAATGGAAAGCTACGGCGCGCATTGCGTCTATGTCACTGACAGCGGCGGCGCAATGAACATGGATGAATATACCGCGCGCTGTCAGGCCTATGATCGTGTCCTGAAACCCGAAACGCAACGCGGTGTGCATGCCCACCATAATCTTAGCCTTGGCGTGGCGAACAGCATCGTCGCTGTCCAGAACGGTGTTGTCCGCGTCGATGCCTCACTGGCTGGCATGGGTGCGGGCGCGGGCAATGCTCCGCTCGAAGTTTTTATCGCGGCGGCTGACCGCATGGGCTGGAATCACGGCTGCGATCTCTATGCGCTGATGGACGCTGCCGAAGACCTTGTTCGTCCACTGCAGGACCGGCCTGTGCGGGTGGACCGCGAGACACTGACTTTGGGCTATGCAGGCATTTATTCCAGCTTCCTGCGCCACGCCGAAAAGGCGGCCGAAGAACACGGGCTGGATACACGTGCCATTCTGGTTGAACTGGGCAAGCGCAAGATGGTAGGTGGTCAGGAAGATATGATCATGGATGTCGCGCTTGATATGGTGCGAGAGAATGCGACAGATTCGTCACAATCGAAACGATAAAAATGTGCTTATATAAGGTCCACCTGCCGCCACTCTATAACAAACGTGAACTTCACAGGCGTTGACTCGCTTGAGTGAGGTTTTAATCTCAACTGGCCGGAACTAAACTGGTACAAGTCCATATAAGGGACCGAATTAAGCGGTGCATCCGCGAGCAGGTGGGAAAAGAGACTTGGTTCATGGGGGCAAAATTTACATATGTGACGAATGTAAAATCCACCATTGTAACCGCAGGTGAAATGTGGGAAACTTAAAACGCTTCGGATAGCACAGCGTGGGTCGCAGCACGAAAAGGGGCATACACGACGTGATTGGCAGCGACTTGTCAAACGGCAACGGCTCCACCGGGGCCACAACGATATTTTTCAGCTATTCGCGGCAGGATCAGGCGCGCGCTCTTCCGGTCATACGATTGATCGAACAAGCAGGCTTTTCCGTTTGGTGGGACGGGCTTGTAGAAGGTGGCGCGCGTTATTCGCAAACAACCGAAGCCGCCCTTGATTGTGCGAAGGCAGTTGTCGTGCTCTGGTCGAAAACATCCGTGCAATCGCATTGGGTGCATGACGAAGCAACACGCGGGCGCGACCGGCGGGCACTTGTGCCGTTATCGCTTGATGGCACCGCACCACCTTTAGGATTTGGACAGTTTCAGGCGATTGACCTGTCACGCGCCAAAATGTCCCTGAAGGACAACGAAGTGCAGCGCATGATACGAGCGATTGCCGCGTTACACGGTGATCAAGCGACGCCTGCAATTCCTCGTTCCGTTACCACCGCGCCTCTGGCCAACCGCCGAACGGCAATTGCAGCGGGGTCGTTAGCAATTCTTGCGACGAGCAGCTTCGCATTGTGGCAGACGGGTTTACTAAGTGGTGGGAGCATCGCCAACCGAATCGCCGTAATGCCCTTCAAAAATATTGGCGGCGATGTGAAACAAGCTTATCTTGCAGATGGGCTTTGCGCGGAAATCCGGTCAATGCTCGCACAAAATGGCGCTTTGCAAGTTGTCGGCCAAGCATCATCCGAATCCTTTGCGGATAGCAAGATCGATAGCATCGCCAAGGCGAAAAAGCTGAAGGCGGATTTTCTGGTGGATGGCGCGGTGCAGGTGGCGGATGGTATTATCCGGATTACGACGGAGCTGATCGAAGGCAAAAGCGGCATTAATCGTCTGCCGCAGAGTTTTGAAAAGCCGATGGACGACATATTGTCAGTGCAGCGCGAAATAGCAGCTGCAATCAGCGCCATGCTGACCAGCAAAATTGCGGCATCGGGCTCGGCAAAAGTGGCAAAAGGCGGGACTGCGAATGTGACAGCCTTTGACCATTATCTGCGCGGCAAGGATTTATATGCCCATGCGAAGGATGAGGTTGAGGATCGCGAGGCTGTTTCACAATTTGATGCAGCCATTGCTGCTGATCCGAATTTTGCTTCGGCGCACGCTGCTAGGGCTAAATCACTCGTGGTAGTAGCAGGCCAATATGGCAGTGCTTCCGAAATCGAACAATATCTTAAGGCGGCGCGGATATCGGCACAAAGGGCAATCAAGCTTGCACCTAAACTTGCCATTGCCCATTCTACATTGGCGCTGCTGTTGTTTCAGGATCTTGATATCAAAGCGGCACGGGCACCATTCGATCTTTCACGGCAGCTTGGTGAAGGTGAAGCTCCTGTTATGGCTCTATTTGCCTATTATTGTGCCGCAACAGGTCGCGACCGAGAGGCAGTTGCTGCCGTTGACCGAGCCTTGTTGCTGGACCCACTCAACCCCATGGTCCACCGAATTGCAGGATCAGTGCATTATTACGCACGTCGGTTCGCGGAAACTATTGGCTACATTCGTGAAACGATTAAACTGAGTCCCGATCTTCCAGATACGCATGCTCGGATCGGACTGGTTATGCTAGCGCAGAATAGAAATAGCGAGGCTTTGAAAGAGTTTGAATTGGAAACGCACAAATGGTCGAAGCTAGCCGGCGTCGCCATTGCGCAAAATCGTTTGGGTAATGTGAGCGCCGCCAAAGCTGCGATGGCTGAATTGATCAACGATACCGATACCGTTTCGTTCTACCAGAGGCAGGTCTTGGCGCAATGGGGCGATCTGGATGCAGCAGTTGCAACATTAGAGCAAGCCCGTGACCACCGCGACGGCGGCATGACAGCTTCACGCTATGATCCCATGTTCGACCCTTTGCAAAAACTGCCGCGCTTTATTCTGTTGCTAAAATCCATAGGGTTTGATTAGACTGTAAATCGACGTAAACGGAGGAGAGTGAATATGCGTAAATTATTGATTGGATCTGCGGCTGTTGCTTTAACCTTGGCATTGTCTGCATGCCAACCGCCAGCGAAAGAAGACGCTGCGGCCCCAGAAGCTGAAAGAAAAGGCGGCCCCAGAAGCTGAAGAAAAGGAAGCAGTTGACACTGCAGCTAAACCGGACGCGGAAGGCGCTACA
>CAWDID010000005.1:0-145418 GCA_963802245.1 uncultured Alphaproteobacteria bacterium | reverse complement strand
TAAGAAATCGCGTAACATCAAACAATCTAGGCGCGCATTTTGGTTCAATCAAAATGAAATTGGGTCTAGCCGCTCGCTCTCAAACCAAAGCGATTGGGCGGCGATTGCGTCCGGCGTCCAACCAATGGGCTAACTTCGGCGTCTAATGCCGCCAAAGTTTGTTCAAACAGAAGCCGCAATCCGGCGACTTGCTGAACCAATTCAGACGGATCTTGCCGTATTTCAACGAAATGCCGCGCCGCGATTTCAATTTCTTCGGCCAATTCACCAAGCTTTTCGGCACCGAACTGCCAAGATTCGCCTTTGAGCGTATGGGCAGGCATTACCATTTTGGCGGAGTCGAGATCACGGAAGGCGTTTTCAATGGCGGCCACTGACTTCATGCCGTCTTCGCGAAAATACCCCAGTACGCGCACGAATCCAGCCCCCATCAGGTTCTGCGTTTCGGTAAACGCTGTCCAATTGATCAAATCTTCCGTCAGGGGTGTCGAAAGCATAATGCGCTCCTTAAATATGAGAAATCCCCACATCCAAACAGAGGTTTACCCCTAACAGGTAAAAAGAGCCTTAATCCTTTGCAAATGGATTGGTTCGCGACCGCAAATTTATGCGGACCGGGACTGCACCAAAATCCAAATCCCGCCTGATTCCGTTCAATAAATAGCGTTTGTAGCTATCCGGCAATTGATCCACTCTGGACCCGAAAATAACAAAAGACGGCGGACGGTTGTTCGCTTGCGTCATATAGCGCAGCTTTATCCGTTTACCGCCGGGTGCTGGCGGAGGGTTGGCGGCAACAGCTGCCTCGAACCAGCGGTTGAGCACGCCCGTTGAAACGCGGCGTGTCCAGGCATCTCTGGCATCAAATGCGGCGCTGATCATGATGTCCAGACCCTTGCCAGTGATCGCGGAAACCGGGATCAACGGGACACCCTTCAACTGGGACAGGCCGTCTTCTAATGCGGCGCGAATGCCCTGAAACAAGCTGCTGCCGTTTTCTGCAACATCCCATTTGTTGATGGCGATGATTAAAGCGCGGCCTTCCTGGATACAATGATCGGCAATCTTCAGATCCTGTAGTTCAAGGCCGAGTGTTGCATCGAGCAACAACACCACAACCTCGGCAAAATCTATCGCATGGCGCGCATCGGCGACCGACAGTTTCTCCAGCTTATCCTGAACCTTGGCGCGCTTACGCATACCGGCGGTATCAATCAGCCGGACGCGGCGTTCGACGAATGGTTCGGCTACATTGCCTTCTTCATCGGGCTCCGGGGTTTTGGGATTAGGATCGGTCCAAATCCAGTCCACCGCGATACTGTCGCGAGTAATTCCGGCCTCTGGTCCGGTTATCAGGCGATTTTGGCCAAGCAACCGGTTGATCAACGTCGACTTACCCGCGTTCGGGCGGCCAACGATGGCCAGTTTCAATATCGCATCGGGCGCATCATTGTCGGGCACTTCGAACTTGCCGCCATCAATATGGGGCAATAACGACTGGAACAGATCGGCCATTCCTTCGCCGTGTTCGCCGCTGATTGCGATCGGATCGCCAAAGCCGAGCGCATAGCTTTCAAGAATGCCGTTGTCGGCTTGCTTCCCTTCTGCCTTGTTGACCACCAGCACCACTGGAGTGGCACTGCCACGCAGCCACCGGGCGATTTCCTCGTCGAGCGGGTTTACCCCTTCGCGGCCATCAATCAGGAACAGCGCAACTTGCGCGTCGGCCACGGCCATCTCGGTCTGCTGACGCATGCGGCCGGGCAGGGTATCGGGATCTTCATCCTCGTATCCGGCGGTGTCGATCACGGTGAATTCAAGGTCGAACAAGTCGGCCTTCACCTTCACGGCGGTCACGGGTTACGCCGGGACGATCATCCACAAGCGCAAGTTTTTTACCAACCAAGCGGTTGAACAATGTCGACTTGCCAACATTGGGGCGACCGATAATGGCTACCGTCGGCAACATTGCCTAACTTCCTTCAATAAATGCGGCCATGGTTGGCCAAAATTTCAATATCAGCGGAATGCCGATATGTTGCCGCTGTCATCCAACAGATAAAGCGTATTGTTCGCCACGATCGGGCCGACCGAGACATCGCTCTTTGCGTTGAACACTTGCGTTGCTGTGCCTTCACCAGTGGTCAACGACCAAACTTCACCTTCTGAACTGACCACGATCAAACGACCGCCAGCCAACACCGGACCGCGCCACGTGATTGCGCCGGTCTTTTTCTTTTCTTTGGCGTAGCGTTGCAATTGCGAAATCCAGCGGATTTTACCGCTGGCGCGCTGGACACAAAGCATTTTGGCTTCGCTCGTTATTACAAAAACCCATTCGCCAGAAACGACGGGTGTCGAAATTCCTGCGATGTTGATTTCCCAAATTCGCTGTCCGGTAACGAGCTCATATGCCGCCATCCGTCCGCCTTGACCAAGCGCATAGACACGGCCCCGGTCGATGACGGGATTGGCATCAATGTCGGTCAAGGTCGAAACCGATGTCGACATGGAGGTACGCGACAATGCGTCATTCCAAAGGCTGCGTCCATTTTCATACCGGTACGCCGCCAACTCGCCGGTCGAATATCCGGCAATGACTGTTCCTTGCGCCGCCGCCGGAGCGCCTACGCCAAAGATACCTGAAACACCAACGGGGCCGGAATCGTTCCATTCGGTGTTGCCGTCGGCTGCCCGCAATGCATAAATCTGATTGTCTTGCGACATCACATAGACATTGCCGTTCGACAAAGTCGGCGCACCGCGCAAGGGGCCCGCCGGGCGTTTTTGCCACAGGACTGCACCCGTGCTGGCGTTCAACGCCGACACGTCGCCAACGCCATTGGTCGCATAGACCATATCGCCATCGACACTGGCACCGCCGCCAAACGCGGACGGGCGGCCGTCTTTCTTGATTTCCATCGAACTGCGCCACAGCTTTGCACCGGTATTGGCATCAAATGCCACAACTTGGCCATCGGTATCCACCGCGTACAGCTTTCCGCCGCTTACCACCGGAGATGCGCCCAGCCGGGCGCGGTTGGATGCGCCCATGATGGATGCGGACCACAGGCGGGACAATCCTTGGCCCAATTCAACATGACCGATGGCCTTGGATGCGTTGCCGCCAGGCTGCGGCCAATCTGCATTGCTAGTTGCGGGGGGTAAAATAACCGAAATATTGGCCAGGTTTTCATCGGCTTTGCTGTCGGCTTCGGTACCCAGAATATCTATGCGCTTGCCGACAGTCGGCGTTGCCTTGTCAGCTTTGCCGCCGGTAATTCCCTTTATGGCTGCACAGCCGCCAAGCATAGAGGCCGCCGAAATTAAAATCAGGAATTTAGAGGTCCGCTTCACTTGGTTTCGCCTTTCGCTGCTGCGTCTTCTACGCCAGATGCCTTGTTTTTGTTTTCATCAAGCTGAACGGCGTCGATGCCGAGTGCGCCTGCCATTTGCACTGCCCGTCCGCGCAAACTTTGCGGGAGGTCTTTTTGCTTGGCAATTTGGGCGAAAATGGGGCCGGCCAAATTGTCCTTACCAAGTTTCATATAAGCGATTGCCGTCATTTCGCCCGCGCTGCCGAACCAAGGATTGCCGGGAACAGCGAGCGGTTTCAATCGGTCAATAATTTGCTGGGGTGCTAGGGCATCAAACTCCGCCATCGTTTGCCGGATCAACGCCATGTCACGAAACGGCTGCGGCAAACCCGTGTCCGCCGCAACCTTTGCATAAGAGGCAATTGCCAATTTAGGATCGCCGGTTTCCGCTTCCAAGTTGGCGCCTACGATTTGCGCCATGGCGCGGTAACCCGGTTGATCTGCATTGGTCAGCTTTGCCAGCGCGGTACGGGCCTGCTTATCATTTCCGGCCTGCAACTTGTCCATTGCATCGATAAACGCTTCGCTCTGCTTTTCGCGGATTTCACGCTGTTGGTTCTGATAAATGATCCAGCCGCCAAAAGCAGCGAGCGCCAGAACGAGAGCCAGTAGCAACCACCGGCCAAAACGTCGCCAGAATGACTGCAAGTCACCGGCGCGTACGGCGTCGTCAACCTCGCGCAAAAATGCTTCGTCGCTGCCAGCGCGCTTATCGGTTGGCGGTGCAGAGGGTGTCAAAGCCAAAACGGCCTCCTATATTCAACTGAATTCAACATTAGCGCCGTCCTTAGCCGCACTGGCGTTTGGATGCCAGCCCTGTATCCCCGCCTTGTAACAATGTCACGGAAACTATCGTTACCCGGCAATTGCTCGGTGTTACTGCCCGATGGTATAAATTTGTTCATTCCCGGGAAATGCGCGCGAACGCACGTCTTGTGCATATTCGACCACGGCCGCTTCGACCACCGCCGACATGTTGCCGTAACGCTTAACGAATTTTGGCACGCGTTCAAACAGCCCTAGCATATCTTCGGTAACCAGCACTTGCCCGTCGCACCGCGCCGAAGCGCCGATGCCTATGGTTGGGCAAGATACCAGATTGGTTATTTCGATTGCGATGGGTTCCAATACACCTTCGATGACCATTGCAAATGCCCCTGCCTTGTCCATCGCGACCGCGTCTTCGATGATCGACTTTGCCTCTTCGTCGCTTTTCCCGCGCACGCCGTATCCGCCCAGCATATTGACCGCTTGCGGTGTTAATCCGACATGGGCCATAACCGGAATTCCGCGCGAGGTCAGAAATTCGACCGTTGGTGCCAAAACCTTGCCGCCTTCAACCTTGACAGCGGCTGCGCCGGTTTCTTTCAAAAGGCGCGAAGCATTGGTGAACGCCTGTTCGGGCGATGCTTCATAACTGCCAAAAGGCATATCGACGATAACCGCCGCATGATAGCTGCCCCGAACCACTGCAGCACCATGCGCCGCCATTAATTCCATTGTGACTGCAACGGTGTGCGGCAATCCGTAGATCACCTGCCCGAGCAAATCGCCAACCAGCAACATATCGCAATGAGGATCAAGCAATTGCGCCATCCGCACGGTGTACGCGGTCAGCATAACCAGCGGCTCCGCGCCCTTTCGTTGCCGGATACGCGGCACAGTGAGCCGCTTCATTGGCGTTGGTGTCGGATTCGCACGGCTGGTGGATTTGTCGAAAGTGAGCGTTTTTGAAGTCGTAGACATAGGCTGCGTCTCTAGCGACTAAACCGCCCATGCAAAAGCAAGAAGCGGTGCGATGTAATTTATTGTTGACTCAATGTTAAAAATATATAACATGTAGTCTATGTTCATTAACACAGGAGTTCAGACATGTCGTTCCGCGAGAAAATTCACTGGGTTGCGTTGGTCGGGCTGACCCTTGGCTTCGGTTGGTATTTTATCAATTATCCTTGGGAAATCGCGAATACGAAGATGGGGATGCTGACGTCCGTCTGGATGTTGATTCCGACGACTATCATTTTTCTGGTGCCAATGATTGCAGGGACCGCTTGGTTTGCAATTCGCACACCCAAAGAGGCGCATTTGAAAGAGGATGAGCGCGAAAAATTTATCCATCTGAAAGGCACTCATGCCGCCTATTATCCGCTGGTACTCGGCATTTGGGCCAATATATTCGCGCTGATCAATGGGCTAAGCTATGGCTGGTCGGTCAATATTTTGATGGCAACATTGGTGTCGGCGGAACTGATCCGCGTCGGCGCGCAACTCTATCACTACCGCAGGGGGCATTGAACGATGCCGCGCCTCCCTTTTACTAACGAGATCAAGACATTGCGCTTCCTATCGGGCGAAATGACGCAGGGAGACCTCGGCGATAAAGTCGGCGTCACCCGCCAAACCATCGCCGCCATAGAACAAGGCAAATATTCGCCCTCACTCGAAGTCGCATTCCGCATCGCCCGTGTTTTTGGTAAGCCGTTGGAAGACGTGTTTCACTGGGCCGAATGATGGTCGACGGGCATCGTCTGTTCGCGGCGTGGCTGTTGGCCCTATGGCGTTTTGGCTAAAGCGGCTTTGGCCTCGGGTGTATTGTCGGTGAAAATACCGTCAATGCCCGCCGCAAGATATGCCTTGATTTCGCCGTCCAAATCTCCGGCAGCTGCGGGATTAAGCCCCGATTTGTAATTGACCGGAAGGAAGTAATTCTCACGCCGGAATGTCCAGGGATGCACTTTCAATCCGGCGGCATGGGCATCAGACACAAACGAGGTCGGCTTTCCCAAAAGGCCCAATGCGTTGCGCGGGATGACCATCGATTTGCTTGGTCCAACGCCGTCCGCATACGCCGATATCGCCTTCAGTCCGGCGGGTGTCGCCATCGCAGAATATGTCATGTCAGCATGATCGGCCGGGCCACCTTCGGCATCCATCAACTGGATCAGGGCAACTTTGGTTTTGGCCCGCAATGCTTTCAGATTATCGACTTCAAAGCTTTGGATGAATATCGTACTGTTCGCTTCATTATAGCCGAACCGGTCAAGCATCGTCAGCAATGGTCCCTCATGCGGCAATTTGATTGAGGCAAAATAGCTCGGATGTTTGGTCTCTGGATACACACCAACGGGAACCGCGCGGCCCTTGTTGACCTTGACCAACAGCTCCAGAATTTCTTGAAAAGTCGGTATTTCAAATTGGCCGTCTCGCGCTTTACTGCGCAGCAGAGGCAGCCGTTCTTTTGCGCGCAATGACTTTAATTCGGCAAGCGTGAAATCTTCTGTGAACCAGCCGGTTTTTTTCTCGCCGTCGATTGTTTTGGACGTTTTGCGTGCGGCGAATTCAAGATGATTGCCAACATCGGTGGTCTCGCGAAATTTCGTTTTCGTGGCGCGCGACCAGCACATTGTCCTTGGTCAACACCAGATCGGGTTCGATATAATCCGCGCCTGCGTCAATCGCCGCCTGATATCCGGCAATCGTGTGTTCGGGCCATTCACCTGAAAGGCCGCGATGGGCAATGATAATCGGGCGGGCATTAAGTGCAGGCATATTGACGGAGTCCAGCATTGAGCAACCAGAGACAAAGAGCGAAAGGCAAAGGGCAAAGAAGGGCCGGATCATATTCTACACTTGGCCCGGTGACATGACAATTGCATGACGGATCAACCTTTCCGTAATGCGGTTACTTCCACTTCAAATTTCATCTCCGGCTTTACCAGCCCGCAGACAATGCAGCTGGCTGCGGGCCGAATATCGCCAAAACGTTCGCCTAAGCACGGGGCCGATAATGTCCCAATAAGCAATATCGGTGATATAGTAGGTTGCTCGCACCACGTCGGCGAGTGCAAATCCGCCCTGTGCCAAGGCTGCTTCGATTACGCCAAGCGCGTTGCGAACCTGATCGCAAACATCATCGGGCATAATGCGCGTTACCGGATCATAGCCAGTTGTCCCGGCAACAAAACACCACTCACCTTGCACAACGGCGCGGCTATAGCCGACCGCCTGTTCAAACGGCGATCCGGAAGATATCAAGCTGCGTGTCATCATTTTTCCTTTGCTGTAAATGATAGTATTTGGCGCCGGTCACCAAGCGAAATCAAAAGTTCGGCGCGTGCTGGCATTTCACCGGCAATATGGCAAGTCATCCGCTCATAATGTGCAATGAACCGTGCGATCTGTTCATCGGTCATTGCGGCGGGCGGGCGATTGGCTCCGGCCTTGGCGATCATTTCATGTTCTTGCTGGCACCGCCATTGATAGACGATATCGAATGACGGCGGCCGCAAATAGATCAGCCTGTCGATCACACCGAACAGCGTTTGGGTAGGCCCGCCGAGATGGGCATTGATGGCACGCCGCCAAATGCCGTGAGGGTCTTCATCGCGTTCGAGTGAATTTACCGGTTCAGCAAGAGCAGCGTCATCCTGAGGGTGCGCACCGACGCACCATCCTTCAAACAGGATTATGTCGCAGCGTTCTTCGATCAGCGGCCACTCGGTTTGCGGCAAAGGCTCATCAAGCCCTTTGGCAAAGCGGGGCAAACGCACGGGCTCACCGCGTTTAAGTTTGGCAAACACCTCTAGCCCGAGCGCAACGTCGTGCGTTCCAGCAGGGCCGCGTGTAACATATAACGGGTGGACCGCAGCAGCGAGTTCATTTCTTGCAGCGCGCCCAATATACAGGTCATCCAGCGACAGGACCGCAACAAGCAACCCTTGCGCTTCAAAATGAGCCGCCACTTGCGCCGAAGCGGTTGACTTGCCCGAAGCCTGCGTACCGCATATCCCCACGATCAATGGCTCGCCATCGGTACGCCACGCCGCAATATGGTCAGCGATCAGGCGCGCAACCGGGTTCATTTGGCGAACGTCGCATCCCATATTTCAGGCTTGAATCCGACCAAAAGGCCGCCATTATGTTCAACCACGGGGCGCTTAATCATCGACGGCTGCGCCAACATCAGCGCAATTGCCTTGGCTTGGGTAAGGTCAGCTTTATCCGCATCCGCTAGTTTCTTAAACGTTGTACCCGCCCGGTTCAGCAAGGTTTCCCAGCCCACGGTTTCGCACCAAGCGGAAAGCTTGTCCGCATTGGCTCCGGCTTTTTTATAGTCGTGGAAAGCGTAAGCGATGCCGTTTGCCTCCAACCAAACTCGCGCTTTTTTGACGGTGTCGCAATTAGGAATGCCGTAAACGGTGACGGTCATACGCTATCCCCTTGCGCCAGTGTTGCGCCAGGAAAAATGCGCATCTTATTGCCGCCGACATGCGGCATCACCATATCAAGATAGAATTGGCAACGCGCCAGTTCATTCGATCCAATCAGAATATAGTCGATAGACATTGAGTGATCCTCCATTTCGCGATGATGCCTTAGCGGTCATGGCCAAGCAGTGGCAAGTGTGAGTGGGAACAATGGCTACGGGCAATAGCAATAACAAGGCAGAATGCCCCCATCTCGTGTTTCAACTTGCCAACGGAACAAAATAGGGTATTTACCCTAATATTAACTCTCGAGGATTCGACATGAATGACATGACGCAGATAGCAGCCAGTTCGACCGAACCCGATCCATTCGATGTCTCGCGCGCTGAACTTTACGTGACCGACACTTGGCACGAACCATTCCGCAAGCTGCGGGCCGAAGCGCCGATCCATTATGTCGCGGACTCGCGCTTTGGTGCCTATTGGTCGGTCTCCACTTACAAACCAATTGTGCATATTGAGGCGCTGCCCAAGATATTCTCTTCATCGTGGGAATATGGCGGCATTTCAATCGCCTTTGACGCCAATGAATTGCTTGAAGGTGAAATCCGGCTGCCGATGTTTATCGCTATGGATCCGCCGCGCCATACCGGACAGCGTCGTACTGTTGCGCCCGCCTTTGGTCCGTCTGAAGTCGCAGCGATGAAGGCCGAAGTGCAGCAACGTACCGCCGAAGTGCTGGATTCATTGCCGATTGGCGAGCCGTTTGATTGGGTCGAAAAACTATCAATCGAGCTGACCACAGGTATGCTTGCACGGCTGTTCGATTTTCCGTGGGAGGAACGGCACAAGCTGACTGAGTGGTCTGATTTAGGCGGTGATGTGGAATTGATCCGGCGTCCCGGTGGCCTTGAAATTCGCAACGCAGCCATGTTTGAAATGGGTGCCGCATTCGGCCAGCTTTGGCAGGAAAAGGCGCAGAATCCAGGCAAGGACTTAATTTCGATCATGTTGCAATCCGATGCGATGAACGAAATGAGCCAGGAAGAATTCATCGGCAATCTTGTCCTGCTGATTGTCGGCGGTAATGACACAACGCGCAATTCCATGACGGGATTTGCTTATGGCTTGCATAGCTTTCCCGAGGCACGCGCCCAGTTGGAGGCTGATCCGTCGTTGATTCCTAACGCTGTCAGCGAACTGATCCGCTGGCAAACGCCGCTTGCGCACATGCGCCGGACGGTTGAAGAAGATACCGAGATTGATGGGCATAAGATGAAAAAGGGCGACAAGGTTGTGCTCTGGTACATCTCTGCAAACCGCGATGAGACAGTGTTTGAAGACGCTGATACAATCAAGGTTGACCGCGAAAATGCGCGGCGGCATCTGGCCTTTGGCTATGGCATCCACCGCTGTGTCGGTGCGCGCGTCGCTGAATTGCAACTGACAACTTTGCTCGAAGAAATGGCAAAAAGGCGGCTGCGCGTCAATGTGCTGGAGCAGCCTGAGCGCGTGCCGGCTTGCTTCGTTCACGGCTACAAAAAGATGATGGTTGAACTGTCACATTACTGATGAAGACGCGCGACAAGATCGTTCACGAAGCGCGGCTTCTGTTCAATGCGCAAGGTTATGGCAATGTCACTACGGCTGCTCTGGCCGCACATCTGGGTATCGCCGAGGGCAATCTTTGGTATCATTTCAAAACCAAAAGGACGATTCTTTCGGAAATTGCCGGACAATATGCCAAAGCCATTGAAGCGAGGTTGGCGTTGACACCCAATGTGAGAGGCGATGTGATTGCCGACTATACCGGGTTGCTACATGCTGTGATTGTGGAGTTTCGCGCCTTCCGGTTCCTGTTTCGCGATCAGAATGACTATGGCGAGCATGCGGAACCAATTTCCACCCATGCGCGCGAATGGCTGGAGCGAACATACGCCCAATTGCATGCGTATTTGGGGGCGATGGCCGCTCGCGGAATCTTGCAATGGCACAAGGAAGGTTTGCTTGATTTGGCCGTCAATGCGACAATCATCCTGCGTTACGGCCTAGACCATTACCGCGAATTAGGCGAAGCGACCGACGAGGGGTCAGGCGCAGTGCAAAAAACTTTGCTGCGGCATCTGACTTTGTTCGAACACGCGCTGCGGCCCGAGGCAGCAGCACAGTTGCGGCGAGCAATAGAAGGGATTGGAGGGAGCGAAGAGCATGCCATGGCCGCATAGGAACGGCAGCATTGCTCACTCCCACTCAATCGTCCCGGGCGGCTTGCTGGTGTAATCATACACGACGCGGTTGATACCCTTGACCTCATTGATGATCCGCGTCGACACCCGGCTGAGGAACGCGCTTTCGAACGGGTAAATATCGGCGGTCATGCCATCGGTGCTGGTCACAGCTCTTAACGCGCACACGTTATCGTAAGTGCGGTGATCGCCCATCACGCCAACTGTGCGCACGGGGAGCAACACTGCGAACGCTTGCCAGATTTCGTCGTACAGCCCGGCCTTGCGGATTTCATCGAGATATACCGCGTCGGCCAACCGCAAAATGTCGCAGCGTTCCTTGGTCACTTCGCCGGGAATCCGGATAGCGAGGCCGGGGCCGGGGAAGGGGTGGCGGCCAACGAACTGGGCATTCAGGCCAAGTTCCTTGCCCAGCACTCGGACTTCATCCTTGAACAATTCGCGCAAAGGTTCGACCAGCTGCATGTTCATCCGCGCGGGCAAGCCGCCGACATTGTGGTGGCTTTTGATTGTGACGCTCGGCCCGCCGGTGAAACTGACGCTTTCGATCACGTCGGGATAGAGCGTGCCCTGCGCCAAAAAATCCGCGCCGCCGATTTTCTTCGCTTCTTCCTCAAACACATTGATGAATTCGCCGCCGATGAATTTGCGCTTCTTTTCCGGATCGGTAAGCCCCGCTAGCCCCGCCATGAACCGTTCTTCGGCATCGACCACGACCAGCGGAATATGATAATGTTCGCGAAACAGCGTCTCCACCTGTTCGCGTTCATTCATCCGCAATATTCCGCCATCGACAAATACGCAGGTCAGCTGATCGCCGATTGCTTCGTGGATCAAGATAGCGGCGACCGAACTATCAACGCCGCCCGACAGGCCGCATATGACGCGGCCCGCACCGACCTGCGCACGGATTTCGGCAATCTTGGTGGCGCGAAATTCGGCCATGGTCCAATCACCGGCAAGGCCGCAGATCTTATGGACGAAATTGCTGATCAGCTTTGCCCCGTCAGGGGTGTGGACGACCTCCGGGTGGAACATTGTGGTATAATATTTGCGCGCTTCGTTCACGCAGATTGCAAACGGCGCGTTGGGCGACGTGCCGATGATTTCAAAGCCATCGGGCGCAACCGTTACGCGGTCGCCGTGGCTCATCCACACCGGATAGCTGCCGCCAACGTCCCAGATGCCATCAAACAACGGGCTGGGTTTCAGGATCTCGACATCTGCGCGGCCAAATTCCGCCGCGTGCCCGCCCTCCACGGTGCCGCCCAATTGCGTGCATAATGTTTGCTGTCCGTAACAAATCGCCAGTATCGGCAGGCCGCTGTCGAGAACCTCTTGCGGCGCGCGCGGGCTGCCGTCGGTGGTGACCGATGCAGGGCCGCCGGACAGGATTATACCCTTGGGCTGCATCCGCGCAAAGGCTGCTGCGGCGGTGTTGAACGGCGCGATTTCGGAATAGACGCCGGCCTCGCGCACTCGCCGGGCGATGAGCTGGGTTACCTGGCTGCCAAAGTCGATGATAAGGATGGAATCGCTGGGCTGAAGTGTCATTGCCAGCCGATAGAGCGCGGCGGCGATGCTGTCCAGATGTCGCGCAATTATTCGGCCTTTTTGACCTTCACTTTGGCTTTGTGGGCGGCGATCTGTGCATCGAGATCGGCTATACGAAGGCGTTCAGGGCTATCTTTTGCCAGCCCCTTTTGCCGTGCTGATGCCCAAAGGGCGTTACGTTCAGATTGAATTTTTTTCAGGTAGAGATCGGCCATGAACTATGCTTTAGCCGCCGTTTGTGTGCGGGCCAACCGTTTTAATGTCATATATCTTGGCCGTCGCATTCGCAATTCCGTAACCATTTGCCATTATCAGACGTCTGTGAATTGGAGATATGATGGTGCGTAGCGAGAAATTCGATTTATCCGGGACGCCGCTAGCGCGCGGATTGGCACCCGATGCGGAGGATATTTCCGCTGCGTTGTTGCTGCGCCGCGTGGAAAATTTTTTGCGCGACGGGCAACCGCGCCATGCAATTGCGCACATTTGTGATACAACCGGCGTTGACCGCGATCAAGCGGCGGAGTTTGTAGCCAACCTGAAAGCGAATGTTTTCAAATAGGCCCTGGCGCCTCTAGCTCTGAGCTTATGGCACATCAATCCGCATGAGCCATTGGCCCTCGCCCGGGCATTCATAGACCGCAATGTTTGCGGCCTTCATTTTCAAATGCCTCATGAAGTAGTTGAACTCAGCCATATGCTCGCCGCCCATATGCGCTGCCTGCGCCGCTTTGTCGCGCCACCGTTCGCCAACCCACAACAACCCGGGCTCACCCGGATCTTCGGCGATGCTATATTGCAGGCACCCGTCCAGTGCCGAGACTAAGGCAACCTGGCTGGCAATGCGCTTTTTATAGAGCGTAAATTGTTCGGGCTGCACGCGCATAAACCCTTGAACGATGATCATTAGCTATCTGGTAAAGCATATGCTTTACCGCCCGGTTAATTCCGCCGTCGCCCCGCGCAATTCTTTAGCTACGACGTACCCGCGATCTGTGGGCGTGGGGCAATAAATTAATCTTGCGGCCAAAAATCTTCGTGCCGATATTCTTGCCGATGCGGCAATTATCGGCACGTCAATACAAAGGGGCACGCAATAAAAACGCTGTTTACCTTAGCGCGGGCAACAAGTCATACGCCCGCACCGGCGCAGTATTACCGATTCAGGTGTTCCGGGTCACAAGAAAACTTTCCCGGGGTTAAGGATGTTATTGGGGTCAAGATTGGATTTCAGCTGTCGCATCAATGCTATTTCCGGTGCGCTGCGCGAATAATCAAGATGTTCCCGTTTTTGCGTCCCGATACCGTGTTCTGCCGAGATTGATCCGCCGAAATCGCGCACACAATCATAGACAACTTCTTCGAAAGCAAGCGTGCCGCCCGGCGCAAAGTCGCCCGCAATCAAGTGCACGTTGCCGTCGACAACATGGCCGAAGAAATAGCAGCGTACACCGGGCCAGCGCGCCTCCAGCCGCTTGCGGCATTCGGTGACAAAGTCGTGGATCCGGATCGTTTCCAAGCCAACGTCGAAATTGCCGACAGGGCTAAAGCTTTTTGACAGATCGCCCGAACTATCGCGGATCGACCAGATATTCTGCGCCTGGCCTATTGATTGGGCGAGCACTGCATCATCAACCACGCCGGCTTCAAGACCAGCCTCCAGCAAAGCTGAAAGTTGGCCTTGGGCATTATCATCCGATGCCGACACCTCTATTAGGGCATAAGCGCCGGAACCGATCAGCAAAGGTGCCGATCCGCCAACCCGCGCGGCGCCTTGGGCGTAGAATTCCGGCCACATAACTTCAAAGGCGGTCAGCGCGCTGCCCAGATGTGCGCGGGTCTGCATCAGGAACCGCTCCAGCTGCGGATAATCGCTGTGCGCCGTCAGAGCGACCGCCACTGTCTTCGGCTTGGCAAAGAGTTTGAGGACCGCGCGCGTAATGATGCCAAGCGTGCCTTCAGAACCCAAAAATATCTGTTTCAGATCGTAACCCGCATTATTCTTCATCATTTTATTCATTGCTGTGATGATCGTGCCGTCCGCCAAAACCACTTCAAGTCCCAGAACCATGTCGCGGGCCATGCCGTAGCATAATACGCGGTTGCCGCCCGCATTGGTCGCAAGATTTCCACCAATCTGACATGAGCCTCTCGATCCGATATCGAGCGGGAATAGAAACCCCGCCGCATCAGCCGTTTCCTGAATTGTCTGGAGCGGGACTCCAGCCTCAACCGTAATCGTCTGACCGACGCGGTCGACAGCTTCGGTTTTGTTCATCCGCTCCATCGAGATTAGCAGCGCACCCTTTACCGGCGTCGCCCCGCCTGCCATTCCGGTAAGCCCGCCCTGCGGCACCACCGGAATGCCATGCGCGTTGCACACCGCAAGCAACTGCGAAACCTGATCCGTCGTTTTCGGCCGGGCAAGGGCAAGGGGAATGTCATCAGGCCCGGCTGGGACGAGCCAGTCACTCATATATTTGGCATCGACCGCGAACGAAATGTCGCAATCCGCAGATGCGGCGGCCAATGCAGTTGAGACGGCGTCACTTATCATATCTGTACGCCTAGCATACAAGTTGCAACAGCCGCTAGAGCCTCTATAGTTGCCGTATGGATTGGCCCGATATTTCCGCATTGATCGACGACCGCGTCCAAGACGGCGTATTTAGCGTCCACCGTGCGGCGTTCACCAATGCAGACTTGTTTGAACATGAACTTGCCCATGTGTTTGAAGGCGGATGGGTCTTTTTGGGCATGGCGAGTCAGGCCGCAGACCCGCATGATTTCTTCACGACAACGATTGGCCGCACCCCGATATTGGTCATGCGTGACGGCAGCGGAAATCTGGGCGCTTTCGTTAACAGTTGCACACATAAAGGCGCGATGATTTGCCAGACCCGCCAAGGGCATGGGCGCGTACACGTGTGCCCTTATCACAGTTGGACCTTTGACAGCGCGGGCCGCAGCGTTGCGGTCAAAGCACAAAAGGCCGGAGCCTATTCTAAACATTTTGAAGACACGCCGCGTGATCTGGCACGGCTGCCGGCCTTTGCAGAATATCGCGGTTTTCTGTTCGGTTCGCTCGTTGAAACTTGCCCGCTCGAGGAGCATCTGGGCGAAGCGCGGCATTTTCTCGACGTTTCCGCTGACCAAGGCGAGGACGGGTTGGAACTTGTTCCGGGTGAAGTTATTTTTACCTATGATGGCAACTGGAAAATGCAGCTCGAAAACTGTGCCGATCCCTATCATTTCACCTCGGTCCATCCGTCCTATGTCCGCCTGATCGAAAAGCGCAACTCGGAAAAAACCGAAAATGCCGTGCGTTCGGTTTGGGGCAAGGATGCGGCATGGAGCGAGATGGCAGACGGGATTACCGGCGGCACCTATGCGTTTGACGAAGGCCATGTCGTCAATTGGCAGGTCATCCCGTTGAGCGACGCGGTTCCCTTGGCGGAGCGCGCCGACGCGCTGGCGCGGCGATATGGGGCGGCACGGCGCGACTGGATGGTCAATATGCGGAACCTGACCATCTTTCCCAATATGCAGCTTGCCGAAAATGCATCGAGCCAGCTGCGCATCATGCGGCCGCTGTCGGCGGGCAAGACCGAAATGCGGACATTCTGCATCGCGCCAAAGGGCGAAAGTGCTGCTGCGCGTGCCCAGCGTATTCGCAATTATGAGGATTTCTTCAACCCCACCGGTATGGCTACGCCTGATGATGCGGTCTGTTATGAAGCGGCGCAGACGGGGCATGGAGGCACTTTGAAACCTTGGTTGCTTGGCTATAGCCGCGGCATGACGGCGATGGTTGCGGGCGGCGATGCCCATGCCAGTTTGCTGCCGGTAACGCCTGCACGCAGCGTGCCGTCGGATTCGCAATTGTGCGATGAAACGCTGTTCCACAGTTATTACCGGGCATGGCTTGGCCGCCTTCGCAAGGGCCTTTACAAGGGCTTGGGCAAATGATTTCTCGGGAAGAGGCCCATGATCTTATCGCGCGCGAGGGGATGTATTTGGACAAGCGGCAATGGGATGACTGGTTGGCGCTGTTCACCGATGATGTCGTCTATTGGGTTCCGGCATGGCGCGATGAAGTGACGCCGACGTCCGATCCTCAGAGTGAACTTTCGCTGATCTGGTATCAGGGGCGACAAAATCTGGAAGACCGGGTCTGGCGCGTGAAATCGGGACTGTCGATTGCCTCAACCCCGCTTCAGCGCACATCGCACAGCACGTCCAACATCTTGGTGAGCGAAAGTGGCAGTGTCCACGCCAGTTTCAACGTCCATTGCTACAATGCGCGCCGTCAAGCGGCACATAACTTTTTTGGTCATTATGATTATGAATTGCACCGCGACGGGGCAGCTTGGAAGATCGCCAAAAAGACCACCACATTATTGAACGACTGCATCCCGGCGGTCGCGGACTTTTACATGCTATGATCACTGTTCGCGAAGCGACCTTCGAAATCCTGCGCCAGACCGGAATGACGACGATATTCGGCAATCCGGGATCAACCGAGCTGCCGATGTTTCGCGATTTCCCGGACGATTTCCGCTATATACTGGGCCTGCAGGAATCGGTCGTAATGGCGATGGCCGATGGTTATGCGCAGGCAACGCGCAATGCCGCCTTTGTTAATTTGCATTCAGCGGCAGGCGTTGGCCATGCGCTGGGCAATTTGTTCACGGCGTTTAAGAACCAGACACCGCTTGTTGTGACGGCGGGACAACAGGCGCGGTCTATTTTGCCGTTCGAACCCTTTCTCTATGCCGAGCGCGCCACCGAATTCCCCCGGCCCTATGTCAAATATTCGGTCGAACCTGCGCGCGCCGAAGATGTGCCAGCCGCTATTGCGCGCGCTTATCATATTGCAATGCAGGCGCCGCAGGGTCCGGTGTTTGTGTCTATTCCCATCGACGATTGGGACCGGATGTGTGATCCGCCAGAACTGGCGCGGGTTTCGCGGGCCGTGCGCGGTGATGCCGCGATGCTAGCAGAGGTTGCAGAAGCTTTAGTGGCTGCGCGCAAACCGGTGTTCGTTGTGGGGGCCGGTGTGGCGCTTGATGATGCGTGGGAAGAAGTGATTGCGCTTGCCGAGCGGCATGAGGCAGGCGTCTGGGTAGCGCCCATGAATGCGCGGGTCAGCTTCCCAGAAGATCACCGGTTGTTCGCCGGTTTCCTTGCCGCGTTTCGGGAGAGGATTGTTGCTGATTTGGATGACGCAGATTTGGTTCTGGTGCTCGGCGGCCCTGCCTTCACCTATCATGCGGAGGGTTTCGGCCCGCATGCGCCCGAAGGCGCGAAGCTGTTTCAACTGACCAATGATCCCAATCAGGCGAGCTGGATTCCTGGCGGCACCGCGATAGTGACCAACATCAAGGCCGGGATTGCGGATTTACTTGCTGGTCCATTACCCGCGAAACGCACCGCACCCCCGCCGCGCACTGCCTTTGCGCCGCTCCCTGGTGTGCCTTTGACCGATGCTTATCTGCTACAGCGGATCGCAGCATTACGTCCTGCGAACAGTGTCATTGTTGAGGAAGCGGCCAGCAGCCGCGGCGCGATGCACGACCATTTGCCGATCACCGCGCGCGACGGTTTTTACACATGTGCTAGCGGTGGCCTTGGCCACGGCCTGCCTGCCGCCATAGGCGTTGCGATGGCGCGGCCTGATACGCGGGTGATTGGCGTGCTGGGTGACGGCGCCGCGATGTATGCAATTCAGGGATTGTGGACAGCGGCGCAGCTAAAGCTGCCAATGACCTTCATTATCATCAACAATCGCCGTTATGAGGCGCTGCATGTTTTTGGGCGGCATTTTGGTTTGCAGTCACTTGAGGGCACCGATTTGTCGGGTATCGACTTTGTGTCATTGGCACACGGGCAGGGCGTTGATGCGGTACGGGTCGGACACGCAGGTGAGCTCGACGCTGCGCTCAGCGGCGCGTTCGGGTCCGCCGGGCCGATGCTGGTCGAGGTGCTGGTGGATTAGTGCATGATGAAATGCATCGAAGCAATACCAAGGTTGAGGTTCTTCATTGACGCAAAACCGTAGCCCTGAGCCTATCGAGCCGAAGGCGACCGTCAGGTCAACGGCGCTTGTCGGCTAGGCGTGCTTCGACAGGCTCAGCACTGCGGTGTTGATCACTCTCATCTCGCTTTAATGCGCGGTTTGGCCGCCGTCGATGATGAACAGCGAACCATTGATAAAGCTTGCCGCGTCGGAGCATAGATGCAGGACGGTTCCTGCAATCTCTTCAGGCTGGGCCGCCCGGCCGCTGATATTCTGTGCGAAAAATGCCGCTTTGAACTCTTCGCTATCCAGCCATGCTTGCGTCATCGGGGTGGCAACAAACCCGGGACCAATAGCATTAACGCGGATACCGGCCTGCGCATATTCAATCGCGACCGCTTTGGTCAAGCCGACAACGCCGTGCTTGGCGGCGACATAGGCCGACATTTGCGGGTCAGCGACGATGCCCGCAACTGATGCAGTGTTCACAATCGCGCCGCCGCCATGTCCAAGGAAATGCCGGATCTGTGCTTGCATCGCGAAAAAGACGCCCTTCAGGTCGACATTGAGAATGAGGTCAAGGTCGCTGGCTGGCACTTCATGAAACGGCAACGGCGGTGGCAGAACGCCTGCATTGTTGAATGCCATATCCATGCTACCAAAACGCGCGACGCAATCACGTACAAGTTCCGTCATAGCGTCGGCATCGGTAACGTCGGCCGTTTTGAAAGCGGCCTTGCCTCCTGCGGCGTCGATCAGCGTTACGGTTTCGGCGGCTCGATCATCTATGTCGCCGATCATCACCGATGCGCCTTCACGCGCAAAGGCAAGCGCCGTGGCGCGGCCAATGCCGGTTGCTCCGCCGGTAATCAGGACGGTTTTTCCATCAAATTGCATCGCTTGTTCCTTCGTTCAGTAATATCGAAAATAATGCGTCGGGCGCATCCTGCATCACGCCGTGCCCGCTATCGAGCGCATGGGTTTGCCACGCCGGATCGGCCAACACCCGTTCATAAAATTTGCCAAAGGTTTTCGGCGCGCCGTTTTTGGCATAGATGTAAATACGCCGTTTGATGGCCGCTTCGTCGCCAGTCAAATGTACCGGTTCCAGCAGCGTCAGCAAAGGATGGCGGGTCAGATGTGGCGGCGCTTTTGGAAACGGCGCGACCAGACCCGGCGAGTCGCGCTGGGCATCGATATAATGCTGGCGTTCCCAATCGGTCGCGATGTCCCACAATGCTTCCCCTTCGCGCGGCAAGAAGGCGTCGATATAAACGAGCGACCTGATCCGGGCGGCGTACCGGGCGGCTATGGCGGTGATAATCATCCCGCCATAACTGTGACCGACAAGAATGAAATCGGTCAGATTTGCTGCGTCAATTGCGACGGCCACGTCACCTATATGCGTTGAAAGTGTAATCGCTGGCGAAAGTTCAGACGCGCGTGTCCCCAGCCCGGTGAGCGCGGCAATGTGAACTTGATGCCCGGCACCACGCAAACGCATCTGCAATCTCGGCATAGCTATCGCCGGCGCCCCACGCGCCATGAACAAGGACGTAGTGGGTCAAATCGTCATTCCTGCCATGCCGCCTGTTCTCCCTTTGCCACTTTCGACGAATTGCCGAGCAAGAAGTCACCAAGGACATCGATGCTGTTCGGGAAAGTTTGTTGAACGCGGGCGCGCAGGTCAGCTGAATTTTTTGACGCCGCAACCAACTTTGGCCATGCGGCAATATAGCGGCGACTGTAATCGAGGCCAGATGCGTCGTTCGGCAACCCGGGCTTCGAATGGCCAGCTACAACGATAACCGGATTTAGTGCGGCGAGTTGTTCGATGGATCTGCCCCAGCCCGCGACTGCTGCCGCATCATGTTCACCGAACCACAAATACATTTCATTGTAAACGAGGTCACCGGGGAACAGTGCTTTGATGCTGGGTGCCCACAGCGCAGTGGCGTGCACATGGTCGCCTTGCATTGGCGCGATGACTTTTAATTCACGCCCTTCGAGCATGATCGTATCGCTTTCCAGCGCCGCAGGGGCGGTCGGATGACGCGGACCATTATTTCCGAGCAATGGACCCCAGCGCTTGACCTTAAACGGCAACGAACGCCAGATATCGGCAGCAACGACTGGATGCGCGACGACCTTTGCATCGGGAAATGCTTCGGTGATGACTTCCATCGCAAAGAAATGATCGGGGTGATCATGGCCGATGAATATCGTCTCCAACTCTTTGCCGCTGTCCAGGATCATGGCAACGACGCGGTGGGCATCGGCCATGGTGAAGGGCGCATCGACGAGGACTGCTTTTTTCTCGCCCTTGATCAGCGCAATATTGGCGCTGAGCGAACCGGGGCTGGTTTGCAGCACTTCGACCTCAAGCGGTTTTTGCTGGGCGAATGCCGGAGCGGCCGCCAAGGCCAACATAGCGAATATCCATCTCTTCATTTCATATCCCCTTTGGAGCGCCTAGGGCGCAATCAAAATCTTGCAGTCATGCGTGCGTTTACGCAGCGCCTCAAAACGCTGCGGCGTGTCGTTCAGTGAAATCGTGTCGGTTACCAGCAATCTCGGTTCTGCAGCTCCGGCGTTGAGTGCATCAAGTGCTTCTTCATATTCCTGCCGCGTGAAAAAGGCTGACGTGACCAGCCGCACTTCTTTGGAGAGCATTGCGAACGTGTTCATTGTGTCGGGCTTTGTGCATAGGCCGAGTAGCAAGATCGTGCCGCGCGCCCGGACCTGGCTCACGGCTTGTTCGATGAGGCCGGGGATGCCGACACATTCAAATACGATATCGGCCTTTCCGCCTAGCGCGCGTTCTGCTGCGCCAACCGGGTCTGCAGGATCGACGACGAAGCCGCTTGCGCCCATGCCGGATGCCCGCGCATGCTGAAAGTCGTTTAATTCCTGAATAACGATATCGGACGCGCCCCTGCGCCGCGCCCAGAATGCAACCGCCAGCCCAATGGGGCCAGCGCCCAAGATCAATAGCTTGTCGCCCTTCTTCATACCCGACATGTTGACGCCGTGGAGCGCGACGGCGAGCGGTTCGATGATCGCACCGTCGGCAAGGCTAGCGGATTTGGGCAGCCGCACGCATTGATTGGGCCGTGTCACGGCAAACTCGGCAAAGCCGCCGCCTTGCAAGCCAAACTCGTCACACCATGCCACTTCGCCAGCGCGGCAAGAGGCGCATGTGCCGCAGCTGATGAGTGGTATAACCGAAACCAGATCGCCGAGCGCAACGCCTTCCGTGCCTTTGCCCAGCGCCACCACTTCGCCGGCAAACTCATGGCCAAGCACATCGCCTGGGCCTTTGCCGAAAGCTGGGTCTTCGGTCATGTGCAGATCAGACCCGCAAATGCCGCAGCGGCCAACCTTGACGACCAGCTCCCCTTCGCCAGGCGTTGGATCAGGCAACGTCGCGATGACGAGCGGCAACTGCAGCCCCTGCATCACCGCCGCGCGCATTATTTAATCCCTGACTTGCCGGGCGACAGGATATGGTTGGGGTCAATCGCGTCCTTGATCTGTTGATTGAAGTCGCGGTTGACCTGACCATATTGCTCAGCCACCAGATCCATCGTGTTAACGCCGGTGCGGTAACTGGCCCAGCCTTTTTCGCCGAAGCGTTTAACCAGTTCGCGGTAACATTCGTCAGCTTTCTTTTCCTCGGCGGGATCGGATTTGTCGAACAGCAATGCGATAATATGATGCAAATCGCGCCAGCCGATCACATAGGCTGCCGTATAATCAAAACCGTATTTCTCCAGGATTTCGCGCGCGAGTTTGGTCTGGCCTTCTGTTTCCTTGCCCTTGGCCGCCGCGACCGGCGCAAACCACGCGAGACCTCCGCCATTGCCGCGCCAGCGCAGCAGGCCGATTTCGTCGAGGTTGAGGCCGCCCTCCATCAACGTCTTGTGATGATGGAACCACGGATTATCACCCATCTCCGCTTCGGTCAGCACTTCGCCGCCACTCGCGCCGATGGCGGCGCGGATGATCGGTTCAACCGCTGCCACTGTTCCGTCGGTGCCATAAAGTGCGAAATAGGTGTTCCACATGCCCAGACCATTGGCCTTAGCGGCTTTTTTTAACGACTCGTCGCTGAGCGGTCCGGGATCAGCCTGCACATCGCTGCGCCGGTTGAACATCGCGAGTTGGTACGCCGCGCTCATCATCAGATTGCCATTGGCGATCAGGCTGGAAACGCGCAAAGGACGCATTGTCTCAACGATTTTGGAGACATCGGCCATTTCAGCGTGGCGGATCATGAAGGGCTTGAACACTGGTGGCTTGGGCATCAACCACAGGCCCATTTTGGTGACAACGCCAAAGTTCGATTGGGTGAACAGTCCGTCAATATAAGGTCCGTAGCCCCATTTGAACGCTTGCCACGCGGTCGATCCTTCGATGCTCCCCATGCCCGTGCGCAGAAGGCGGCCATCGGGCAGGATAACTTCCATCCCACACTGGAACATGAAATGCTCGCCATAAGGGGTGTAGCCCACACCGCGATCAAGTGTATTGCCAACTGGGCCAGCGATAGGCCCGACAGTGGGAACATCGATCCAATAGGGCAGGTTGTTGTCGTCGAGATAGTCTTTGAGCTGCTGATAGGTGACACCCGGTTCGATCAGCGCCGTACCGAGTTCGGGATCAACCTCCAATATCCGGTTCATCCGTTTCAGATCAAGCACCATTTGCCCCGGCGTTGCGGGGGCGGCCATGCCGTATCCCATATTCTTGCCGGTGGAGACGGTCCACAATGGCTGCTTATATTTGTTTGCTATCCGGACCAGTTCCTGCACCTCTTCAACGGTTGCAGGGGCGACCGCGCCGACGGGAACATAGCGGTGAGTCGGATCCGGGATATAGGTTTTGCTGTACGGAATGACCGCGTCGGTATCGGCAAACACCCATTCATCGCCGACAACGCGGCGCATCTCGGCAACGGCCCCTTTGAAATCGGCTTTGCTAACCGAAGGCGCAAGCGGTGCAGGATTTTCCTTGCACGCGACCAGTGTTGCCGCTGCTGCGCCAACCACGGCAGTGCTAAGCAACGCACGGCGGTTCATGTCCATGCTCATTTGCCCTGCTCCCTTGGGTCGGCCTTGCTGGCGGCAATCCACAGGGCAAGCTTACTGAGTTCGCTATCGGTGATTTCGGTTTGGCGAAATGATGGCATGGCGTTTTGGCCGCCGCGCACAATTGCCTTGATCGCGGCTGCCGGTAAAGCGCGGCCACGGATCACTGGCCCGATATTTTTTCCATGGCAGTATCCACAGGTTTTTGCATAAAGCTCTTCAGGCGCACGTTCGCCCTCTGGCTGCCCTAGTTTCTGACCGGCAAGAGCGACGCCGCCTGCAAAAATTGTGACCGCAGCCGTCAATCCAAACATCAACTTCATTTGAAATTCCCCAATTGGACGCCGCCATCAATCACGACATGTGCGCCTGTCATAAACGCCGAAGCGTCCGAAGCGAGCAGCAGTGCCAGCGGTTTTATCTGCTCTGTCTCAGCCATATGTCCGAGCGGAATTGTCTTTTCGAACGATGCTCTAGCATCAGGATTTTTCTTGATCCAGCTATCACCAATGTTGGTCACGAACGGTCCCGGTGCGATGGCATTTACACGGATTCCAAACTCGGCAAGCTCCAGCGCCACATGGCGAACCAGGTGAAGCACCCCAGCCTTTGCGGGCATGTAAGGAACGCCAACAATTGCCTCGTTGATGATACCGGCATTTGACGCCGTCGCAATGATTGAACCCTTTTTGCCGCCCGCGCGCATGCAACGCACGGCTTCTCGGATTGTGTAATATGCTCCGTTCAGATTGATATCTATCGAACGCTGCCACTTGGCAGGATCATATTGATCGATCCGCCCCGCAGGATTGCGCTCTCCTGCGGGTGACCAAAAACCGTCGCCTGCGTCCCATCCCGCATTGGCAAAGCAGATGTCGAGCCCACCAAAAGCAGCAACATGTCCATCAAACGCGGCAGCGACTTGGGAAAGGTCGCTAATATCGCAGGTTGCAGCACGCGCGTCTGCGCCTTCGCCGCGCAACCGCGCGGCTTCTCTTTCCGCACCCTCGCCGTCGATATCAGCCAATGTTACTTTTGCGCCTGCCTCAGCCATTGCTTCGGCATAAGCCAGACCAATGCCCGAGGCCGCGCCCGTGACAAGTGCGTTGCGTCCCGCGATGTTGAACTGGTCGAGCGTTTTCACAAATATAAAGCCTTATTGATCGGCAGATTGTGTTCCTTGCAATAGCTTTCATAGTGGTTGATGAACCACCACACATCGAGCGTTTCGACATGATTGCCTTCATCGTCATAAAACTCGTTCGCGCCCTGCATGTGGAACAGTGCTTTCATGCCCTCGGCATTATCGGTGACCAGCGTGTGCGCAGTTCCGGGGGTTTCGGTGATGAACTCGCCCTGCTTGCAGACCCAATCATATTCGAGATAGCGAAAATTGCCTTCAAGGCAGACGGCCCAGACTTTACCGCGATGCTTGTGTGTGCCGATGACGCCGGGGCTTTTGATCCAGAGAATGTTTACATATACATTTTCACGCACGTCGAAAGCCAAATGGCGGATCGCGGCATTGTCGCCAAAGGGTACCCATGGGCTTTCAGCCTCGGACGCTCCAACATAGGTGCCTTCAATGCCGAGGCGCTTGATCGTGTCGCTATAAGGCTCGGCCACATCGACGATTTTATATGCACCCGAGGGCGGCGCTTTCATGCCTGTCATTTTCTTCTCCAATATTTATACGACCGACAGCACAGGCTGACGGCTGCCCGCACTTTTGGCGAGCAAATCATTTAGCGGCGCTGCGCCGGGTTGCGGCCGCGCACCTTTGACTTGATTGGCGATGAGGCGCGTGAGTGCTCTTCGCGCTTTGCCTCCGGCAATATCCGCCGGAATGGCGACAAGGTCTAGTGCATCTATAGCACGGTCCCCCATCGCCGCTTGCTGCGCTTCGATGATGGGCTTGTCCTGACCCGCAAAAGCGGCATCAATTGACATTTGCCAAAAGTCATCAATATCCGGGTTGTCTATTGCATGGTTGCGAACGACGGACCAGTGATACAGGCTGCGCGTCTTGCTCACCGGCGTCAGATGATGCCCAGTATAAACCCAGACGCCGTCTTCACGTGTCTTGCCCACAGGAGTAATCCCGACATCAAGCAGGCAATGTGCAGGCGCATCCCAACGCATATACAGCCAGTGATCGACGCGCGTTGATGGATCGGTTTTCATCAGGTCGGTCATCAGCTTGCCCCAGACGGGCGGCGCTTCTCCGTCCGGACACCAACGGTTAGACCACAATGTCGTGCCGGATTCCATCGTTTCCAACTTACTGATCGTGATGGCTTCGCTCGACAATAGCCCTTCATGCACAAACTCGCCGTGGGTCAGATCAAGCAGATTGTCGGTTATCAGTTCATAATTGGCGGCGACATCCATCGTGCCGTGGATCACCTTAAAGCCGCGGTCGTCATAGCAGGAGAAATCGGGAATCAGCGCCGGATCAGCGGCTTCCACGTCACCGGTCCAAATCCAGATGATGCCATATTTTTCGGCCACAGGATAAGCAGGCACCCTCATTGCAGGTGATACCACGCCGCCATGATGCGGGTTGTGGACGCATGCTCCGCTTTCCCCGAACACCATGCCGTGATAGCCGCATTGGATGTTGTCGCCGATACGCTTGCCGAATTGCAGCGGTGTATAACGGTGCGGGCAAATTCCGCCGATGGCGACGGGATCGCCATTCTGCTTGCGGTATAGCAAGATCGGTAATTCGCAGATGGTCAGCGGCGTCAGCGCGCTATCAAGATCGTCCGCCCAAGACGCCATGTACCATGCGTTGCTTAGAAAGACGGACGATTTCTGCGCCATTGCAATGTTCCCTTACAGATACAGCTTGGGATTGATCGGAATGCCCTGCTCTTTGCAGTAAGTTTCATAGTGGTTGATGAACCACCACACGTCGGTGGTCTCGACGAAATTGGCATTCTCGTCATAAAACTCAATCGGCCCCTGCATCCAGCCGAACAGTTTGACCCCGTTCGGGTGATCGGTGACGAGCGTATGGCTTTCCCCCGGTACCTCTAGGATCAGGCCGCCGGGCGATGCGACCCAGTCATATTCGAGATATTTCACGCTGCCCTCAAGGCAGACCATCATGATCGTGCCGCGATGCAGATGCGTGCCGACAACGCCCGGACCCTTGATCCACAGGATATTGGAGAAAATGCCTTGCCGCACATCAAAGGCAAGATGCTTGATTGCCGCATTGTCCCCGAATGGAACCCATGGACTGTCGGCATCGGTCTCGGCCTCGATATACCGCCCGCCCGGGCTGAGCCGCGCGACCAGATCCTTGTGCGCAAACGGTACATTGACTATCTCGGCCAATGTTGATGGCGGTGCTGACATCGTGCTCATTATTATATTCCTATCTAATCAGTGTATCGACATAATCCGCGCCAATGCCGTTCGATGCATAATGCGCGCGTGCGGCAGCCATATAGTCAAACACATCATAATGGCCGACGGTATTGCCGTCTTCGTCAAGCCACATCAGCGGGCCGGAAACCACGAAAAACACCTTCATTGGTTCGGGGCTGTCATAACAAACTAACGTGTGAGCTTCGCCTGGGGTTTCGTACACAAAATCGCCTGCGGTCGCGGTCCATTCATGTTCAAGATACGCCCATTTCCCGCTGATCGTATAGGCCCAGATCGGGTGCGGATGATAATGCCGGTTCACCAGCCCCGCGCTCTTGGACATCAGCACATCGGCCCACATGTTTTTGGAAGGGCTGATCCAAACGGGCTTGGATGATACGGTCTCACTAATGGGCACCCAGTAACGTTCGTCACCTTCGGCAATTTTCGACGCATAGATTTCGGGCAACCCGCCTGTGCGGAACACCTTTTCAATTGGCTTGATGTCTTTCCAAAATTCCGAATGCGCGGTTTCAGGCATAGCTTAACTCCAAAACGAAATAGGGACCAAAAACGAAAAGGGCGGGGCCATTTCTGACCCCGCCCTCCCGGTATTGAGAACTAGAACTTCAAACCAAGCTTGGCATACCATTCACGCGGGCGGCTATAGGTGCCATAGAACTGGCCGCCTGCAATTTGTGCCTGGCCGGTAACCAGATAGCGTTCATTAGTGATGTTGGTCATGCCCAGCGTAACGTCCCAATGTTCGTCGCCTTGACGATAGGTGATCGAACCATTGAGCAGATCGGTTGAGGGGCGCTTGAGCAAGAACGCGCGTTCCGTATCATTCCACAGGCTTGAGCTGTGGGTGTAATCCACGAGCAAAATTACCTTGCCGGAATCGCCCATGTCGATCTGATATCGCGGGCTGATATTGAACTTGAACTTCGGTGTTTTGGGAAGCTCTGCACCCGGGAACACGCCCGCCTGGAACGGGTTGGCTGCAACCTGCGCAGGTAACAACACGTTGGTGTATTTCGCGTCAAGATAACCAGCCGAGGCGTTGATCGTGAAGGCGTCGGTCGGGGCCGCAGTAATTTCAACTTCAAAGCCTTTGATCTTGGCATCACCAGCATTCTGAATCGTTGGCGAAACGCCTTGCTGGAAGTTCAGCTGGATACCTTTATAGTTGGTCTGGAACAATGCTGCGTTGACCTGTAACCGGCGATCAATCAGCGTTGATTTGACACCAAGTTCCCACGTCGTCGCCTTTTCTTCGTCAAAATCAGGCGCAGTTGGCAGCGGATTGGAAAGCCGCGTTGTCCAGCCGCCGGTTTTATATCCCTTTGACCAGCTGCCATACAGCATCACGTCATCGTTCGGGTGAAACTGCAACCCGACCTTTGGCGAAAAGTTGTTGAAGACCTTCCGCTGCGTTCCTGCAATGTAATAGCGCAGCGGCTGACCCGCATTGGGGAACCCAGCAAGGACCCGGCAAGCGTCTGTGATTGGCGTGATGTTGGCGCATGCCACTGGAGGAGGCACAAACTCGTTTGCCGGCGTCGCCGGATCGTCCGCAACAAGCGGAATACCATTGGCACCTAAGAACGAAAGTATCTTGTACGTCAGGCCATTGGCATCCGACTGGAAGCCTTCAAACGACTTGTTTTCATGGGTGTAACGGCCACCAAGGGTAATTGCGAACTGATCGGTAATTTTGTAATCGACCTGCCCAAAGAAGGCATAATTTTTTGTCGACAAATCATTCGGACCATCAACCTGCAACAATCCTTCAGCAAAAGTCACATAGTCATGCAGGTCGCCGGATTCCTTGAAATAATAGGCACCAAGTACATAGTTAAGCTTCTTATCGGCGGCATTGCCGAGCAATTGCAATTCCTGGCTAAACTGTTTTTGGTTCATTGTGAAACTAGTGTGCAGGAAATTGAGCGGCGAACCGTCAAGATCCATGCCGACATTCCAATGCAGTTCGCGGTAACCCGTTACCGACTTGAGTGCGATATTCTCGCCCAAATCGAAATCGAGGATCATTGATCCGCCATAGGTTTTTAGCTTGGAATAGTTATTGCCATTGGCATAGCTTGTATCAAGACTGTTGGTGACGAAACGGTTGTCGTAAGGCAGGCGATTGTTGTTCGGGTTGGCATCAGTATTTACACCGAACACCGTGGGATTGTTGAACAATGTCGTCAGTCCGCCAATCGCTGGCAGGAATGCAAATGAAGGTGGGCCGCCTCCGCAATTGGTCCCGGTGGCAACGGGTTCAGCGATCGCGCAATTATATGTGCCGGCAAAGACGGCAGGTGTTGTGCCAATTAGTTTGTTGGCAATTGCTTCCTGATCAATATCGGAATAGTCGCCCGAAAAAGTAACTTTGAACGGACCGTCATTGTCGTATTTCAGCTTTCCACGAATGTTCCAGCTGCCGTCGCCGCCTTCGCGGCCAAGACCGATATTATCGTAGCCTGCTGCCTTGTAATTGGTGATCGGAGTTGAAGCGAAATTCTCCGCACCCGGAAACGCGATGCGCTTCACATAACCTTTGCGGTTCTTAGTCGCAAAACTGAACGATGAACTCAGCGCATCGCTGAGCGGCATGTCGACGGTACCGCGCGTCTGGATCAGACCGAAACGACCAAGTGTGACATCACCCTTAAAGCGGAATTCTTTGCCAGGATCGTGCGTCACAATCGAAATCGCGCCGCCAATGGTGTTGCGTCCAAACAGCGTACCCTGCGGACCTTTCAAAACTTCGACGCGCTCGACATCAGGTAATTCCTGGTTCGCACCGACCGACCGGGCCAAATAAACGCCATCAAGGTAGATGCCGACGCCCGGATCTATGTTGAAGGCAAAATCATTCGCGCCGATGCCGCGGATATAAGCTGAAAGCACTGCGGAAGAACCGGAGAAGGGTGTGCCCGCATCAAGCGTTACGTTTGGTGCGATATTTGAAAGAGCCGCTACGCTGGTAACCGCACGCTCCGAAAGTGCCTCAGCCGTAAACGCCGAGATCGCAATTGGCACGTCCTGAACATTTTCAGCGCGCTTTTGCGCGGTCACGACGATTTCTTGAATACCGCCTTGCTGTTCTTCGGCGGTGTCCTGTGCAAATGCAGGGCTAACCATCATTGCCGCGAACGCGACGCCGGACATAAGCCGACCAAATTGAACTACCATTCTCTCTCTCCCTCAAAAAAAGCTTGAACCAGTATTTTCTTGTCCCGGCAGGTTAAATGTTTTGATACACGTTGTAAGTAACACAAACGACAATTGACAAGAGATTTCACCAGATGAAATTATTTGTCAGCGCTTTGCCAAAATTCGAGGCGCTGTTTCGCGTAAACCGAAACCTACAATCCCTGCGACGATGCAAAGTCCCAACATCAGCCACATTATCGAATTGCGTCCGTAAAGGTCGGATAGCGAACCTGCGAGGAAGGGGCTGAGGACGCCGCCGATAACCTCGCCAATGCCCATAACTATACCAGTCAGCGAAGCTGTCAGGCGCGGGTCCACCGATTCGGACGGTATTGTCGCCATGAATAGCGGAAATACGCCGTTCAACGCCCACCCAAAAAAGAAGATTGCCGCCATCAGCCAACTGTTGCCCGTGAAGAAAAGCGCGGCAAGTGGCAGGATGACGCCCAAAAACGAAAACCCGATGATAGCGGGTTTGCGCCCGATGTAATCGGACAGAGACGAAACCGCAAAACTGCCAATCCCAGCCGAAATGCCCAAGGCCGCCATCAACCATTTCGTCTTGTCGGGATCGAAGCCGCGTTGTTCGGTCAGATAAAGTGGCATGAACGCCCAGCACACAACGAGATAGGAAACGAGTAAGATAGAAATAAGCGAACACAATTGAACGTTGCGGTCCGCAAAAGCTTCTTTGAGCGACGGGATGGGCTTGTCATCGACTTGTGCAATTCGGATATCCGGCTCTTTGATGAAGAACCAGATGATCGCGGCAGAGATAAATCCGGGTATCGCGGCAAGGAAAAACCCGTCGCGCCAACCATAGGCAACCGCAATCGGAATTAGCACAAGCGGAGCAACTGCCGATCCCAACACATTTGAACCAAAGTTTTGCGCGACGCCCATTGCCAGACCGCGGTGCTTTTCATCAACTTCGGCAACAATAATCGAGTGACTAACTGGCATGACACCGCCTTCTGCCGCACCCATCAGAATTCTTGCACCGAGCAGCATCAGGAACGATGCGGCAACCCCGGAAATCACCGAGCACAGACAAAAAGCAATGGTGCCGAGTACAATAATCGGTTTGCGTGATCCCAGTCTGTCCGAAAGTCGTCCGACGGCAAAACCGGCAATCGCCCAAGTCAGCGATAAACCCGAAGACAGCATACCAACCTGCGTATCGGTCAGGCCCAGATCAGGCTTCACAAATGGCATGAGAAAATTGAGCGCGTTGCGATCAAAGAACAGGATGCCAAAATTGAGGCTCAGCAGCCCAACCAGCATTGCCTGATATGCACCTGAACGCCGTCCTGTATGTGTCATCGCTGCTTCCTCCCCCTATGATCCTTTGGCCGGTTCGACTCGTTAAAGCGGATCATTTAGTAAGTGTAACATACATAATATGCTACGCGCCGCAAGCCGGATAGTTAGCCGAACGGCCTTATCGGGTCGCTGCCATCCCAATCAACGCTTGCGCACCAGAATTTGGTAAAGACTTCGTTCATTCCGGGTGTTGCCGGGATAAGTTCGAGAAAGCCCGGATTGACAACACCGCCATCCATGTAAGCTACAGCCCCGCCAGTTGGCACACCAGCGCGGAACGCAAGTTCATAACCACGTGCCTGATAAGCTGCGATTTCTGCATCAACGTCGGTGCACGCAATTCCCAAATGATGAAAGCCAAACCCCCTCGATTGCGCGGTTTCGCGGTAGACCGACGGATTGTTGTCACACGGCTGGATCAGCTCGATACACATGTGCCCGGCAAAACCCATTGCGATTTTAACGTCGGCCGCGGATGGCGCCCCGCGATACACATGGTCTGGAGCAAGAAAGCTATCGAGCAAGAACCACGGGCCGGTTTTGGCATCTTTGACCCACCAGTCAATGCTCGCGTGGATATCTTCAACGATATAAGCGATCTGGATAATTTGGCCGACCGATTGGCCGAAACCGAGCATAGTCATTTGCATAATCCTTCTGCGATAGAGTGCAGCGCATTGACGAGGTCATTCGGCGCTGAAAGGAAAGGGCTGTGATCGGTGTCCAGCGCAGTTACGCTGACGCATGGTTGCTGCGACTGCATCCGCCGTTGGTCGGCAATATTGATTGCGCGGTCGTCCAGACATTCAATATAATGACGTGGCACTGCGCCGTATCTGGTTTCGCTCAAATGCAGCGGCGTGACCGATGGCGCGCTCGGTTCCGCCACCAGCCGTGCGATGGCGGCAGTTGCCATTTCGGGAGGAGAACGCTGGGCAAATACGGCGGCGGCGCTCTGCATGTCGATTTGCGTGTCGATGATGGAGCCGCCGGGCACCGGTATTCTGATTGCATCGAATGCAGGATTGGGATGACCACTTTCGCGCATGTCCGCGCGCGATTTGCCCGACGGGATCAGCATTGCGCAAATATACACGAGCGCAGCAATGCTCTCTGGTGCAAGCTCGGCGGCTTCGCTGATGACGATTCCGCCGCGGCTATGTCCGCACAGGATCACCGGAGCGTCGGCATTACGGCATATCGCAGCGGCAAACTCTGCCCAGTCGGCCAACGTCACCGCCACCAGCGCCGCATCATCGCCGCCCATGCCCGGCAAGTCAGGCGCTATCATCTTATGCCCCTTCGCCGCCAGCAAAGGTCGCAGCGTATCGAAACACCAACCGCCGTGCCATGCCCCGTGGATCATGACAAAGGTCGCCATCAGACAGTGATAACAGTCTTGCCAAACAAGGCTGCCGAAGCATGATAATCATAGGCAGCTTTGGCATCTTCAAAAGCGAAAACCTTATCGACTACAGGCTTGATCGCATTGGCGTCTATCGCGGCATTCAGGCTGCGCGCCATCGCGGCCGAGCCGACGAATATTCCGCGCATCCGGCCAGCCTTGAACATGATATCGCGCGGCGTCACATTGCCCTCGCGTGACAATACGCCGATGATGGCGATCTCCCCGCCAAAACCGATTGCCTGCATTGATTGTGCCATAGTGCCTTGTCCGCCAACTTCGACGACATGGTCGACGCCGCCGGTGATACGCATGACCTCCACACCCCAATCGGGTGTCGTTTTGTAATTTACTGTGGCGTCCGCGCCCAATGCCCGCACGCGTTCAAGCTTTTCGTCCGACGATGATGTCACGATCACGCGCGCGCCTGCGGCTTTGGCAATTTGCAGCGCGAGTAGAGAAACCCCGCCAGTGCCGAGCACCGCGACCCACGAGCCCGGCCGCACTGGTGGCGTACCTTCCATCAGTGCATTCCAAGCGGTAACACCCGCGCATGGCAGCGTCGCGGCTTGTTCAAAGCTGAGCGAATGTGCGATCGGCACCACACCAAATTCGGGCAGCACTACATATTCGGCAAGCATTCCTTTTGCCGGTGGAGCACCAAGCGCAGGACCCGCTGCTGAGTTGGCCGGGCCCGACACCCATCCCTGAAAGAAGGTACCTGCGACTCGGTCGCCAATTTTGAACTGCGTTACGCCAGCGCCAACCGCTTCAATTTCGCCGACCCCGTCCGACAAAGGCGTGATGTCGCGGTCGACAACCCCGCCCATATAACTGCCCTTGGGTATCAAAGAATCACGGTAGTTGAGTGAACAGGCACGGATACGGATCAGTACCTCGCCGGGGCCTGGGGAGGGCTTTTCGCGCTCGACCAAAATCAGATCGCTAAGCGAAGTTGCACCTTTATTCAGTTGCCATGCCTTCATGCTATTTCTCCCAAATTTTGGCTCAGGGCCAAATTCTGGCTCATGAGTGAACGGAATTTGCGCGGTGCACAAGGGCATGGCTTTTCACCTAATGAAATCAGATCATCAGTTCTTCCAACGATGCACCGATAGCCCGCGCGCTCGCTTGCAGTGCACCCAGATGCCGAACGATGACGTCTTCGTTGGTTACATGCTTAGCCATCCATGTGATATTGATTGATGCAACAGGCCGGTCACCCACTTTTACCGCCACCCCCATTGACCGGCGGCCATCGTGCATGACCATTTGGCGGCTTCGATCAAGCCAAGGGTGAAGTGGCTCCCTGACCGAGAATCCTCTTGCCGCCGCGTCGTCGAGAATTGTGCGCAACTGTTGTTCACTTTCATCACTCGCATCCTTTGGGCGCAGGCGGGCAATAATCGAATCCCGCTCATCGGGATCGCATGCGGCAAGATAGGCACGTCCGGTAGCAGTGTGAATATAGGAAAGTTTGACACCAACCGGGCCAAGAATCGCCGCATCAAGCCGAAATTTGGGGCTGTTGGTCTCAATAATCTCAACATGATCCAGACGGGGGACAGCCAACACCGACGGCCATGCAACCATTGAACTTAACGTGTCCATATGCGGCGATGCGATTTCAGCGATACGTTCGGCAACATCGAACCGGCTGACTGAAATTGCATCGACGTGCGGCAAATAGGCCCCATCGGCCAAACGTTGCCACACCAGCCCCTTGCCTGCGAGTGTCACCAGCATACGCAACAGCGTTGCCTTGGGAAGTCTCAGCGACTGATGCAGTTCATGCAGGCTTACTGCGCGCCGTGATTGAATCTCCAGAAGCACATCCAGCCCGCGTTCGAGCGCGCGTACCGATTTGACTTTTTGTTCGAGCATCGCATTCCATGTTTCACTGTGTGCAATCTGATATCCCGAATGTGCCGTGCAATGTCAAGCAATGTTGCGCTATGCGTCTTTTGGGAATTGAGGAGATTAAGATGGCCGAAACGCCGCGTGTATTGTTGGTAATCACACAGGATACCAAAGAAATCGAAGCGCGCTTTATCCGGCGCACGTTGGAAGCAGCCGGGGTTGAGGTGGTTCACCTTGATGCCAGTATCAGGCACACAGTTGGCGGTGCAGAAATTGGTCCAAACGAGGTAACGGCTGCTGCCGGAACTACGATCGAAGCCGTCCGCGCGCTGGGCCATGAAGGCAAATGCCAGGACGTAATGATCGGCGGCGCGATCAAAGCCGCCCATGCTTATCATGCCGAACGTCCATTGTCCGGTATGCTAGCCGTTGGCGGGTCGATGGGCAGCGCCTTGGCAGGGGCGCTGATGCAAAGCTTTCCTTACGGCTTACCCAAGATGATTGTCTCGACTATGGCGTCCGGCTTCACTGCGCCGTATATGGGCGTAAAGGACATCTCGATGATGAACGCGGTGACCGATGTTTCGGGCATTAACAGCATCAGCCGGGATGTGTACCGCAATGCCGCAAACGCCGTTGCCGGCATGGCAAAGGGATATGATTCTGAGGTACAGGCAGAACGGCCGCTGGTCTTGATAACAACATTATCGACCACCGAAAAATCGGTGCGCCGGATAAGGGAGGCATTGGAGAGCGATGGCTGCGAAGTCATGGTGTTTCATTCGTCGGGTGCAGGCGGCCCAACACTTGATGCCATTGCTGCGGAACGCGATGTCGCGCTGGTGCTTGATCTCTCGCTTACCGAAATGGTCGATTATCTAAACAACGGTCTGGCCAATACCGGGCCCGAACGGGGCAAGGCCGGGCTACGGCGCGGCGTGCCGACGATTTTCGCACCGGGCAATGCAGACTTTATCATTGCCGGGCCGATTGAGGCGGCGCGGGCGCAATTTCCGGGCAAGCGCTATCACGAACATAACCCGCAACTGACCGCTGTGCGAACCGAATTGCCAGAGCTAAAGGCATTGGCGGATCATTTGGTTACGGTCGTAGCCGAAGCCAAAGGGCCGGTGCGGGTGTTTACGCCGCTTGGCGGATTTTCCAATCATGACAGTCCCGACGGGCATATTCAGGACACCAGTCAGCCCGCGCCATTTGCAGCGTATCTCAAAAACGTGATGCCCGCGGACGTTGCCGTGACCGCAGTCAATGCCCATTTCAACGATGAGGTGTTTTCGGACGCAATCATCGCCGAATCGCGCGCGCTGTTAAGGGGTTAGGTGTGAGCAAAGACTTACCCCTCACACCCGAAGACGTTGCAGAAATTGTCGCAATTCTGGATGGCACCAGCTATCAAACGATTGATGTCAAAACATCGCGGTTTCGCCTTCGTGTTGCGCGTGACGGAGCCGAAGCCACCGGAGGTTGGACCCAGGAATGGGATTTTTCCGACAACGCCCCTGACGCGGTCAAGGCCGTTACCGCTTTTGCCGCTGTTGAGGAAGAAAGTGGTGCAATCCGCGCACCTTTGCCGGGAACATTCTACCGTGCGCCGCAACCGGGCGCGCCGCCCTTTGTCGAGGTTGGCAGTGTGGTCGATGCTGATACGGTGATCGGTATTATTGAAACCATGAAGTTGATGAATCCGGTGCATGCCGGAGCCAGCGGAACAATATCGGCGATCCTTGCCGAAAATGGCGCGATGGTCGGCAAACATATGGCATTGATGCGGCTAGCATGAGATCATGTTGTGATTAGACGTCTGTTCGTTGCCAATCGCGGCGAGATCGCGTTGCGGGTCATTCGCACCGCACAGCGCATGGGGATGGTAACAATCCTCGGCGCGTCGGAGGCCGACCGCGATAGTCTGCCCGCAAAGATCGCAGATGAAACTGCGATCATCGGCGCTGCTCCATCGTCGCAAAGCTATCTGTCAGTGGACGTCGTCATTGCCGCAGCTAGGCTTGCGCGCGCTGATGCGATTCATCCGGGCTATGGCTTTCTTTCCGAAAACGCCGCGTTTGCGAAGGCTGCGGCTGATGCCGGGATCATCTTTGTCGGACCAGATGTTTCGAGTCTTGATGCGATGGGCGACAAACTGATGGCGCGCAAGGTTGGTATCGAGGCCGGACTTCCTGTCGTACCGGGCGGACCCGCAGCGGATAAGGACGCCGCACGAACACAGGCTGAGTTGACCGGCTATCCGTTGTTGCTCAAGGCGGTATCTGGTGGTGGTGGACGTGGTATGAAGCGAGTTGATTCGCCCGGTGAACTTGAAAGCCAGATCGACCTTGCGATGGCTGAGGCACAAGCAGCCTTTGGGGATCCCCGTGTTTACGTCGAACGCTATATCGGGCGCGGCCGCCATGTCGAAGTGCAAGTGCTGGGCGATGGCGTATCAGTTATCCACCTTGGCACCCGCGACTGTTCGATCCAGCGCCGTTTTCAAAAGCTGGTCGAGGAGGCTCCGGCACCTGCTATTCCGGACGACAAGCGTGCGGCCATCGAACAAGCAGCGGTCAATCTTGCCAAGCATCTGAACTATCGCGGTGCAGGGACGGTGGAATTTCTTGTCGACGCCGAAACATTTGATTTCTACTTTCTCGAAATGAATGCGCGCATTCAGGTGGAGCATCCGGTCACAGAAATGATTACTGGCGTCGACCTGATCGAACAGCAGCTGTTGATCGCAGGCGGGGCTAAGCTGTCGTTGACGCAAGATATGGTTCAGGCGGGATTGGAATCTGGCGGCCATGCCATCGAAGTGCGGATTAATGCGGAGGATTGGCGCGCCGATTTCAGACCGTCACCCGGCACCGTTACCCGCGCAGCGTGGCCAGCGGGTTCGGGCATCCGCATCGATACCCATATGACCAGTGGCGGTGAAGTAACACCCTATTACGACTCGCTGATCGGTAAATTGATTGTCCACGGAAAATCGCGTGACGAAGCGGTGAAGCGGCTTGGCAGTGCGCTTGGCCAACTCAACATCGAAGGCGTTGATACCACCCGCGACCTGCACCGGGCTATTGCAGCCGACGAACGGTTCATTGCGGGCGGCGTTGACACGCAGTTTTTTGAAGGGCTTGTCGTATGACGATCAATCTGGTCGACGTTACCATGCGCGATGGCAACCAAAGCCTGTGGGGTGCGACCGGTCTGAACACCGCGCACATGTTGCAAGCAGCGGCATTAACTGATCGTGCCGGTTTCCGCGCGATAGACTTTACATCATCCAGCCATATGGCGGTTGCGGTTCGTTATTTCCAGAACAACCCGTGGGAACGGATTAGGCGGATGCGCGCAGCGATGCCGAATACGCCACTGCAATTTATTACCACCGGGCTTCGCTTTATTGCTTGGCAACAGGCTGATCCCGATTTCATGCGGCTAGTGTACCGGCGGCTGCAAGCGAACGGTATCCGCCGCTTCGTGATGCTTGATCCGATGCACGAGGCTCCTGCCGTGATTGCCGCATCGCGGATAATTAAGGAAGAAGGCGAGGCTGAAGTAATGGCCGCGCTGACTTTTACGCTTTCCGATGTTCATGATGATGCTTTTTATGCGGGCTTTGCCAAGGCGCTGATGGCGAGCCCGGATATCGACCTTTTCTATCTGAAGGACCCCAGCGGCTTGATGTCGGTTGACCGCGTTCGAACCCTTGCTCCGGCGGTCAAGGCCGTGATCGGCGACCGTACGCTTGAGATCCACGCGCATAATACGCTTGGGCTGGGCGAACTGTCGAGCCTTGAGGCGGCGAAACTTGGTATCTCGGCAATTCATGTCGGGGTTGGTCCGGGTGGCGATGGTTCATCCCTGCCGGAGGCCGAGCGCATGGTCGCCAATTTGATCGAGGCGGGACATGATGTCGCGATTGATCGCGGTGTTCTGCGCCAGCTTACCGGTTATTGGACGCGACTGGCGTGCGCCGAGGGGCTTCCGCCCGGCACTCCGCAAGGTTTCGATGCAAGCTTCCTGCGGCATCAAATCGCAGGCGGAGTGATGACAACAACCAAGCGTCAACTGGAAGAGCTCGGTATGGGCGACAGGTTGGGCGCGGTTATCGCGGAGACAGAGCAGGTGCGTGCTGAACTTGGCTATCCGATCATGGTCACGCCTTTCCCGCAAATGGTGATGAGCCAGGCGCTGTTCAACGTCATCGGCGAACGCCGCTATGCGCAGGTCAGCGATCAGGTGATCCGCTATGTGCTAGGTAAGTTTGGCAAGCCGACCAACCCGGTTGATCCCGCAGTGTTGGCGACAATTCTTGATCGGCCCCACGCCAAGGTGCTGATGGCAGAAAATGATTTTCCAACCCTGAGTGAACTGCGCAAGACGTTTGGAACGACGATGAACGATGAAGAATTCCTGCTCCGCGCGGTCATGCCGGGTGATCAGGTGGATGCGATGCTGGCTGCGGGCCGGTCGCGCCATACTTACACGCCCGAGGCGGCACCATTATTTGCGCTTTTAAAGCAGCTGGCGTCGCGACCGATGGCGCGGGACATTGTGGTTGAGCGTCCGGGTCTGCGTATTGCACTTCGCAGCGGGGCTGAACTATGAGCTTTGATCTAAAGACCACCGTTCGGCAGGCCAGCGGCTTTATCTTCGATATGGACGGCACGATTGCGCTGGGTGATGCGGCAAGCGGCGGGCATAAGGCGCTACCATACGCGCTTGAAACCATCGCGGCGGTGAAGGCTGCTGGCATCCCGTTGCGCGTCTTCACCAACGGCACCGCAAAGCCGCCTGCCGCTTATGCGGCCTCACTGCGTGCAGCCGGATTTGATGTCGCGGATCATGAAATGATGACGCCGTCGACCAGTGCTGCGCTGTGGCTGAAACGTAACGGGCTAAACCGGGTGCGGGTACTGGGCAATGCCGGATGCGCTGCGCCGCTTGCCGAACTGGGGCTGGAGGTGATCGGCGCTAGCGAACCGGCGAGCGGGGTTGATGCGGTCTATACTGGCTGGCACCGTGAGTTTGCTTTCCCCGATCTTGAGGCAGCGTGCGGCGATATCTGGGCCGGGGCAAAGCTCGTCACCGCAAGCAACGTCCCCTTCTTCGCGACCGCAACAGGGCGGGCGATCGGGGCTTCCTTTCCGATCAATGCGATGATCAAGTCGCTCACCGCCAAGCGCGCGCTGGTTCTCGGCAAGCCGTCGCGGATTTCGTTTGTTGAGGCGGCGCGGGCGATGGGCCTCAAGCCCAAAGACCATCCCCGCGTCATCATCGTCGGCGATGATCCGGCGCTCGAATTGCGGATGGCAAGCAATGTCGGTGCTGTCAGCATCGGCCTGACGACGGGGATGCTCACGCGCGAAATGCTGCCCGGCCTTGCGCCTGCCGAGCGCCCGGACGTGTTGCTTGATACGCTTTCTCCCCTTCTTTCCGCCCTGATCTGAAAGTCCGCTCTATGCGCTCCATCGATTATTTTGACCGTGGTCATGATGCCAATCCGAACCGTATTGCCTTGATCGACGCGGACAGTGGCGCGCGCTTTACCTTTGCAGAAACCAAGGCACTGACGCAGCGGATTGCCGCCGCAATGGCACGCAGCGGCTATGTCAATCAGGCTCCGGTTGCGCTCTATGCCCCCAATTCCGCCAGCGTGATGATTGCGCTGCTTGCGATCTGGCGTGCCAATGGCAAATGGATACCCGTCAATACGCGCAACGCGGTCGATGCCAATATCGGCTATCTCGACTATGTACGCTGCGAATGGATTTTCTATCATTCCAGCCTGTCCGGCGATGTTGCGGCACTCCGCGCGGCATGCCCCCATCTCAAGCATTTTGTCTGTCTTGACACCGGCCAAGGCGATGATCCGTCGCTTGAACAGTTCATTGCAGACGTCACGCCCGACGACTTTGTGTCGGTCGATGTCGACGCCTTTGCCAATCCGGATGACATTGTCGGCATCTTCCCAACGGGCGGCACAACCGGTCCGTCAAAGGGGGTTGAAGTCACCAACCTTGGTTGGGGCGTGATGCAGGAAACTTTGGGCGCGGCGGTAGATGGGCGGACGGATGATCCGGTTTCGCTTGTTGTCGCTCCCATTACCCACGCCGCCGGTCCTGTTGCTCTGGCGACGATGGCTCTGGGCGCGACGCAGGTCATTCTGCCGGGTTTTGACCCAGAACATGTCCTCAGCGCCATTGCCGCAGAGCGTGTCACGCACATGTATCTGCCGCCCACCGCGCTCTATGGTTTGCTTGGATCAACAGAACTCGGGAAGCATGATACCAGCTCGCTCAAAATCTTCATCTTGGTCGGCTCACCAGTCGCACCAGATAAGCTGCGGATTGCTGTGGAAGCGTTTGGCCCTTGCATGTGCCAATGCTACGGCCAGGTTGAAGCGCCAATGATTGTCACTTGGCTGCCCCCCGAAACCGTTGCAGCAGCTGCGGCGGGCGATCATCCCGAACGATTGGCAAGCTGCGGCAAGCCAACCCGTTCGGTCAGCGTTGGGATCATGGATGATGAAGGCAATCTATTGCCCAATGGCATGCCGGGTGAAATCGTGGTGCGCGGGCCGCTGGTCAGCAAGCGCTATTTTGAAAAGCCCGAAGCCACCGCAGAAGCCCGCACCTTTGGCTGGCACCATACCGGCGATGTCGCCTACCGTGACGATGATGGTTACATCTTCATCGTCGATCGCAAAAAGGACATGGTGGTGACCGGCGGCTTCAATGTTTTCACCACCGAAGTCGAAGCCGCGATCATGGAATTACCGCAGGTCCGCGAATGCGCAGTTATTGGGATTCCGCATGAGAAATGGGGGGAGGCGGTCCACGCTTTTGTTGTGGCCGACGGCTTGGATGAAGCATCAGTTATCGCGCACGTCAAAATACGGCTTGGCAGCGTCAAAGCCCCTAAATCAGCTGAATTGATTGATGCTATTCCCAAAACCCCCAATGGCAAGATTGACAAAAAACCATTGCGCGGCCGTTATTGGGATGAAAATGCGCGGATGGTGAATTAGGGTTTTTGGTCCCACTCATCGCGCGCGTTTCAGCTGCGGTCAGTCTTGCCCCACAATGCACGCAGGATCGGGACAATATGGGCCTGCATTTCGGTGGGCACTCTGCGGATCAATTCTGCTTCATAGGTTTGGATCAAATGTAGCGCTTCGTGCAATGTCTTCCCGCCCGATCGGCGTCAACAATATAGCCTGCGACCGCCCATCCATTTGCCTTCGGCAAATCAGACCCTGCGATTCCAGACGGGCGATTAAGGGCACCATATTAGCGCGCTGAATATCCAGCATCCGTCCCGCATCGCTTTGCGTGATGTCCGGATTCGCGTCGATCAACAGCAACAACGATGCATCGATGTGGCGGAGGTGTAACGGCATCAATCGTTGGTTGAGTTCGGTTAGCGAAGCGGCAGATGCCCGGCGCAGCAAATATCCGGGGAGCGAATCAAGAGGGTCCTTCATCTTTCGCTGACTAGAGATTGTTATTGCAGATAGCAATTGAGATTGCTATGAGATATAGCAATAGGAATGTAGATTGATCTTAGATTTTCAAAAGTTCAAACTTTTCACCGGTGATGTGGTTCCAGCGCCCCACCCCTTTTTTAAGGACGCATTATGACTGAACGTACAGAAGAAGAAACCGTCGCCTTTACCGTTGAAAACGGTATCGCCTGGGTAAAGTTTAACCGCCCCGAAAAACGCAATTGTATGAGCCCCAAGCTCAATCGACAGATGAAAAAAGTGATAGAGGATCTGGAGTTTCGGGATGATGTAAAGGTACTCGTCCTTGCCGGCGAAGGCGAAGCATGGTCTGCGGGAATGGACCTTAAAGAATATTTCCGCGAAGCCGAAGCAGTCGGCCTGAGCGGTGTCCGCAAAGCGCAGCGTGAAGCTTATGCCTGGTGGGAGCGGTTACGCTGGTATGAAAAGCCGACTATCGCGATGATTGACGGCTGGTGCTTTGGTGGCGCTTATGGCCCACTTTTCGCTTGCGACATTGCGATCACGTCCGATGATTCGCAGTTTGGCTTGTCTGAAATCAATTGGGCAATTTTGCCCGGCGGCGGCGCATCGAAAGTGGTCGCGGATTTGATGCCATTGCGCAAAGCTGTGTATCACGCGATGATGGGTGAAAACCTGTCGGGTAAACAGGCCGAAGCGCAGGGCCTTGTGACCGAATCGGTTCCGGCAGACCGGCTTGAAGCGCGCGTCCGCGAAATCGCCGATGTCCTCTCCAAAAAGGCAGGTCATACTTTGCGCGCGACCAAATGGGCGGTGCGCCGTGTGGCCGAAATGACCTATGACAATGCCGAGGATTATTTGATCCGGGCGCAGGAATCGCTGCACAGTTTCGGCGGCGATGAAGCCCGCAAAGAAGCCACGCGCCAGTTCCTTGACGAAAAGTCTTTCAAACCGGGACTTGGTGCATTTGATACGAGCAAGATAAAGGACTAAATCTTGCTCTACTCCCAGCTTTTCATAATCTACCCAGGTGCAATCCATGACCATACTTGACGCCGTCGCCACTTACGCGAAAGCGATGCCCGCGCACCGGGCCGTCGCCGACCTCGCAAGTGGTCGCAGCTGGACCTATGGTGAACTGCACCGGGCTGTCGACCGGCTGGCGGCGTGGATTGTGTCAGAAGTGGGACCGGCAAGCGGCGAGCGATTGGCCACGCTGTCAAAGAACAATGCCGAAATGGTAATCCTGCAACTGGCGTGCATCCGGGCAGGTGCCATTTTTATGCCGCTCAACTGGCGGCTGGCTGTTGCCGAACTGCATGCGCTGGTGGCGGACGCAGGGCCGAATATGCTGTTTTGTCAGAAAGGTATGACTCCGCCCGACAATGCCCGGCGCGTGATTGACATCGCAGAGATGTTGACGATGGGCAGCGATGGAGCCGCGCCGCCGGTGGCCGCACGGCGCGCCTTTGACGATGTTTCGACGTTGCTTTACACATCTGGTACTAGCGGTCGGCCCAAGGGCGTAATGCTTTCGGAAGAAAACAATTTCTGGGGTTGTACCAATTTGATCCATGGCAACGCCGTCAATCCGTCGAGCACGTTTCTTTGTGATATGCCCTTGTTCCACACAGCCGGGTTGATGGCGGCGGCGCGAACACCGTTGCTGGCGGGCGGCGCGGTGCTTATTTCAGAAGGCTTCGATCCGCATCTGACATTGGAGCGCATGACGGACCCGGACCTTGGCGTGACCCACTATTTTTCGGTACCGCAAATGGCTGCCACGCTTTGGAACCAGCCGGGATTTGATGCCGCAAAGCTTCACAAAATTGTCGCTTGGGCAATTGGCGGCGCGCCCAATCCCAAAGCCCAGTCTGAAAGGTTCATTGGCGCAGGCGTCCGCATTTCTGAAGGTTTCGGCATGTCTGAGACCGGCAGCAATTTTGCCATTCCGCCGATGGACTTAAGCGAAATGTTGCGCAAGGCGGGCAGCTGCGGACTGCCGTTGATGACGGTGCAGACCAAGATCATCGACGATGATGGCAATGAAGTTGCGTCGGGCGAACAAGGTGAGTTACTGGTCCGCAGCCCCAGCGTCGCAAAGGGCTATTGGCAGCAGCCGGAACTAACGGCAAAGGCCTTTGTCGATGGCTGGTTCCATACCGGCGACGCCGCGATGCAGGACGAAGAGGGCTATTTTTACATAGTCGACCGCAAGAAAGACATGTACATTTCCGGCGGCGAAAATGTCTATCCCGCAGAAGTAGAGGCGGCACTTGCCGAGCTGCTCGAAGTCGGCGAATGCGCGGTAGTTGGCGTGCCGGATGAACGTTGGGGTGAAGTGGGCCGGGCCTATGTGATCCCTGTCGCTGGAAAGGCGATCACAGCCGAACAGGTTATCGCCCATTGTTCAGCGCGCCTTGCCAAGTTCAAAGTGCCCAAGACAGCAGTCATCACCGACTATATTCCGCGTACCAGCTCAGGCAAAGTGCAGAAGCATTTGCTGAAAGCTCGCGCGCTGAAAGATTTACGACTGGGCTAGAGCGTGATGGCATATAGTTGCACCGTAGTAAGTTGAACCGGAGTACTGAGCCTGTCGAAGTACGCCTTACCGTGAAGCGCCCGCAGGCAGGCTCAGGGCTACGGTTAAGTTTCAACCTTATGTCATCAACATCTAGAGGGTGATGCGATTAAGTGGGCACCGGTTAATCGCTATAAATCACCCGACCACAAATAGATAAAGAGCGTGATGCGATGCAATCTAATCGCATCATGCCCTATGTCAGTCGCCCTTTCCGTTCATCGATGCAGCCAATATCTCGTCGCCATCCTGTTCGGGTAAGAACAGGAATAGAATAAGCGACATCAAGGACCCCGTTGCCATGATACATGACACCACCAACAACTGATCATTGCCCAGCCATGTGAACAATGCTCCGGCGATAATGGGGCTGCCTGCAGCACCCAAGCGACCGATACCCAATGCAAAACCTGTGCCTGTTCCCCGAGCGTGGGTCGGAAATCCGCGTGCGAAGGCAGCGTAAAATCCGCTAATGGCGGCGTTGGTGAAAAATCCAGTGAGGATGGTCGCCCATTGCCATCCAGACAACGTTTCGCGACCTAAGCCAAATGCGCCGACACCCACTGCGCCAATAAGTAGCATGAGCGCCGTCGGCCATCTTATGCCGAGCCGCGCCATTACGAAGCCGAATGTCAAGCTGCCCACAAATCCTCCAACATTCGCCCATGTCAGAACAGTTGCGGCCTCCGCTGGCGGATAGCCCGGCGGATAATCGGACACAATCTGCACTGCAAATTTCAAGATGTAGTAGAAGGTGATGGTGTGGAACATATAGCCAAAGGACAGCAGCAAAGTTATCGGACGTAGCTTGGGGTTGGACAATATGTCGGTAAGCCGCGGTTTCGCCATTTCTTCCAATTCTGGTGGAAGCGCTTCAATCGGGGCTTTGCCAAACGTCTGAAGCGTGCGGTTCGCGCCACTAAGATTGCGCTTTGTAACCTGGAAGGCAACCGTTTCCGGCACCAACCATGCAACAATAGGAATGAGAAGTGCGGTGACGACGGCACCGAACAAGAAAATCGCACGCCAACCATGATCGGGCAGCAACCATTGCGAGGCTGCGATCCCACCGATAATCGCCCCCAAGGGATAGCCCGCTACATAAGCGGCGATGGCTGTGCGACGGAACGCCGTATTGCTGCTTTCAGCAGTCACCGCATTCGTTGCAGCGAGCATGCCTCCTATTCCGATTCCCGTGATAAATCGAAAGCACAGCATCGGGTTGACCGAAGTCGCGGTGCTGGCCAAGTACATGCCTATCGCCATGAAAACGAGGCAGGTCAGCATCGCCATTTTCCGGCCAAACCTGTCCGCATAACCGCCCAGAAAAATCGAACCAAAACCCATGCCGACCAGTTCGGCCGACAGCACAATGCCCAATTCTGATCTTGGAATGCTCCAGTCTTTGGTGATGCCAGGCGCGGCAAAGGCGCTGGAAAGAACATCAAACCCGTCTAAAGCATTGAGGATCACCATCAGTAAAATGACAAGCCATTGCCGCCAATGCATCGCGCCATCGTCGATCATCTGTTTGGGTGTCATTCGGGCTCTCCCTTGCCAATATTGTTATTCGTGAATGCGGGTCAGCATCTCAATTAGCTTTTCGACTTCTTTGGCGGTGAACCGGCGCTTCAACCAATTTTCATGTTCGGCTATGGCCACTTTCGCTAGGACAAGCGCCTTGCGGCCACCATCGGTTAGGTTAAGCGTCTGCTTGCGGCTATCGGACAGCGACTTGCCGCGGACAAGATAATCACGGTCTTGCAGCCGGTTGACAATTGCCATGGTGGTGGCCCGGTCCATTCGCATCCGTTGTGCCAGATCTGTTTGAGCAATATCGGGGTGATCGTCGATTAGCCACAAGACCGAAACCTGCTTTTGCGTCAGGTCGATTTCCTGAAAAGTCTCGATAAAATGCCGATATACCGCGCCATGCGCGAGCCGGATATGAAACCCGACGATATCGCGGATTTCACCGATGTCCTCATCGCCTTCTACATGCGGCGTTGTCGGTACTAATATTTCTTTAGTTCTTGTCATTTGATCCCCTGACGGCGATTGTTAGTACCACATACGATTCGTGTCGAGAGGTTACTGCTATGTCCCAATTTCCTGACACCATGAGTTTCACCGGTTTCAATACGCCATCCCGGATCGAAGGGGACGTTGCCGATCTCGTACATCAGGGAACTATACCGGCCGAATTGAGCGGTGCATTTTACCGCGTTCAGCCCGACCCGCAATTCCCGCCGCGATTGGAAGACGATATCTCGTTCAATGGCGACGGTATGATTACCCGCTTTCACTTTCATGATGGCCAATGCGATTTCCGCCAGCGTTGGGCCAAGACCGACAAGTGGAAGTTGGAGAATGAAGCCGGTAAGGCTTTGTTCGGGGCCTATCGCAATCCGTTAACCGATGATCCAGCGGTGGCCGGCGAGTATCGCGGCACAGCGAACACCAACGCCTTCATCCACGGCGGAAAGCTCTATGCGCTCAAAGAAGATAGCCCGGCGCTGGTGATGGACGCGGCGACGATGGAAACAGACGGCTTCACCAAATTCCTCAGCAAACAATCCGGGGCCAAGATGACTGGCCAGACCTTTACCGCGCATCCGAAAATTGACCAAAAGACTGGTAACATGATCGCATTCGGCTATGCGTCATCAGGCCTGTGCAGCGATGATTGCACATTCTACGAGATCACGCCGCAGGGCGATTTGGTCCATGAAATTTGGTTCAAATCGCCCTATTACGCGATGATGCATGATTTCGGGATAACCGAGGATTATGCCGTTTTCAACCTGATGCCCAGCATCGGTTCTTGGGATCGCTTGGAAAAGGGGTTGCCGCATTTCGGCTTTGATACCACGATGCCGGTCTATCTTGGCGTCCTTCCCCGCAAGCAGGGCGCGACCGGCGATGACATCCGTTGGTTCAAAACCGGCAACAGTTTCAACAGCCACGTGATGAACGCATTCCAGGAAGGATCAAAAGTCCATTTCGACATTCCGGTAGCAAAGAACAACATGTTTCCGTTCTTCCCCGACGTCCACGGCGCGCCGTTCAACGGGATGGAAGCGATGAGTTATCTCACCCGCTGGACGGTCGACATGGCGAGCAATTCGGACATGTTCGAAAGCGAAGTGCAACTCACCCAAACGGCGGGCGAATTTCCCCGCATCGATGATCGTTTTGTCGGCCAACCTTATCGTTATGGCTGGATGCTGGAAATGGATATGCGCCGCCCGGTTGAATTAAAGGGCGGCAGTGCGGGCGGTCTGTTGATGAATTGCCTTTGCCTGATTGACCATCAAACCAAGGCCGAACAGCATTATTGGTGCGGGCCCGTCTCGTCACTGCAGGAACCATGTTTCATCCCGCGCAGCAAAGACGCGCGTGAAGGCGATGGCTGGATCGTCCAAATTTGCAACCGGTTGGAAGAACATCGCAGCGACCTGCTGCTGTTTGACGCGCTGGACATCGAGAAAGGCCCGATTGCGACGATCAACATTCCGATCCGTATGCGCTTTGGCCTGCACGGCAATTGGGCGAATGCCGAAGATGTGGGGTTGGCGGCTTGACGCTTAAAATTGGGTAATGCTCAAATTGTTGCCGTCCGGATCAAGGAACCAGGCGACCTTTGCGCGCCCATCAGGAGCAGACCAGACTCCATTTTCATCCTGACCAAAGCCGTCATATATTTGGAACGTGACGCCATTGGTTTTCAAGGCAGATGTCGTTGCCGCGATGTCGGCTACATTCCAACCCAACACAGTGTGCGGGCTTGGCGTATGATCGGAGATTGGTACAACCCGCAGCATGACACCGTTCAGGTCAAAACAGTCTGCATGCTCATCCGAGCCGGTATAATTGAGCCCCAAAACTCTGCAATAAAAGTCTTTTGCCTTTTCCCGATCACGCGTGAAGAGAAATGTGACTGGAGAGCAGTTTGCAAGTGTCATGGCCACCTCCTACAATATTATCCAATTACCATGGGAGGCGAAAATGATCAAACCAGAACTGGAATTTGTATACGAAGCCAGCGGCAACCTTGGCGCGCCGATCCCGATTGGCGATGCGCCCGATGGCGCACGGCGGGTTATTCCGATCTTTGAAGGCGGCAGTGTTTCCGGACCACTAATCAAAGGTGCGTTGATGGGCAATGCGGCGGACTGGCAGCTGACCCGTCCCGACGGGGTAACGGTGGCTGATGCGACTTATGCGCTGAAAACTGATGACGGAGTAATTATCCAAATCCGCAACAAAGGCCTACGCCACGGCCCGCCCGAAGTGATGGCGCGGCTGATTGCAGGCGAGGATGTCGATCCGGCGGAGTATTATTTCCGCACGATCCCCGAATTCATCGCGCCAACGGGTAAATACGACTGGATGAACCGCAGCGTGTTCGTGTGTACAGGCGCGCGGTATAATTCGAGTATCAAACTGTGGGTGTGGCGAGTGGTTTAGGTTGCGTTGATATGTTGGTGGTCCAAATTTGCCGTTCTGCGAATCATCGCCAATTCGACATCCTGACCTTATGTCAGCCCGAAGGCCATTACCGACCATGAAGCGAAATAATTTAATCGCAACATGGTGGGAGCCGGGTCGTACCATACCTTGCTATTGCTAGTGCTAGAGCGGGTATGATTGGTCTTATTTGGGCGACAATACCATCAACATCTGACGGCCTTCCATACGGGGATGGGCCTCAACCTTTGCGGTTTCTGCCATATCTGTTTGGACGCGCTGCAACAACTGCATGCCCAATTGCTGGTGGGCAAGTTCACGGCCACGAAAGCGCAGCGTGATCTTTACTTTGTCACCATCGCCAATGAATTCAGTTACCTTCTTCATTTTGGTCTGGTAATCATGGTCATCAATGTTAGGCCGCATTTTGATCTCTTTGATCTCTTGCGTCCGCTGCGATTTACGCGCGGCGTTGGCCTTTTTCTGGGCTTCGTATTTGAATTTGCCGATATCAAGGAACTTGCAAACGGGCGGATCCGCGTTTGGCGACACTTCCACCAGGTCCAATCCCATGCTTCTTGCTTGTTCAATCGCCTCTCGGGTATACATCACCCCCAGATTTTCACCTTCATCATCAATGACGCGGACTTTCTCCACGGTGATCATTTCATTGTGGCGCGGTCCACTCTTTACAGGTGGGGTATTGGCGCGCCGGACGGGCGGGACAGCGATAACAGTAACTCCTAATCGTTTTCAGTGCGCTCCCATTATCCGCATTCGTTCCGCAAATAAAGGGCTTTGCTGCGTAATATCGCGATTTGTCGGCCAGAGTTGCTTCATTGCCACGGCTTTTGTCGTGTGAAACAGATTCTGCTTGCAAACAGTAGCGACATTTTTGCTGACGAATCCTTATTAGACTAAGGTGCCACTAGATTTGTTCTCGGGCAAAAGAAGGACTTTCGAGCAAAAAGATGGAAATTGTAGCAACGCAACAATTCTTTGAACGTTTTCTCCATAGATTTTCAATGCGTTACAATCCGATACTAGAGTTTACAAGTTGTTCACTTTACCGACGGAAAACTTGGGGTATATTACAAACATCAAGAGCGCATAGAGAACAATACTTCCAATGTGCGAAAAGTATCTCGAGAGATTCTGGAGCCAGTAATGAATATCGCCGCCAGCGGTTCGCTTTCCAGCGTTCCAAACGGACGGATCATTGACTTTGAATTTGCGGAAATAAAAACACTATCAATCCAAGGAAACCTATATTTGTGGGTTAGTGGAACGATACCTGCAGGCAATTTCGAAGTCATTCTGGCACCGCGAATTTACCATTATCTCCCGGAATATTGGGGGATCGAAGTTAATATTGTCGCTACGCCGGCCGCAATCAATGACTTCGTCAATGTCCTAGGGGACATTGACGAAGTGATAACAGCAGCGCCGACAATTTTTGAGCGATCGGTCCCATTGGCTGGGATCACCGGTAGTCGGGGGATTGCGGTGATTGGGGCGAACCAAGTCAAGCGGATCGAGATTGCCGGCGAGTCCTTTTAAGGGGGCAAGCTTGCTGGCGATGGGGCGGAGGCAGGCCGTGGTGCCGTTCGGGGCGTCATACCAAAATGCGGCCTGCCTCCGTGCTCAAAACTTCTGTGCTCAATGCAATTGGCATCCGGTTTCAAGCTTTCGGTAAGTCCCATTGGGTCGCAACTTACCGATATTCAGGGTGGGGGCAGGCAGATAAGATACCGGCATACGCATCATGTCGCTCCTATCTTAAGCCTGTTCCCGCTTTATTTTGACTTACTCCAGCGCCCGTATTGGCGGGCCCTACAAGATCGCCTATGGTCAGGATCTGGGGCAGAATTTTCGGATCGGCGGAACGTCCGTAAAACAGATATAGAGGAACACCGGACCGTTCATGCGCGGCGAGCACGCGCGCTAGCGCGGGATCGCGCGAAGTAAAATCACCCTCAAGCACTTTAACATCGGCGGCCTTGAAAGCTTTGGCCACTTCCCGGCGTTGGATCGCATTCGCTTCGTTAATTTTGCAGGTAACGCACCAATCCGCTGTAAAATAGACGAAGACCGGCTTGCCTTGAGTGCGGTAACGGTCAAGCAGAGCTTCTGAAAAAGCTTCGGTCGATACCACGTTGTTGCGGTTGCCTTTGCCGCGCTGCACCGCGTCACGGGGCAAAGCCGATACTGCCAATGCCGTTAGCGCCAGAACACTTACCGCCATAATCGGGGGCAACATTCCGCCGCTGCGCTGCGCCCTACCGGCAAACAACAGCAATGCCAGTATTGTAACCCCGGCGCCGGCACCAAGCATCAGCCCGATGTTTCCTGACAGTCGCCATAATAGCCACAACAGCGCCGCCGCCGTTAACGCCATTGGAATTGCCATCAACCTACGAAATTTCTCCAACCAAGGGCCGGGCTTTGGCAGCAAACCGCGCAATCGTGGAACAAAACCAATGGCAAGATAAGGCAGCGCCAGTCCGAAACCCAATCCCGCAAATATCGTCAACGCAGGGATCACGGGCAGAACCAGCGCCGCGCCCAATGCAGCCGCCATAAATGGCCCGGTACACGGCGTCGCCACAATCGCCGCCAGCACTCCGGTCCAAAACGAACCAGCCGCGCCCTGTTTGCGCGCCAAACCGTCGCCGATATTGACCGTCGCCAATTCAAACTGACCTAGCAAATTCAACGTTACCGCTACCATCAGCAAAAATAGCAACAACACAATTCGCGGCTCCTGCAATTGGAATGCCCAGCCGACCTGCTCGCCCGCTGCGCGCAACATCAACATGACCCCGCCCAGCAACATAGTGCTTAATATCACGCCGCCCGCATAAGCCAGCGCATCCAGTTTGGCGGCGCGTGCGTTCCCGCCCATTTTGGCGAGCGACAACGCCTTCAACCCCAGAATTGGAAAAACACAAGGCATCAGGTTCAAAAGCAAGCCGCCGAGCACAGAAAAGAACAGGATTAACGCGAAACTCGCATTGCCACCAGCTGCTTGCGGCGTGTTATTATCGCCCAATGTCATCACCGAATCGCCGCCGCCGGTGACAGCGCCGGGAATTGCAGAAATAAGCAGGCCCTGCGGCCCACTATCTTTCCCGCCGCCATCTGGCCCGTCACCAAAACGCAGCACGCCGGTTAAGCCTGTCACTCCCTTACCGCGATATCCGGCCTTTATCACCAACCAATCGCCAACCCGCCTTGCGGATTGCGGCACCGGATAGTCGATGACATCGCTGGTCAGCGCAAAAAAATATGGCCGGTCCAGCGTTGCAGTCGCTGCAAAAGGAACCGCAATATCGATAAATTCGCCGCGCACTGAAAACACCGCCTGCCGGTCGAGCGGTACTGGCAAAGCGGCGCGATACGCATCGAAGCGCGCGCGGTTCGCCTGTGTCACTGCGCCATATCCGGCGACCAGCTCAACCGAAAGGATATCGCTTTCAGGCACGCAAATTCTGTCGGTGCACGCCAACCAATCGGCCTGCACGCGTACATTCAACTTAGTACCTTTGGGCACCGACTCATCTATCGTAAGGTCGGCTAACAACGCATAAGGCCGCTCATAAACATAGTTCATCAGGCCGCTGATGATCAACGGCTGGGGTACCGGATATCGCAGTTCGCCCGCGCTTACCCCGTTCGGCAAATCCCATTTAAGCTGCATACCGACGCCGGCATCGCCGCCATTGACCCAATAGCCATGCCATGTCGGTTTGGGAGTCATCGCGAATGCCAAGGTTACGGTTTGCCCCGGCGCGGGCGACAGCGCCTCTGCCACCAAAGTCGCCGGTACATTCAGCGGCGCACCGGGCACTTGCGCCAACGCCGGACGACCTGCAACGATCAGCAAAAGCAGCAGCAACGGGGAAACTACCCATGCCAAGATCCGCACCCGCGTAACGATCAAATTAGTATCCATCATCAGGCTAGTTCGCATTACTTTCCAAGCTTGTTGCGTCCGCACTATCAACTATTCCAAATGTGCAACTACAGCAACCGGCATGTCCGAATCCAAAACGCTCAATTCTCGCCAATTGCCGAGTAGAAAATAGGCACCCGAAAACACCAAGGAAGCAATCGATGCAGCGATAAAGGCCCACCATATCGCATCCGCCCCAAACTGCGGATATAAACCAAAACCAACGGCAAATCGCACCAATACCGCAGAGAAAATCAATATCAGTAACGGTACCAAAATCGCGCCATTGGCCCGCACCAGAAACGTCAACACCATCGACACACCCATCAAAATAAAGCTCCAACCGACAATGTAATTGATATGAACAGCTATATCTATCGCCGCACTTTGCGCTGGCAAAAACAGCGATAACAATTGCCGTGCGAACAAAGTGATGAACCCGATCAGGCACGTCGTCATCAAAATGTTGATAGCTACACCGGCTCCGGCGACGCGGTTGATCCGGTCCCATCGGCCCGCGCCAATATTCTGCGCCGCCATCGCACTGACTGCGCTGCCCACCGCGACTGCGGGCATTTGTGCATAACTCCACAATTGCTGAAGTACGCCAAACGCGGCCATCGTCGCCACACCTTCACGGTTGACCAGACCAACCATTACCAAAGATGATGCCGACATGATGATCATCGACAAGCCCATCGGCAGGCCCATTTTCAAAATTGGACGGGCAAATTCTGCACTGGGGCGTAACCAGCCAAGTTCGGCCCCGCGTAACCGGATCGTTGAGTCCTGACGGTAAATTTTCACGATCAATATGGCCACGCTAATTATCCCCGCAACCAGTGTCGCCAAAGCCGAACCCGCTATGCCCATCGCCGGTATCGGTCCAAATCCGAGGATGAAAACCGGGTTGAGCACGACATCAAGCGCGACATTGAGCACGGTGTTCCACAGCGGCGTCACCGAATCGCCAAGGCCGCGCAGCGCCGATGACAGCAGGATCATCACAAATGAAAACGGCATTCCCAAAAATATCACCCGCAAATAGGTTAAAGCGAGCGGATAGGCTTCTTCGGGAGTAGCTAATAATTGCAACAGTTGCGGTGCAAATACCCACCCTGTAATAGCCGTAACAACGCCCGCGAGCGAGAACATTCCAAGCGACGAACCCATCGTCCGCCGCACACCTTCAATATTGCCGCGTCCCAAATTCTGGGCGATCAATATTGTCGTCGCGATCGAAAATCCGAACAATGTCGAAAACATCAGGAACATGATCATTCCCGCATTCGCCGACGCCGCCAAAGCCTCCTCGCCCAGAAACCGGCCGATCCAAACCGAGTTCACCGATCCATTGAGCGATTGCAATATGTTGACGCCCAGCGACGGCAGCGCGAACAGGAACAAGGTCTTGACGACAGGTCCGCTGGTCAGGTTGCGTTCGTGTGTGGGGGCAGTCATGTTCACACTTCATGGCAAAGGCGGAGCGGCAGCGATAGTCTTATTTGCGGATGAATAAATACGCACCGCCGCTCCAACGCAGGCTGGAGCCTATCACGGCTTGAGGTCCAAACCGACAGATGTGATGGGCCGCAGCCTGCGCTGGGGCGGCGTTTGGATGTGAATTTAGATTAGTGCCTTTGTACGAGACAAAATGAAGTCGCACGAAGGTACGCAGGTACAAAGAAAATACACTTACCCCAACCGCGCCAATGCCGCCGACAACCGCTCCGCCTCTGCGGCCTTTTCCGCATGATCGGCGCGGGCTTTCTCGACCGCTTCGGGCTTGGCCCGTTCGACAAATGCCGCGTTGGACAAGCGGCCCGCGAGCGCGTCGCGTTCCTTGGCGGCGGCTTCGATGCCTTTGGTCAGGCGTGTGCGTTCGGCGTCTAGGTCGATGATGCCAGCGAGTGGCAGCACGAAGGTTGCCTCATCGACGACAAGCTGAATTGATCCACCATCAGGCGCGTCGCCCAAAATAATATTTTCGAGCCGGGCAAGCCGCGATAAAGTAGCAGCCTGATTTGCAAGCCGGGCGACGGTCGCTGGATTAGCATCACGGACAAAAGCACCCATTTTCGCTCCCGGCGCAATACCCAACTCATTCTTTGCGGTGCGCACTTCTCCGACAAGTTTGATGAGCCACTCAATTTCCGCCTTCGCTTCCGCATCAACCGCAGCCTCCGGTTCGGGCCATTTCGCGTGGATGACATCATAGGCACGCGGGCTTGCCGGGTCCGCCATCGAATGCCACAATTCCTCGGTAATGAACGGCATGAACGGGTGCAGCATGACCAATATCTGGTCGATCACCCAGCCCGCGACAACCTTAGACTCCGCGTCCATCTCTTGGCGTTCGCCATCTACAAATGCGGGCTTAATCAGTTCCAGATACCAATCGCAGAACTGATCCCAGACGAAGTGATAAATCGTGTCCGCCATGCCATCAAAGCGCAGTTCTTCAAACGCGCGGTTCAACTTGGTCAGGCATTCGGCAACCTCGCCGATGATCCATTTGTTGACCGCGAGTTCCGCCTCGGGCGCGGCTATAGAATGCGATCCGCCGATACCGTTCGATTGCGCAAAGCGCGCCGCATTCCACAGTTTAGTGGCAAAATTGCGGTAACCGGCGACGCGGCTTTCATCCATTTTAATGTCGCGGCCCTGGCTCTCCATTGCTGCCATGAAGAAGCGCAACGCATCCGCGCCGTACTGGTCAATCAGGCCCAGTGGATCGACGGTATTGCCCTTTCGACTTCGACATTTTGCAGCCATCAGCGGCGCGGACGAGGCCGTGCAGGTAGAGCGTCTTCCACGGCACTTCTTTCATGAAGTGGATCCCTGCATCGCCATCCGGGCATCCCAGAAGAACAGGATGTCGAAGCCGGAGATCAGCACGTCGTTCGGGTAGTGGCGGGAGAGCAAGTTCCCCTCCCGCTTGCGGGAGGGGTTAGGGGTGGGGTGAGCCAAAGGCGAGCTTTCTGAAGGAGAGGGTAGAGGCCCACCCCCAACCCCTCCCGCAAGCGGGAGGGGAGCCGCGTCAGCTCCATCCGGCCAACCCAATGTCCCAAACGGCCAAAGCGCCGAGGAGAACCATGTATCGAGGACGTCGTTGTCTTGCCAAAGACCGATTTTGCCGTCATTTGTTAGTTGAAATGCGGCATCTTCTGATTCCGCGATCACAACTTCTCGTTGCAATTCATCTTCACGATATGCAATTTTCGCAGCGCTTAGAGCTTCATTTGCATCTGCGGCAATGAAAACCTGAGGATTAATATCTCTATGGTGAGTTCTAAGAAATTCTGGATTTTCAAGAGTGACTTGGCCGATTTCATTAATTAACTTCGGCCCATACCAAGCCGGAATCCGGTGCCCCCACCACAACTGCCGCGACACACACCAAGGCTGGATATTCTCCATCCAGTTGAAATACGTCTTCTCCCAAGACTTCGGCACGATATCGAAACCGCCACCCGCCTTACCCTTGCGCGCTGCTTCAATCGCGGGCTTGGCAAGCGTCGCGGCATCGACATACCATTGGTCGGTCAGCCACGGTTCGATCACTTGCCCCGAACGATCCCCAAACGGCGTTTGGATAACGCGGTCCTCAACCTTCTCAAGCAAGCCCAAGGCGTCAATCGCCTCGACAACCATCTTGCGCGCATTGGTCGGTTCGCCTTCAATGCCAAAACGATATAGGCCCAGATATGCTTCGGGAATGAGGCCATCGCTGGTCTGCACCACACGGCCCTCGGCATCGAGCATATTGAGCATATCGCCCGCCTTAAACCCAGCGCGTTTGCCGACTTCAAAGTCATTGAAATCATGCCCCGGCGTGATCTTCACCGCGCCGCTGCCCAGTTCGGGATCAGCATGTTCATCGGTGACAATCGGGATCAAGCGGCCCGTAATTGGCAGGCGCACATTCTTGCCCACCAGATGCGCATAGCGTTCATCGGCAGGGTTCACCGCGACCGCCATATCGGCGAGCATCGTTTCGGGCCGCGTGGTGGCAACGCTAATAAAACCGCTGCCGTCCTCCAACGGATATTTGAAATGCCAAAATTTACCGTTGATCTCGCGCGTTTCAACCTCAAGATCGCTGATCGCGGTTTTCAGGCCCGGGTCCCAATTGACCAGCCGTTTATCGCGGTACAGCAAGCCTTGATTATACAGGTCGACGAACACCTTGGTAACGCCCTTGCTGAAACCCTCATCCATCGTGAAGCGTTCGTTTTCCCAATCCATCGAACAGCCCAGACGCCGCAACTGGCCGGTAATCTCGCCGCCCGATTTCGTTCTTCCATTCCCACACTTTGGCGATGAATTCTTCGCGAGTGAAATCTGTTCGTTTCTGCCCCTTGGCATTCATCTGCCGCTCAACCACCATCTGCGTTGCAATGCCCGCATGGTCCATGCCGACCACCCACAGCGCATCCTTGCCCTGCAACCGCGCATGCCGGATCAGGATGTCCTGCAACGTATTGTCGAGCGCATGGCCGATATGCAGGCTTCCGGTCACATTCGGCGGCGGGTTGACGATGGTATAGGGCTGCGCTTCTGGCCGGTCGGGGCGAAACGCGCCGGTACTTTCCCAATGCTTATACCATTTGGCTTCAATGGCGGCGGGGTCAAAATTCTTGTCGATAGCTGGTTCAATAGTCATGGGGTCAGCCTTTGCCAGCTAACCCCGTGCGCGACAAGAGTTTAGCGCGGTTTACTGCGCAGCAATCGGCCCCGGCGCAATTAAATGCTGCTTCAACCAACTGAACACGTTGCGGTGCCATTGGATGCTGTTCTGTGCCTTCAATATCCAGTGGTTCTCGTCGGGAAATACCAACAGCTTGGACTCGACGCCTTGCTGCTGCAACGCGGTGAACGCGGCGAGTGATTGTGAATATGGAATGCGGTAATCTTTCTCCCCGTGTATAACCAATGCGGGCGTTTTCCATTGGGCAACATGGTTCACCGGATTCCATTTTTCCGCGTCGGGGCGGGTGGTCCACGGACCGCCATTTTCCCACCTGTCAAACCACAACTCTTCGGTTTCATAAGCCATTGCGCGCAGGTCGAAAACCCCGGCGTGGATGACAAGGCATTTGAACCGGTCCGGCCAATTGCCCTCGATCCAGTTCATCATATAGCCGCCATATGATCCGCCCAGCGCGCAGGCATTTGCGGTGTCAATCTGCGTATCAATCTTGGCGACTGCGGCCATGCCAAGTTTCAGATCATCGAGCGGTTTACCGCCCCAATCCTTGTTGATGCTGTCGGTAAACGCCTGACCATAGCCTGTTGATCCGTGAAAATCGATGGATATGACGGCAAGGCCTTGCGCCGCCATTGTCTTTGGGTTCCACCTGAACGACCAGCTATTGCCGAACGAACCTTGCGGCCCGCCATGTACGATCAACGCGGCGGGCAGTTTTCCGGATACGTCCATTGGTTTGGTAATCTGACCCCAAACCTGATCACCATTTGCGCCGACAAAATCGAAACGCTGCACATACACCTTGTCAATTTCGGCGAGCGCGGCTGCGTTCACGTCGGTGATTTGGGTAACCTTTCCGTCCTTGTCGCGGCGGAATAAATCGGTCGGCGCCTGAACCGAATCCATTCCATAAACCATGCCGCCATCGGGCAGGGGCAAGACCACGCTAACATGACCGTCTTTGGTCAGCCGGGTTACATTGCCTTTCAGATCAAGTTTGAACACCGGCGTATCCAATATCTCGCCTGCGGTCACATACAGGCTTTTGCTGTCGGGCGACCATGCGATGGATTGGACAGAACGATCCCATTTTTCGGACAGCGCGGTTACTTTGCTGGTTTTCAGGTTGCGCAGCATCAACACCTGCCGGTCTGCTTCATAAGCCGGTCGCGCCATCGCGGCATAAGCGAGCCATTTGCCGTCGGGTGATGGCGTCGGCATCGTGTCGGTGGCTTGGTTGGCTGTGGTGGCATTATGCACGGCGCCAGTGGCGGCATCGGCATGATAGATATCGAGATTGGTTGATTGCGCTTCGTCTTTGTCGGCTTTGCGCAGTGTGTAGAACAGCGATTTACTGTCAGCAGCCCAGCCGATTTCTTCGCCGCCGCCAAATGGCTTTGAAGGTGCATCACCGGCCAGATCGCCGTCCATCGCCTTGCCGCCCGTCAATGCCCCATCGTCGTCTATGTCAAAGGCAAATACGCGGCTGTAATTGCCCGGCGTCTCCCAGCTGTCCCAGTGGCGGACCATTAGCTGGTCGTATTCCCGCCCGGTTCCGGGGCCGGGTTTCGATGTGTCGCCCGAAGGCGCTGTTTTGCCGAGCGCCTGTTTTTCGGCATCGCTATCGCAATCCATTGAATTACATAACCGTGCAATGTCGCCCCACACGGCGAGCCGCATTCCATTCGGTGACAGTTTGAACCCGCCAACGTCGGTTTTGAATTTGCTCACTTGTTGCGGTGCATCGCTGCCAACGGGTGTGCGCCAAATCTGATCAGATCCGCTTTCGTTGCTGATATAATAGAGATGCTTGCCGTCGGGGGAAAATGCCGGATCATGTTCATTAAAATCGGGCTTTGACGCCACCCTAACCGGCTGCGCCGCCGCATCGCCGATCTTTAGAACTTGAATATCGGTGCGGGCTTTATTTGCCTCCAAATCAGTTTCACGCAATTGATACGCAATCAACGTGCCATCGGGCGATACTGCCGGAGCCGACAGGCGTTTCAATGTGACAAGATCTGTTTCGGTCATGGGCCGCGCAATGGCCGGAGTGGCGGAAAGGATTGCCGAAACGCCCAACGCTAGGCTGAGTGGCGATAGAGAGTATTTACGTTTTATGTTCATGACCAAAGGCTAACCTGTGCCACCGTACCGCGCAAGAAAATTACGCGGTGATATCAACGGCAAAGTGCATGTGGTTAAGGAAGAATGACCGTTAGTTGCAAAGAGTGCAACTAGATGCAAAAGTTTAGGAATTGAAATAGAACAAGTTTTCTGTATGCTGCACTGCACAATATAAGAATAAAAGGATGTCTGGTCCGGCCTGATAAAATGCCGCTTTGCTGCAATATCGTTGCAATCGGTACTTTAAAAAAAGGAACAGCAAAATGAATAAGATCTTCAGTTTCGTCGCCGCACTTTCGCTCAGCAGCCTGCTTTTCTCGGTTACTCTGGTTTAATTTCAGCGACCCGCGAAGCAAATCAAAACAGGGTGGGTTTTCCCGCCCTTTTTTGTGCCCGCTGCAGCCACAGTCAGCTTCCAAATTCAGCCGTCAGAAAGACAGCAGCGATTTTTCGCGTTAGCAGTCTATTTAACCTGCTGCCCTGCCTTGATCACATGCGAAATCGTTTCCAGCACATGCAAGTCGGCCAATGGATCTCCGGCAACCGCGACCAGATCAGCAAATTGACCGGGGCGGATACTGCCCAACGTATCGGATTTGCCAAGCAACTCCGCAGCGCGAATTGTTGCTGATTGGATCGCCTGCATCGGCGTCATGCCATAGCGGGCCATATAGGCAAATTGCTTGGCATTGCCGCCATGGGGATAGACACCGCTGTCGGTGCCATAGGCAAGTTTTACGCCCATCTTTACCGCCTTGGTAAAACCAGCACGCTGCATGTCCGTAGTCTCGCGGTTCTTGCGCAGATATTCTTGCGGCCAACCCTCTTTGGTGCCGATATCATTGATATAGTCGCCATCATAGATATCCATCACCAGCCATGTGCCCGCCGCCTTGGCCATTCCGAGTGCTTCATCGTCGATCAGGCTGGCATGTTCAACTGAGCGTACTCCCGCCCGGATGGCGTTCTTGATACCTACTGCGCCGTGAGCATGCGCGGTAACATAGACGCCGCGATCGCGCGCGACGTCGACAACTGCTTTCATCTGCGCTTCGGTTAGTTCAGGTTCACCGGGCTCAGTACCGACGGCAAGCACTGCGCCGGTGGCAATCAGCTTTAGGAAATCCGCACCTTGGTCGATTAGAAACGTCGCTTTGCTCCTCGCATCATCCGCTGTTTCACTGACCCCCAGCCGCATATCAGCAGGCAGCTGTTCGTTTGGAACGACTCCGTTCAATTCGCCGCCGCCCTTAGGGATCGTGATGTAAGCGCCCGCCACGAACATGCGCGGTCCGGGGACTTGCCCCGCATTAATGGCGTTACGCAACGCAATATCGGTAAGTCCGCGATAGGTGCCTACATCGCGCACAGTGGTAAAACCTGCCATCAAAGTGACGCGCGCATTCTTCGCCCCGATCAAGGCGGTTGCGGCAGGCGACGTTTTTAGCGGTGCAGCCAGGTCGGCACTTTGGGAAGTATCCGCCAAATGCGTGTGAAGATCCATCAAACCCGGCAAAACAGTGAAGGCAGACCAGTCAATCCTGCGCGAACCAATGGGCGTTTCCCTACAATCGCCTACGCTGGTTATCCGTTCATCGGTGATGCCAATGCATTGGCCGGCAACAACCTTGCCGACTTTCACGTCAACCAGCTTGCCCGTTTCTACATAAAGATTTTCGGCCCAAACGGGACTGGCCGCCATGCTGCTTGCCAGAAATAGCAAGCCAGCAATGCCGCGCCGCACCATCAATCCTTTTTGGTGATTCGCGCGATTTCGCGTTCGACCATTGCTTCAACAATGCCGGGCAAATGGCTGTCGAGCCAATCCTTTAACATTGGCCGCATCAGTTCGCGGGTCAGCCCTTCCAGCGAAGTTTCGCCCGAACGCACGATTTGCGGTGCAACGCCGGGTTCGGCCAATGTCTGCAATGTGGAGAAACTGTGGCGCAGACTGCGTGCCTTGTTATCATCCAGCAAAACTTCGGATTTAGGGTCGCTTGGAGCGTCAAATGCGGGCTCGGCGGCTTCTGTCAATTCCAGAACTTCCTCTGCCGCTACGCTTTCTGCTTGGGCGATCGCAGCGGATTTTACAGGCGCCTTGACAGCAGCCGGTTTGGCCCGATCTTCGTCGGCGATGATCTTTTTGATCGATGACAATATCTCGTCCATCGAAAGCTCGCTTCGGCTGTCTGCCATCTCAATTGCCCCGCTTACCCGTTTCTCTGCGGCTCGACATATCCGCTAATGGCTCTATTTCTGCCGTTTGCGGCGGCGTGTCAATGGTCCGGGTTGCTTTTGTTGTCGGATCGGGGTTTGTTGACCAGTCATTCCAAGCATTTTCGACGCGCGCATAATATTCCGTTGGATCGTATAAAGGGCCACCTTCAAGCCCCAAATCACGCGCCTCTGCCCGGCCCATTGCAGCCAACAAAGTGAAACCGGCGACATAAGAATTGCGCCGGGCCGTGACCAATTGCACTTTGCTGTTCAGCAATTCTTGCTCAGCATTCAATATGTCGAGAATGGTGCGGTTGCCCACAGTATTTTCGGCACGCACGCCTTCCAATGACAATTCATTGGCAGATACGGCACGTTCCGACGATGCTATTACTTCGATGCTGGCGCGCCAAGCGGCATAAGAAGCACGTGTCTGCGCAATGACATCGCGTTCAGCGGCAATGATCGCCTCTTGTGCCTGGCTCAACCGGGCCTGAGACTGACGGATTTGGGCGGCTGGTGCACCGCCTTGATACAAAGGAATGTTTACCTGCACACCAATTTGCGCCGATGTCGATGTTTGATCGATTCCTGTAGCCACGCCGTTCAGCTTTGATGAACCCAAAGTGTTGTTGTAATTTCCGCTGGTAAAACCAGAAACCGTTGGCAGGCGTGACGCATTTGCGCTTTGCCGGTCAAAAATTGCGGCGTTGTATTGCTTGTTCGCTGCGGCAAGATCCGGATTGTTTTCGATCGCAATTTTCACTGCTATTTCTGGAGCTTCGGGCAAGTTGGGCAATGGCGGCGGTGCTTCCAAATCTTCCGGCGCTTTGCCAACCAATTGGATATAACCCTCTTTCGACCGGATAAGGTTTGCCCGCGCCGATTCCATACTGCTGATCGCGGTGGCTAGGCGTGCTTCGGACTGCGCGACATCGGTGCGCGTGAGGTCGCCAATTTCAAAACGGTCGCGGGTCGCTTGCAGGTTTACTTGGAGCACGCCAACCTGGGCACGGTTCAGCGAAACCACTGCTTCGTCGCGGATCACGTCCATATAAGCGGCAACGACAGCGGAAAATATACTGCTTTCGGTGCCGCGTAAATTTTCACGCCCGGCTTCGACACGGGTTTCTGCGGCACGGACTGCGTTTCTAATCGATCCGCCGGAATAAAGCGGAACTTGTATCGTTGGACCTACCGATACCGAACGTGCTGTGCTGAACCCTTGACCCGACCCCGAATTGAGGATGTTTTCGTTGTACGTCGCGCTTGCCGACGCCCTTGGTCTTCCTTGCGATTTGGCTAACGGCACATTCTCGTCAATGACTTGCTGGCCCGCGCGTGCTGCGGTTAAGTTCGGATTGGACGCATAGGCCGCTTCCAATGCATCACGCAGGGTATCGGCGGTTGCCGGAGCCGCGCATAACGCCAAAATCGTTCCTGCAAATGCGGCGCACCGCAAATTCGTAATCCGCATTGATATCAAAATACAAACTCCGCTTTACGTGCAAAGTCATACAATTGCGCGATATCAGTATCGGCAAATGGTCGCAGCGCCAAGGCATTTCCGGTGTCGCCGTTTCTGCGGTAACCAATGGCCAAGCGGCTGACATTATTGTCGATCAACCCGCACACAATTCGGCCACCGTCCGTCAATTGGTCCGACAGCGCCACCGGCAATCCCGCAATAGCGCCGTCAATGATAATCAGCGAATACGGTCCTAGATCTGCCCAGCCGCCGATCAGCGGACCCTTAACCAGCGTTACGTTGGCCCATGATGAAAGCCTGCTGACAGCTTCGCTGTATAAAGCATCGTCTTCTTCCAACGCGACGATCGACGCCGCTGTCGCCGCCAAAAGGGTGGCCAAATAGCCGGTACCTGCGCCAACCAGCAAAACCCGGTCGCCGCTTTTGACTTCTGCGGCCTGCAACATCATGGCGGCCGCGACCGGCGGATTTAGCTTTCTGTTACCGCCGATATCAATGCTGCGGTCCATATAGGCGATAGCGCGCATTGCGGCTGGAACAAAATATTCACGCTCACACGCTGCCATAGCCGCGATAACCGATGGTTCGGAAATGCCGCTGGTCCGCAATTGGCTGTCGATCATGGCGCGGCGCGCGGAGGTAAAATCTGGATTTGACATGCCCTACTTTCGATAAGCCTTTTTGAACTTAGACCAGTTTGAAACGTGAATATACAAAGAACCCGATGTTACAAGCGTATTGCACTGACAATACAGCATTTCAACTCACCCTTTAGCTATCGAAGCCCAAAAGGCCAAGCAAGATTCCGACCAAACATCCATTTTTGATTGCAAGCGACAATCAGGTCACAGTTGGATGGAAATTGGCGGAGACTGTGAAATTCTAATATGAAGCAGAATTGGCTGCAATTGCTATCGCCGTGATAGTATTTACTTAAATATGCCACGAAAATCTCTCAAACATGCGGAAAAACAACCAGCCTGCGGCTACATTGACGCCAGCAATTCCTTGATCGAGAGGAAAGCAAAGGCCACCGAGCTATCGGCGACCCCATAAGGCAGGAACAGGTCGTCGCCAATCCGCATCCCACCGCATGAATAGACGACATTAGGCACATAACCTTCGCGGTCTTCGTCAACCGAGGACAATATCGGCTGGCTAGTCCGGCCCAGCACTTTCGACGGATCATCCTTGTCGAGCAACACTGCGCCAATCGAATATTTGCGCATAGCGCCAACGCCGTGGGTCAACAGCAACCAGCCTTCGTCAATTTCAATCGGCGGGCCGCAATTGCCGATCTGGATCAATTCCCAAGGATAGCGCGGTTCAAGCAGCAACTGCCCATCCGCCCAATTACCAAGATCGTCGGAATCGATCAGGAACAGATTTTGCCCGTCATGTCGGCCAATCATCATATAGCGGCCACCAAAGGTTCGCGGGAACAATGCCAGCCCTTTGTTACGCGCCGCACTGCCTTCCAAAGGTACCAGATCGAAACGACAAAAGTCAGATGTCCGCATCAGTTCGGACCGGATTTCCCGCCCCGAATAAGCGGTATATGTCCCGATCCATTCAACTGAACCGTCGTCATGTTCAAAGCGGGTCAAACGCAAATCTTCCAGCCCATTGCGCTGGGCATCGGTTACCGGAAAAATCACGGTACCGGACAGCGAACTGTCGGGGTTACGATGGACCGATGTGATATTGCCTGCGGCGACCTCTGGTTGTGACACGGTATTGGCCGCCATGGCGCAGCGCGGCTGCGGTGCCAATTCAAACTTGCGGTCATTGGTCACCACACCTTCGCGGAACACGATGGAGGAGATATGGCCTTCACCGACCGCCCGCATCGACAGCAATATGCGGACAAATCCGTCGGACATCTCGCCCTGATCGGGATGCAAAGTCACACTCGGGTTCATCAACGCGGCGGCGGCATAGCTATATTCGTGACAGAAATACGCCCCGATCAGCAGTTTTTTCTCTTCCCTGATACGCCGTCCGTCGAGCTCCAGATCGGCCTCGACATCTTCATAGCGTTTCATGAAGATGTTCTGCGTCTGAACGTGACGCGATTCAAAATCGTGAAAGACCAATGCCAGCTCGGTGCGTGCGGTTCGCATATCGAGCGCGCGCACCTCGTCGACCAATTTGCGCATCCGCCCCTTGGGCGCTTCAGCGTTCCAGGCCAAATGAAACGGCCGCAACACGACCCGCGACGGGTCCGCGCGCAATCGCACGCTCGATTGGTGCAGGTGCAGCATCAGCGGGTCACATGCGGCTGGATGGCAATCGTCGCAAGATGAAATGCCAGTATCGATTCAGCCCCTTGGTTCAGGTTGACACCCGTCGGCGTCAAGGCATCAAAACAGCCGCCAGTAACGACATCGCCTACCGCCAGGCCATTGTCATTCTTACCCAAAAACCAGCGATAGGCGTTTATCGCTCGTTCCCGCCACACTGGATCATTGGTGGCGGTAAATGCGGCATCGCAGGCATCAACCATCGCCGCTGCCTCAACCGGTTGTTGGTCATGCGGCAATGGCGCGGCGAACGGGCGATTAAAGCTGTCAGAGCCGATGGCGGAAAAATGACCGGTCGTGCTGGTCTGGATCGCATATAGCCATGCAAGCGATTCCAAACCGATACGCAGAAATTCATCGCGGCGCAGCAACACTCCCGCACGGATCAAAGCCTCTGACAGTCGGGCATTGTCGTAAGCGAGCACGGGTTCAAACCAATGCCAGTCGTCGCGGCGAGCATCGCCGTAATGCCGCAGCAATAGCTCGCCCCATTCGGCGATGAATGCCCGCAGTATGAAATGATCGGAAAGTCCGCTTTGCACAGCGATGCTGCCGAGCATTTTGAACGCTTTGGCACGCGGCGAATCGATCCCGGCCAGATGGTCGATGGACTCGCCAAACAATGACCGCGCCCAATCCTGCACCCCTGATGTCGGCGCAAACGTCGCCGCTATACCAAGTGCCCAGATAGCCCGGCCATTGGAATCATTCGACCCGCTGTCTTCTAGCCATTGCCGGTCAAATCCCATAAAATTGCGGAACCGGCCGGCACCGGGATTCCAAGCGTGCAAAACAAAACCCGCGTAGACCGCAATCCAGTGGTCTCGGGTTACCGCATCAATATTATTGTCCCGGCAGGCTAATATCAGCGCGCGCGCATTATCATCTATGCAATAGCCGTGGTGCCGGTCGGGAACAGTATATTGGCTATGCTGCAAAATACCAGTCGCGTCGCTATGCCGGATGATGGCATCGAACGGCAGGCTTGCGGGTGTGGCAGGCGGCCGGATTGGCAATGCCCGCGAATTGGACAATTTTGGCTGCTCCGCAAAGCGTGCCATGGCATTCTCGGCCAGCCGCGGCCAGATCATTTCCCGTCCCAGCGCATAGGTCCGTTTGCGAAGTTCCATCAGGCCAACCTCATCTTCTAATAGATTAATAATGGCATCGGCGAACCCGGCGCTGTCACCAAAATCAACTAACCGTCCCCGCCCCCCGCTCAACAGCTCGGCGGCATGCACATACGGCGTTGATACCACTGGCTTGCCAAGGCCAACTGCGTAAGCCAGCGTGCCCGACGTAACTTGTGCTGGATTCAGATAAGGCGTCACGTAAACATCGGCAGCTGACAAATAATCGAGCAGCGCATCGGTTTCACAAAATCCGCCGATCCAATGGACATGACCTGCAACCCCCAGATGACCGGCCATCGCCTGCAGCTGTTCGCGGTAAGTTTCTCCATCGCGGGCAATGCAATGCGGATGGGTGGCGCCCAAAATGACATAATGCGCATCGGGGATTTGGCCGATGACTTTTGGCATCGCCGCAATCATAGTTTCAATTCCCTTGCCGGGTGACAGCAAGCCAAAGGTCAGGATGATTTTGCGGTCTTGCCACCCAAGTCGGCATTTCATCGGACCGGTTGGAACAAAAGGGCGGTCAGGAATTCCGTGCGCAATGACGCTGATCTTTGCCGGATCACAGTTATAGATTTCGATCAGTATCTGCCTTGCCGCTTCGGCCATCACAATCAGCGTGGCACACCGTTCTGTCAAGGCATCCATCACGCGGCGCTGTGCGGGTAATGGATCGCTCAGCACCGTATGCAAAGTGACCGCCACCGGCATCGCCAACCGTTCAACCAACTTCAATATGTGTTCGCCCGCTTCGCCTCCGAAAATTCCGAATTCATGCTGTATCCAGACCATGTCGGCACCGCTTGCGGTAATCTGCGCAGCGGCAAGTCGGTAAGACGCCGGGTCATTCTGTTCGATTGTGCCTACGACGCCTGCTGGATAGTCGTAATCGGCGGTGCCATCGTTCATCGCCCAGACGTTCATCTTTACAGATGGATAGCGCGATTGGAATGCTTGATGAATGTCGGTGGTAAAAGTTGCGATGCCGCATCGGCGCGGCAGATAATTGCCGATTAAGGCAATGTGCGAATTCCCATGGTGCGCCTGACCAGGCGGCCCTTGATAATCATGAATAAAATTAGTGGGTTCGCGGCGAGAATATGACAAATCCATGCGAGGTCCATCCTTGTGAAAGTCCGCCCCCATTTGTCCCTTCTTTGTCCCAGTTGCGTTGCCCCTGTCTAATCCGGAAATATACTATATTGCATCCGACAATTAGCGATATTTGAGCTTGATTTACAACACAGTTCCGGTGAAGTGCCCGATCAACGCCGTCAATGCCATCGCCGATGCCCCCCAGAATGTAACGCGAATGGTCGCCGGTAAAATGGCGGCACCACCAGAACGCGCGCCGGCCGCTCCGAGAGCAGCTAGAAAAAGCAACGACGCGCCCGATACGGCAATTGCGATCGTTGGTTGCGGCACAAGGAATGCCGTCACTAACGGAAGCGCAGCGCCAACGGCAAATGTTGCGGCCGATGTTATTGCGGCTTGCACGGGCCTTGCTGATACCGTGTCTGAAATCCCCAGTTCATCGCGTATATGAGCGGCGAGCGTGTCTTTGGCTTCCATTTGAGTTGCAGCTTCTTCGGCAGTTGCCGCGGTCAAACCTCTTGCGATGTAAATATCGACCAGCTCGTTATGTTCCGCTGCGGGATCGGTGGCCAGTTCGATGCGTTCCCTTTCCAGGTCAGCTTTTTCAGTATCCGATTGTGAGCTGACCGAGACATATTCGCCTGCTGCCATTGACATTGCACCAGCGACCAATCCGGCGGTACCAGCTATCAAAATTGCGTTCTTGTCTGCCGCCGCCGCCGCAACGCCCATGATAAGGCTGGCCGTCGATACAATGCCGTCATTGGCCCCAAGCACAGCGGCGCGTAGCCAGCCGATGCGGGCTACCAAGTGGCGTTCACGGTGGACCGGCAAACGTGTCATTTCGCAGTCGCCGGTATCACCGCTGCAATCGGAGCCATTTCTTCGATTGCTTCTTCGGCAATAAACGCAATACGCAATGCCTCAGACAAGCTCCTTACTCTCAGTTTTTCCATCATGTTGGCGCGGTAAATCTCTACGGTACGGGGCGATATGCCAAGGTCATAGGCAATGGTCTTATTCGGATAACCTTCGACCAACCCGTTCAAAACGTCACGTTCCCGTCCGGTCAGGCTGGCAAGCCGGATTTTGGCTTCGCCTGCCTTCATTTCCCGGTCATGCAAACGGTCAAGCCGGGCATAAGCCTCTTCTATTGCCCGCAACAATTCCTCTTTCTCATATGGCTTTTCGATGAAATTTACCGCGCCGCCGCGCATTGCTTTTACCGCAACAGCGATATCGCCATGTCCGGTCAAGATGACCACCGGCATATCAATGCCGCGCGCCGCCATTTCTTGCTGCACTTCAAGCCCGTCCATTTCGGGCATCCTCACGTCTAGTAACACGCAGCCGCGCTCGGCTGACTTGGCATTTTTCAGAAATTCTACGCCAGAGATATGGCTCTCAACCCGGTATCCCGCATGCTTGAGCATGAATGCTGCCGAACGGCGGACACTGTCGTCATCATCGACAATGTGGACAAGCTTTTCAGTTTGCATCGAGACTTTCCTTTGAAATGTGCGACAGTGTAAATTTGAATATCGTTCCCCCGCCATTATCAGACTCGACCGACAAATGCCCGCCATGCGCCTCGACAATGGTTCTGCAAATTGACAGTCCCAAGCCCATGCCTTTGGCCTTGGTACTTATGAAAGGCTGAAACAACTGGTTGATCAAATCGTCGGGAACACCGTGCCCGGTATCGGCCACCGATATCTCGACATGTTCGTGGTCTAAAAGTCGGGCGCGGACAACTAGATTTTTGACTGGCGTATCTTCCATCGCCTCGATTGCGTTGCGCATCAGATTGACCATGACCTGCTGGACTTGCACCCGGTCGGCCAAAACATTGTCGATGTCAGGCTCAATTTCTATCGACCAGGATACGCCTTTTTCGCGTGCACCAACTAATCCTAACGTGGTCGCATCGTTGATCAATTTCCCAAGTGATAATATTTGCGTTTCAATTTCACCTTTGGCAACAAAATCGCGCAGGCGCCTTACTATCTGGCCTGCACGCAAAGCCCCCTTATTCGATTCGTCTAGTGCGTAGCGAAGAATATCCGCCGTTTCCGGTTTGAAATCATCAACCAGGTCACGGCCCGCCGCCATATAATTGGCAATGGCCGTGAGCGGCTGGTTAAGTTCGTGCGCGAGTGCCGACGCGAGCGTGCCAACGGCGCTCAACCGCGATGTGTGCACGAGCTCCGCCTGTAACTCCTGCAGCCGGACCTCTGCTTCGAATTTCTCGGTCAAATCGCAGATAAAGCCGGTAAAGGCACGGTGGTCGCCGATATGTGCTTCGCCTACCGATAATTCCATCGGAAACAAACTGCCATCCTTTCGCTGCCCTTCGACGATGCGGCCAATTCCAATAATCCGCTTTTCTCCAGTTTCCCGATACCGCCTTATATATCCATCGTGCGCGCTGCGATGCGGTTCGGGCATCAGCATTTCGACCTTGCGCCCCAGCGTTTCACTTTCCGTGTAGGAAAAAAGCCGCTGCGCCGCCGCGCTGAACGATGTGATGTGGCCAGTCTCGTCGATTACCACCATTGCGTCGGGTACCGTTGATAATATCGCATTCAATAGCGCATTGTGATCGGCTGCATCGGTCGTCAGTTTTTCGCGTGCCGATACGTCAATGCCGGTTACCATGACGGCGGCGATCCGCCCTTCCATGTCGCGTAGCGGTGCGAAATGGCATTCGATCATGGGGCATTTATTATCAAGCGCCCGCAATTCCAAAAGCAACGGCGCATCCGCCCGAGTGGCATTCCCTTTCAACGTCTCAACAAACTGCATCTTAAAATTTGAAAGATGCTGCGGGGCAATCAGCGAAACAGGCGCGCCATCCGGCAAATCTACGAGCGAATCGATGCCGATTAGATTGAGTGCCGCAGGATTAATTTCGATCAGCTTGAGATCGCCACTGAAAATTGCAACCCCATGCGGCAAGGTCATCAGAATGGAGTTGAGGAACCCGATCTGATCAAATTCTAAGTTGTGTAAAGCTGTGTTCAACCAACTCGACCTCCTGATAATCAACTTACGCCCTTTGCGGGGTATTGACCAATTACGTTGGCCAATCGGTAAAATCGGAGCAATGCGGACAATTACGTAGTTGCGCGTAGGGGACTTATCGGATTTTCTTAGTCCAAGTTCGGCGATTAAATTAGCAATTAAATCTAGGCCCACGTGCCTTTTTTAGGAGGAAGCAACAACCCGATTTTAAAAAAGTTCGACGGCTGTTGCGATAAAAATCTGAGTTTCGGTGCCATCATCCGGTACCGAATATCCAAGGCGGCAGACCCCATTTCGCCCCCTCCCCAAAATGGGTCTGTCGCCGATTTTTTTTCGATTGTCCGGTCATACGCGGCAAGAGTGACTTTGTTTCACCTTGATTTTGCGATCGTTTGATTTCCTGCCTAATTCGCAGTCGTTCTAGAATTTGTCGGCAAATAACAGCCGTCCTGGACCCATTCTGTGTAAAACTTCAGCGATGTCATTTTCCGAAAAGGCAAAGCAACCTTGACTGCGCCCGATTTTGCCGTGGTTCGCGGCCATCTCTTGACTAACATAGCTGGCGGCATGGATGACAATTGCGCGATCTTCGGCCAAGTTGTTTTCAGGGTCGAGGCCGACCAAACGGCGTGATCGGCCGTGTTTACCCAGATAAAAATCACCGGTGATATAGCTTCCCTTTGAAGAAGCATTCGATCCAGGCATGTTTGAAAAGTTTTTGAGCCATCCTGTGTGGTTGGGATCAGATCCTTTGCCGTGTGATACAAGCATTGAAGAAATTATTCCGTCGGCGACGTTAATCAAATGAAATCTGGTGTCGGAAGATGCCCGGCTAAAATCAGCGATTGCTATTACATCCTTGTTGGAAATTTTATCGGAATGACGCTTAAAAGCATCCATCGCCCGCGACATCAATGCCGGACGAATATCGATCGTTTGCTGCAGCCGTGGTTTGGCAAACGCCACCCGTGGCGGTACCACCAATGCACAAGCTGCGATTGTGACAAAAGATCGCCGATCCATAATAGTAACCTCATAACGCAAAAAAGCGTCAACGTATAGGTAATAGCCCTGATTGCGGCATTCAACCGGCGCGCCGAAAAATGGGGTAATGAAGACTTATCTGATCCCGCTTTCACTTTTGCTAATTGGCACCGCTGCTAATGCGCAAGATCAATCCCAAACGCATTGGTCTGCGGCGCAATTGACAGTGTTGCAATCATGGTTGGACGATGCGCCAAATGAAGCCTTAGCCATTTCCAAAGACACGGGCTTGGCCAATTCGATGAAGGCTGGCGATATTGGCCAGATTGATGCGGCGGCGAATGCGGCCGCAATTGCATTGGCGCATGCCCATCTTTTCGGCTGTTCAAAAGCCTATGATCGTTCTGGATGGCAAATCGCCAGCGACGACGACGAGATCGACCTTGCGGCATGGCTCCGCGATGCCATGCGGCGCAACAATTTGGATGGCTTTTTCCGATCATTGCGCCCGCAACATTCCGATTATGAAAAGTTGCGTATTGCATATCGATCAGAGATTGATCCGGACAAAAAAACGACGTTGGCCCGCAATATGGAGCGGTGGCGTTGGATGCCGTTAAATCTCGGTCGCCGCTATCTCTTGGTAAACACCGCTAGCTATGAAGTCGGATTATGGTCGGGTGGGCAAAAGGTGCAAAAATGGCCGGTCATCGTCGGCAAGGCCAGAACCCCGACACCCGTTTTTTCCGCGCAGGTGACGGGCGTCACGTTTAATCCATGGTGGGATATTCCTCAAAGCATCGTCGCCGAAAGCGTAGGTGCACTAACTCGAAACAGACCAGGTGAAGCGCGGCGACGCGGCTATGTGTGGGGTAACGGGTCGTATCGTCAAAAGCCAGGCCCAACCAATGCGCTCGGCCGGATGAAACTGGTGATGCCCAATCCATTTAGTGTCTATTTGCACGATACCCCGAACAAGGCCTTGTTTAGCAAGACCGCCCGGGCATTTAGTCACGGCTGCATCCGCGTTGGAAACGCGCTGGATTTTGCAGCTACTTTACTTGGCGGAAATGTGAAACAAGGGCGTATTGATGCAATCCTTGCCGGTAACCAAACAACAGTAGTTCCGTTTGAACATTCGTTTCCGGTTTATATCGTTTATTTCACCGCCGATACCTCCGGCGACGGAACATTAACTTTCCATCCTGACCATTATGGCCGTGACAAAAAAATGGGCGACACAAAAAACCCGGTCCCCGACTGTCCCGCCTGAAGCAGCGGATGATCCAATCGCAAAAAAAGAAGAGAGCGGGCCTTTCACGCAATGCAAATAAGGCCCGCCCAGTCTGCCCCCCGGGTCGCAAAGGGGGACTGGTGTTTTAAACAATCATGATATTGTCTTCGATACGGTTGACGCCAGGTGCTGCCCAGGCTGCACGTTCGGCAATCCGGCGTTCATAACCCGAATGTACTTTGCCCGAAAGTTTGACAGTATCTCCATCTGCCACCACTGTGATCGTGCTGGCGTCAAGATCGGCAGAACGCTTGAATGCGTCCATGATCCTCTGCCGGATATCCAGCGGCGATGGAGTTTTCTTCACATCGATCAGATTGGTTACACCTTTGACGCCGCTGATCCGCGATGCTGCATCACGTGCGGCCTGACGATGATAGTGATAGGCGACATCACCGCTCAGCGTGACCCAGCCATGCTCCACCTTCACGTTGATTTTTCCTTTCGGAATCGTCACGCTCCAGTCGAACATATCGGCAATGCGCTTGGCTATTTCAGGGTCGGCGGTTTTGGCATCGCCCGCGAAACGTACCTCGATCTCTTCGGCAAGGCCGCGCACGCCCTTAACTCTCCGAGCTGCCTCTTCGGCAGAGAGTTTGGCCGCATAGCTACTGACATAGCCGGACAGTGTAATAACGCCGTCGTTCGCGGCCACGCCAATATTGGCATGATCAACACGCGGTTCCCACTCCAGTTCGGCCATCACATCCTTTTGCAATTGGCTATCGGTTTTCATCGGAATTCTCCTATAATTAGATGGTGTGATAGTGCCCCTAATTTGGATATTGAATAAGTAGCCATCTGCCGCAAATCGGGAATGCCCCCTAGGTGAAATTCCCTATCGCCCCTCGGCGCGTTCCAACGTGCGGGCTAACGATGCCAGAGTTCGCTCTCGCGCTGCATCGGATGGCAGCGCACGCAACCGGTCAGCCAGGCCGGATTCCAGCGCGGCCAAGCTCGCCGTCCAATCGCGCGGCGAAATACGCGCGAGCAAATCGTGACGGGGTTCACCCAATCGTTTCGCCGCATGCTTTGCAGTGGCCGCCCATGTTTCACCCAGCATCGGAATAATGACATTCGGCGCAATTGCGGCCTTACGAATATCTCCGGCCAATGCCGACAATGAATGTTGCTCTCCGTGGACGAGAAAGACCGATCCTGAAACGGGTCCGCGCAACTTTATCCAGTCCAGCAGTGCTGGCCGGTCAGCATGCGTGGAATAGGAATCAAGCACTTTGATATCGGCCCTTACCGGTACATCATTGCCCGAAATCCGGACATGATGAGCGCCATCGCGCAGCACGGCACCAAGCGTTCCGGCAACCTGATAGCCGACGATCAGGACCCGTGCGCGCGGATGCGGCAAATTGTGTAACAAATGATGCCGGATACGCCCGCCTTGGCACATGCCGGACCCGGCAATGATGATGACGCCGGTCATGCTATTTAATTTTTTCGATTCCTCAACATCGTGGGTGAACCGGATATTGGGTTGGTCGAAAAGTTCATAGCCGCTGTGCCTGTGCCTAAGTGTCGCCCGCGTCACCCGCTCGGCCAACGGCGAGTCGACAAATACATTGACCCGGTCCAGTCGTTTGCTTTCAAACAAAGCGAAAAGGTCTTCGAGAATAACCTGCGTTCGCTCCACCGCAAAAGCGGGGATTAGCAAATTGCCGCCGCGACCGATTGTTTCTTCGACATAGGTGGCCAGTTGCTCACGCCTATCACTGATTAATACTGGTTCGCGCGCGCGGTCGCCATAGGTCGCCTCGCAAATGATATGGTCATATCCGCCAAGTTCGCCCGATGTGCAGTGAATGGCCGAACCACCGCCAATATCGCCTGAAAATAGCAATCTCTGGCCACCAATTTTCAACTCGGCCGAAGCAGATCCAACGATGTGGCGGGCATCCCACAACCGAAAACCGTCGCCATCACCCAGATCAGTCCATGTGCAATATTGCGTTTCATGGACCTGTCCGATGCAAGAGGTAACGTCATCTGCGGTATAAAGCGGGATAAAGGGTAGTAATCCCATGCGGTCGGGCCTTCGGTTGCGCCGTGTCGCATCGGCGGTCTGTAACTTGGCGGAGTCCAGTAAGAGCGGCTCGATGATGTCCGCCGTGGGCGCTGTCATCCAGATCGGTGCGCGGCAACCGCTGGCGACCAGATAGGGCAGGCGCCCGCTATGGTCGAGATGGGCGTGGGTTAATATGACCGCCGTGATGCTCGCCGGATCAAAAGGCAGCTTTTCATGATTAAGCGCTTCCAGCGAGCGTGTGCCCTGAAACATGCCGCAATCGACAAGTATCGATTTGCCATTTCCCCTGATTTCAAAGCAAGACCCGGTAACCGTTCCCGCTGCGCCGTGAAAAATAATTTCGACTGTTTCCATTTTCATTTGCCCCAAATTAAACAAAAATTGCCAGCGCGATCGCGCCAGCCAAAGTTATTGCCGTCGCCGACAAAGCCAATATTGCCCGAAGCCCTCGTTTGAAACCGGCGTAGAGTATGACAACGCCAATTTTAATCAGCATATTGGCAAGAACCGCGCCGCAAAGCGCCAAGCCAGCCATGTTGTGATCGACACCATCCGGATCAAGCCCGCCTAGCGTGATGATGGCCGCATCGACATCAAACACACCGATTGCGGTAATCAGAACCAACGCGCCGCCGCCGCCAAATCTTTCCTCTGCCCAGCGCGCGGCGACGGCCATGATCGCGACCAGCAGCAGAAAACCGAGCGCGGGAATGATCGCAATCGGATTTTCCAAACGCCCCGGTTCTTCAGCTGGCAGCCATTGAACGGTCGCGCAGCAGAACGAAACCGGCGAAAATCCCGACCAACACCGCTGGACCGGCCAACCGCACAACGGGTAAAACAGCAAAGTCGGCAATTATCGCTGTCAGCAGCAGCACTCTGACGAACATGATTGATGTTGCCAGCGCAATTCCCGCTGACAATGTGCCATGTCCGGTTTCATCGCTGCGCAGTCGGTGCGATAATAACGCCGTGACAGCCGTGGATGAATAAGCTCCGCCAAGAATGGCGACAGCCAATATGCCCTTTTCTTTGCCGAAAATCCGGCTCGCAACATAACCGGCAAATGACAGTCCTGTCACGAACACCACGACTAACCACAACTGGCGCGGGTTCCATGCATCATAGGGACCATAAAGCCCGTCAGGAAGAAAAGGCCAGATCGCCCCTGCAATTATGGCAAAACGGGCAAGCGCGATGACGTCCGCCTCACCCAGTTTTTGGACCAAGCCATGCAACCCAGTGCGCAATGCAAGAATCATGGTTATAATAGCCGCCGCAGCCATTGCCAGCGCAGGGTGCCCAGAGGTCGCCAAAATCCCGAAGCAGAGGGTCGCGAGCGCCGTAATTGGACTTGTGATGCTGACATCCTGCGGCCCGGACATCGACCGCGCGTAACCGATGACGAGCATAATGACGGCGGCACTGAGTAATATTGCCGGTATTACAACACCATATCGCTGCACCAAAAGGCCAATCATTCCGCCAAGCCCACCAAGCAGCGCAAACGTCCTGACCCCAGCAACCCGGCTGCCAGTAACAACACCACGTTGCCGCCAACCGCGTTCAATGCCAACCAGAAGCCCAGCCGCCAAGGCTACTCCCAAATCGCGATAGGCAAGATCGTTGACCGTCATCGCGCTTTATCGTCCCATGATCAGCGGGATTGGACACTCCTTCAAAAATGTGCGGGTCACTCCGCCAAACAGGAATTCCCGCGCCCGGCTGTGGCCGTATGCACCCATGACAATATAGCTTGCGTTCAGCGATTCTGCCGCAGAGATCAGGGAATCGATGATTGATTTTTTTTCGGCTTGCTGAACATGCAATTCTGATGTGATGCCGTGCCTTGACAGATATTCAGATGCCGATACCGACGGGAAAGGAGGTTCGGTGTCGCATTCGATTGTAACGATGTGAACCGCGGATGCCATGGCCAACATGGGCACAGCAAACCGCACGGCATTTGCGGCTTCAAAACTGCCATTCCATGCGATCACCGCCGTACCTAGCGGATCGAAAATGCTCTGGTCCGCTGGTTGGACCAGAATCGAAGAGCGTGCTGCGGCAAGAACGTCACCCAACAATGAAATGCCGGGATAAGCTGTTGTCCCGATATGGTGACCCCGGCCCAAAACGATCAAATCCGCCAGCGCGCTTTTGCTTACTATCGCATGCGTGGGTTCGCCGGTTGTCTGGGTATAGTCCCAAGATACATCTTCTTGAGCAAGCAACTCTTCGATGTGCGCCCGCATCTTGTCTTCGTTTTCCTGAAGTGCATCCAACACACCGCTCATAACAAACGGCCCACCAAAACCGTCGAATGCAACATAGGCGTTGATGGGCGTCACATGCAGGCAGCTCAAATGCCCATTCGATGCGCGGACAATGGCAAGCGCCGTTTGCAGCTTGGCATCAAGATCTCCGTCATTTTGAACATGTAGCAGAACCGATTTCATCGCTCTTCTCCAATTTTGTACCGCATTGAAACGGCTGTGGGAATGATTGAAACAGGTTAAAGTGTTAATGCCGTCGCCCATATCAGGGACAATACGGATGCGGTCAACGCTTCCCAGTGCTAAATACCCTCATGGATCAAGCCAATTTAAACCAACGCATTGCGGCCAAGCCGCACAAGAATTCCACTCTGGACAAAATACGCGCAACTTTTCGAAAGTTGGGTCCGGGCCTTGTTACCGGAGCTGCAGATGACGATCCAAGCGGTGTTGCAACGTATAGCCAAGTAGGGGCGCATTTTGGCTATGGCATGGGCTGGGCGATCCTGTTCAGTTATCCATTGCTTGCCTCAATCCAAGCGATCAGCGCCGAGATAGGTTCTGTAACAGGGGCGGGCGTTGCGCAAAATCTGCGGCGACATTATCCGCGCTGGTTGTTACAAATCGTCGTCAACCTGTTGCTGATCGCCAATATCATCAACCTGGGTGCGGACCTAGGAGCAATGGGCGCAGCCCTTGGCTTGCTGATTGGCGGGCCGACGATGTTCTATGCCGGCGTGTTTGCGATCATCTGTGTTCTGCTCGAAATATTCATGAGCTACGCACATTATGCCCGGATCCTCAAATGGAGTACGCTTGCACTATTTTCCTATGTTGCGGTCGTTTTCGTTGCCGGTGTCGATTGGAGCGACGCATTTTACGGTACCTTTGTGCCCAATTTCACATTTGACAGCGCCCATATCATGGCGTTGGTGGCAATATTGGGGACGACCATCAGTCCCTATCTGTTTTTCTGGCAGGCGGGCCAGGAGGTTGAGGAACAGCATCGGCGTCATGTGAAACCACTGTGCGTCGCGCCGCGCCGAGCTGGCTCAGAACTCAGGCGGATCAGGTTGGATACGTTATTGGGGATGGGGTTTTCGCATTTAACGGCACTTTTCATTGTGATTGCTACCGCCGCAACGCTAAACGCACACGGGATAACCAACGTCGATTCATCCGCCCAAGCCGCAGAAGCACTGCGGCCAATCGCTGGCGATTTTGCCTTCGCATTGTTCGCCATCGGTATCATCGGCACCGGAATGCTGGCCGTGCCGATATTGGCGGGTTCAGCAGCTTATGCCGTTAGCGAGAGTTTTGGTTGGACTGAAGGACTGGACCGCAAGCCGCGTGAAGCAAAGGCTTTTTATGCGACGATTGCGGCGGCGACTATCGCCGGACTAACGCTAAATTATGTCGGTATTGATCCGATCAAGGCGCTGTATTGGGCGGCAGTGGTCAATGGCATATTGGCCGCCCCGCTCATGATTGTGATGATGATGATCTCAACCAACAGACAGGTCATGGGCAAGCTGGTCGTAACCGGACGGTTGGCTGCCGGGGGCTGGTTGGCGACCGTTGTGATGGGGGTTGTCGCAATTGGTTTTTTTCTGATCTGATCGTCAATCCCCCGCTGCACCGATCTGACCTCCAACAGTTTTTTATGGGCGCTGCTGTTTTAGTGCGTGGCGACATGTTGGTTTAAGAATGTGCATATGCCGCAGCCAATTAAGTCGCCTACTCCGTTCTTTCCATTATGTTTCAGGCGGCAACGTGAGAGATTGCGGCCTTCCTTTCGACATCGCTTAACTGTGACAACTGACCACTTTGAACGGCAATTGCTCACCGTCTGCTTTGGTAATGGTCAGATATTCGCCGAGCCGGATCGGATGATGTTCAAGATGCCAAATGCCCTCGTCATCTGCGTCGCCAACCTCATAAGAAAACGTCCAGCCCGCCCTTTGGCCGATGACCACACCGGTCCGGACATGTTCATTTGGCCAGAGCCGACGGACGATCGGACTTTCGCTCGGATGCTTCATTGTCGAGCGTTCTATTAAATCTCCATCGTCTATAGGTAGCCGCAAGACATAGGCATGGGCAGCGGACCTTGTTGGAAATTCCGGCGTACGTGCGAGTTCAAGGCGGATAGTTTTCCGCTTCATGGTCGCATTTGCCACTCCGTAAATCAGTGGTGGTCTAGTGCGCGATCACAGCCGCCGAAAGATCCGCTGACGACTTTCTGTTCGGAATTCGGGCGTTATCTTTAACCGGCTTGCCGAGAAATTCGGCAATCGCCGTTCGAACATCTCCGCCATGCGAAATTAGCAGATGGCCGCCGGTTTCGAAGACCTTTAATTTGGCGTCAGGAATATGCTCGGCGGTGAAACGTGCGCCGGGCAGTGTGTGATAGAGATCATCCTCGGCGGAAATGATCAGCGTTGGAGCGTAGATATGTTCCAGATCGGATTTGACCAATTCGCTGCTGGTGTCCGCCACTATGCCGCCCACCCGTGCAGACAAGGGCAACAGATCGGCGATCAGCGCCGTGACCTTTTCGCGTTCTTGCGGATCGGCTTTTGCCTCCAGTTCAGGATCGACCCCAAAGAACCGGACCAACGTTTTGCGCCCGACCTTGGTTGATACCCAATAGGGGAAATCAGCGGAATTTTCGAACAAGCGTACCACGGTCTTGTTTTGCGGCGTCTGCTCAGCGCCTACTTGATTGTCTGGATCATAGGCGCGCGGCACCACCAATATTAGCGCGGTTATCCGGTCGGGGTAGCGAACCGCAAATTCGATTGCGCTCGGCGCGCCTGCGGATACGCCCATGATGATGGCCTTGCCCACACCGAGTTTATCCAAAAGGGCAGCATGGGCATCGGCTTGCGCGCAGTGTGAGCTGTCTTTAGGCACTGGAGTGCGCAGATAACCAAAGCGCGACGGAGCAATGACATCAAAGCCATCGCCCAACATTTCATGGGCAAGGTACAGGCCCTGATCGTAGCCACCGCCAGCACCGTGAATGACAAGCGTAGCAGACCCGCTGCCTTCGCGCGCATATTCAATCGGCCCGCACCCGGTCTCCGCGATTTCGCTTTTTGCTTCTAGCGCCTGCGACTTTGCGTTCAGTTCCTGCCGGTAACGCATATAGGTACCACCAGCGACAGCGGCAGCACCTACCGCAGATGCCAATCCAATCCAGTTCCGGGTTTGCATGATAACCTCCTATTCAAAGAATTACTGTAGCTGAGTCGGCAGACTAAATCGCTCAGTATTGTCACGGATTGACAGGCTTTTGTTGCATCAGCCGTGCAAATTATGGGACCGGATCCAAGCCATAATATCGCCGCGCCAACGTCATTATGCACCCGGCGAAAATTTAGGTGCGGTGCGTTCGCCAGTGTCCGCTGATCACGGCGTGAGACTATGCGCCGCCTGTTCCAGGCGCGGCTGATTAAGGACAATCAGCCTGTCATGAGCGGGCATTTCAATAATTCCCATCTTACGCAATTGCTTGAGTGAACGGCAAACCGTTTCCGGTGTTACCGCCAGATAAGAGGCAATATCGATTTGCGGCAACGGGAAGTGGAGGCCCGGCCCGCGCGAATCCAGCCTGTCGGCAATCAGCGTCAGAAAGGCAGCCACGCGGTTGAGCGCGCCGCTGCGCCCGATCAACATTCCCCGGCGAAAGACCGGGTCCTGTTCGGCGCCGATCGACTGCAATAGCCGTCCGTCGCGCCTGAAACTATCGATCAAAGTCTCGCACCAGCGGCCACGGGCGTGGCAAATATAGGTGACTTGAATCACTGGCTCCGCTGAATAGCGATACGTGGGCGTGACCGGAATGCCGATCTGGTCTCCGGCAAAGAAGAATGCGGCGACTTGCCGCACGCCCTCTTCCGATGTGCTGACACCGCGCACTATACCGGAGCGCAGTTCAAATATATGAGTGCATGCATCTCCCTCCCAGAACAGCGTCTTGCCCGGATCTGCGCGCAGCAGAATATTATTGCCTAAATGGCGCTGGGTCAGAATGTGCATCGCCAGTCTCCTTGAATCAAAGAGCAAGACTAAGCCATGCGGCTTTCCGAGTGCATTCGGGAAATATACGTAATTCAGCCGAAAATTCCGTCGGACTTGAGCCTGATCAAGTCCTTTCCGAATTTTGGTATTATTATTCGTTCTCTTTCCTTCAGTACGCCGGAGACAAGTCATGAAAGTCAAAGATGCAATGCATAAAGGTGTGGCCTGGGTCGCACCGGATATTTCAGTGGCTGAAATCGCAGCCGTCATGCGCGACGAAGACGTTGGTGCCGTTCCAGTGGGCGAAAATGACCGGCTGATCGGGATCGTAACCGACCGCGATATTGCCGTGCGTGCGTGGGCCAATGGTGCCGACTCACAGCAGTTAACGGCGCGTGACGTTATGAGCGGACCGATAACTTATTGCCTGGCGGATGAAGATATTGAGGATGCGGTGCGGTTGATGGAGAAAAACAAGATCCGCCGCTTGCCCGTGATCAACAAGCAGAAACGTATGGTTGGTATGTTGAGCCTTGGTGACATAGCCGCCCTTGGCTCACCAATGCTATGCAACGAAACGCTTCGTGCCGTGTCCGCACATCATGCATGACGTGAAAAAGTGCACCGACTTGATTAGCATCAAGAGGCTTTGCTTCGACTCGATTAGCATGGAGATGTCAAATGGCAAGTCGACTGGCGTACATTGCTCTTCTGCCAAACAGGGAAGCAGATTGCGTCAGGTTGACGATGACCTGTTTGTCTAGGCTTGCGGCTGTCCGGCCCGATCACTAATCGAAAGACTGTGTTGGGCAAGGAAGCTGCAAGCCGAAGTTTATGTGCGAGGACGACAATTATGATCGGTGATAACCAGCAACATCCCGACGAGCATCCTGATAGCCCGCCCGCCCCGCCTGAATATCCGTTTCGGCATCCAGATGAACGACCCGATCAATCACCGATCGAACAACCACCATTGGAGCCTGATCGCAACCCGGGAAACTCGCCCGACGAAATGCCTTCAATTGATCCAGAACCTAGGACCAATCGCCTCTAGATGAGCGCGAAACGACTAATGCATACCGCAGCGCCGCAGTCTTTCCAAAGCTTAACTGAAGACTAGATGGCGGAGACGGTGGGATTCGAACCCACGATAGAGTCACCCCTATACACACTTTCCAGGCGTGCGCCTTCGACCACTCGGCCACGTCTCCGCGATGCTTCTCAGCAGCGCTTCCCCTAGGCGCAGAATTGCGCTTTCGCAAGGGGGCTTTGCATGGCATGAAAGGCACATGAAAATATCACGCTTTGGCATCGCCGCGCTGGTGCCTTGTTTTGACCGCAACGCATGAGCCGCGCGCGAAAGTCCACCAATGTACTGCACCGGCACTATCCCTAGTCCCGGTGAAATTGTGGCCGCGGCCCCGGCCAGCGATTGGACCGCAATTGCGCGGCCGATTTGCTGGTGATGGAGCTTGGCCGCGGACGCAAAAGGATAAGCCGCGCCGCGTGGTGATCCAGTTAATGCCAGCGCCCTTTTCACAAGGCTGGGTCGGCAATATCCGCAAACTGGCAGTCGGCAAAGTTGTGGGACGGAACAGCATTATACCGCGTGCAGGACAATTACGTAACGCAATGGGGCGATGCGACGGAGAAGAAGGCGTTGCCGGAGGGTTTGGGGGTGGTGCCGGAGAGTGAATATGCTGCTTCGCAAGTTTACACCGACAGCTCCTTGCGTAGGCTGCTGGCCGACCACAACTTTCGGGAATTTCGAGTGAAGGAACTAATGCTTATTCCGCTGAGGTCGACCGAGTCTGATCCGTGTAAACCTAACAAGCGACACAACCTGCCGCGAGGACGATTCATTCGCGAACGTAATTCAGTGGCATCTGTAGGGTGGCCAGCTGCTACAAATTTCGAAAATCGCTTGGCCCATCCATTGCTACGCCATGGTCGGCGTAGGCCGCAACCTGTCTCCCGACACCGGCACAGGCGCGGAGCTCTATACCGTTATCGGCCACGCGCCTCGCCATTTGGACCGCAACATTGCGCTGGTGGGCCGGATTATCGAGGGGATGGAACATATGTCTTCGTTGCCGCGTGGCACCGGCGCTTTGGGTTTTTATGAAACACCGGAGGAGCGGACAGGGATTGTGTCGATGCGGATGGGCGGTGAGGTTGCAGGACTTCCGGCATACGAATATCTCAACACCGAAAGCGAAAGCTTTGCCAAATATGCCGACGCCCGCGCCAACCGCCGCGATCCGTTTTTCATCCAGCCAGCGGGCGGCGCGGATATTTGCAACATTCCGGTTCCGGTTAGGCGCAAGGGGTGAAGACTTTACTCGCCATCCTGAACGTGTTTCATGATGGCGGATTGATTGCGGCAAAGCTTGTTTATGCAATCAATGCCTGAAATGTCGCATCCCGGTAAACACCATGGCCAATCCGGCGTCGTCCGCCGCCGCGATAACTTCGTCGTCGCGCATTGATCCGCCGGGCTGGATAACCGCCGTTGCTCCGGCTTCGGCTGCAGTTAGCAGCCCGTCGGCAAACGGGAAGAATGCGTCGGAGGCGACCGCGCTGCCCACGGTGCGCGCCTGCGCCCAGCCATAAGTTTCAGCCGCCTCGCGTGCCTTGATCGCGGCGATCCGCGCGCTGTCGCGGCGGTTCATTTGCCCCGCGCCAATGCCTGCGGTTGCGCCATCCTTGGCATAGACAATCGCGTTTGATTTGACATGCTTGGCAATCGTCCATGCAAAGCGGCAATCGGCCAGCTCCTGCGGCGTTGGCGCGCGCTTGGTCACGACTTTCAGGTCGGCGTCGGCGACAAAGCCATTGTCGCGGCTTTGCAACAAATAACCGCCCGCAATATTCTTGACCATCAATCCGGGGCGCTTTGGATTGGGCAATTCGCCGGTGATCAACAGACGCAGATTTTTTTTCTTGGCAAACACAGCGCGTGCCGCATCATCGGCTCCCGGTGCTGCAACGACCTCGGTAAAAATTTCGGTCATGGCTTCTGCTGTAGGACCATCAAGCGGACGGTTGACCGCAACAATGCCGCCAAATGCCGATACGCTATCGCATTCCAGCGCGGCGCGATAAGCATCTATCAGTGTTTCGCCTGTCGCCACGCCGCATGGGTTGGCGTGTTTTACGATGACCACGGTGGGCGGGCCATCCGCAAACTCGCTGACCAGTTCAAGTGCAGCGTCGGCGTCGTTATAGTTGTTGTACGATAGTTCCTTGCCTTGCACCTGTTCGGCTTGACCAATGCCGTTTACATGCGGGCCGGACGGTACATAGAAGGCCGCTTGTTGATGCGGGTTTTCGCCGTAACGCAATGTTCCGGCCAGATTGCCGCCAAAGGTCAATGTCGCGGGGAATTGCTCGCCCTGATCGGCAAACGCGAACCAGCTGGCGATCATACTGTCATAGGCGGCGGTTGCTGCATAGGCTTTGGCCGCCATCGCGCGGCGGAATTCCAGCGACGTCGCGCCGTCTTGCTCCTCCATCTCCGCCACCAATATGTCATAGTCGGCGGGGTCGGTCAGGATGGTTACGAACTGGTGGTTCTTTGCCGCGCTGCGCACCATGCTGGGACCGCCAATGTCTATATTCTCGATAATCTCGTCGCGGTCCGCGCCCTTGGCTACGGTTGCGGCAAACGGATATAGATTGACCACGACCAGATCAATCGCGGCAATATCATGCTCCTTCATCGATGCCGCATGTTCGGCATTGTCGCGCACCGCCAGCAATCCGCCATGGACCTTTGGATGCAGCGTCTTAACGCGCCCGTCCATCATTTCGGGAAATCCGGTCAGGTCGGAAATGTCCATTACTTTCAGCCCCGCGTCGCGCAATGTCTTTGCGGTGCCGCCTGTGGAAACCAGCTCGACATTGCGGGCAGCCAAGGCATGGCCAAGTTCCACCAATCCGGATTTGTCCGACACCGATAACAATGCGCGGGAGATTTTTTGCATGCTCATACTTTATCCTAAGAAACGCAATTGCCAGCCAATTGAAATTCCGCCTCTACCGGCGTCGCTGACTATCACCAATTGCTGTGACGGGTGCGGGCGGCCGTTGCCGTCCACCCAAATACTATCGTCGACCTGAACCTGACCGCCGCCGGCAACAAATAACCAGCTGGAACCATTGCCTAGGCGCAGGACAATCGCCTGTTTATTGTCGCCTTCGGCCAGTTCTATATTCCCCGCCAAATGAAAACGGATTGCAACCTGAACGTCGGATTTTACTTTGAAATGGGAATGCGGCAGCAATGTATCTTCGCCGCGCAATTCAAGACCATCGGACCGCAGGATCAATGTACGGCTATGGACAAGGCCATAAGGCCCGTCCATAGCCATCATGGCTGGCCTCTATTCGAGTGGCATTTTCCAGATCTCGGCGATCAAGTCCGACTTCGGTGACGCCTTTACCCAACTGGCCGCCAGCAAGGATTGCGGTCGAATTTGTATCGTCGATGCACAATGTTGAATGCGCCGCCGTGGTCCGCAATCCGCGCGCAAGTACAGCAGGTATATTCGCCCCGACCAACGATGATCCGCCACAATTGACGATGATCCGCTGGGTATCATGTGAAAGTTCGAACGCCAAAGTCGAAGCGCACCCTGCCGCCGATTGTTTCGCCAGTGGCGGCGGGCCAGCATCGAGCAACAAGACCGACTTGCCTGCCGAAATCCTTTGATATCCCCAATCGAGAGCCTGACGTTGCGGACGCGCCCGTACACCCGATGCGGCAATTAGCGCATCGATATGCGCCGCTCCAACTTGCGCCGATCCTTGCCACGCGCCCAATCCGCCATCGCTGTGCGTCAAACCGAGCAGCGCCGGAACCGACCGGTTAAGCGCATCCTGCAGGAATTCCGGCACATTTACGTTGGTCACCAAATAGCATTGCCGTAGCAAGCTGAGTAATCCGATCAATTCCATCAATTGCATCGGTGACCGCGATACCACGCCGCCATCTTCAAAAACGCACATTTGAATGGCATCGGACAGGCCCGCCTCGCCCATGATACGCCGTGCTTTTCCCTCGGGCAGCAGCAACGATGCGGCGGTAACCCCGGCCCAACCGGTAAGCCGCGCATACAGGCTTTCCGCTTTTGATGCGCTGCGATCAAGATGACGGGCGTTGCGGGCAAAATGGTTGATCACGCTCGACCGGTATACAGGGTCGCTGCTGGACAGGATGAAGGGGCAATGCGCCGCCATGTTTAAGAAACGCCAAGCGCAGTTGTCCGCGCGCCATGCCGGCTCACGGATCTTGTCGGTGTTTTGTTTCAACCAGTCTTCGGTAATCGCAGCCGCCAGTGGCGCTCCGTCTGCGCGGCCGGTTGCCGCCGCCAAATCCCTCAGCCAAGCGAACCGGTGGATATAATCCAGCATCGCTGGTGGCAAAGGAAGTTTCGCATAATCGATATTTTGCACGGGCTGTTCGAGACCGTGATAATGGAAATTTCCCATCCGCAGTGCCTTGCCCCGGGCGGCATCGGCGGGTAGCTCATCTTTTGGAACCGCCAATAAACGAAGCGGTAGCTTTCCGGTTAAGCGGACATTGTGCAGCGGCGTTCGCCAAGTTAGCTGATAGAATAGCCGCGCCATGCGCTCAGACAACGATTGATTTTTACCCATTGGTCGAATAATTATGGCGGAGCTTGGCGAAGCAGAGCTGGGAATTTCATCCTGCTCTTTATCAAATGGCACATGATCTTCGAACCCGTTCTTCATCCCCCCCTCAACGCTTGCATATTGGTGGCGTATTGATCGGGACCGCCCCTGAACGTTGCCGTTCCTGCGACCAGCACATCGGCGCCAGCCGAAATCGCAAGAGGTGCGGTTTCAGTGGTGATACCGCCATCCACTTCCAGATGAATTTCACGCCCCGTTTTGTCGATCATCTTGCGGATCGCCTCGATCTTACGCAACTGGCTGGAGATAAAGCTTTGCCCGCCAAAGCCCGGGTTGACGCTCATCACCAGCACCAAATCAATATCATCGATCAGGTAATCGAGCATCTTGGCCGGCGTGGCCGGATTAAGCACGATCCCGGCCTTTTTCCCTAGAGCCTTAATCGCTTGCACTGTGCGGTGCGTGTGCGGGCCTGCTTCGGGATGGATGGTTATAATGTCCGCCCCCGCTTCGGCAAAAGCTTCCAGATAGCCGTCAACTGGCGAAATCATCAAATGGACATCGAATGGCTTATCTGTGTGCGGGCGCAACGCCTTTACCACCGCCGGGCCGATGGTGATGTTCGGGACAAAATGGCCGTCCATCACATCAATATGAATCCAGTCGCAACCCGCCGCGTCGATCGCGCGAATTTCTTCACCCAACCGGGCGAAATCGGCGGATAGGATAGAAGGAGAAATCTTGATGTGGTCTGTCATGGCAAAGCCATAGCGAAATGACCGATTTGCGACAAGGCGTGGCTGTTAATAGCCTGTGGATAGGCTGTGGTTAGTTTCTGATTTGGGATGGTTGGGGCCTAGCATCTACAAATATCTGACGTTTCATCCGGCTCTAAAACCTACTTCCTTACAAATCGTGCAGCAAAGAAACCATCAAGTCCGCCTTGGTCGGCCAACATACCTGGTTTCGTGCGCAGACATCCAAAGGCGTCGGGGGCGATATTGTCGGGCAGTTCATCTTGCGTAATTGCTCGAATCTCAAAATCCAGATGCCGGTCCAAAAAAGGTCCGATCTGCGCCTCTCCTTCATGTGGTTCAAGCGAACAGGTCGCGTAAACCAACGTTCCGCCCGGTTTGAGCCAACCTGCCGCTCGGTCCAGCATCATGCTTTGCAGCGCGGCCAATTCGTTAATTTGTTTGATGCCGATGCGGTGCAGGACATCAGGGTGGCGGCGCATCGTGCCGGTCGCGCTGCACGGCGCGTCGAGCAAGATCGCATCAAATACCGCTTCGCTCTCCCAAGTGGTGACATCGGCCCGAACCAGATTTGCGTTCAGTCCGGTACGTTCCAGGTTTTTCGATAGCCGCTCCATCCGCCGTGATGAATTATCAAGCGCGCTTACGGTCCAACCCTGCGCTGATAGTTGCATGGTTTTGCCGCCCGGTGCCGCGCACAGATCAAGTGCCAGCCTACCCTCGCCTTTACCTAGAAAACGCGCAGGTAAGCTTGCTGCCAAATCCTGAACCCACCATGCGCCAACATCATATCCATCCAGCGCATCGACCGCCGTTCCGCGCGGCAGCCGAACATGCCCGGACATAAAACTGACCCCGCCAAGCCGAAGCGCCCAATCTTTCGTGCTCGCCGGATCGCGCAAGGTTAGATCAAGCAGCGGAGGCTCTGCCAATGCCACCTGCGCTGCACCCAACATGTCGTCGCCCCATGCCGCCTGCCACCGCATTGCCGCCCCGTCGGGCAGGCTGGGGACATCGGGCAGCGAGACATTGCTGCGTAAGATTGCACCCAGCACGCCGTGCATAAGCCGCTTCGGACCGCCGTCAAGCAACGGCAACGCGGTGGCAATTGCCGCGTGCGGCGGCGTGCCCAAGCGAAAAATCTGCGCCAACGCAAGCCGCAATACCATTCGCGCCTTGGCATCATCGGGCAAGTTTTGCTGGGTTTTTTCATCAATCAGCGCGTCAAGATCCACGACCCAACGCAGCGCCTCTTGCGCTATCGCAATCGCGAGTGCGCGGTCTGAAGAATCGAGGCCCTTACACGCCGCGTTGGTCGCCTGATCCATCGGCGTCCCCATCCGCAACACATTATCCAAAAGGCGGAGAGCGGCGCGGCGGGCAGGTAAGCCTGCAATTTCATCTTTGGTTTCTGACATAACCGGGCCTTATTCGGCTTATCGCCGCTTGGAAAGCCCGATTGCTGTGATTGGCGTTTCCCGTGTGTTTCATTGTCTTTGAAACGGCATTAATGTCTAGATCAATGATCTCACAAATTTGGTTCAACTGCGATTGATCTTGATGAGCCGGCGTTTCTGCGCGCCCATCGTCGACGCGTTGATACCGTGACGAATGAACAAAACGATCAGGCTCGCTAGGCTCGCTATGCGTCGTTCGGCGGGACGCCTCTGCCGTAACACTGCTTCATTGGATAGTTTTCCCAATAGCTATTTCTTCTATAGCCTGCTGAATTTCACCCCGACATATGCCTGTACTAAACACCTAAGGCCTTTCCGCCCGTAACTGGCGCACCAATGGCATCAGTTTATCATCCAGCTTGGCCAGCATGACATGTTCGTCCGCCGTTTGAAAATGCGTCACAAGTTCGCGCCCGTTCCAAAAATGCAGCGCATAAGCCGGGGCATCGGCGATAATCATCGGCCGGTTGTCGGGCGCGTCGATGTTGATCGGCCGCAGATCTAGCGTTACCTGCGGCGCCGTTGACGGACAAATTGCAATCGCCGTGCCTTGCCATGGGGCGACAATGGACCGGTGCACATGGCCGCACAATATGCCCTTGATATTGGCAGCATCAGCAATCGCGCCGCGAAAATTGGCAACCCATGTTTCCGCCGGGTCGGTGTTCATCCAGTCGATACCAACCTCAATTGGCGGATGATGCAGCACCAGTATTGTCGGCGTTTCGAGGTCTTCATCCAGCCGTGCCCGCAGCCAAGCCGATCGAGCTTCACAAAACGCGCCGCCATGACGCCCCGGTTCCAACGTATCGAGCATGATCAAACGCAGATCGCTGGCTTCGATCACATATTGCACAAAGCCATCGGCGACCGGTACTTCAGGAAACTGGATAGCGAAATTTTCCCTGTCATCATGATTACCAAGGCACATATAGACAGGAAAATCACACATGCTCAGAGCATTTTGCAGCCGCCGGTAGCTGTCAATATCACCAAGGTCGACCAGATCGCCGGTGGCAAGCAACATATCGGGCTTGTTCGGACCGTCGGCGATATGACGCAGCACCTGGTCCAATCGCTTACGGTTAAACTCCGCCGGATTGCCCGGTTCAAAGCCCAAATGAATGTCGGTGATCTGCGCAATCAGCAACTCGCTCTCCTCATTCGTTTCGCCTTACCGCAATCTTTGCCGGTTTTATATCTTTTTTGCGGCCAGGATATTCGCGGTGGCTGGGAACCCAGGGCGCGCCGTCTCCGATGTGATAGCTATGGCACATGGCACAACTTGACGGAACATCGGCGCGTGAGCCTTCGCCGCCATGGCATTCGCGGCAACTGTTGATGTCGGGTAACAACAGATCGGTGGCCAGACTGGATTGGCCTGCCTTGTGGCACGATGCACAGGTTTCGGTTTTATGGGCGTTGTGGTCAAACCAGCCCTTGGCCATATACCGCATGCTTTGATGCACGGCTTGCACGCCCCAATTGTCCGAACCGGCGGGCGGCGTGAATATCGTGTGGCAGTCATAACAAGCTCCGCCTTTGGAAAACACAGCCCGAACTGCGCCATCGGCACGGCCATAATTGACGCTGCCAAAATAGGCGAAATAGGGCCGGCTAACCGCGAAATCGCCGGGCCTTCTTCGGCCTTCGATGACACGCTGGGTCTTGACGCGGAATGGACCGCCAGCGCGGTAAAAGGCGCGAATATCGGCGACAACCATCTTGGGATCGCCATGCCGCAAGGTCCGCACAGTGTCGCCGATCTTTTCGATGCCCAGACTGTGGCACATTGAACAATTGGTCTCCATCGTCACCGGCATGAACCGCACCCCGTCGGCGGTTTTGGTATGGCAGTCCTGACATTCTAGCGCATCGCCAAACCCGTTTTTCCGGCCTAGCCGCTGCGCCATTCGGGCAACACCATTGTTTTTTGACAAATGCACGTCATGCGGGAATTTCAGGCCGCTATCATCGTTCGGTTTTTTGTCGAGCGAGACCCGCTTCATCGTCGGCGGCAACCCTGCGGCCACCGCGACAACGGGCTTGAACTGCGGATGAGACGTGCCGAAATCCCCTGGCATTTGCGATCTTGGTTCCGATCAGGCGTGTGTCCATTGTCGCATGACATGAGCTACAAAATTCCTGTTTGGTCTGCCTGCATCGGACCTGCGCCTTCGTGCTCGGTATGGCATTCGACGCAGCGTCCCTCTGGTCGGTTGAACTTGACTGCGACATCACGCAGCACGCGGCCTTCCCAATCGAGCGGCGCTTTTGCTAGTTTCAACCGTTTGGGATCGGCATGGTCGTGCACATCTTTATGGCAACTGGCGCAGGACGCATCTTTGACAGCGACGAACGCTTCGGTGTGGCAAGATTTGCAGCTTTTTTCGAGGCTGGCGTGCGCGGTCGATAACTTGCCGCTGCTCCAAAACGTGTCTGCCTGGAACGCCGTGCTGTCCTTCTCCGCTTTCTTATATTGATAGAAATTATGGATTGGCCACGCCAGGAATGCGGCCAATAGCAGGATCAGAAATGCCCATGCGCTGATCCGCCGTCCCGGCAATAGCCCGCGCATCGTAAACAGGCTGGCCTCGTCCCGCTCGTCTTGTGCATCGGACATGGTCTCGACGCGTTCTGCGGTAATTATTATCGCGCCATCGTCGTGCGCGATTTTCAGGACATGACTGCCAAATCGCAATTCTGCGCCATTTGCAGCATTGATCTTTATGTTGGTCTGGGCGCGGCCATCGACCTTGAATCCCAATCCGCCCAATGCTGAAATTTCGATGTTGCCGCCGCCCAGCTTAGTGATCCGCGCATGCCGCAATTCCACTGCCAAATCGGCGAGGTGCACTTCACATGACGCATCGCGGCCGATGAATATTTCAGTACGGTCATAGCTTTGCGGACGGATAATCTGCCTGCCATCGGCGGTTCGTGAAACCTGTTTGACGAGAAAAGTCATTCCGCCATCACCAGTAGAAAAAGACGCTGACGATGTGGGCGGAAAGCGCAGCGATCAACGCGAAAGTGAGCGGCACATGGACGTAGAGCCAGATTTCGAGCAGTGCCTTCAACTGTAAATGTTTGCGGGTGCGCGCCAAAGTTGCTCTTTTGCGGCCCATTAACGAAGTGATCTTTTCCATCGGATCATCGCCCACTTGCGGGCTATTGCCGGTAACACCCAAAAACTCTTCATGCACTTTACGCGTTTTGCATCGGGGATATTGACCCGAAAGGCGGCTGAATATGCCGCCACCGAACGGGTTTTGCCGCAATGATGATAGCACCAGCCCGGCATAATATTGATCCAACGGCTGCGCTGCATCATGCAATTGCCGGTCAATAGAACGCAGCGACGCCAGCATTTGCGTTTCTGTCGTTTGATCGCGATTGGCGCTCATCACCCGCGGCAAAGTTGCGTACACCGATATCCCCCAAATCCCCGATAAAATGACCAGCATCATCAGCACATAAGCCAGCGTATGGACGTTCCATCCCAGCTGAAATCCGGTATGCAATGTGCCGATAACGATCAGGCTTAGGCCAAGATAGACATGCGCCGATGTCCATGCTTTTAACGACCAATGCCGGTTCGTCATTTTGCGCTTGCGGACGCCCAGCATGGTGAGCCACAAGATGATGAGCACGCCTATTATACCCAGCGTATATCCATACCAGCTGCCGCCATTGTGACGCGGGCGGATGTCGACCATCAAATAGCTGACGATCATCAGCAACGAAACGATAGTGGCAATTTTTAACCACCGGAATCCGGCGTAACGCAAAAATCCTTCGTGCGTTCCATCGCTTTGGATGCGGCCCGTTTGCTGCGCCTTGGCTTTGGCCCGAACCGCCATTATTCGCCTTCGCTTTCGAGCCGCGAGACGGTTAGGAAATGTTCAGGAGATACCCGGATTGCTGCGCCCGTCGGACATGCACGAACACAAGCAGGGCCGCCGGATATTCCCGAACACATATCACACTTGATCGCCTTCTTTGCCTTTTCAGCCTTTTTATCAGCGTGCTTGTAAGACCATTTCTTGCTGGGTTCACCGGGACCGGGTCCAAGGCCCAATAACATCCAGCTAAGCAAGCCGGGTTTTTTCGGTGGCTCTGCTTCCATGCGAATGACGCCGTAAGGGCAGTTACGCTGACAATTGCCGCATCCGATGCAAGTATCGTCGATGAACACTTCGCCATCAGGGCCGCGATGAATCGCGTTCGGCGGGCAATCGGCCATGCAATGCGGATGCTCGCAATGTCGGCACGATGTCGGCACGTGCAGATGGGCATAGCTGCGGCCCGCCTCACGGTCGAGCCGGGATAATCCTTCATGGCTATCGGCGCAGGCTTTCTCACAATTGTCACAGCCCACACACAGGTTCTCGTCAATCAACAGAACATCGGTCGCCTCACCAATGCCGTTCTCCACTAAGAAATTGGCGACGTTTGAATACATGTCGACAACGCTGGAAAAGCTATCCTTGCGCGCTTCGATAAAGGAATTGACGTCTTGCCGCGATGCCATGTCGGCTTTGATCCGCGAAAGCAGTTGCGGTTTTTTTGACAGCAAAGACTGAAATGCGCTGCCGTGCAGTTTGATGACTTCGGATTTGATTGCCGCTTTGACGGTCGCAGAACGGCGGGTGTTGCCCAGCAACGCCATTTCGCCGACATACGAGCCAGCGGGCAAGTAAGACAGAAAGACATGTTTACCGCCGATCATTTTTTCGACAATCATTGATCCCTGCCGGATCACGAATATGTCATTGCCGACTTCGCCTTCGGTAATGATCGGCTTGCCGACGCTGACGTTCAAAATTTCCGAGCTGTCGAGCACTTCAGTCAAATCTTCTGCTACCAACCCTGATCCGAACAATTGCAGCAATTGCCGTTCAGTTGCGATGCGTTCAATGGCGCGCTTTGCAGCGGGAACCGAGCTTTGCAATTTCAGCGCAGCGGAACGCGAGATTTCAACGCAGATGGTATCTTCGCTCGCGCGCACAGTGGCCCCGCGCCGCCGCCCCGAAATCAGGCCGACCTCGCCAAAAATCGAGCCCGCGTCGATCCGTGCCCGCTTGCTTGCATCTGCGGGGTCGATCATCACATCGACGGCGCCGCTAGCGATTGAGAATAATGACGATCCGGGGTCATTGCGTTCAAAAATCGTTTCGCCTGCCCGGTAAAAACGCGCATCCGAATCGAGCATGAACTCGCGCATTTGCAGCGGCGTCATGCCCCCCAAGATCGTCACACTTGACCGCAGAAATTCGAGCCATTGGTCTACACTTCTTTGCCCTGGCAAATCCTTGAACTTCGATTCCAATATGGGTTCATCGGCCGGTTTCAGCGCAGTGTTGCCATTGATAAATTCAATAACGTCATGACCCTGATTGATACAATGTTTGATCAACGGATATCCGGCCAGTGCGCCAATGACAAAAATACCTGCCTTGGTCGATTCGAACAATGGCGATAACACGGGAAAGGCAACACGGTCTTCGCTGGTGAATTCGACGCCGCATGCTTCAACAAACTTGCGCGGCGGGGCGGAACCCATGCGCGCGATAATCCTGTCGCACCGTACCTTCACTTCACCATCGGGGGTGTCATAGGTAATCATACCATGTTCAACCTGCGTTGGCGTCGTACCCGTGCGGACGATAACCCGACCAGAATCGCGCGCCGCTATCAATGCCTTAACATTCGCGTCCTTTGCCGTCGTGAATTCGGCGTTGCGGTTGACAATCGTGACTATGTTGCGTTGTTCGGGATCGGCAGCCAGGCCCAGTGCATTTTCGATGCCCGCATCGCCCGCACCAATGACAGAAATATGTTCATCAATATACTCGCCGGGATCGTCGAGGGAATATTGGACATGCGGCAAATCACCGCCGGGACAGCGCATCAGGTTGGGATTGCCCTGCGTTCCGATTGCCAAGACAATGGTTTCGGCGGCAATGACATCGCCGTTGGTCAGCACGATGCCAAAATCGCCTTCGTCGCCCTTGATCTCTTTTACTTCGGCATGATAGCGGACGTTGACCTCATTTTTCGCGGTCTGCTGATCCCAAACACCCAGTATGTGCTCGCGCTTTCCGGCCGCAAAATCAATGTCAGATCGCAGCACAAGCTGGCTGGGCGTCGCCATGACATGCTTGCCCTTTTGGTATTTATAGATTGTGTCGCAAAGGTGATCGGTTTTTTCCAGCAGCACATGGGACAGCCCCAATGCAGCGGCACGCGACGCTGCACTCAGACCCGCAGGTCCGGACCCCAATATAGCCACGCGGAATTTTTCCCCCAAGCCATCCCTCCAAACAACGGTCAAATGGTTGACCTAAAACCAACGGTAAAACCAGTGGATAAAATTACCGGAATGCAGGAGGGTTTGCCCTCTCGACATCAGAAATCGGATGCGCCCATGGACAGCTTAACAAAATTGGAGAATAGTGCCAGAGCGGAAATTCAAAAAAAGCAAAGAGGTATTTGTGAACGCAACGGAACAAGCATCGAGAATTCCAAGAGTTATGCTCCACGCCGCCTTATTGGTTTTGGTATTGGCAATAGGCATCGGCGTATGGCGGAATTATCGCAAAGCTGACCTCGCCGCCGCGCCGAATGCAGCAATGGGGCAGGCCTCTGACACCGCGTCAGCGGTTGCGGCGTTGGAAGCGCGGACGTCAAAAGATCCGTTGGATGTCGAAGGATGGCAGTTGCTTGGCTGGTCATATTTCGAATCCGGGCGTTATGGTGATGCTGCTGCGTCATATCGAAAGGCCACGGCATTGGAACCGGGCAGGGCCGTATATTGGTCTTCATTGGGCGAATCGCTGGTGATGGCAAGCGAGCAAGACCCGATGCCAAAGGACGCCGCCAATGCCTTTGAACGCGCGATTAAACTGGATGCAACCGATCCGCGCGCGCGCTATTTCATGGCGGTCCGCCGGGATTTGGCGGGTGACCATATCGGCGCGGTCGATGATTGGCTGGCATTGCTGAAAGACACGCCGAAAGATGCCCCCTGGGAATCCGATCTGATCCGGACAATCGAACAGGTCGGGCAGATCAACAAAATAGCCGTGACGCCCAAAATCGCCGCAGCAGTTAAGGGCCGCAAGGTCGACGTCACCTTGCCAACGGTGGCGGCAAATGCAGCGCGGCGAAGTGTCGCAGCCGCACCTATTCCAGGTCCAACGCGGGCAGACATGGCGGCGGCGGCAAAGCTACCTTCGGGGCAACAACAGGCAATGGTGCAAGCCATGGTTGATGGTTTGCAGGTCAAGCTTGAGAAAAATCCGGCGAACGTCAATGGCTGGATTATGTTGATGCGCAGCCGGATAACTTTGGGCGAAACGGTTAAGGCCACGGCGGCGTTGAACAAGGCGATTGAGTCTAATCCCGGGGCCAAAGAAAAACTGATGCAAGAGGCGCAAATTTTGGGCGTACCCGGCGCTTGATGGTTCAATTAGTTGCCTACATGGCCGGGGGCCCAAAACGCCCAAGTTGACGCCTAGTTGACAAGATTGACGCCTATTTTGAACTATTGCGAAAGAAGAGTGTTCGATTATTTCCTACATCGTGGTTTTTTGTAGGATGGTGTTTTCGCCGATTTGCGCGGCGTGAAGGGAGTGACAAGCAACCTGTACTTCGACATCGACCCGCCGGGAGGCAGCATGAACGGTTTGTGATATTCAAATGCTCCCTCTCCGTTGGTCTTGCTTCATTCAAATGTCATTTTGAAATGACCGTCAACAATGTCAAAGAGCCAGCCCTCAAAAAGCGGCCATGCCCTTCGTTCCCAGAACAAATCCTACATTACAAGCGCTAATGCGGGATGATAAATGGTTGCACCGTGGAACTGAGCTTGTCGAAGTACGCCTTACCGTGAAGCGCCCTTCGACAGGCCAAGGGCTATGGTTAAGTTTTCACCTTATGTCATCACCACCTAAATCCATATCGGCAATCCCATGAAACCGTACATTTTTAATTGAACGATTAAAAACTGGTTGCAGCGTTTGGCTGGCCACGATACGCCTTCACCCAGACAACCATCAATGCGGGTGAAGGAGCGGACCTTGGATTTTGACTTTTCAGACGACCAGAAATTTTTGCGCGATGAAGCACGCAAGTTTCTCGAAGCGAAATGCACCAGTGCGGTGGTCCGCAAAGTGCTCGACAATGATGACATCAGCCATAGTGCAGAGCTTTGGCAGCAGGTGAAAGACATGGGCTGGTTGGGTGTCGCAATCCCCGAAGAATTCGGCGGTCTTGGCCTTGGCATGTTGGAAATGTGCGTGATCGCAGAAGAGCTGGGCCGCGTGCTTGCGCCGGTGCCGTTTGGTTCATCGGCGTTCTTCTTTGCTGAGGCGCTGAAGTTATATGGAACCGACGCGCAAAAGCGGGAATATCTGCCCAAAATTGCGTCGGGGGAATTTGTCGGCTGCTTGGCAACGAGTGAGGGACCGGGCGAAGTGGACGCCTCAAAAATCCGGACCACTTTTGGTTCGGGCAAAGTCAGCGGGAGCAAATTGCCGGTCACCGACGGCGATATTGCGACCCATGCGCTGGTGTTGGCAAAGGATGGATCGGCGGTATCACTGGTGATCGTTGCTTTAGATACAGGCGGCATTTCGCGCACTTCGTTAAAAACGCTCGAACCCACACGCAGCCATGCCGAGATTATCTTTGATGGCGCGGCAGGGGTGCTTTTGGGCGAAACGGCAAACAATGCCATGTCGCAATTGGAACAGATATTGAATCGCGGCGCGATATTGCTGGCATTTGAACAATTGGGCGGCGCGTCACGCTGCCTCGAAATGGCGGTGGCTTATGCCAATGAACGCAAGGCGTTCGGCCGGCCAATCGGCGGATATCAAGCGATCAAGCACAAACTTGCAGATATGTATGTGAAGAATGAAGTCGCGCGGTCCAACGCTTTCTATGGTGCGTGGGCACTGTCGACGAATGCGGCGGAGCTACCCGAAGCGGCGGCAGCGGCGCGGGTTGCCGCATCCGAGGCATTTTGGTTTGCCGCCAAAGAAAATCTGCAAACTCATGGCGGCATGGGCTTTACATGGGAAGTGGATTGCCACCTTTATTATCGCCGGTCAAAATTGCTGTCGGTACAAGTCGGCAGCCCAGCCGTTTGGAAAGAAAAACTCGTCAGCGCGCTTGAACAGCGCAACGCAGCGTAGCGTTGAGCAACCGCAAAACCGTAGCCCTGAGCCTGTCGAAGGGCGCTTAGCCGACAAACACCCTTCGACAGGCTCAGGGCTACGGTTTAGAAAAAATGCAATTTTGTACTTGAAGGAATTAGACATGGATTTCAACGACACCGCCGAAGAAGCTGCGTTCCGCGCCGAAGCCCGCGGATTTCTGGAAAAAAACTTGGCAGCTAAAGACGCTGGAAATGCGCGCGGAGACCGCGACAAGGCAGATTTTCTTGCCCGCGCCCGCGCTTGGCAAAAGGTGAAAGCCGCCAATGGCTATGCCCAAATAACCTGGCCAAAGGAAATGGGCGGACGCGGCGGGACAGCAATCCAGCAGGTGATCTGGAATCAGGAAGAGGCAAATTATGCCGCGCCTACAGCGCCGTTCACCATCGGCCTTGGCATGTGCGTGCCCACGGTGATTGCGTTCGGTAGCGATGCACACAAAAAGCGTTACGTTGAAAAGGCGTTGATTGGCGAAGAAATCTGGTGTCAGCTCTTCTCTGAACCTGCCGCCGGATCGGATGTCGCCGGGCTGAAAATGAAAGCAGTGCGGGACGGCGATGACTGGATTATCAATGGCCAGAAAGTGTGGACCACGGGCGCGCAAATCTCCGATTTCGGCATCGTCCTGACCCGCACCGATCCCGACGTGCCCAAGCACAAAGGGTTGACGATGTTCATCGTCGACATGAAAGCGCCCGGCGTCGAAGTGCGTCCGATCCATCAAGCATCGGGCGGCAGCGAATTTAACGAGGTTTATTTCACCGACGTCCGCATTCCCGACAGCGACCGGCTGGGTGATCCCGGGCAAGGGTGGAAAGTCGCGTTGGTCACGCTGATGAACGAACGGTTGGCGGTGGGCGGTTCGCCCGGTCCGGACTGGAAAGAAATCATGAATTACGCGCGCGAAGCTGGTACGATGACCGATGGCGCATTCCGCGCCAAACTGGCCGATTGGTATGTCGCTGCGCAAGGCTATAAGCTGACCAAGTTTCGCACCCAGACGGCGTTGTCTCGCGGACAAACCCCCGGACCAGAGGCGTCGATCGGCAAGGTTATTACCGCCAATCATTTGCAGGATATTTGCAACAGCGCAGTAGAAATGCAGGATCATTTCGGCATCATATCAGACCGCGACCGCGCGCCCGCGAGCGCAATTTTTCAAGAAAGCCTGATGTGGGCACCGGGATTGCGGATTGCTGGCGGCACCGACGAGATCCTGAAAAACATCATCGCCGAACGCGTACTCGGCCTGCCCGGCGACGTTCGCGTGGATAAGGATAAGGCGTTTTCAGCAGCTTGATTTTGCCAGCAGAAAAATCCGTGATGAAGCTAGGTCCTGACCCCAGTTCAAACAGAATTGGGGTCAACATAGCTCATCGCCCGCTAGTCGCGCTTATTGTATGCAGCAATCCACTCGACAGTTTTGACCAGTCCGCCAAAAGGGTAAAAATGAAGCCGGATCAGCCCGTGTTCGGGAGCTAGTTTCTGCGCAAAATCATCGACCAGCCTGTCCGGTCCCGCCGTGCCCAGCAAATTGGCGACTGAAAAGCCATATTTCTTTAGCACTGCCGTGGACGCGCCAACACCGCAGCGCGCCGCAAAACGAAGTAGCGATTTGATACTCGCCGGGCCGGGGATGCCGATCCGAACTGGCGTATCGATGCCGCGGACCCGCAACTCCTTCAGCCAATCGAGCAATGCATCAGAATCGAAGCCGAACTGGGTGACGATCAACGCCGCCATGCCGCGCCGCTCAATCTCGCGCACCTTGGCGTCCAACACGGCCCAGCATTCATCCTTTGACATCACTGGATGTCCTTCGGGATGGCCGCCAATTCCGATTGCTTTTATGCCCGCACGCTCAAAAGCACCGGTCGCAAGCAACGCGGACGTATCCGAATATGGCCCCATCGCGTTTGCAGGATCGCCCGCCACGATGAAACACCGGGTTACGCCCGCTTCTTTGACGACGGCTTTCAAATAACCTTCAAAATCATCTTCCGACAATATCCGCCGCGCTGAAAAATGCGGCATCGGTTCAAAACCCAATTTGCGCACCGCCACCGTTGCCGCGACCCGCGCCGCAGGGTCTTCACCGGGCAAGAAAGTGACCGACAGCGGGGTATCAGCCGGTATCAAAGGAGCCGCATCTTGCAACGCGGCAATGTCCTTTGCGGTCATTTCTAACGAGTAACCGTCCGTTATCCCGACACGATCCCTCGCCCAATTCGGGTGGATAAGGCGCGGGCGATTGGTCATTTGTGCGTTTCCAGAATAGAGAAAACCAGCGCCTTAGCGATGGGTCCGCCAACCTTCGGCATAGGTTTCGCGGGCCACACGACTGTATGGAACCGGGCTAACGATGACGCGCACTTCGATTTGTTTGTGCGGTTCCACGGTGGATTTTTTTGTGCCGCCATTTTCCTCACCCCATACAACCCGCAGTTCGGTTCCGACCGGAATTTCCGGATCGATCGTGGCTAGGCTCAGCGCCTGTTTTTCATTGTAGGAAAAGCCGGTGAACATCGACACGCCAACGGTCTTGCCGCCTGCATCAACGACGCGGTCGTAATTGGACGATGCATAATTGGCGAGTGGAACGTCGAAGAATTTATAGGCTTCACCATCCGGGTTGAACATCGAACCGAGAATCGTCGCCATGTCTTCCGGGTTCCACGCCAGCGTCACTTTGTTGCGCTGTTCCTCTGGCTTCAGGGCTTCCAAAGCTTCGCGGCCATGGAATTCATGATCGAATTTCACGAAGTTGCCATAGCCAAGCTCCCAAGGGTTCAGGTAATAATCCTCGATATTTTCGGACACGAAAGAACCACCAATCGAACCGGTGGCCTCATAGCTATCGGCGCCGAGCCATTCACGGAAACCTTTTAGCTTCTCTCCAGAATAGATCGCGGGCAACGGCGAAGGGATCCAACCCGATTCAAGCGTGTTCGAAGGATAGGCGCGGCTGCCGCACGCGATCAGGCCGAATTCTTTGCCAGCCTCCAGAATTGCAGCGCGGATTTCCTCTTGCTCTTCATACGGTCCCCAGATTTCAAGTCCGGGCGCACCCGACATGCCGTGGCGCAATGTACGCACCGTTTTACCAGCAATGTTCATCACCGACATGTTAAAGAATTTCAGCTGTTCCAATGGTCCGCCGTGCAGCTTTTCAATCACCGCCCATGCGTTCGGTCCCTGAATTTGAAAGCGCCATTCTTTGCGTACAACGGGCTTGCCCATCGGGCGCATGGGCGAACGGTCATCAAGTTCGACTTCGACATCATAGCCGCCGGTTTCCGCGTGATACCGCAGCCAATTTGAAGCCGGGGCACGTCCGACATACGTGAAGGATTGTTCTTCGGTCCAAAATATGATGCCGTCGCCGATCACGTGGCCATAAGGCGTGGTTGGCACATATTGCTTTGCCTTGTTCACGGTCCAGCCCTTGGTGCTGTTGATCATCGTGTCGGACAGCAGCTTGAGCGCGTCCTTACCGCGAATATAGAGGTTCACCATATGGTGTGACTGATCGAACAGGACGGCGCTGTGTTGCCATGCCCACTGTTCTGATCGCCAATTGGAAAATTCTGGCGCAACGACGGGATAGACATATGCGCCCAATTGCGAATTGCGCAACATTTCAACCACATTGTCAGCACCGGCCAATACCTGTTCAAGATTCTGCGCAACCATGGCGTTCCCACTCCTATTTTTGTTAAAATTGATAGCAAACCCATATCAATTTTTGTATGCAACACAAACAAAAACTTGGGGAGTAGAATCGTGAGCATTGAAAACCGCCATATCTTGACACTTTCCTGCGATGATCGCCCGGGAATCGTGACCAGCGTTACCCGCATTTTGGCCGACCATCATGGCAACATTCACGAATCGCAGCAATTCAATGACACCGAATCAAGCCGGTTTTTCATGCGGGTGGTGTTTGAAGTAACGCCAGGTACCGATACCGCTGCACTCAGGGCCGCGTTTGAAATCTACGCCAAGGACAAGGGCGTTGACTGGAAATTGCGTGCCGCCAGCCATCGCCTGAAAGTCATGTTGATGGTATCAAAATTTGACCATTGCCTAGGTGACTTGCTCTATCGGCACCGTATTGGTGAATTGCCGATGGACGTTGTCGGTATCATCTGCAACCATCCGCGCGAAGCTTTGAAAATATCGCTGATCGGGGATGTACCATTCCATTATTTGCCGATCACAAAAGACACCAAGCCGCAGCAAGAGGCGCAGATCAAAGATCTGGTCACCGCCAGCGGCGCGGAACTCGTCGTGCTTGCGCGGTATATGCAAATATTGTCGGACGACATGGCGGCATTCCTGTCGGGGCGCTGTATCAACATCCACCACAGTTTTCTTCCCGGCTTCAAAGGTGCCAAACCTTATCATCAGGCGTTTGCGCGCGGGGTCAAGATGATCGGCGCAACCGGTCATTATGTAACCGCAGATTTGGACGAAGGCCCGATCATCCATCAGGATGTCGAAGCGATCAGCCATTCGGATTCTGCTGACGATCTGGTCCGCAAAGGCCGCGATATCGAACGCCGCGTGCTGGCGCGCGCCGTGCATTGCCATTTGGAAGACCGGGTCCTGATGAATGGCAACAAGACCGTCGTTTTCAGGGACTGAATTTGGCTCCGCCTAGGGGGCAGGCTTGGCACCTGACCCTAACCTTTACCGGGCGTGTCCGGTAAAGGTGCGCAGCCCTGGCGCAGTGTGATCGGGCATTTCAAGGGCAGCGCGCACGCCGGGGCGAGCTTCCATCCGATCACGCCATTCCGCATGTTTGGGGAACCGCGCATCAACATCCATTTCGGGGAACATGCGGTGCGCCATCATTCCGCACATCGAGTAATAATTGATATCGGCGGTGGTATACATATCGCCCGCAATCCACGCGGATTCTGCCAGTGCCTTCTCTACTTTTTCGAGCGCAACTTCGATCTTGCGCGTGGCGTTTTCGAGATCGGCTTCCGAAAATCCGGAGCGCGCGGTTTTCCATTTTTCGCGTTGTTCGTGCAACGGAATCCGTTCGAGTAATTTTTCAAATTCGCCGCTGTCGATCCCGCGCGCGATCACCCCGACCATCCGGTGCCAGCCGTGCATCGAAACGAAGTTCATAACATGCTCGTCAACGAACTTGTTCCAGTACCGCATCCGCGCTTTGCCCGCCGGATCAGCCGGGCGTAGCGGCGGGGCATCGGGAAAGGCGTCTTCGAGATACTCGTTGATGACCGTGGTGTGAGTGATCAACACGCCATCGTGATCAAGCACGGGCACCTGGCCTTCCGGATTGATCGCGACAAACCAGGGCTGATGCTGTTCAAAGGTGTGGAGGTTGACGTAAATACTCTCAAAATCCAAGCCCTTTTCTTTGAGCGGGATCATCGATTTCAGTGAGTTTGCGGCGGGTTCTGCATGGTAATATTTCAGGGTCATGGCGGCTCCTAACCTGTGTGGACTATCTTGGAATAAGGGTGCCGAGCAACCCGCCGTCGACGGCGATGGACTGGGCGGTGATGTGGCTGGCGGCGTCGGAAAGCAGGAAGCAGACCAGTTCGGCGCATTCTTCGGGCTGACCCACGCGGCCTTGGGGGACATTGCTGCCCAAGGCTTTGAGTGCCGCATCGGTTGCGCCGCCGGGAACGCTGTCAAGCAGCGGTGTTTCGATAAAGCCGGGGATCAGGCAATTGACGCGGACACCATGCGGCGCAGCTTCTGCCGCTGCGGCGCGGGCGAGGCCGAGAACCGCGTGCTTGCTGGCGACATACCCTGCATTCATCGGCATACCACGTTCGCTTGCCAGACTTCCGGTGACGACGATGCTGCCTGATTTGCGCTCAATCATGCCGCCGATGACATGGCGGATCGAGAGGAAGACGCTGGTGAGATTGGTCGCGATCAAACTGTCCCAATTCGCGTCCGAGAAATGGCTGAACGGAGCGAATTCGCCGCCAAAGCCCGCATTGGCGAACAGGCCGCCGGGCGGGCCGTGCGCTGCGATGGCGGCATCGAACGCGGCGGCGAGCGACGCGCGGTCGGATACATCGCCCTCAAAAGCCTGAGCCTTGCTCGCCACATTCGGCGACGGCGGACGAGAGGTTGGCCTTGCTTCGCGCGATCAGCGAAACGGTTGCGCCTTTCTGCGCCAACATGATTGCGGCCGCGCGGCCAATGCCGGTTGAGGCTCCGGTGACGATGATATGTTTGCCGGTAAAATCGCTCATTTGATAAACTCCGCCCAGACCTTCGTTTCGGGCCGGTCACTTTTGTCAGGTGCCCATTGTACTTCCATAAGCGTACGGGCCTGCGCTTCATCCAAGCCGAGATGATCGCGGTAGAGCCGATAGTAAAAGGCTGAAACGCGGTAATTCATGATGCAGTGGACGTGGACGGGTTGATTGCCGATCTGATTCAGCGTTTGACGAAAGGCTTCAAAATGTTCCTCGCCGGGCGCATCGAATGGCACCGGAATATGCGTGTAACCAATCCCCGCAGCCGCCAATTTCGTGCCTTCATTCGCCAATGCCTCCGGATGCGAATCAAGCGCGAGGTTGATGACATGCTTCACGCCGATGGCCGCAAGCCGGGCTACATCTCTGTCTTCCAACTTGCCCGATGTCGTTGTCCGGTCATCAAGCCTCTGCCATGCACGGATATCATTGGGATCATTCATTAACTCAGGCCAAGCAATTTCGCCGCATTGTCTTTCATTATGCCGGGCATCACCTCATCCTTGAAGCCAACACCTTTTGCCGCCTCAATCCATTTTTGCGGATGGATCAGCGGGAAGTCGCTGCCAAACAGCATTTTCTTTTTGAGCTGCGTATTGGCATATTGGATTATCTGCGGCGCGAAATATTTGGGGCTCCACCCTGACAGGTCAATATACACATTGTCCTTGTGCAGCGCCATTGAGAGGCTTTCATCGACCCACGGCCAGCTTGGATGGGCAAGGATGATATTCATATCGGGGAAATCGACCGCGACATCGTCGATCAGCATCGGCTGACCCCATTTCAGCCGAACGCCGCCGCCGCCCGGCATGCCGGTGCCCATGCCCGAATGACCGGTGTGGAAAATCGCAGGCAGCTTGTACTCCGCGATAACTTCATAGATCGGATAGGCGACGCGGTCCGCCGGGTGGATATCCTGCATGATGCCGTGGAATTTGAAACCTTTTACGCCTTCATTTTCGATCAGGTCGCGGGCTTCGCGTGCGCCCATCTTGCCCTTGTGCGGATCGATTGAAGCGAAGGGGATGCAAATGTCATCATTCTTTGCCGCCATCCGCGCGATCTCGGTGTTGCTCAGCCGCTTAGCCCCGATGCCGCTCTCGCAATCGACGGTGAACAAGCAAAAGGCGATCTGCTGTTCGCGGTAAATCTCGATGATCTCCGGCATTTTCGGGCGTTCGCGTGGTGCCTTGAAATAGGCGCTTGCGGCGTCGAAAAATTTGCCCATCACCGGATCTTCGGGATCGTGGCAGGAAACCTCGGCGTGGACATGGACGTCGATGGCTTTGATTTTGGTTAGGTCTATTGGCATTTTGGGTTCCGTAAATTCCCTCTCCCCGGCAAGGGGGAGAGGGAGAGGGATTAAGCTTAAAGCTGGATGATCACCGTCTTGGTTTCCAGATAGGCCTCGACGCCTTGACGGCCTTGTTCGCGGCCAATACCCGATTGCTTATATCCGCCAAAGGGCAAAGCGGTGTCGATCGTCGCATGACAATTGCCCCAAACAGTTCCGGATTTGATCTTGGCAGCCAGCTTGTGCATCGTGGCAACGTCTTTGGTCCAGATGCCTGCGCCCAAACCAAAGCATGTATCGTTTGCCGACTTGGCGACTTCATCGAGGTCGTCGAAGCGCTGCGCCACTACGACCGGGCCAAAGATTTCTTCGCGCACGACGCTCATTTGCGGGTTCACATTGACCAATATTGTCGGATTGACAAAATAGCCACCAGCCGAAGATGGAGCATCGCCGCCCATTGCCACACTCGCTCCGTCACGCTTGCCTGCTTCGATATAGCCCATCACCTTGTCATGCTGTTCCTTGCTGACGATAGCGCCCATATGGGCTTCGGGATCAAGCGATGGGCGCGGTGCCCAAAAAGGTGCGGTTGCGGCCATGCCTTCCAAGACCTCGTCGAAGACCGAACGGTGAGCATAAAGCCGTGAGCCGGCGACGCAAACCTGACCTGCATTGAAAAAGATTGCCCCGGCTACGCCCGGCGCAGTCGACGCAACGTCAACATCAGGCATAACGACGACCGGCGACTTTCCGCCCAGTTCAAGCGTCACGCGCTTCATGGTATCGGTTGCATTTTTGTTGATCAGCTTGCCAATTTCAGTTGATCCGGTGAAGGCAACTTTATCGACATCGGGATGTTTGACCATGCGGTCACCCGCCGTGTGGCCATTGCCGGTGATGATGTTGATAACGCCAGCGGGGAAACCTGCTTCGGCGATAAGATCGGCAAGCCGCAGCGCGGTGATCGACGTTTGTTCGGCTGGCTTCAGGATGATCGTGCAACCCGCCGCCAATGCAGGCGCAATTTTGAGGCAGGCCATCAGCAGCGGAAAGTTCCACGGTACAATCTGCGCGCAAACGCCAACGGGTTCCTTCACGGTGTAGCTGAACACTGTGCCTGCGGGCATTGTATAGGGTGCAGTGGTTTCACCGGCAACTTTGGATGCCCAACCTGCCATAAAGCGGATTTGGCTGATCGCGCCCGGGATATCGACGGCCGCCGCCATGCCTTTGGGCTTTCCGTTGTCGATAGCCTCCAGCTCAGCGAGTTCGTCGGCATTTGCCTCCATCAAGTCGGCCAGCCGGTGCATCGTCCTTTCGCGCACCATCGGCGGCAAATTTGACCAGCGGCCATCATCAAATGCGGCGCGGGCGGCGGCAACAGCGCGGTCAACATCCTTGTCGGATGCATCAACCACTTGGCTGATTTCTTTGCCAGTTGACGGGTCTTCGACAGCGATTGTGGCACCGTGGGATGAGCTCACCCATTCATTGTTGATGAACAGCCCCGGCTTTCTCGCCAGTGCTTTGCGCGCCGCTTCGGAATAGTCACGTTGTTGAAAACTGGCGGGGGTCATATCGTTCATAATAGTTTCCTTTTCTAACTAAAGATCTGCGACAAAAAGTTGCAGTGCGATTTATTTCAAGCCAACATTTTGGGTCCGGATTGCTTGGCCTGTTCGATTTCGGCAGCGCGGTCGCGTTTGATCGGAACATCGCGTCCGGCTTGCACAGCGGGCCGATCCCCGACCAAGCTAAGCCAGCGTTGCAGATGATCAAATCCGTCGATACTTACACCCGACCAGTCATAGCCGGAAACCCACGGCCAAAGTGACATGTCCGCAATCGAATAGTCACCAGCGATATATTCATGCGTCGCCAGTTGCGCATCGAGAACGCCGAACAACCGGGTCACTTCACGCTGATAACGGTCAATCGCGGGTTGAATCTTTTCCGGAAAGTAGCGGACAAAAACATTGGCTTGCCCCATCATCGGGCCAACGCCCGACATCTGGAACATCAACCATTGGATCACCCGGCTGCGGCCCTGAACATCGCTTGGTAAAAACATCCCGGTTTTTTCCGCAAGGTAAAGCAGGATCGCGCCGGATTCAAAAAGCGCAAATCCATCATCGACCAGCGCCGGAATACGGCCATTCGGGTTGAGCGCGACAAACCAGTCCGATTTCTGTTCATTGCTGGCAAAATCGATCAGCTTAACCTCGTAAGGCAAGCCCATTTCTTCAAGCGCGATGGATATTTTCCAACCATTCGGCGTTGCAGCGGTGTAAAGTGTGATGCTCATGACAAATTATTCATCCTATTTTATGCCGAGTTTTTTGTCTTCATTGGCGCGGCTGATGACATAGTGGCGGACGGATTCAATCTGCGCTTTTGTTAACACATTCGCAAAGCTGACCATGCCATTGTCCTTTAACGCGCCGTCATTAACGACAGTCGCCCAGCCTTTGCTATCGCCGATCAGGCCGCTGCGCCGTAAATCCGGTAACACTGTGCTGCCGAAAGCCGCGTCGCCGTGGCATACGCCGCAATAGCGCCCATAGTGCCGCGCGCCTTCGGCAATTTGCTGCGGTGTACCCGTTACAGCGGGCGGATCGAGCGGCAACCTGGCTAAAGCTGGTTCCGGCGGAAGCTTGGCCGTCCCGCCAAGTTTGAACACCAGCAACCGCGAGATGTTCCTGATCGGGCCAGCCACTTCTGACAAAACACCTGGCGACAGGGCCCATGATCCGCCCCAACCTGCGAGCACCGCAACATATTGCTCGCCATTTATGGTATACGTTGCCGGTGCCGCCATAATCCCGGTTTGCACATTGGTTGACCAAAGCTTGCCGCCCGTCGCCGCATCATAGGCCGCGAACTCTTTTACCGAGTTGCCTTGAAAGACCAGCCCGCCGCCGGTCGCCAGCAACCCGCCATTCCATGGCCCTTTGAACGCCACCCGCCAACGCTCCTTTTGTGCGACAGGGTCCCAAGCAATCAGCGCGCCTTTGGTCCCGGCCATAGCCCCGCCGCGAATTTTCGGATCGGCGGGCATGGCCCCTGCGGCAAAATCGACGCCGGTATTATAGCCCCGCGCAGAACTCTTCCAATTGGCTTCGGGAATATACGGAAACGCTGCCTCCTGAACCGGAATATAGACGAGACCTGTTTTTTGGTCGAATGCCATCGGCTGCCAGTTGTGCGCCCCGCCCGGGCCCGGCATGACCACAAACGGTTTGCCAGTCTTGTCGAAACGCGCATCCGGATTTTCGATTGGGCGGCCCGACTTCATATCAATGCTGGTCGCCCAATTGACCGGTGCGTAATTGTTGGCAGAGATCAGCTTGCCTGTGGCCCGGTCCAAAACATAGAAAAACCCGTTTTTAGGTGCCTGCATCAGCACCTTGCGTTTGACCCCGGCAACTTCCAAATCAGCCAGCATGATGTGCTGGGTCGCGGTATAATCCCATGTTTCGCCGGGCGTCGTTTGATAATGCCAGACATATTCACCGGTCTTCGGACGGATCGCTACAATCGACGAAAGATAGAGATTGTCGCCTCCGCCCGGTGAGCGATAGGCTTGGTTCCACGGGCTGCCATTGCCCACGCCGATGTATAATAAATCGAGTTCGGGGTCATACGCCATCGCATCCCAAACGGTACCGCCGCCGCCGAGTTTCCAATATTCACCTTTCCAACTGTCTTCAGCCGCTTTCAGGTGTTTCTCGTCGTTCTTTCCGGGGGCATCGGGAACCGTGTAAAACCGCCAAACTTCTTCGCCATCGTCAGCATCATAAGCCGCGACATAGCCGCGCACTCCTAATTCCGCGCCGCCATTGCCGATGATGACCTTGCCATCAATCACGCGCGGCGCGCCAGTAATGGTATAAGGTTTAGACTGATCTACTGTGATCTTTGACCACACTTCCTTGCCAGTATCGCGGTCCAGCGCGACCAATCGGCCGTCGAGTGTACCCAGATACAGCCGGTTACCCCACGCTGCGACCCCGCGATTAACCACGTCACAGCAGGCTTTTGCACCGGTTTCACCGGGTACTTTGGGATCATATTCCCAGAGCAACTTTCCCGAAACGCCGTCATAGGCCTTAACCTTGGACCACGCAGTCGTGATATAGATCCTGCCGTCGATTACAATCGGGGTGGCTTCCTGACCGCGCGCCGTATCAAGGTCTGCGAACCAAGCCAGGCCGAGGTCTTTGACGGTGGCGGCATTGATCTTTTCGAGCGGAGAATAACGCTGCTCGTCATAAGTGCGGCCATAGGAAAGCCAGTCTTCTGTATTGGCAGATGCTTCGCGCAGCGCCTTGCCGTTGACTGCGCCCGGTGCGTCAAGGTTCATACCATTGTCGCATGCGCTCAATGCCAATACTGCAAAAGCCGCCAGCCAGATCCTGTTCATTCAACTCTCCTCCGTACTTCCAACTCAGCCCCAGCGGTTAATTTCGGGGCCAGGGGCCCACGCGGTGCGCGGATCATCAGACTGGGCAAGGGCAAGTGCGCTGGCCACCGCGGGCCGTGCTGCCACGCGCGCCAGCCACGCATTCAACCGCAACTTGTTGGCGAAACTTTCGGGTTGCAGCAACGCCATGCCAGCCAACCAGCTATAGGTTTCCAAGTCTGCGATCGTGAAGTCAACCATCAACCAATCGCGGCCATCCGACAGTTGCTCTTCGACCAGCATTGCGGCTTCGGAAACTTTGGTGCGGCTGTCTTCTAATGTAGTTTCCGCAAAGTCGCCCGATGCAATTTGTGCCCAACGAGCGCGCAAGTCATCGCTTTTGATCGATGCCAAATCTGCCGAAACGGACCCTTGAACAAGGGCGTAGCAACCGAGATAAGCAGCGGCAGGCGCGCATCGTTCGGTGATCCTGCGGCACCACATGAGCATTTGCCAATGGGCATACGCATCCTTGGGTTGCAGATCGCCTTTTCCGCTTTCGTCCAAAAACTGGGCAATAAAAACGCTTTCGGTCATTGCCTCACCGTCAATTACCAGCACCGGACCTTCGCCCTCGACGCCCATATCGCGCGCCAATGGTTGGGAAAGCCCTGCGATGTTGTGCCGTTCGCAGCCAAGCAAATCGATGCGGCGGGTTTCGGCAGAAACGCCCGATTCAAACAACGCGGCGAGCACGGTAAGCGATGGTCCATTGGGTTCGCCGTGATAGAGGATCATATCGCTCACAGTCCGATTCCTTCTTGTTCCGGTTTGAGCGGGATGTAATCCTGTTCAAGAATAGCCACCCGGGCGACCATTGCCGTGCGGCCCATTGCCCAACAATCTTTCACGGCTTGCCGCGCATAGATTGAGCGCAACCAGCGCATCATGTTTGGCGTCACATCATCATTGGCAAGTTCCGGCTGGGATAACGGCATGGCATAAGCCAGGTTGAAACCGTTGATATCCGCCAGACTATATTGATCGCTCGCCAACCATTCGCGCTTGGCAAGCTCTGCTTCCAACATGCGGATGCCGACGCCGATCCGGCGGCCACTTTCCGCCATTTCCTCGTCGCTAAAAAGCCCGTAAATTGCTTTGCGCCATGCAACTTGGCGTTCCGGTAGCGGGATACGGCTGATCGCCTCTTCCAGTTTATCTTCGCCATGCGCGGCAACGGCATTGGGGCCCACAAAGTATTTCCAGCCGAACATGCTGAACGAAGGTGCCAGCCACTGATCCATGAACTTCATCCACCAGCGGATACGCCAGCGATCACGGGGATCGGTTGGCATCAGGCTGGGGCCATCGAATTCCTGATCGACATATTCCATAATGGCAGTCGATTCGACCAGAACCCGGCTACCATGCGTCATCGCCGGGATCGTGCCTTGCGGATTAATCGCGAGATACTCGGGTTTGTGCTGATCGAATTTCAGCATGTCCAGATAGTGGCTGTCGAACGCCACGCCTTTTTCCATCAGCGCAAGCATAGGCTTGCCCGAATTCGCATTCGGTTCCCAATGATACAGCGCCACTTCTGCCACGACTCGTCTCTCCCGCATCTATTTTAGTATGCTTTACTTACAAACTTCCGGTAACGGGTCAAGCATAGTAAAGAATGAAATGATCCCCGGCTGCGTGCACCGCGATATCGCCAATTGTCACGCCCCATGGCTGGCATAATCTCACGTTCAAAATGCTGCGGGCAAACCGTCAAGCAGCATGGTCTTCTGTTCCAGATAGGCCATCAACCCTTCGACGCCGCCTTCGCGGCCGATGCCTGATTGCTTAAAACCGCCAAAAGGAAGCCCGAAATCCATGCGCAGCCCATTCTGGCCAAAGCCGCCAGTGCGGATCCGGCGGCCAATCGCATAGGCCTTTTCATGGCTGCCCGTCAGCACTGATCCGTTCAGGCCATAGTTGCTTTCATTGGCAATGCGGATTGCATCCTCTTCATCTTCGCAAGGGATCAGGCAAAGTACCGGGCCAAATATTTCCTCTTGCGCGATCCGGCTTTTGTTATCGACATTTGCGAACAACGTCGGTTCGATGAAATAGCCGTGATTGAGATGCGCAGGCCGCCCGCCACCTTGAACAAGGTCAGCGGTCTTTTTGCCCTCCTCGATGTACATTTCCACGCGTTCGAGCTGGCGCTTCATCGCCAATGGGCCAAGCTGCGTTGCCGGATCATCGGAATAGCCAATAACCACCTTCTTCATCTCACCGGCGATGGCTGCGGCCAGTTCATCGTGCCGCGCCTTTGGAACAATCGCCCGGCTCAACATCGCACAGACCTGACCGCTCATCATGTTCAACGTGCCAGTTAACAGCTGCGCCGCGCCTTCGATCGGGAAATCATCGGCAATGATTACCGCTGATTTTCCGCCCAATTCCAACGTGCAGCGGGCAATGCGCTCTCCGCAAACGCTGGCGATGCGTTTGCCGGCAACGGTCGAGCCGGTGAAGCTGACCTTGTCGACGCCGGGATTGCATACCAGATGATCGCTTGCCTCCCGGTGTCCGCAGACCAGATTGACCACGCCTGCGGGAATGCCTGCGGCTTCGGCGGCTTCGGCGATGATATACGCTTCCAATGGCGTTTCGGGTGAAGGCTTCATGATGACCGTGCAACCTGCGGCCAATGAATAAGCGACCTTGTTCAGCATGATGCCATAAGGCCCGTTCCATGGCGCAATAGCAGCGACAACGCCGACGGGTTCGTACGCCACCAGCGCGGTATGGACAGCTTTTGACGGGCGCTGTTCGACAAATTCAAAGTTTTCCGCGATGCCGATGATCGTATCAAACGTCATCGTCGCGCCGGTATGCATCATCCCGGCAAAGCTGGCCAAACCGCCCATTTGCAATGTCCAGCATTTTGCCAGATCGTCATTGCGCCCGTGCAGATGCGCCGACATTTTTTTCAGCATCTTTACCCGGTCAGCCGGGGCCATCCGGCTCCATGGTCCAGTATCGAACGCTGCACGCGCGGCAGCAACGGCTGCGTCCATATCTTCGTCATCGGCTTCTGCCACGCTGCCAATCACTTGTTCGGTATTGGGAGAGACCAGATCAATCATCCGGCCAGAATGCGCCGCAACCCAATTGCCGCCGATCAATAGTCTGTCGGTATTTTGAATGTTGATGCCGTCGGGATTCATGTTTGGCTCTCCTGCTTCCAATGTTTGCCCGTCACCGGGTTGGGATAATGATAAGGCGGAATATAGACGTGCGGAAATGACTCGTAGTCAACACTCTTTGGCGCATCGGGCAACATTTCGGGCAGCTCGGCGCCCATCGGTACGCCGCCCTTGCTGAAACCTTCATTCCAGCGGACGTAATAGGTCACAAAACAATGGAGCTTGGCAATCTTCCAGACGCCATCTTCGATGATGTAGCCGTTTTCATAGGTCGCTTCACCGCACAATTCCTCTCTGCCCACAAAACCGACTTCCATGATTGCACGCCAACGCCCGTTTGCGCTTTGCCCGTCCGGGGCAACAGTAATCAACGGCTGCAACTGCATGTGGTTGAACACCGTGCCATGATCCAACGGCGGCAGCGCGTGAAGATAAGCGCGGATGCGGTCTTGCCCGCGAAAAACCCCGCGTGCCGCAATTTCCAGCGTTGCGGTGCGTGCAAATAAGTCCGCCGCTTCGTCCCACTGGGCTTTGTCGACATAATAGCCATAGGCAGTTTGCAAGCGCTGAATGTCTCGCTCGGCCTTCAGCAGCGCCAGTTCGGCGCGCAGTGTAGAGAGTTCGGCGTCGCTCATGTCAGATCACCAAGGCCGATGACTTGCCCCGCCGTTGCCGCACGATTCGCTTGGCGGCGAAGATGTTCGATATGGAGCCTCCCCTCCGGCGCGACCTCATCAGGCAATGCGGCCAGCAACTCGCGATAGATTTCTTCAAAATCCGATGCAAACTCTGGGTGCGTCAAGATAAGGCCCTTGTTGCCTACGATCCCGGCGAGCGTCTTTCTGCCCACTTCCAGCGGTTCCATCCCGGCTTCAAAAGCGGTTCCAAATTGTTCCAATGCTTTGGGATCAGCGTCGGCAAAGCCGGACTGCGAAAATCCGTCTGGCCGCTTCAACGCCGAATCCCAGGCGTTGGTTTTGGTCAGCCCCGGGCACATCAAAGAAACGCCGATATTATGCGGCGCAAGATTATAGCGCAGCGAGTCAGTCAGCCCGCGCACAGCAAATTTGCTCGCGGTATAAATCCCCGCCTGTGGTCCCGGAAGGAATGCAGCCATTGACGCAACATTGACGATATGTCCGCCCTCGCCATGTGCCTTCATGTGCGGGATAAATGAAACCATACCGTTGACGACGCCACCGAAATTGACCCCTATGATCCAGTCAAAATCATCGTAACTCGCTTCGTCGGTCGGACCAAAGACGCTGACCCCGGCGTTATTGACGAGAATATGGACCTTACCGACTTCGCTTGCAATCTCGCCAAATCGAGCGCGATCGGTCACATCCAGGCGCACAAATCGGGGGGTCGCATAGCCGTTTTGCGCGAACCAGGCCTCTGCCTTTGCACGGTAGTTTTCGTTGCGATAGCTGAGGACAAGGTCAATTCCCGCTTCAGCAAATGCCTGTGCGATTCCTAGCCCGATTCCCGACACTCCGCCGGTAATGAACGCCGTTTTACTTTGCCAATCCACTCAGAATTCCTCTCGCCAATGTTTCTAACATTTGTTAGCAAAGCATACAAATCAAAATGGGAGAGTCGAAAATGTCTGATGTCGAAAGCCGGTTGGCTACACTCGAAAACCGCGTTGGCGAACTCGAAGATGTCAATGCGATCCGCAGGCTGCACTGGGCCTATGGTTATTATATAGATTTCAACCGCGCCAAAGATGTTTCGGAACTGTTTGCTGCCGATGGCGAGGTCATTTTCCTTTCGGGAATTTATCGCGGACGCGACAGCGTGTTTCGCCTTTACGGAACATGGTTCCAGAACCTGTTTCTCGAAAATGGCGGCGAAGGGCCGGTCGATGGCTTCTTGCTCGATCATTTTCAGATGCAGGACATCATCACAGTCGCGCCCGATCGCCAAACTGCGAAAGGACGTTTCCGGGGTATGTTGTTTGGCGGCAGCCATGAAAGCCGCGAGTGGAAACCCGATGGCGTCCCGCTCCAATTCATGGAGGCGGGTATTTACGAAAATGACTATGTCCGCGAAGCCAATGAGTCCGGTGAATTTGTTTGGAAGATCAAGCGGCTTGATTACATGATGCAGTGGCAGGGTGATTATGAAAAGGGTTGGTCAAAGACGATCAGCCATTTGCAGCCCGCGCTGGAATGTTTTCCCGCCAATCCCATTGGACCCGATGAAATTCGCGAGGAGGAAAATTACCGCCTGACTTGGCCTCACCGGCAGGACGTACCCATGCACTTCGCGCATCCCAAACTCGGGTCTGCTTTGGCGAAAGCAGCGCAATGACCCTGCTCCCTGATGGCAGCGAAAAGGGACTGATTGGTTATGCCGAGGAGCGCGGCGTTCGCGCTCGCATTGGCATGGCTCCGCCTGCCGGAACCGTTGACAAAAACGCCCGCTATAAACGCATCGCGACGGAGGAGGCCTGGACCTTTCCCGAATTGGTCAAGGCGCAGCTTGAGTATTTGAATGCGGCAGACCGGCCAAATGACGAATCGCTGGCAATGGCAGGGATGTTCGCGTCGATGCCCCGGCTCCAATCGATGCTGCAAGATATCGGCGAGGGCCGGATCGCGCATATGGACGAATATGGTATCGACCGGCAATTGCTGCTGTTGACCGCGCCGGGGGTGCAGGTCGTGCGCGAAGGGCAGGGGACGGCGCTTGCCCGGATGGCCAATGACCTTGCGGCGGAAAGCTGCCGGCGCTGGCCGGACCGCTTCTCGGCGCTCGCCGCATTTGATCCGCGCGATGTAAGCGGCTCCGTCACCGAAATCGAACGCGCCATGACATCGCTCAATCTGAACGGCGCGGTGCTCAATTCGCACTTTCAGGGCCGTTATCTTGATGAGCCTGCCTATGAGCCGATCCTTGAAGCACTCGAATCGCTCGACGCGGCGCTCTACATCCACCCGACCGCGCCCTATCTTGGGCCGCAGTATAAGGCGCGCGGATTTTACGGCGCTCTGGGCGGATTTCCCCATGATGTCTGGATCCACACAATGGGGCTGATTTTTTCCGGCGCGTTCGACAAATATCCCAAATTGCGATTGGTCATTGGTCATTTGGGTGAGTGCCTGCCGCTCCACATCTACCGGTTCGACTGGATGCAATATAATGCGGACGGCATAGCTGGAATGCGCGGCAATCCTTTATCTCCCGGGGGTCAACCGGCAGTGACGCTTAAGCATCCGGTGAGCTATTATTTCCAGAACAATATCTGGGTAACGACCAGCGGTGTCGGTTGGGAACCTGCGATCAAATTCTGCATGGACGTGATGGGGCCGGACCGTGTACTTTACGCGATGGATTATCCGTACCAGCAATCATCGGATGAACTTGCGGGTTATGACACGATGCAGATTTCGGCAGAGCACAAAAAGATGTTGATGCAAACCAACGCGGAAGCTGTTTTCAGGCTTTAGGTACTGTTGACGTTAAAGTAATAAGATACAGAAAAACATACACTTCGTCATTCCCGCGAAGGCGGGAATCCATCACCCGCACTCGAATTTTACGCGAGTTGGTTTAATTTTGTTAGGTCCGGTGATGGATTCCCGCCTTCGCGGGAATGACGATATTCTTTTTCAAAAAGCCTATTTTTGAAACTAATCGCTACTTAGGATCAGGGCCGGGCGATATGTGTTCGGCCCTCGGGGGCTTCCCATTGTGCCAATCGCGCGTCGAGCCTGCCCAGCAAGTCAAGTGCATGCCTTCGGTCCGCGTTGGAAAGCGCGCCGAACAGAAAGTCTGCAACGCTCGCCATTTCAGGCTGCATCGCCAAAAACTTGGCTTCACCCGCTTTGCTTAGGCGATGCGGCTTGCGGCGGCGGTTGGCAGAGTCTTCAACCGCTTCGACCAGCCCCATGCCGGTCAGGCTGGCCAGCGCGCGGCTGACGTTCATCGACTGCATCGACATAAGTTCGGCGAGGTCATGCCCGGCCAAGTGCCCCTCTCCGCCTAAGGCGAGCAGAATACGCAGTTCGTTAACGCTTAACCCTTCGGGATCAGCGACCGCATCGCGCATCGGGCTTCCGATACGGGTGGCAACTTTCAATAGCGACACGAGCATATCGACGCCGCCGGGAATAATGTTCTGCGATTGTTTGTCTGGCATATTGCGGTTCATCTAGCGCAGTGATGCAGGAATGTCACGCTCCACAGAAAGAAGAAACGTAAAAACACTAACATTTGTTTAGGTCTTGCATTGCCTGATATTGTATGTACCACTCACGATATTCGAGAGTAGAGGTCTGCCCAAAGCTGACAAGTCGGGCATTTTTAGGGGAGTGAACTGAGTATGGTCTTACATCAAAAACGAATCGTGCGCGCTGGTTTGGCAATGGGCGTTGCACTTGGCGCGCTGCTTGCGGGCGCACCTGCTATTGCACAAGAAGCACAAGCCGTTGAAGAAGAAGGCAATGCTGAAATCGTCGTAACGGCGCAGTTCCGCGAGCAGAAGCTTCAGGACGTGCCGATCGCGATTACGGCAGTTGATGCGGCGCTAATTGAATCGCGCAGCGCGACAAGTCTTGCCGATGTAACGATGGCGGCACCCAGCGTTGTCCTTCGTCCCGCTGCCACGGCATTTGGCAACTCGATCTCCGCAAGTATTCGCGGCCTTGGTCAGGGTGATTTTAATCCGGCGCTGGAGCCCGGGGTTGGACTGTATATCGATGATGTCTATTATCCGCGTTTGACGGGGGCGAACTTTGATTTGCTTGATGTTGAGCGTGTCGAAGTGTTGCGTGGCCCGCAAGGCACTCTTACTGGCCGGAATTCCGAAGGTGGTGCGATCAAGTTTATTTCGCGGAAACCCACTGGTGAAGGTGGTTATGTGTCGGCAACTTATGGCAGCCGTAACCGGATCAACCTGCGCGCAAGTGCGGACTTTAAGTTAGCCGATGACCTGTTCGCGCGGCTTTCCGGCACTTTTGCTGATCAGGGCGGCTATGTCGATGTCATCGATTATGGCTGTGCATTTCCGGCTAGTGGAATTCCTACGTTAGCTGGCGGCACCAAATGTAATCTCTATAAGCAGGGCGATGTCGGCTACAAAGCGTTGAAAGCTATCGTCCGCTATAATCCTACCGAAAATCTCGATATTTCTCTATCGGCTGATTATAACAAGGATAGCCGCAATAGCGGCGCGGAGGTGCTATTGAACGGGGCGAATGCGAACCCCAACACCTTTACAACCAATGGTACTCCCTTCGATAATCGGTTCGTTTGCGGTCGTTTTTGCAATTATACCACCATTTCTCAGCCGGGCGGTGCGTATATTGCCGGTCTGATCCCGCCGATCAACGGCTTGCCTCTTGGCACGGTGACGGGCCAGCAAAAAAATGAATATGAAGGTTGGGGGGTCTCCGGCAATATCGATCTCGGCTTGTCGGATGCCATACAGCTACAGTCAATTACGGCGTATCGTGCATGGGATAACTCGTTCACCATTGATGGTGATCTCTCGCCTGCTCGCACTCAAATCGGCAATAATGCGCTGAACCACTGGTTCTGGAGTCAGGAATTCCGGATCAATGCCGAAATTTCGGATCAGTTACAGGCTACATTGGGCGCTTATTATTCGGATGAGAAGACGACCTATTATACGCTTCAGGATATCCGCTACGTCTCTATCGGCGTGCCAGCTGCAGTTTGTGCGGGGCCACCGTTCAACGGACTCGCCACAGATACTTGCCCGATTTACCCGTTGCAGTTCATCGGGAATGATCCGGTCCGTACCAAGTCAAAGGCAATCTTTGGCACTGCGATCTTCAAGCCGACCGACGCGCTGACGTTCACAGGCGGCTTTCGCCATACCAAGGATAGCAAGGATTACACTTATTTCCGTTACAATCTGGATGGTCGCACGATCAATGCATTTGTAGATCCTGTGGGCGCCGTTTACGGCGCGGGCTACAGTGGGCCCGATACACTGAATGCAATTGGCGAAAACGGTGCGCCAGTGTCGGCCAGCACAACAGATATCGTAACTTCGCTTACTGGGCGGACGGCAGGCTTTCGCGGCAGCCGGTGGGATTATCGCTTTACGGTCGATTATCGTTTCTCGCCAGAAGTGCTAGCGTACGCAACAACTGGCACGGGCTACAAGGCCGGTGGCGTTGGCCCTCGTCCTTTCAATGCAGGACAAGCACGTCAGTTCGGGCCAGAAGAAGTGACTAGCTACGAAGTCGGATTTAAGACGGATTTGTTTGATCGGAAACTGCGTTTCAACGTTTCGGCCTATTATAATGAACTGAAAAATGCTCAGCTGACACTGCTCAGCTGCCCGCAGTATAATAATGGCGTTGGCGGCCCATGTGCATTGCCACAAAATGCTGGCGACGCGACGATTAAGGGTGTTGAATTTGAAGCGTTCCTCACACCAGTTGACGGGCTGACTATTGATGCCGCAGCTTCTTACCTGAAATACAAATACAAATGCGTCGATCCGCAGGTGGTCAACGCCGTGACAGCAACCATATTGGCGGGCACCTGTTCATCAGACCCGTTGGTGATCAGCAAATTGGCTGATCCCGCTCAAGGCTGGCAATGGAATGTGGGCATACAGTATGAAGCTGATCTTGGCGGCAGCGGGTCTCTCACTCCGCGCCTCGATGTAAATCATCAAAACAAACTGCCCGGTAACGTTCTGCGTGCAACACCGGGTAGTGCATCCGATATTTATGGGCGGGTTCCAGGCTATACGCTCGCCAACGCGCGCTTAACTTGGAAGAACGCGGACAAGGATATCGACATCTCGCTTGAGGTAACCAATTTGTTCGACAAATATTACTTCCCGTCGAAGTTTGATTTGAGCAACTTGGCAGGCAGCGTACTGGGCACACCGGGTCGCCCCCGCGAATGGGCTATATCGGTTAAAAAGAAATTCTAATCCAGAATTGATATCGCGGAAAAGGGCGGCCGCTTGGTCGCCCTTTTTTGTTGGTTCTGTGTGCAAATGCACGTTGACGAAACTGCAAATAGAACGTTAACATATGTTAGAATAGTTTTGGGAGAGCATAAGTGAAACTGAATTTGCCGCCGCGTGTTTCGCCCGCGCAATTTGATACCGCGCTGAAAGCGTTCGCTGGCGTGGTTGGCAAGGATTGGGTGCTCGCCACCGATGAAGATCGCGATGCCTATTCAGATATTTACGCCCCCGGCGCGGAAACCGAATGGCCCGCTTCCGCTGCGGTTGCACCTGCATCGACCGAAGAAATCCAAGCTGTGGTCCGCCTTGCCAATGAACACAAGACGCCGCTGTGGCCCGTGTCGCGCGGCAAGAATCTGGGCTATGGCGCGGCTGCTCCGCGGATGCCGGGATCAATCGTGCTCGATCTTTCACGAATGATGAAAATCCACGAGGTAAACAGCGAACTCGGCTATTGCGTCATCGAACCCGGCGTCAGTTTTTTTGATTTATATGAGCATCTCCAGCGTGAAAAAGCCCCGCTTTGGATGTCGGTTCCAGGCAATGCCTGGGGGTCGGTACTCGGCAATGCGCTTGATCACGGCATGGGCTATACGCCATATGGCCAGCACGCCCGCAACCTGTGCGGGCTTGAGGTAGTTCTGCCTGATGGCGATTTGATGCGCACCGGAATGGGTGCCATGGATGGTAATCACAGTGCACATCTTTTTCCGTTAAGCTACGGACCAGACTGGACACAGATGTTTACCCAGTCGAACATGGGTGTCGTCACAAAGGCTGGCCTTTGGTTACAGCCGGCGCCCGAAACGTCACTCCAATTAACGTGGGATATCCCCAATGAAGCCGATATTGGCTGGGTGATTGACACGGTAACGCCGCTCAAGACTGCAGGCGTGATTGAGCAGAATGTTTTCATTCCGTCGTGGCTGGGGAAAATTGTTCTTAAAGGTCAGCGTAAGGATTTCTGGGATAAAGAAGGGGCCATTCCCGAATGGCGTGTGCAGGAGCTGCTAAAGGAACATAAGCTTGGTTATTGGCAAGTGCAGGTTCGCTTTTACGGAGATGAAAGCCTGAACAAAGCGCGTGCCGAAATTGTCAAAAAGGCGTTCAAAAAGCATCTGGACGCCGCACCGCAGGAAGAGCTTTGGCGCCAGGGTGATCCAGTGGTGCAATATGATTTGACGATGGGCATGCCTTCCGCCGTCGCATTGCAAATGGGTGACTGGGTTGGCGGGCGCGGCGCACATATGGGCTTTTCCCCGGTTGTACCATCGACATCAAAGCATGTGTTGGGACAATTAGAGCGCAGCCGAAAAATCATCGCTGATCATGATGTCGATTTCTATGCCAGTTTCACCATCGGCGGGCGCTTTGCAACCAACATCAACATGCTGATGTACGACCGCGACAAACCCGCCCAGGTCGCCAATATTCGCAAGATGTTCGACGCGCTGATCGCAGGCACGGCGCAAGCGGGCTATGCCGAATATCGCACCCATTTGGGATGGATGGACAAGGTCAATGCGACTTATGATTTCAATAATGGTGCACAGCGTCGTTTGAACGAAAAGGTAAAGGATGCGCTTGATCCCAATGGTATATTAGCGCCTGGTAAACAAGGCGTTTGGCCGTCTGTCTATCGTGACATGATGAAGGGAGACAAGGCATGAAAAGCAGCATCCTGATTGCCGCCCTGCTCTTGTCGGCCTGCAACTCGTCGCCTGCCCCGCAAGGCGATGCGGCCAAGGGACCGCCGAGCGGTGGACCGCCGCCACCACCGCCTTATCAAATGCGGGCTGAATTGCCCGGCGGAGACCGGTTGGCGGGCGGAAAGAACGGCGAAGCGCTGTTTTCAAACCGCTGCGGCGCGTGCCATTTGGCAGGCGGCATGGGCACCAATTTGCTAACCAAACAACGGATGATGGCAGGCGAGCCGCCGGAAAGCGCCATGCTTGCCAACCGCAAGGATCTGACGATTTCCTATGTCAAGACCGTGGTGCGGCAAGGCAAGATGGCGATGCCACGGCTCAGCCGTACCGAAGTAACGGACACTGAACTTGACGCAATTGCGCGTTATCTTGGAAAGGCTGGCGAATGACATTGTCTCGGCGAACATTGATTTCTAGGCGAACACTGATCAAATCGAGCGCGGCAGCAGCCGTGACAAGCGCCGCAGCCGCGCCAATTGCGGCTGTATCGGCGGCACCGGCACTTGTGGTTTTCGACGGACGTTTGGAACGGAGCCGTGCGTTTGCGAAAAACCATTCGGCACCCAGCATCGATGTCGCGGTTGAAGATGAAAACCTGTGGCGAACGCTGCGCTCTGCTGCACCCATGGGCAGCATCACTGGCATGACCGCATGGAGCGACTGGGTGGTTGTTCGCGGTCTGCTGGAGGAAAAGGGCAAGCGCCTGAAATCTGAAAAGCAGTCGGGCACGCTGTTCATATGGACAATGGGTTAGGGCAAAATGGCATTTCCCCGAATTTGCCAAGTTGACACCTCGAGCGCGATGACATCAGATTGAATCACTCATTCAAAACCGTAGTGCTGTCTCCCGGCGGGTCGATGTCGAAGTACGGCTCTCAGTAAAGCGCCCTTCGACAGGCTCAGGGCTACGGTGATGGCTCAATCTAATGTCATCATGCTCTAATCATCAGATGATTCCATCTGATTGGAAATCACTCAAACCCGTCAAACTCGCTCAATAATGATCGCCGGGGCCATGCCGCCTGCCGCGCACATTGTCACCAGTCCGCGTTTCAGATCGCGGCGTTCCAGTTCATCGAGCAATGTTCCGATCAAGATCGACCCGGTCGCACCAATCGGGTGGCCCAAAGCGCAGGCGCCGCCGTTGACGTTGACCTTGTCGCGGTCGAGTTTCAGGTCGCGGATGAATTTTTCGGCAACCACCGCAAACGCTTCGTTGATTTCCCAAAGATCGATATCGTCCACGGTCAACCCCGCTTTGGCCAGTGCCTTTTTCGCCGCAGCAACCGGCGCGTTTAGCATCAATGTCGGGCAATCGCCGACATTTGCAGTCACGACAATGCGCGCGCGCGGCGTCAGCCCGTTCTTTTTGGCGTATTCGGGCGATGCCAGCAAGATCGCTGCCGCGCCGTCAACGACGCCCGACGAGTTGCCCGCGTGATGCACGCCGGACCATTCGAGATCAGGATATTTTGCGTTGATTGATTGGCGGAATGTCTGGCCATCGGGTTGGATCGACATATCGGCGATGCCGTCGAATGACGCCTTGAGCGCAGCCAGACCTTCGGCAGTGGTTTGCGGACGTGGAAATTCTTCATGGTCAAGTGCAACGCTGCCATCTTCGTTGTACACGGTGATCAGGCTCTTGTCGAAACGGCCTTCTTTGATCGCGATGTCGGCGCGGCGTTGGCTTTCAAGGCCGAGTGCGTCGACCGCTTCGCGGCTGATCCCTTCCATCGCCGCAATCGCGTCGCCGCATACGCCTTGATGTGATTGCGGATGGATCGCTTGCAACGCGGCGTTGCCCGAACCCATGCCCATTGGCTTTATACCAGCAGCCATGTCTTCGGCCATCATCGCCGAGGTGAGCGACATCATTTCGGTGCCGCCAGCGATAACGCAATCTTCCATGCCCGACATGATCTGTGCCGCCGCCAAGTTTACCGAGGTAATCCCGCCGCCGCAAAACCGGTCCAGCGTCATGCCCGATGCGCGAATATCATACCCCGCCGCCAGCGCCGCCATCCGGCCCAAATCGCCGCCTTGCTTGCCCTTTTGCGTGCTGGTCGACCAGATGATATCGTCCACCTCGGCAGTGTTCAGATTGTTGCGATCCTTCAATGCCTTCAACACTGTCGCCGCCAAATGTTGCGGATGCAGGTGCGACAATGCGCCTTTGCCGGGTTTGCCAATGCCGCGCGGCGTGCGAACTGCGTCGATGATGTAAGCTTCGGTCATTGGTTTGGTCCTTTGAAGTGAGTCTTTAATGTCGTGACGGTGGTTTAATCGTTTGATTAAATTTTGGCAAGTGCGTGGTTACTAAGAAATCCACCCCGGAACGGGGGGGAGGGGACCACGTATTGGTGGAGCGGCTATAGAATGGAAATGACATTACCTGCCCCTCCGTCAGCCGTCCCGGCTGCCACCTGCCCGTCCCGGAGAGGAATTAATATGACCGCGGCAAACCCAGCACATGTTCGGCCACATAAGACAGGATCATGTTCGTGCTGATCGGGGCGACCTGATACAGCCGGGTTTCGCGGAATTTGCGTTCGATGTCGTACTCGGAGGCAAAGCCAAAGCCGCCGTGTGTCTGAATACACGCCTCACCCGCGGCCCAGCTCGCTTCGGCGGCGAGCATCTTCGACATATTGGCTTCTTCGCCGCAATTTTCGCCTGCCTCATATTTGCGTAGGCCTTCGTGGACCAACAATTCCGCCGCGCGCATTTGCGCATAGGCGCGCGCAATCGGGAATTGCACGCCCTGATTCTGGCCAATGGGGCGGCCAAACAGCACGCGTTCATTGGCGTAGTTCGTTGCCTTTTCGATAAACCATTTGGCATCGCCGATGCATTCCGCCGCGATCAACAGGCGTTCGGCATTCATGCCCGACAGGATATATTTGAAACCTTGCCCTTCTTCGCCGATCAGGTTGGCGGCCGGGACGCGCATATCCTCAAAAAACACTTCGGTGGTCGAATGGTTCATCATTGTTTCAATGGGCGGATGGTCAGGCCGTGCCCCCGTGCGTTGTTGACATTGACCAAAAACACCGAAAGCCCGTCGGTTTTCTTCGCCACCTGATCGCGTGGAGTAGTGCGCGCGAGAAGCAGCATCAAGTCGGAATGTTCGATCCGGCTGGTCCAGATTTTCTGGCCATTGACGATATATTCATCGCCGTCCCGCCGCGCGGTTGTGCGAAGCGCTAGGGTATCGGTTCCGCTGGTCGGTTCGGTCACACCAAACGCTTGCAGCCGCAATTCACCAGTTGCAATTTTGGGCAGATATTCAGCCTTTTGTGCGTCTGATCCATGGCGCAGCAGCGTGCCCATAATGTACATTTGCGCATGGCACGCGCCGCCATTGCAGCCTTGTTTCTGGATTTCCTCCAGTATCGCCGCCGCCCCTGAAATCGGCAATCCTGCGCCGCCATACTCTTCGGGAATCAATGCGGCAAGATAACCGGCATCGCCAAGTGCGGTAACAAACTCGGTGGGATAATCGCGTGCGCGGTCCTTGGCGCGCCAATATTCGCCGGGATATTGCTGACACAATTTGGCAACCTCGTCGCGGACGGCGGTGTAATCTTGGGTCATCAATCTCATCTTTCTTCGTTTGTGCCGGACCTGCCGAAATACGAACGGTAAATGCTATGCTGCCTCAAATATCGCGGCGATGCCTTGACCGCCGCCGATGCACATCGTTTCCAAGCCATAGCGTCCGCCGCGCCGATGCAATTCGCGCGTCAAATTGGCCAATATCCGTCCGCCGGTCGCGCCGATGGGATGGCCCAATGAAATGCCAGATCCGTTGACGTTTAGGATATCATGGCGGCTGTCATCTACGCTCCAACCCCAACCTTTCAGCACCGCCAAAACCTGCGGAGCGAATGCCTCGTTCAGTTCGACCAGATCAATGTCGCCCCAACTGAGGCCATTACGGGCAAACAACCGCTCGGCCGCCGGAACAGGGCCAATGCCCATCCGCGAAGGCTCGCAGCCTGCCGCTGCCCAGCTGTGGAACCATGCGGCCGGTTCAAGGCCCAGTTCTTCCAATTTGTCCTCCGCAACTACGAGGCAAGCCGCCGCTGCGTCATTCTGCTGGCTGGCATTGCCTGCCGTCACCACGCCGCCCTCCAGCGGCCGCAGCAACGCCAGCGTTTCGGGCGTGGCATCTTCGCGGAAACCTTCGTCCTTGGTAAACATCACCGGATCGCCGCGTTTTTGCGGGACAGGCACAGGGACAATTTCATCATCGAACAGTCCATTTGCCCATGCCGCAGTGGCACGGGCATGGCTGCGCGCGGCATAAGCGTCGCAAGCTTCACGGCTGATATTGTAATCCTTGGCCAAATTTTCGGCGGTTTCGATCATGCCGCTGATCACGCCGAACCGTTCCACCGGCTGCGACATTACCCGTCCGCGTGACAGCCGGTCGTGCATCGTTACATTGCCCATTCGGACGCCGCCGCGCAGATCGGTGGTGTAATGTTCGACGTTAGACATGCTTTCCACGCCGCCCGCAATCACCACATCCGCCGCCCCGGTTTGCACCATCATCGCCGCATCAATCACAGCCTGCAGCCCCGAACCACAGCGCCGGTCCAGCTGATATCCCGGCACCGAAATCGGCAATCCAGCCGCCAGCGCCGACCAGCGCGCAATGCAAGGAGCCTCGCCATTGCCATAGCCTTGCGCAAAAATGACATCGTCGATGCGCGCAGCATCCAACCCTGTGCGCGCGATCAAACCACGCAATATGACTGCACCCAATTCGCCCGCAGTCACCGACGACAATCCACCCAAAAACTTGCCCACAGGCGTGCGAAGAGGTGAAACGATGGCGGCGCGGCGTAATGTCATTTTTGATATTCCTTGGGATAAATTGCAATGGTTCCATTGGCGTGAAGTGCGCTGATTTCGGCGGCGCTCAATCCAACAATCTCGGCCAGGACGGATTCGGTATCTGCGCCCAGCATGGGTGCCGGGCGCGGCGAACCACGTTCAATTTGCGGGACGGTGGCAAAAGCACCTGCCGCTGGATAATCGAATCCGCTCGGATTTTCGGTGCGGCCAAATATCGGATTATTGCCAACCAGAACGGGGTCATAGGCGGCGTCATGCATCGTTTGATATGGGCCATAGCAGCCGCCAACGCCGTCGAGCGCGGTTTTCAAATCGGAATATAGCCATGTCGCCACCCTTGCCTCGACCAGTGAAAACAACGTGCCGCGATGTTGAAACCTCACGCCTTCGTCGCGGTCGAATGTTACGCTGTGCGCGGCCTCTATCGCAGCAATCTCATCACCAATGGCGAGCACCTTGACCAGCCCCGCCCATTGCCGCGATGTGATCGCCATCAACATCAAGCGCACGCCGTCGCGGGTCACAAAATCTCGGCCGAATGCGCCATAAACGCTGTTGCCCAGACGCTCGCGGTTTTTGCCAGTATAGCGCATTTCGGCGAGCGATCCCAAATTTGCCACGGTTCCAATGGCAACATCGGACAAGGGAATGCGAACCTCTTGGCCTGCGCCGGTTGCGGTGCGGTGATGCAGCGCCGCCATCATCGCAAACGCGGCGTATGCGCCGGTTAGCAAGTCCCATGCAGGCAGGACATGGTTGACCGGATCTGGTCCTGCGCCCGTCAAATCAGGGTAACCGACCGCCGAATTGACCGTATAATCCAATGCCGGGCTGCCGTCGGCCATGCCCATCACGCGGACAGTGATCAGGTCGGCGCGGCCCACGCTCAGCGTGGAGTGGCTCAAGAAGCCATCGACTGGAAAGTTGGTGACGAACTGCCCGGTTTTGCGGACAAGTTCCTGCAACAATTCGCGGCCCTGCGGCGAACCCAAATTCATCGCCACCGACTTTTTGGCGCGGTTCAAATTTTCCCAGTACAGGCTCTTTCCCTCATCGGTTTTCGGCCAACGGCTATAGTCGGGACCGCCGCCGATCTGATCGACGCGGATAACCTGCGCGCCCATTTGCGCCAGATAAAGACCTGCTGTGGGAGAGGCAACGAATGACGACGCCTCGATTACGGTCAAACCTGAAAGCATCGGGTACATTTAGGATGCAGCCTTCACCAAACGGCACCTTCGCTGGCAAATTCGCGCAGCATCTGTTTGGCGATTTGCAACTGCATGATCTGCGTCGTGCCTTCGTAAATGCGCAATATGCGGGCATCGCGGAAAAAGCGTTCGGCCTCATATTCCGCCAGATAACCTGCCCCGCCATGGATTTGTACACAGCGATCGGCGACGCGGCCCGCTGTTTCGGACGCGAACATTTTGCAAGCGGCGGCTTTGCGCATGATATTTTCACCCCGGTCGGCCCGGGCGCAGGCGTCGGCGATCATGCATTCGGCGGCATAAAGTTCGGCATCGCTGTCGGCCAGCATCGCCTGAATGAGCTGGAAATTCGATATGGCTTCGCCAAATGCCTTTCGCTCGGTGGCGTAACGCACCGCCGTGTCGAGAATCCTGCGGCCCATGCCAACACCCATCCCCGCGACCGACAGACGGCCGTTGTCCAGGCTTTGCATCGCAATCTGGAAACCCTTGCCTTCTTCCCCGCCAACCAGCGCGTCGCCGCTGATCTGGACATCCTGCATGATGATATCGGCAATCTGCGCGCCCGCCTGTCCCATTTTCTTATCGGGCGAACCAACCGTAATCCCCGGCGCATCCATGTTGACGATGAACGCGCTGACATGGGCATTTTTGGGCAAAGCCTCTTTCGATGTGCGCGCCATGATCAGGCCGATTTTGGCGAGCGGCGAATTGGTTATATAGCGTTTGGTGCCGTTCAACACATAGCCATTGCCGCTGGGCGTTGCCATCGTCGCCATCGCCGCAGAATCGGATCCGCTGCCAGGTTCGGTCAGGCCGAAACACGCAATTTCGCCCGATGCAATGCGCGGCAACCAATGCGCCTTTTGTTCTGCCGTGCCAAATTTGCGAATGGCGCTGCCGGTCATGCCGACATTGATCGACATCGTCGACCGGTACGCGGGCGCAGCGTAAGAAAGCTGTTTCACGGTTTCGATATACTGGCTGACGTTCATCCCCGCGCCGCCAAATTCTTCGGGAATGGTAATCCCGAACAAGCCCATTTCGCGCATCTCGGTCAAGATTTCTTGCGGTATCATGTCGTCAGCGATGACTTGCGCTTCGGCCGGAATCAGCCGTTCACGCACATAGCGTTTCAACTGGTCAATGAATTGATCAAAAACTTCGGTATCCATGCCTGCGGTTATCCTCATGCTGCTTGTCTATGCAACGGTGCGGCATGTTAATCGGTAACTTAATCGCCAACGTCAATCGCCAAAGTCATTGTGTCCTTCACTTCTTCCATCACCGGATATGTCGATGTTTGCGAAACACCGGGCAAGCAAGAGATCACATCGCCAAGAAAAGTCCGGTATTCGTCCATATCGCGGGTGCGGATTTTTAATAGATAGTCATAGCCGCCAGAAACCATGTGGCAGCTTTGTATTTGCGGGACCGATTGCACCGACCGGTTAAATTCTTCCAACTGCAACCGCGTGGTATTTGCCAGTTTGACCTGCACATATACCAAATATCCCTGTGCCATTTTCTTGGCATCAAGCTCGGCGATGTAGCGCCTGATATAGCCGTCCTTTTCCAGACGGCGCAGCCGCTTGAGGCATGGCGATTTGCTTAGGTTGGCGCGTTCGGCAAGTTCCACCACGGGCATCCGCCCGTCATGCTGGATCTCCCGCAATATCCGCAAATCGGCGGCGTCCAATTGATCTGAAACTTTCATAATTGCGATCCAAATTCCGTAAATATGATCAAAATAAGATGGAATAGTCCTTGATCTGGCCAAAAATAAGGAACTATTCCTTTTGCCAAGGTTTATACCATGGGGCAATGAAAAATCCGCCCGAAACTTCGCTGACCAACTTGCCCTTAGCGGGCGCACAGCGGCTGGCTGACCTTTATACAGCGGACGAACATGCGCTGACCAAATCGCTGGCTGCGGCAATCGGTTTGGATTTGGGGCAACGCGAGAAAATTGGCAAACGCGCCGGTGAATGGGCAGAAAAAGTGCGCGCCGAAACGCACCGCAGCGGTGTCATTGATGCATTCTTGCAGGAATATGGCCTGTCGACCAATGAAGGCATCATATTGATGCGTCTTTCCGAAGCACTGATCCGCACCCCCGATTTCGCCACAGCCCAAGAGCTCATGCGCGACAAGTTGATCGCTGGCGAATGGAACGCGCACGCGGGGTCAAGCCCGGCTTCGCTGATCAATGCAGCAACCACAGGCTTGCGATTTTCGGCAGCTTGGATTCAGGCTACGGGCGGCAATGGTGCAGCAAGGCTGGCCGCCAAATTGGGTGACCGGGTGCTGCACGCGGCGGTGGTTCGCGGCATGGGATTGATGGCCGGGCATTTTGTTCTGGGCAGGTCGATTGCAGACGCGGTCACACGCGCCAACAGCGATGTCGGCAAAAACGCGCTTTATTCGTTCGACATGCTGGGTGAAGCAGCGGTGACACAGGCCGATGCGCAGCGCTATTTCGATGCCTATGCAGACGCCATCCGGCATTTGGCCCGCGCCGCCCATGCAGGCGCTACCCCAGCAACATCAAACGGACTTTCGGTAAAGCTATCCGCGTTGCACCCGCGCTATGAATACGCAAAACGGGCATCATGCGTTCCGGTGCTGATCGACAAGGTCCGCCAATTGGCGATGATCGCGAAATCAGCAGGCGTCGGATTAACATTGGATGCCGAAGAGGCAGACCGGCTGGAATTGTCGCTGATGATTTTTACCGCTCTGTTGCACGATCCGTTGCTGGCCGGTTGGGACGGATTGGGCATTGTCATTCAGGCCTATCAACGCCGCGCGTCTGCCACAATCGACATCGTCACCAGCGCCGCCAAATCCGCCAATCGTGCGATATCAGTGCGGTTGGTAAAGGGCGCTTACTGGGACACCGAAATCAAACGCGCGCAGGAAATGGGACTGGAGAGCTATCCCGTTTTTACGCGCAAGGAACATACCGATGTCAGCTATCTTGCCTGCGCCGCGCAGCTATTGCAGGCGGGGCCGACGATTTATCCGCAATTCGCGACCCACAACGCGCATACCGCTGCGGCAATTATCGAGCTGGCTGGGGCCGAGAACAGGTTTGAATTTCAACGACTGCATGGAATGGGCGAAGCGTTGCATGATGAAGTCGGCAGAGCGACGGGTATCCGCAGCCGCGTTTATGCGCCCGTCGGCAGTCATAAGGAATTGCTGCCGTATCTGGTGCGCAGGCTTTTGGAAAACGGCGCGAACAGCTCGTTTGTAAATCAGCTGATGAACCCGCAGATCGAGGTTAACGAGATTGTCCGTGATCCGGTTATGACCGCGCAGGCGAATGGTTATAGACCGCATCCGGATATCCCGGCACCGTGCGACATGTTCGGCGGCGAACGCGCGAGCGCGCAAGGTATTGATTTGACGCAATCAATGACGGCACAGCAGGCAGAGGCCGCACTTCCAGAGCAGTCCAATTATGCCGCCGCGTCATTGGTGGGCGGGCTTTCTGGGGATGGACAGAAACTCGATATCAGATTTCCTGCCGATGTTGCCCGCATTGTTGGCGAGGTTGTTTTGGCCTCGGCCAGCGAGGTCAGTCAAGCCGTTGCCGTCGCCCGCCGGTCCAACTGGCACAAAGATTACGCATCGAAAATTTACACAGGGAAAATGCGTGCGGAATGCCTAGTCCGCGCCGCCGACATTCTTGAAAGCCGCATGTCCGAATTTATCGCATATTGCGTATTTGAAGCAGGCAAAACATTGCCCGATGCTGTGGCCGAAATTCGGGAAGCCGCCGACTTTTGCCGATATTATGCAGTGCAAGCCGAAACTGGCCGGATGGCCGACCGCACCCCATTGGGCGTAGTTGCGTGCATATCACCTTGGAATTTTCCGCTGGCAATTTTCTTGGGCCAAATAACGGCGGCGCTCGCCGCAGGGAACAGCGTGATCGCCAAACCCGCCGGGCAAACGCCGCTTATTGCTTATGCTGCCGTGCAGATATTACACGCGGCAGGCGTTCCGGATGATGCGCTGCAATTGGTTATCGGCGGGGCAGATATCGGCGCGGCACTGATCGGCAGTCCGGGCGTTGATGGTATATGCTTTACCGGATCAACCGACACCGCAAAACGCATCGCCGCAACCCGCGCCGATATTGGCAAAGCCGACACTGTATTGATCGCGGAAACCGGCGGCATCAATGCAATGATAATCGATTCAACCGCGTTGTTGGAACAAGCGGTTGGCGACATCGTTGCGGGGGCATTCCAAAGCGCAGGCCAACGCTGCTCCGCTTGCCGGCTGGTCTGTGTTCAACAGGATATTGCGGACGATTTTGACCGGATGCTGGCGGGCGCAATTGCTTTGCTGGAAATTGGCGACCCGCGATTTCTGGCCACCGACGTGGGCCCGATTATCGACGCCGCCGCCCGCGCAAAAATTGCAGACTATATCGATGAAGCGCGCACAAAATTCCGCGTCATTGGCGAAGCGAGAGACAATGCCGCTGTTTCGGGCGGCAATTTTATCCGGCCAATTGCCTTTGCCGTGAACGAAATAAGCGACGTTGAACAGGAGATATTCGGTCCCGTTCTGCACGTCGTCAGGTTTGCGGCAGGCGACGTCAATGCCGTCGTTGACCAGATTAATGCACTCGGTTTTGGTTTGACTTTGGGTGTGCATTCGCGGATCGATTCGCGGATAAATGCGATTGCGGCCCGGGCAAAGGTCGGCAATGTGTACGTCAACCGCAACCAAATCGGCGCGGTTGTCGGCGTCCAGCCATTTGGCGGTGAGGGCCTGTCTGGAACCGGCCCAAAGGCAGGCGGGCCGCATTATTTGCTGCGGTTGTCGCGGCCGAAAACATGGGCATTTGCGGGTGTTGAAAACCTCGCGCTATTGCAGCAGCAGTTCGCGGACCGTTTTGCTGGTGTATCAACAAAACAGAATTTGCCTGGACCGACGGGGGAACAAAATAGCCTGAACCTAGTGCCAAGAGGCCGCTTAATTTTGGCTGGCGATGTACATCATTTGGCTGCCCAAATTTGTGCGTGTCTGGCCAGCGGAAACGGCGGCATTGTTCCTGTGGAACGAGCCGATCAGGCCGCGGCCATTTTGACAGAGCTAAGCCACTCGAATCCGGGGGTGGCCGCCGCAATCCAGATTTCTGAAACCGGATTATTGGAGTTATTGGAACGCGAAGTGGACGGCGTTGTTGCGGACGGGACGGGCAGGGATCTGGCCGCAAACCTTTTGGCTCGCCGCACAGGAGCGATCATCCCGTTATTATCTGTAAATGACGATCCGGAAAGATATTTTCACGAACGAACATTGACAATCGATACCACAGCGGCTGGCGGAAATGCATCGCTGCTTGCCATGCAGGGAGCAGGTGATGCATGATCGCGGCACTCCTGTTTGCCAGTTTAAGGACGCCCAATGCACTTGCTTCACGACCCGGAAACACCGCCCGCGCCGCCGATAGATTTTGACCAGTTCCTGTCGGTTGATATCCGCATTGGCCGCATATTGTCTTGCGAACCATTTCCGGAGGCACGCAAGCCTGCGTATAAACTGACCATCGATTTTGGCGGCGCGGTTGGTGTCAAACGATCCAGCGCGCAGATTACCGAACATTATAGCCTTGCCGAATTGCCCGGCCGCATGGTTGCCGCTGTCGTCAATTTCCCGCCGCGCCAGATTGGCAAATTTATGTCAGAGGTTCTGACATTGGGTTTCCCCGACGAAGCCGGCGCGGTCATCTTGTTCGCGCCGGACAAGGAAGTTCCTATCGGAAGCCGCCTGTTTTAGGGGCAGGGCGCTGTCCTGAAGCGTTTGGGCGCAGCAGGCGAATTCAAAGCGCCACCGCCGCCGTTCCCGCCTCTGTCGGGCCGCATCCTCGTGCCGCAATCCTGCGGTTGGAAGTTCCAAGCGGGATGTCCTTTTGCGGCGCTTTGTCGAGCGTTAATATCGTGTCGGCCAACACCGCAACACTGGCATCATGGTAACCATAGCCCGCGACCGTCATGTTGGGGGCAATGAAGTAGATCATCGAGCTATGGTTAATGCTGTGCCCGGTTTCAAGCGGACGTGGAGGAATGTGTTCGCGGATGACGTGATAGGCTATGCCAGCCTGAGCCAGCTGTTTGCGATTACCGGTTAAGACCATCAAATCGTCGCCATATTCCCGGGCCACCGCCCGCATTGCATAGCGTTTTTCCCAATTGGCACCGTGTGGCATCTCACGCGCGCCGCCGGTTTCCAGCCGTATAATCCCGAGTGGAGGGGCATCAATATCGACAAAGGCGGCTTTGGCAGACAATCCGCGCGCGCGCAATTCCCGCGCCGCCGCTGCGATCAGAGGGATCGCTTTGGTGCAGCTTCCGGTGCAACGGCAATATCCAAAATACAGCAACGTCCAGCGTCCGACAAAGTTTGCGGCACCAACGGGCCGGTCCTGCCAATCGGTGAAATCCAATACGCCGCCAATTTCATCCGGCGATGGTTGCGCGTGGCCATAAACATGGTTGCCTTGGTTAAGTTTCGCCCGCAGCCGTTTTGGCACATCATACCGCGCGGAAAGAAGGATAGGGGACGTTATCATGATACCACCACCTTTGTTTGAATAACACCTGCGCCATTGTTCTGGACCTTGCGCGTGATCCAATGAAGAAACTCTAGCTTTGCATTGTACGTGCCACGCGCAGGCGGACGCAGGATCAAGTCATAGCGTTGCGCGGTGCCCAACTCGATCGGTACTCCGGCGGGAAGTATCTTTGTATCGCACCAAGGGAATACGCCCATCGCGTGACCGTCAGCACACGCCCACACTGCGTCACAATCGAGCGTCACGCGGAGCACCGAGTAGCTTGCGTTCAACAAGCGGATCAAAATATTCTGCCCCAATTGGGCGTTCACCACGGTCTTTGGGTCGGTCATAGTCTTGTTCGAAAAGACGCCGCTGAGAAGGAAATATTTGGGTTCAAAGCGATTGAGTCCGACGTCGAGACCACAAAGGCCCGCATCATGATCAGAGATCCGATGCCATCTCGGGTCCATATCATCCGCCACCCAAGCGCGTTCGACATCATAAGTTGGACCGTTCACAAAAAGTCGGCCCGGCCCTTCGGGCGGATCAACAATCAATAGTCCAACCATCCCCATTTCAAAGTGCAGCACGGTGTTGCGGTGACAATGATAAAAGAATGTCCCGGCGTGCATCGGCTGCCATTGATAGGTGTATGTATCGTTGACTTCGAAAGAGACATGGCCGACGCCGTCATTCGCTGTTGTTGGCTCTATTCCATGATGGTGTATGGTGTGCGGACCTTTGGACGTCGTCAATTTGGTATGGACTATTTGTCCTTGCCGTACGCGGATGGTGGGAGAAGGATAGGTTAATTTTTGTTGCGTTAATGGAAGGCCCGAATCAACGAAACCCCATATCCTGATCTTCCGTCCGTCAGGTGCAATCAGATCGCCGGTTTCAGCACCGCGGCGCTGGATTATGACGTCGGGTGTCAGCTTATCCGGCGTCGCCGGCGATTCCTTGAACACATTACAGCCAAAGGTCGAATAGGTAAGGGTCCCGCTTATTCCCGTTTTTGTCCAGTCAATTGCCGTCATAATCTTATCCCGCGAGATGCCCCGCGTCTCCTTGTTTAGCCCTATAGCGGTCCGGTCATTTCCCAGTGCGTGACCGCACCTTGCGGATAGTTTCCGCCGGCCGCAGTCTGCGACATTTCATTGTGGCAATGCATGACGTAGCGAAGCGGGAACGGTTCTTCACGCGGTGGCCAGCTGGCGGCCGGCACATCAGGTGGACGCTCAAAAGGAAGGACCACATCGATACGTTCAAGCGGACGAAGCAACCAAGCATCGTGTTCATATACATGAGTTTCGCAAACACTGTTTCCAAAGCTATCGTGCTCGGTGCAGATCATCACATGGTTGCCGTGGATGTGCGGGGAATGGGTACAAAGGCCTGCGTTCATCGACCTTATCAGACAAGGCTGCCCCTGCCGTCCTGTCGGCTCTATTAGTCGTCCGCCTTCATGACCAACAGCGGGGACGGCACCACCATGCACGGCCGTGTCAAAGCCCGAAAGCCCGTTGATCGTGAAGTAGCGCGGCAAGAAATTGGCAACCACGCTGGCCCCTGTCGTTGTCGCGCCCGATGCCACTGCTGCATTGAGCGATGGGTCTGTCTGCGAAAACAGCCAGATTTTTTCGCGTGCGGGATCATTGGGATTCCATTTTTCACCTGGAAAGCGCGGATGTCCGCCGCCGAGCGCGTCGAAGAATGACTGTATCTGAACGGTTTGCGCCGAACGGCTGAATGGCGTGTCCGAACCTACAGGCGTGGTGCCGTCAGTTGGCGATACGATGAATGCACCGTGTAACCCGATCACGCGGTTGAGCGGTGCCTCATAGGGATCGACATAGATAAAGCTGCCGCCAATCGGGGCCGCGAACGAGACTGTTCCGGTCGCACCCGGCGCGATGGCGGGAATTGTCGCGGCCGGAACCCCGGTAATTGCAAACCCATGGGGCCGGGTATCATTGTTCTTGATGGTAAAACTGATCTGTTGACCTTCGGTAACGCGGATCACCGGGCGCGGCGTAATATTATCAAGAAAATACAGCAGCATATACACATGCGTGCCATCGATCATTTCGACATTGGCGGGCGCGATGGTTAGCGCAAATTGCGTTCGGCCAGTTGCGGCAATAGCTTTGCTGGCGGGCGCCGTCATTGCGGCTGCGCTGCCAATAGCTCCGATTTGTAAAAATTTGCGGCGATGCATAGTTCTTGCCCCTGTAGTAAAAGGGTAAACCGCATCGTTCAAACCCAGTGTTCAAAAACTTCGTTCAATATAGGTCGTGACCAATTGCAGTTCACATTTGGTACTGCCTGACACAATTATTCATGTCAGGGGTGCGACTCCATTTTTGGAACATTGATGATTAATTTAAACCTATTCATCGCAGCCGTACATTCAGCCATTCGGACTAGTCCATTTGGACGGGCTGCGTCGCTGACCAGCCAGCAAATATAACCGGGCGGGCTCTCGCTTGCGGCGGCGATGGCATTCGATGGAGTGTTGGCGGAGACGGAGGGATTCGAACCCTCGAAGCCCCGATAGGAGCTTGCCTCCTTAGCAGGGAGGTGGTTTTAGCCGCTCACCCACGTCTCCGGTGCTTGGCATTTCCGGCGCTATAGCTGGGCAAATTCCTTGCTGCAATGTCTTTCGCATAGTTAAATTTGGGCGGCCTCAATTCATGCCAATTTGTACGTCATCTGGTCGGTCATCAGGCAAGCCGTCGGCAAATCGACTCGCCTTGACGCAAATAAGACTCTGCTCATCGCCGGTTCATTGTACTGCATCTATCGACAACGCAAGAAATTGGCAGTTTTCCGGAGATCACGCATGAAGAACAATATGTTGGCGTTATTACTCAAACGGGTAATGATCCTGTTGTCGTTCGGTATTATACTTGGCGGTTCACCGGCCATGATGTTGGCAGCTTCGCCGGCGATGGCGCAGATTAGCCAGATTGATCCCAATGAGGCAATTGGCACAGATAGCGGAACATCGCCGCCAATTGGCAATTCGCCCAGTTCCGGCTCGCCAATTGACGGCCCAATCGATGACGGCGTACCAACCGATCCGATCCCGAATACCGGAGTGGATTCTGGTTCTGCTGCTGGAACTGTCGAAATGCCGGTCACTAATGATCCTGACAAAACTTTCCAGAAAGACGATCTAATCGGTGCCGCCGAAGGTGTTTTCGGCAAAGGCGCAGCCGGGCTTGGCGGATTGATCGAGAAAATTCTGAAGAAACAGGGTCAGCCCAACGGCTATATCATTGGCCGTGAAGGCGGCGGTGCGTTTGTGGTTGGATTGCGTTACGGGTCGGGCACATTGACGCACAAAGTCGAAGGTGAGCGTCCCGTGTATTGGACGGGGCCGTCGATAGGTTTTGATGCAGGGGCCAACGCCGGAAGTACATTCGTGCTGGTCTATAATCTATACGACACCGAAGATCTTTACCGCCGCTATCCGTCCGGTGAAGGCGTGGCTTATTTGGTCGGAGGATTCAACGCCAGTTACTTGCGGCGCGGCGATATCGTTCTGATCCCCATTCGCGTGGGTGCAGGTTTGCGGCTGGGCGCGAATGTCGGCTATATGAAGTTTTCAAAGAAACAGCGTTGGTTGCCGTTCTGATAGGATTTTTGCGGGGCCGGGCGTATTTATTGCGCCGCCCGCAAATCTTCCATCCGTTTAAGATATCGCGCCAACACATCGATTTCCAGATTGACCGCTTGCCCAGCAACTAGCGCGCCCAAATTGGTGACCTCGCTGGTGTGCGGGATGATGTTGAGTGTGAAGATCGCAGTGCCACTTTCGGTATCGCGGACATCATTGACCGTTAGCGAGACGCCGTTGACCGTAATCGAACCTTTTGCCGCGATATAGGCGGCAAGCGCAGCAGGCGCTTCAATCTCCAATGTCCAACTATCCCCGCTGCGTTCAAAGCGCTTGACCGCCCCAACGCCGTCAACATGGCCGGTAACAATATGGCCGCCCAGTTCATCGCCGACCTTTAATGCGCGTTCAAGGTTAAGCTTGCTGCCCGCGGCCCACATGCCCGTGGCTGACCGTGCGATGCTTTCGCCCGATATATCGGCGGCAAACCATCCGTCGCCGTCCCCGTTCTGGCCCTTATCAACGACGGTTAGGCACACGCCCGAACAAGCAATTGATGCGCCAATGGCAACGCCGGACATATCATAGCTGCAGGCTATTACCGCGCGCAAATCGCCGCGTTGGTCGGCGGATAATATGGTGCCGATATCGGTAATTATGCCCGTGAACATTTTTTGATTACTCGCGCGGTTGTGTGGCGTTGGAATAAACGTCCAGCCGGTCCATGCCAAACATCCGGCTATCGCGCAATTGCCATTGTCCGTGCACAGATCCAAGGTCCGACACACCGAAGTCGCCCAAGCACGGCACGCCGCCGCCGATCAGGATAGGTGCGCGGTATATCAGCAATCGGTCGGCAAGGCCTGCGCGCAAAAATGATGCGGCGGTTTTTGCCCCGCCTTCGACCAGCAGATGATTACATTGCAGCGACGCAATGTCGTGCGGCTGGCGGATCACTTCCCAGCCAGCGGGCGGATCACCGCTGCCCAGCATGACACGGCGCGGGCTGCGCGTTTCCAATCCGGGCAGCCGGACATCAAGCGAGGGATTATCGGCACGCACAGTTCCCGCACCGACTAGAATTGCGTCGCATCTTGCACGTTCAAGGTGGGTGTGCGCGCGCGCAGCTTTTCCGGTGATCCAGCGGCTGCTGCCATCGGCCAATGCGATTGCACCGTCGAGCGAAGTGGCCAGCTTGATCGTGACGTAGGGACGGGCTTTTGAGCAGCGACTGAAGAAACCGGCAAGGTTTTGTGTGGCCCGCGCCGCCAACACTCCGGTTTGGACGTCGATGCCCGACGCCGACAACAAAGCCGCGCCCTTGCCAGCGGTTCGCGGGTCCGGGTCCAAACACGCGATCACGACTCTGGCCAGACCTGCACTTGCGAGCAATTGCGCGCATGCTGGTCCGCGTTCGCTTTGGTGCGCGCATGGCTCCAATGTTACATAAGCCGTGGCGCCTTGTGCGGCGACCCCGGCCTGCGCCAGTGCCATGGCTTCGGCATGTGGACGGCCACCGGCCTGCGTCCAGCCGCGCCCGACAATCCGGCCCTGATTGACGATGATGCAGCCAACTGACGGGTTGAGCCCGGTGCGGCCAACGCCGCGTTCGGCCAAAGCAATCGCCGCCGCCATAAAACGGGCAGCGTGCACATGGGCGCTGGGCTCCAAAGCTATTGCGCTGCTCCGGCTTCGGCGCCTAATTTTTTCGATTGAGTCGCCGCGACCTGCGCCTTTTTGGTGACTTCGGCGCGGGCCGCTTGCTCGCGCAATGCCATCGCCTCGCGTTCGATTTTTTCAACGTCCATGCCAACGGCGCGACCAAGAGCTTTATAGCTTTGCCGTTGCTTTTCCATCAGATGCATCCTTCAGCTTTTGACGTTCGGCAATTGCCGTTTTTGTTTCCTCGATACTCCGGTCAAGCGGCCAACTTTCGATATAGGTTACTGTTGGTGGCGGCGGAATCGATTTTTCAAACGCATCGAGCGAGAGCATGTAAAACAGCAAAACCGGCGGCAGGCACGAGGCAACAACCAGAAACGGCTTTAATGGCCGGTCTGCGCGAAAATAGTCAAAAATATCGCGCAGCGCGCCCGCCGGGGAAATGTCGTTCTTGAAACTCATTTTCCCCAAATAGTCGGTTACGGGCACAATTTCCAGCGTTGCTTTGCAAACCGCTTGTCTTGCACGTTTTTGCTATTCGTTGATGTCAAAGCGCACTGTTAATGTCTGCCAATCTTCTACCGGCCTGCCATCGCGGGTTGCCGGTTTGAAACGCCACTCGGATAGCGCCTGACGCTGGGTTACCTTGGCAAAATCCGGATGTGTTGCGGCGATCACATTCGCCTCACGAACGCGGCCATCGGTGCCGACAAGAACCTTGATTGTGACTTTGCCCTCAATTTCGCGCTGCAACAATGCGACGGGATAGTCGGGTTGAAAATCGCGCGCAAACTTTGGATCACGCGCCGCCGCTTTATATATGGGCGGCGGCAAGGCGCGCTCGATAACATCCTTTACGCCGGTGTTGATGGCAATTTTTGGGCCATCGGAATCGGTCGCCAACGGCGCTTCGCTGAAAATATCGGTGGTCGTGATACCGCCGTCCTTCTTTGCTGGGATATCGACTATCGGCTTTTCGGCGAATGCGGGTTTCGGTTTTTGCGGCACAATTTCTTTGTCGGTTTTCGCAATTTGCTCTGGCGGAGGCTTATCGGCTGGAACGTCAAAGGTCTTGATAACCTGATCCGGGATTTTCGGCAAAATGTCGGTCGACATCAAAAACGCGGCAGCAACAACTCCGCCATTGATCAATATCGTTGCGGCTAGACCTGCGGGATTGGTACTTTGTTTCTGGGTTACATAACTCATCATAAAACTCCTCTCTCGGCTCTGCGCGGCCCGGAAAAGGAATTATTACACTACGAACATTCCCATTCGGACGACGTAATTGGTATGTTATACTATTTCATCAATTCTGCAAGCGAGAAGTTAGTCCTGCAAAATTACCCGCTACGGAATGCGTTGGTAATGGGATAACGCCGGTCGCGGCCAAAATTGCGTGTGCCCAGTTTTGTGCCCGGAGGTGCCTGCCGCCGCTTATATTCGGCCAGATACAGCAGCCGCTCAATCCGGATGACTGTGTCCCGGTCATGGCCGCGTTCAACCAGATTATCGACCGATGCTTCCTGTTCGACAAGGCCAAGCAATATGCTGTCCAGTTCCGGATAAGGCGGCAAGCTATCGCTGTCTTTTTGATCGGGACGCAGCTCCGCGCTCGGCGGACGGGTAATGATGGCTTCGGGTATCACAGGTCCATCGCGGCCAAGGCCGATGCGCGGCTTGTGTTTGTTGCGCCAATCGCTAATCGCAAACACCGTCATTTTATACGCATCTTTCAGTGGGTTATAGCCGCCTGCCATATCGCCATAAATGGTGGCATAGCCAACGCTCATCTCGCTTTTGTTGCCTGTGGTTAGCAGCATGTGACCAAATTTGTTGGACAGCGCCATCAATGTGACGCCGCGAATGCGCGACTGGACATTCTCTTCGGTGATATCGACCTCTTTATCAGCGAAGCTGCCCGACAGCATTTCATCGAACGCCTCTACTGCCGGACTGATCTGGATAGTATCCAGTTTGCAGCCGATCATTTTGGCGCATTCGGCGGCTAGATCAAGGCTGAGTTGGCCGGTATACCGGCTGGGTAGCATCACGCACCACACCCGGTCAGGACCGAGAGCATCGGCGGCGATTGCCGCGCAAATAGCACTGTCAATTCCGCCGGACAGGCCAAGGACAACGCCGGGAAAGCGGTTGCGTTCAACATAATCGCGCAACGACAGCACCATCGCGCTGTAAATGTCGGCGGGATGGTCTTCCCATTTGGCCAGCGGTCCCTGCTCGCAAACCCAGCCCGCGTCGGCGCGCTGCCAGTTGGTAATCACCAGTGCCTCTTCCCAATCGGGCAATCTGTGTGCAGTGCTGCCATCGGCGTTGAGCACAAACGAGCAGCCGTCAAACACAAGCTCATCCTGTCCGCCAACCCGGTTTAAGAAAATCAGCGGCAGCCGGGTTTGTTTCACACGCGATGCAAACACCACAAATTCGCGGCGGTCGTCCTTGTCGATCTCATAAGGGCTACCATTGACTGAAATGAGTAGTTCGGCGCCTTGCCCTAACAAATGCCCGCATACTGCTGGTAACCAGCCATCTTCACAAATCGGCAAGCCCAATTTGACGCCGCGAAATTCCACGGGCGCGGGCAAAGGTCCGTGGGCGAATATACGCTTTTCATCGAACGTCCCGTAATTGGGAAGCTCATGCTTATAGCGTACCGCCGCAATCTTGCCGCCATCAAGGATCGCAACGCCGTTGTACAACGCGCCGTTTTCCGTAAAGATGCTGCCGACCAACATCGCCGGGCCGCCATCTGCTGTCGCCTTGGCCAGCGTTTCCAGTTGCAAAGCGGCGCGCTTGGCAAACTCTGGCTTCAACACCAAATCTTCGGCAGGATAGCCAATCAGCTGCTGTTCGGGAAAGACGATCAAGTCGGCATCCGCCGCCTTTGCCCGCCATTCCAGCATCGCTGCGGCGTTGCCGGCAAGATCGCCTACGCGTTGATTTATCTGGGCCATTGCAATCGAGAGTGTGTCAGTCATTGGTCACACATATTGCTGCAAACAAAAGGGAGCAAGGCGATTGTCATATTCGCGCCGCGCGGCTAGAGCGGCAACAGAATCCATACATCCGGACGGGGAACCAAAATCCATGAAATTAATGTCAGGCAATTCCAACCTGCCTTTGGCCCGTGCGGTTGCAGGATATCTCGAAATAGCGTTGACCGATACCTCCGTGCGGCGATTTGCCGATGACGAGATTTTCGTTGAAATTCACGAAAACGTGCGCGGCGAAGATGTATTTGTCCTGCAACCAACCAATCACCCCGCCAACGACAATCTTATGGAATTGCTGATCATGATTGATGCGCTACGCCGCGCATCGGCCAAGCGCATTACGGCTGTGATCCCGTATTTTGGCTATGCGCGCCAAGACCGAAAGCCCGGACCGCGCACGCCAATATCTGCCAAATTGGTCGCTAATCTGATCACCGAAGCAGGCGCCGACCGCGTGCTATGTGTTGATCTGCACGCCGGGCAGATCCAGGGGTTCTTCGATATACCCACAGACAATCTTTATGGCGCGCCAGTGATGAGCGCGGACATATTGTCACGTTATGGCGGCGAAGATTTGATGGTTGTATCCCCCGATGTTGGCGGCGTAGTGCGCGCCCGTTCATTGGCTAAACGGCTTGATAATGCGCCTTTGGCTATCGTCGACAAGCGGCGGGAAAAGGCGGGCGAGTCCGAAGTTATGAACATCATCGGCGACGTCACCGGAAAATTCTGCATATTGCATGACGATATGGTCGATTCAGGCGGTACATTATGCAACGCTGCGGAGGCGCTGAAAGCCAAGGGCGCAACCGACGTTGTGGCATATTGTACGCACGGCGTCTTATCTGGCGGCGCGGCGGAACGGATCAGCGCATCGGTGCTAAAGGAATTGGTGATTACCGATACCATCCAAGCCACCGACGCGGTCAACGATGCGCCCAATATCCGCCATCTGCCAATCGCCCCGTTGCTGGGCGAAGCGATCCGCCGGATTGCCGATGAAAGCAGCGTATCGAGCTTGTTTGATTGACGCCGTCTGATTTAGAACTCGCCGCCCGCTTGGCCGATGCCGCCGGAACCGCGATCCGGCCGTTTTTCCGAGCCGATTTTGCGCATGAAGCCAAGGGCGACGCGACGCCTGTTACCGAGGCTGACCGTGCCGCCGAAGCCGCGATGCGGGCGATGTTGGACACGGAATGCCCTGATGATGCAATCGTGGGCGAGGAATTTGACGACAAAATTGGCAGCAGTAAACGCACCTGGGTGCTCGACCCCATCGACGGCACGGTCAGCTTCATGGCGGGGCGACCAATTTTTGGCACGCTGATTGCGTTGATGGAACAGGCTTTCCCGGTCATGGGAATCATCGATCAATGCATTAGCGGCGAACGCTGGATTGGCGCAGCGGGCCGCGACACCACGCTCAACGGCAAAGCGGTTCGCACCCGCACCTGCCGCCAGCTATCCGACGCCGTATTGGCCAGCAGCGGGCCACAATATTTCGGCGAACATGACGCCGAACACTTCATGGCGCTGGCTGCAAAGACTAACAAACGAACGGTCTGGGGCGGTGATTGCTATAACTACGCCTTGCTCGCCACCGGCCAGATCGATGTGGTGGTGGAGACC
>CAWDID010000004.1:0-39215 GCA_963802245.1 uncultured Alphaproteobacteria bacterium | reverse complement strand
GCACTTTTACTTGCGGCGCAATGGTCAATCGTTCGCGCCACCAACCTTGCCGAACGAACAATTGATCTGCGTCCAGCGCATAGCTGTTATTGCGCCATTGGAAGTAAAAGGTCACTGCGGCAAAGGCCAACAGCAGCAATAAAAGCAGCGACTTTGCGCCTGCATCCGTCTCAAATGCCAACAGCGCCATGCCGCTCAAAACAACGATCACGACCAATGCGAATTGTATAAGCCACCAGTCAAATTGGCCGTGCTTGAACGGCAAATGCGGGTCGGCGCGGTCAATTTGCGCGGCGTCCAAGATGCACGCAATTTCATCCATCGTCGCCAATGGTGCGGCGGCGTGGTCGCTGTCTTGACCCTTCTTAGTATTGCTATCGGCGGCCAGACTCACAAATTTCAGCGCGTACCAACCACGCAGCTTGCGAATGGGTCCGGTTTGAATGGTCGCTGCTTGCACACGGTGGATGGGCATGACGGTATCTGTCAGAGTCAACAATCCGCGCCGACGGCGAAATCCTTTTGGTGTTTCGTCGAGCCTGAAACCATATTCGCGCAGGAAAGTACGGATCATTCCAGTGATTGTTCCGACCAAGATCAGCGCCAGAAATGCGGCGACTGCGCCAAAAATTTGCTGACCCAAACCGATGCCGTTCAGTATGGAACCATTATCCTTTGCCACGCCGAGCCAAGCGCCGATGTCGTAAACATTAAACGGCATTAGAAAATCAAGCTGCTGCGCCGCGCCGCCCAAAACAGCAAAGATTACCAGCGAGAATGAGTAGAATCCCAGTGTTAATACGCGGCTTACATTCATTGCAAACAGCGGCGGGGTCTGGGCCATTTCCGCCGCTGGCAGAGGTGATGTGTCCAACGGCACATCCGCAATGATCTCGGACTTGCGGGCACGTACCAATTCACGCAGCCGTTCTGCCTCGGCGATGCTGACAAAACTCAGTCTGCCTTCGTCACCGGCGCCGCTGCCGGTTTCAAATTTAACCTCGCCTAGTCCAAATAGCCGCGCCAACGGTTTCTGTTCGACGCTGACATCTTGAATGCGTTCATAAGGGATCGAACGCGCAGTCCGGCTGATCAAGCCGCTTTCGATGCGGATTTCTTCCTCGCCGGTAAAATACCGAAAGCGGGTCCACCCCAGCCAGCGAAAAAACAGCGACGCACCGATTACAGCTAAAATGATGAAGGGCATGAAAAAGACGCCGGTGTCGCTTCGGCCTGCGCCGAACAGTACCGCCACTAGGGGCAGGAATAATCCGGGCAGGCCGCTGATAAAGCCAATGAACAATCCCGCAAAGTTGAGATGCATGCCGCCACCGGGCAATGGTTCAGCCGCGCCTGTCAAAGCGCGTCACGTTTGATGTGGGCGCGTATCGCCTCGCGCATGGCCAGAGCATCTTCATGGGCGAGGCCAGGTAGACTGACGGTACTGTTATGGTTGCCTGCCGTATGCATTTGTAGCGTCGCAATACCATAAGGCCGCTGGATCGGGCCCTGTTCGACATCAATATGCTGAATGCGGCCAAGCGGCACGATTGTGTCGCTGTAAAACATATAGCCGCGCACGATCCGCAATCTGTCGCCGCTCATGTGATAGCCCCAACGCGCGTATTTGCGTGCTGGTACGACCCACGTATAAAAGAACGCGAGCAAGATTGCAGGGACAATGAACGTGCCGAGCGGCGCCAGTTGTGCCGACTCCAGTACTGCGGCAGCGATTACGAATACGGCCGTAATTATTGCGCTGCTGATCCGCGCGACAATGATATGGCGCGGGTCGAGCGGGGTAAGACCCTCGGTTGATATTGCGGTGTTACTTTCAGTGTCGGGTGGGGTTTTAGTCATTGCACCGATATGCGCATGGGGTGCGATATTGGCAAGCCGGATTGTTTGGGGGGATAGATACAATATGTTCCAAAACTTCCCCTATGAGGGGAGGACTTCAATCGGCCCAAATCCTAACGCGCTAACGCTTCCTGCGCCTCGCCCACCAGCTTGGCGATAATATCTACCACGGGCCGCTCGACCTGCACCATGCCCACCGATTGCCCGGCCATAACAGAGCCATTTTCAACATCGCCGTCGATCACCGCGCGGCGCAGTGCGCCTGCCCAATATTTCTCGATCTGCATTTGTGCCTCGTGCATGTCGATCTCGCCCGCATCAAGCCGGGCCGCAACCTCGACCTGCGTGCGGGTGAACTCTTCGGTGCCCTTGTTCTTCAGCGCGCGGACGGGGATGACGGGCAGGCGGGGGTCGATCTGTACACTGGCCACCGCGTCGCGGGCATTGGCGCGCAGGAACGCTTTTTTGAAGTTCGGGTGGGCGATGGACTCGGTGGCGCACACAAACCGCGTGCCCAGCTGAACGCCCGACGCGCCCATTTCCAAGTAACTGGCAATGGCGCAGCCGCGCGCAATGCCGCCCGCCACAAACACTGGAACAGCCTCCGCCATCTCGGGCAAAATCTCTTGCGCCAACACTGATGTTGCAACAGGGCCGATATGTCCGCCCGCCTCGTTACCTTCGATAATCAGCGCATCAACGCCCGACCGCACGAATTTTTTGGCCAGTGACAATGCGGGCGAGAAACAGATCAGCTTCGCGCCGTGTTCCTTGATCGCCTCGATGCTGCCCTTGGGCGGCAAGCCCCCGGCTAGCACAATGTGACTGACATTGTGCCGCGTGCACACATCGATCAAATCGAACAGCATCGGGTGCATCGTGATCAGGTTCACGCCAAAAGGTTTATCTGTCATCGCCTTGGTCGCGGCGATCTCTGCGTCCAGCAATTCCGGCGTCATCGCCCCGCACGCAATCACCCCAAACCCGCCCGCGTTGCTGATCGCCGACACCAGATTGCGCTCCGACACCCACGACATCGCGCCGCACATAATAGCCACTTCGCAGCCCAAGAATTCCGTACCGCGCTGCATAAGGTGATTTAGTTTTGTCATGCCGTTGCCCTAACGTCGTAACGAGTTTTTGGGCAAGCGAAATTGCGTAGGGGTTGGCGGGGAGGGGATTTGGTTTTTGCTTCGCCCCAGATGCGCCGCAAAGTATATCCTCTGCGCCTCTGCGTGAAAAATTAACTACTCGGCATCCAACCCATATGCCGTGTGCAACACCCGCACCGCCAATTCCGTCTCGTCCTCATCAATCAGCACCGACACTTTAATCTCGCTCGTGCTGATCGCCTGAATGTTGATCTTGCGGTCGGCAAGCGCGCTGAACATTGTGGACGCGACGCCTGCGTGGCTTTTCATGCCGACGCCGACGACGCTGATTTTGGCGATTTTGGTGTCGGTGATGATGCGGTTGTAGCCGATGGATTCGCGGCGGTTTTCCAATATGTCGGTGCAACGGACCAGATCGGCCATGGGGCAGGTAAAGGTCACGTCGGTCTCGCCCTTGTCGCGGCCGACATTCTGGATGATCATGTCGACGTTGATGTTCGCCTCGGCCAATGGCGCGAAGATGTTGGCGACCGCGCCTGGGCGGTCGGGCACGCGGGTCAGGATGACTTTTGCTTCGTTCTTGTCGTGCGCGATGCCCGTTATGACTTGCCGTTCCACGTCCATTTTCTCCAGTTCTTCGTCGCTGACAATCAAGGTGCCGGGGATGCTGTTGGCGCTTGGTGCGGCTTCATCGGTGAATGATGACAGCACCTGCACCCGCACGTTTTCTTTCATGGCTAAACCGACAGAGCGCGTTTGCAGCACTTTTGCGCCGACGCTGGCCAGCTCCAGCATTTCTTCGTAGGTGACGGCTTTTAACTTGCGCGCGCGCGCCACGATGCGCGGGTCGGTGGTGTATACGCCGTCGACATCGGTGTAGATATCGCAGCGGTCGGCCTTGACCGCCGCCGCAATTGCCACCGCCGACGTGTCCGATCCGCCGCGGCCCAATGTGGTGATGCGGTTATCATTGGTTAAGCCCTGAAAGCCCGGGATGATCGCAATCTCGCCGCGCGCCATGCTGGCCGAAAGCTGCTCTGCGTCAATGGTGCCGATGCGCGCCTTGGCATGGGCGGCGTCGGTGTGGATCGGCATTTGCCAGCCCATCCAGCTGCGCGATTTGCAACCCAGCGACTGCAGCGTCATGGCCAGCAATCCGGCGGTAACCTGCTCGCCGCTCGAAACCACGACATCATATTCTGCGGGATCATAAAGCGCGTCAGCCTCCCGGCAGAAATTAACCAGCCGGTCGGTGTCGCCTGCCATTGCAGAAACGACGACGGCGACGTCATCGCCCTGTTCGGCCTGCGCCTTGACGATTTGCGCGACGCGGCGAATACGCTGTGTCCCGGCCATCGACGTGCCGCCAAATTTCATTACGATCCGCGCCATTGGTATTGCGTTATCCTGTCATTTGGGGCTGTTGCAAAGAGTTGCCGCCTGATAAGGTTATCAAATGACAAACGCAAGCGCAGTTAAGACCGAAAATACTACGAGAACTGCCACGATATTGGCGCATGAAGCCGCGCATTTTGGCGGGTTGGCTGCGGACTGGTGGGATCCCAAAGGGTCTTCTGCGATGCTGCATAAGCTGAACCCGGTGCGGCTGAGCTTTATTCGCAGCGCGATCGATGCGCATTTCGGCGGCGATCGCTCGGCGCGCTATCCGTTGGCAGGGCGTGAAGTGCTAGATGTCGGCTGCGGCGCGGGACTTTTGTGTGAGCCATTGGCGCGGCTGGGCGGCGCGGTGACGGGCGTTGATGCTGCGCCCGAAAACATCGCGGTTGCAGCGGCGCATGCGGCGGGCGCGAGGTTGAGTGTTGATTATCGTTCGGGCGAGTTGGAGCAGCAAAAACTGGGCGCGTTTGATGTTGTGACGTCGATGGAGGTGATCGAGCATGTTGCCGATCCGGAGGTATTTCTGGCACAATTGAAGGCGCGGTTGAAACCCGATGGCCTGTTGCTGCTCTCCACTCCCAACCGGACCGCGGCGTCGCGGCTATTTCTGGTCGAGGCGGCAGAGCGGCTGGGTCAGGTTCCCCGCGGCACGCACAATTGGGACCAGTTTCTAACGCCCGATGAGCTGACTGCGTTGCTGAACGGGGCAGGGATGCGCGTTATGGCGATGACAGGCATCACGTTCTCGCCGTCAAAGGGATTGCATCTGTCTGACAATATGGCGCTGAATTATATATTGAGCGCGGTTCGGGTTTAGCCGCTTAGAAAACACTCCAAAACCGCAGCCCTGCAATTATTCAGCTCAAGGCAGTGTATAATCAAACGTATAATAATGATTGCCGCCAGTAATCTGAATATCCAGCGTGCCGTCTATGCCCGCCAGTTCGCCCGTTCCCGACTGCGGAACAACAATTACTGACAATGCTTGCCCGTCCTTTGTCATAGTCCCGCGGTGCGCCAGAATGAAGCTGCCGGATTTTCCATCTAGTACGCCCGTTACTGTTTCGAGCGCGACGTAAACCCGCGCGCCGTTGGCCTCATTACCGCCTGCCATCATTTGGCCGTCGCTGGTGCCAACCAGATCACCGGAAAAATGCTTGCCGATTGACATGCGCATTAACGGTTCAACTTCGGTACTGATTTTGATCAATTTGACTTCAAATTCACCTTTGGCATGATGCATTTCTGGCTCCTTTGCTAACAGCGGTGCGGCTGCGACAATGGCCCCGATCGTGACCAGATTATGTGCCGCACGCCGCATCAGAAATCGACCAGCTCGTAATGCGCGGGCGGGCTTATTGCTTCCATTCTTTCCGATAGCAGGGGCCGGAAACTGGGACGCGATTTAAACATTGCGTACCATGCTTTTGTTTGTTCGTGCCCGGTCCAATCGATCCCGCCGAGATAATCGGCGACCGAGATTTGCGCGGCGGCGGCGAGGTCGGCCATGCTCATAGTCGAACCAGCCATCCATGCACGGTGGTCGATCAGATAATCGATATAGTCCATGTGGCCATTGGCCAGCTTCATCGCCTCACGCAGCACCTTTGCATCGGGCGGTGTGCGGTGGACAAGCCGCTTGGTCATGCGTTCATGGATCAGCGGCGCGGTGACATCGCCGTAAAATTGCTGGTCAAACAACGCGACCAACCGGCGGATTTCGGCGCGATAAGGTGCGGCCCCATTGATCATCGAGTTCTTGTCCACGGTCTCGTCAAAATACTCGGTGATCGCGACGCTGTCGGACAGCAATAACCCGCGATTGTCGGTAATCACGGGTGTGCGGCCGGCCGGGTTCATCTGCAAAAATTCGTCACGTTGCTGCCACGGATTTTCGCGCACCAAGCTGTACGCAACGCCTTTCTCCCCGAGTAGTAAGCGGACCTTGCGGGAAAACGGACAAAGGGGAAATTGATAAAGATGCCACATGGCGTCCTGTTACGGGGGATTGCGAGAAAAGGAAAGAGCGCAAAGGAAAGAGCGCAAAGGGAAGGGTGCAAACAGTATACTGTTGATGCGCGTGGTGCAGGGTCACAATTAAGGACCCTGCACCCGCCCCGTTCCGGACCCGCGACCCTGCGCTCCGGCGCGCGACGAAACTGATCGGCAATGGCTAGATATCATACCGATCAGCTATTCAAACTTTTGATCCTGATCGAATGGATGTTCGCAGATTTAGCGACGTTTTGCCTTTACCTCGTTCATCGCAGTTTCCATTTCGCGGCCCAGCTTTTCAAATTCGGGCATCATGCCGGCGAAGGCTTTGGTAAAACCGCTCATCATTTTCATCGCGGTGCGGCTTTCTTTGCCGATCATCGCGGGGATATCTTCGGCGTCGCGTCCAGCCAGATCGGCCAGTGTAGTGTTGTCACGCACTTTCTTGCGAACGGTACCGGGGCGTGCTTTTTCGATTGCGGAGGCAAATTTGCCAACGGGCAGGCGCATCATTGTCTCGCCCATTTTTTCCGCCATATACGCGACGCCATCTTGCAAATCGGGATCGGCCAGCCTGTCACCCATTGCCAACATTTCCGCTTCTGCATCGCGTTTTGGTTGCGGGGCATCTGTGGTTGCGACGTCGCTTGTAACTGGCGCTGGCTCAACGGTATCGGCGGAGGCTGAATAGTCGGCACCTGTATCGGTGGCACTGGCTTCTGCAACTTCGCCTGTGCCGGCAAGGTAAACGATATCAGCGTTGGCCATCGCCGGCGTGGCCGCAAAAACAGCCGTAGCAATGGCAACAAGAGATAGCTGGGCATACAATATAGTGGGTCGCATTTGCATTTACCTATTCGTCCTAATCCAGCCACGGCAGGCCAGAATCGCCGACAAGTCTTTGCCGGTTGTAAGGAATTAGCAAAGCCAAGCTTAGGCAAAGCTGAACAACGCGCTCAGCTTGCCGCAAGCTTAGTAAACAATTGTAACGGCGTATTACTCCGCCGCGACAGCCGTTTCGGCATCCGACAATGGCACGGACAACCGCGTCAGCATTTCTTTGGGGCAGATTTGCCAGAATTCGCCGCGCCGCAAATCCCAATCGTCGAGGATTGATTTGGACCAAGCACTGTCGGTGGCTTTTGCATGCGCGTTGATCAGCGATTTGAGTTCGCCTTCCCAATGCGCGCTGTCGAGCCTTTGCCACACGATGCTGTCGGGGTTGGCGTTGATTTCAAAGCTATTGTCGCTGTCCATTACGAACGCCATGCCGCCGGTCATCCCTGCACCGAAATTGCCGCCCGTTTTGCCAAGGATAACCGCCATTCCGCCGGTCATATATTCCAGCGCATTTGCGCCGCAGCCCTCGACCACAACATGTGCGCCGGAATTGCGGACAGCGAAACGCTCCCCTGCTTGCCCTGCCGCCAGCAAATGGCCCGACGTAGCGCCATAGAGCACGGTATTGCCGATGATGCTGTTATTCTGGCTTTGCAATGGGCTGCTAACCGTGGGCCGGACAATGATCGTGCCGCCGGACAATCCCTTGCCAACATAGTCATTGGCATCGCCGAACACCTCCAGCGTGATCCCCTGGCACAGGAACGCACCCAAAGATTGCCCCGCACTGCCGCGCAGGCGGACATGGACGTGACCATCGCTTAGGCCCTTCATGCCATAAAGCCGCGTGATTTCCGACGACAGCCTGGTACCGACCGCGCGGTGGGTATTGCGGACATTATAGGTCAGCTGCATTTTCTCGCGCCGTTCAAATACCGGCGCGGCGTCGCGCAGCATCTGCGCGTCGAGGCTGTCGGGCACTTCGTTGCGATTGCCCGCAATGTTGAATCGGCGGGCTGCATCCGGTGCATCGACTTTGGCGAGAATGGGATTTAGATCAAGATCGTCGAGATGCTCTGCACCCCGGCTGACCTGACGCAGCAATTCGGTGCGACCAATAACCTCGTCGAGCGAGCGATAGCCAAGCTTGGCCAGAATCTCGCGGACTTCTTCGGCGATGAAGGTCATCAGGTTGATGACTTTTTCCGGTGTACCGCCAAACTTTTTACGCAGCGCCTCGTCCTGCACGCAAACGCCAACGGGGCAGGTGTTGCTATGGCACTGCCGCACCATGATACAGCCCATCGCGACAAGACTGAGCGTGCCGATGCCAAATTCTTCCGCGCCCAATATTGCCGCGATCACGATGTCGCGGCCGGTTTTCAGGCCGCCATCGGTGCGCAGTTTGACACGGTGGCGCAGGCCGTTGAGGGTGAGTACCTGGTTTGCCTCTGACAATCCCATTTCCCACGGCGTACCGGCATATTTGATGCTGGTTTGCGGGGATGCGCCCGTGCCGCCGACATTGCCGGAGATCAGGATAACGTCGGCGTGGGCCTTTGCCACCCCTGCCGCAATCGTGCCGATGCCTGCCGCGCTGACCAGTTTTACGCACACGCGGGCGCGCGGATTGATCTGTTTCAGGTCATAAATAAGCTGCGCCAAATCCTCGATCGAATAGATATCATGATGCGGCGGCGGTGAAATCAGGGTCACGCCGGGCGTCGAATGGCGGAGCTTGGCGATCATTTCGGTGACTTTGAAGCCGGGCAATTGTCCGCCTTCGCCGGGCTTTGCGCCCTGCGCCACTTTAATCTCGATCTCTTCGCACGCGCCAAGATATTCGGCGGTGACGCCAAAGCGGCCCGATGCGATTTGCTTGATGACGCTGTTGGCATTGTCGCCATTGGCATAGGGCTTGAACCGTTTGCTGTCTTCGCCGCCTTCCCCCGAGACGGCTTTTGCTCCGATGCGGTTCATGGCGATGGCAAGCGTCTCGTGTGCCTCTGGGCTAAGTGCGCCGAGCGACATTCCCGGCGTAACAAAGCGTTTGCGGATTTCGGTAATCGCCTCAACCTCATCCACCTGCACCGGATCGGCGGCGAAATTAAACTCCAGCAAATCGCGCAAATAAATCGGCGGCAATTCGCGCACCCCGGCGACAAACTGCGCGTAAGTGGAATAGCTGTCATTGGCGACGGCAGATTGCAGCAAGTGCATCAGGCCAGCCGAATAAGCATGCTCCTCGCCGTCCTTGCGCTGTTTGTAAAACCCGCCAACCGGCAACCGGGCCACGGCGCTTTCGTAGGCATCGGCATGTCGGTCACGTGCATTTACATAAAGCGAGGCGTAGCCTTCGCCGGAGATTTTGTTGGGCATGCCGGGGAAGAAATCATTCACCAGCGCGCGCGACAGGCCCACCGCCTCAAAATTATAGCCGCCGCGATAGCTGGAGATAACCGCGATGCCCATTTTGGACATGATTTTCAGCAGGCCTTCGTTGATCGCCGTGCGGTAATTCTCGATCGCTTGCTCCAACGACAATTCGCCCAGCAATCCGCGTGCATGCCGGTCGGCAATGCTGGCTTCGGCGACATAGGCGTTGACCGTGGTTGCGCCAACGCCGATCAGCACGGCGAAATAATGCGTGTCGAGACATTCGGCGGCGCGTACGTTGATCGACGAATAGCTCCGCAATCCGTTGCGGACCAAATGCGTGTGGACGGCGGCGGCGGCCAATATCATCGCAATCGCGACGCGCTCCGGTCCAGTATTTTCATCGGTCAAGAACAGCTCGCTTTTGCCTGAACGGACGGCGGCAACGGCTTCTTCGCGGATGCGTTTGATGGCAGCGCGAAGTCCTTCTTGGCCGCTGGCGACTTCATAGGTGCAATCAATCGTGGCGGCGAGTTTTCCGAATGCACCCTCCAGTTTGTGATAATCGGCGTTGTTTAGCGCGGGACTGTCAAGAACCAGAACGTCACCGTTCTGGCTGTTTTCTTCCAAAATATTGGCAAGGTTGGAGAACCGCGTTTTCAAGCTCATCACATGGCGTTCACGCAATGCGTCTATCGGCGGGTTGGTGACCTGACTGAAATTCTGGCGGAAAAACTGGCTGATCAGGCGCGGCTTGTCGCTGATCACCGCCAGCGGCGTATCGTCACCCATTGATCCGATGGCTTCTTTGCCATCTTCGATCATCGGGGCAAGGATCATCTCGATATCTTCAAGCGTCATGCCTGCCGCAATCTGGCGCTTGGTCAATTCAGCGCGCGACCATGTCGGCCTTGCTTCGGGGCCGGCAGGCAAGTCATCAATCGTGCGAAAACCACCAACCAACGCCGCATAATCATGCTCCGCCGCGATCCGGTCTTTCAATTCATTGTCGCGGTACAGCGCGCCTTCGTCCAAATTCACGGCAATCATTTGCCCCGGACCAAGGCGGCCCTTTTCAATTATCGTCGATTCAGGAACCACGACCATGCCGGTTTCCGAACCGATAATTAGCAAATTGTCGTTTGTCAGGCTATAGCGCAATGGCCGCAGCGCGTTGCGGTCAACGCCTGCCACGGCCCAATGGCCATCGGTCATGGCGAGCGCGGCGGGACCGTCCCACGGCTCCATCACGCTAGCCATATAAGTGTACATTGCAGTGTGTGCAGCAGGCATATTCGGTTGGGATTGCCATGCCTCAGGGATCAGCATCAGCTTCGCCGTCGGTGCTTCCTTGCCCGACCGGATCAAAGTTTCAAACACGGCATCCAGCGCGGCGGTGTCAGATGATCCAGCGGGAATAACCGGTTTTATGTCATCGGAATGCTGCCCAAAGGCGATGCTCGCCATTTTGATCTCGTGGCTCTTCATCCAGTTTTGGTTGCCGCGGATCGTGTTGATCTCTCCGTTATGGGCCAGCGCCCGAAACGGTTGCGCCAACCACCATTGCGGGAACGTATTGGTGGAATAACGCTGATGGAAAATGGCAACACGGCTGGTAAAGCGTTCGTCCTGCAGATCAGGGTAAAATATCGATAGGCTCTCCGCCAGGAACAGTCCCTTGTACACTATCGACTGGCACGACAGCGAACAAATATAGAAATCGCGAATTTGCGCGGCGATGATCTTTTTTTCGATCCGGCGGCGAACGAGGTATAAATTCTTCTCGAATTCTGTTGCATCGACATCATCGGGCATTGGTCCCGCGATCATGATCTGCTCAATCTCCGGCCGTGTTGCTTGGCCCTTGTCGCCAATCACCGACACGTCCACGGGAACCTGCCGCCAGCCATAGATGGTGTAACCGGCGTCGATGATCTCCGCCTCAACGATAGTGCGGCAGTTTTCCTGCGCGCCCAAATCGGTGCGCGGCAAGAACACCATGCCGACGGCCAAGCGGTTGGGCATCGGGCGGTGGCCGCTATGGGCAATGGCGTCATCAAAAAAGCGTTCAGGCAAGTCGATATGCAGCCCCGCGCCGTCGCCGGTTTTGCCATCGGCGTCAACCGCGCCCCGGTGCCAAACGGCCTTCAACGCATCAATCGCGCTCGCCACCACGCGGCGCGAAGCCTTGCCATCGGTCGCCGCGATCAAACCAACGCCGCACGCATCGCCCTCCATTTCAGGATGATACATGCCTTCACGGGCGAGGCGTTCGTGTTCGGGGGTGGGGAAGTTGTGGGTCATGGTTATGGTTCTGGCTTTATTTTGAATTTTAGTTTGCATGTTTAGATGCATCTATTTTATTGATGGATTCTTTATTTCTCCGTGCGTATTGGCTACCACGCTTGTATCGCGACGCGTGCCATTTCGCGTATATCTGGATCCGGCAGTATACTCTTAATATTACCTTCATACGGACCCGGAAGGGGGATGAGTAAAAATTGATCAAAATTGCAAGCTCAGGCGCAGAAAAATGCTCGGCGTATAGATTGCTCTGGAGTTCTTGCAACTGTGGCAGCCGCAGCCGCATTTGGCGATTAATGATCGGCAGGATCACATTTGCCAATTCCTTACCAACGCCTGGATATTCATTCTCGATCTTTTTCAATTCTTCATTTGTACCAAATAACTGTAGCATCAACTGAGCCGCCTTTTCGTCGCTCGCTACATCACCGATGGCTATGTCTTCGCTATTGAGTATTTTCGCTAAATTGGCCGATAATTCTTTGATTTCAGTCGTATGTACTTTACTTGTTGGAAATAAGGTTTCAGCCAAAGTACCAGAACTGGCGGACACCGGCGACATTGCGACCGCTGTGAATGGCAACGCGAGTGCGTAAATGGGAATAAGCCACAAGACCGTTTTCATGCCGCCACCTTGGCCTTATCGGCCTTGGCTTTCATCCATGCATGCATGTGCTCTGTGACATCGCGGCCATCTTTTATGGCCCATACGACAAGGCTTGCGCCGCGCACGATATCGCCGACTGCGAACACGCCGTCCAAATTGGTCATCATCGTTTTATGGTCGATGCGGACAGTGCCCCAGCGCGTGACGCCCAATTCTTCGGCACCAAACAGCTTGGGCAAATCCTCGGCTTCAAATCCCAGCGCGGTTATCACCAAGTCGGCATCTAACGAGAAATCGCCTTGCGGGTTGGCTTCGGGCGCGCGGCGTCCCGATGCATCGGGCGCGCCAAGCCGCATTTTGGCGGCGCGCACGGTTGTGACTTGTCCGTCGCCATCAAAGGATTTGGGACCGGATAGCCAGACAAATTCCACGCCTTCTTCTTCGGCGTTGGCAACCTCGCGCTGTGACCCCGGCATATTTTCACGGTCACGGCGGTATAGGCACTTTCACCGATTTTGCACCTTGGCGAACGGCGGTGCGGACGCAGTCCATCGCGGTATCTCCGCCGCCGATGACGACGACGTTTTTGCCAGCTGCGTTCAGGCTGCCATCGTCAAATGCTGGCACAATGTCGCCGAAACCCTTGCGGTTTGAAGCGATAAGATAGTCGAGGGCGGGAACAACGCCGCCCAAGCCAACACCCGGCGCCTTTATGTCGCGTGCCTTGTAAACGCCCGTCGCAATCAGGATAGCGTCATGCTTGGCCCGCAATTCGTCGAGCGTTGCATCGCGGCCAATCTCAAAATTCTGGTGAAAGATTATGCCGCCTTCGGCCAGCCGGTCAATCCGGCGCATCACCACTTCTTTTTCGAGCTTGAAGCCGGGGATACCATAAGTCAGCAATCCGCCAGCACGGTCATGCCGGTCATAGATGTGGACGTCATATCCGGCCACGCGCAGATATTCCGCCGTGGTCAGCCCGCCCGGCCCTGCGCCGATAATGCCCACCGATTGCCCGCGCGGTGCGCCCGGCTGTATGGGTTCAACCCAGCCCTCGGCCCATGCGGTGTCGGTGATGTATTTTTCCACCGAACCAATTGTGACCGCGCCGTGTCCGGAAAATTCGATAACGCAATTGCCTTCACACAAACGGTCTTGCGGGCAGATGCGCCCACAGATTTCGGGCATCGTCGATGTCAGATTGGACAGCTCATACGCCTCGCGCAGCCGCCCTTCCGCCGTCAGCCGCAGCCAGTCGGGGATATGATTGCCCAGCGGGCAGTGCACCGAACAATAGGGCACGCCACATTGCGAACAGCGCGACGACTGCTCGGCGGCTTTATCGGATGCGTAACGTTCCGCGATTTCGGCAAAATCCTCGGCGCGCAGTTCTGCCTGCCGCTTTTCGGGAAAAGCCTGCGCTCTTGCTAACGAATTTGAGCATGGGTTCTTTGGCCATGATCGGCGAATCTCCAATGAATTGAAGACTGCGATACGCAAGATTTCCGCAATTGTCACGCGGAAAACGGAATATAGGTCAGCTTAGCTGTCTTAAATAGGATCTATAACAGCGAATTTTGTTCAGCGCGCAATATTATTGCGTCAAAATAAGTCCGATTCGGGACTATCTATAGTTTAGCCAAATCAGGGCAACGGTGCCCGCAATGATCCGGTAATAGGCGAACGGACCAAATCCGTATCGCATTACGACTGCAAGAAATGCCTTTAATTACGGCCAACGCAACGATGAACGAGATCACAGAAACCCGCCGGCGATCAACCCCATTTGGTCCGGGTTGATCAAATCGCTATGTTTGTACATCTGCAAAACTGTTGCGCCGGTTAACGTCGGCAGCGCCAAAAAGAAGCTGAATTCTGCCGCCGTTTTGCGGTCCACGCCCATCGCCATTGCGCCCATGATGGTTGCGCCCGACCGGCTGATGCCAGGGATCATCGCCAAGCATTGTACCGCACCGATCATCGCCGATTGCCGCCATCCCATTGCGGCAACGCCGCCGCTTTCAGCTGGTTTCGCAAACCGTTCGACCAGCAATATCGCAAAGCCGCCGATAATCAGCGCCCACGCCACAACGATTGCATTTTCCAGCAGCGCGTCGATCTGGTCGCCAAATGCAACGCCCAGTACGACTGCCGGAAAAAACGCAATCAACAGGTTACGGACAAACGCAACCGCATCCGCCCGCCATGTCATCAACCCCTTCAACACATCCATAAACGTGCGCCAATACAGCACGGCAATCGCCAATATCGCGCCGGGCTGTATGGCGATGTTGAACAGCGCCCATTTCTGTGCGTCATACCCCATCAATTCCGTCGCCAGAATGAGATGTCCGGTTGATGACACCGGCAAAAATTCGGTCAGGCCCTCGACGATGCCCAGGATTATGGCGATCCAAAACTCACTCATGCAATATACTTTTCTCTATCGGTAATTGGTCGTTTTAAGGATTTGATGCTCGCACAGCAAAGCGGCCATGCTTGCGGTAAATCGCCAACCAGTCATGGGCAACTGCGTCCAATGGCGTTGGCGCGATCCCCAATACCGCCAGCCCGTCTTTGCCCTCGCTGACCACATTGTCGCTGCCCAGCATCCGGAACTGATCCAGCGTGATCGGCGCGCCGGGCATCCATCCCGTTGCTCTGGCCAAAGCATTTGCCATAAAGTCCGGCACATCGGCGAATGCCGGATCGCGGCCTATTGCGGAGGCAATCCATTCATTCAGGCCGCGCATAGTCATCACCTGCGGCCCGCCAAGCTCCAGAGTTTGTCCGGCCAACGCCGCATTGCCCAGTGCCGTCACCACAGCCCGCGCGACATCGCCGACAAATACCGGCTGGAACCGCGTGCCTGCACCAATCACTGGCACAATTGGCAACATCCGGATCAGCGCGGAAAAGCGGTTGATAAACGCATCCTCGCGGCCAAAAACTATCGATGGACGCAGGATTACCGCAGACGGAAACGCGGCCATTACCGCTGCCTCACCCGCCGCTTTGCTGCGGCCATATTCCGCCGCGCTGGCTGCATCGGCACCGATCGCCGACACATGGACCAGCGCGCTGCATCCCGCCGCCGTTGCCGCCGCCGCCACATTGGCCGCACCCAAATGCTGGACGGCGTTCAGATTATCAAAACTACCGACCAGATTGACCACCATGTCGGCGTCCGCCAATGCCCGCCTCAAGCTGGCGGGGCGGCGCACATCGGCGGCGATTATCTGGATTTGGCCCAAATTGCCCAACGGTTTCAGGTGCCGCCCGCTGGTTTCGCTTTGCCCGCAGGCCCGCACCCGCGCACCTTGTGCCAACAATGCTGGCACCACATAGCGGCCCAAAAACCCGGTCCCACCCAAAACAGTGACTAATTTTCCGTTCAAATTCTGTGTCATTTATACTTCCGGAATCGCGCAATAGATTGCCAACGCCCATGCCGCGATATTGGCACGCGGGCAAGAGCTGACTTGATGCCGGCCGCATCTATCCCGGGTAATGCCGCCCCGCTAGCTATGGGTTATTGACAACTGCCAAGCCAACCCGCTAATCGCCGCGCTCGCAAGACCTACCACGTGCCCGGATGGCGGAATTGGTAGACGCACCAGCTTCAGGTGCTGGCGCTGGTAACGGCGTGGAGGTTCGAGTCCTCTTCCGGGCACCATTTTCTGCTTTGCAGAAAATACTTTCGGCACAGCTATCTTATTGACTTGATACTCGACATTCCCTTGGGCAGTACGTGCGCTTAGGGAGTTTTTATGCATGCGTTTAGGCTGGGATGAAATCAAACGGCGCGCCAAGGCGTTCAGCGACGATTGGGCCGATGCGCATTATGAAAAGGGCGAAACCCAACCCTTTTATGAACAGTTTTTCGAAATCTTCGGCGTCAAACGGCGTCAGGTCGCCACCTATGAACAGCGGGTAAAACTGCTCAATGGCAAACACGGCTTCATGGACCTGTTCTGGCCAAAGACGCTGCTTATCGAGCAGAAAAGCGCAAAGCTTGATCTGAACAAAGCGGGCGTGCAGGCGATGGACTATATCGACGGCATCCGTGCAGAGGATCAGCCCCGCTATGTCCTGACCTGCGATTTCCAGAAATGGAACCTGCTCGACCTCGAAACCGGACAAGCCACCAGTTTCGCGCTGGCGGACCTTGCCAAACATATCGAAAGCTTTGCCTTCATCCTTGGTCGCCGCGTAAGTTTCGGCACGCAAACCATTGTAAACATCAAAGCCGCCGAGCTGATGGGCAAGCTGCACGACGCGCTGGAGGATGCGAACTATTCCGGCCATGATCTGGAACAATTGCTGGTGCGGCTGCTGTTCTGCCTGTTCGCCGATGACACCGGGATATTCGAACCCAAAGACATCTTCCTGCAATTGATCGAGGCCGATACCAAAGAAGACGGCAGCGATACCGGGCGGATGCTGATCGAACTGTTCGATGTGCTGAATACGGGTGAGAGTGAGCGGCAAAAGGGCTTGTCGGGTGAATTGAACGCTTTTCCCTATGTCAACGGCGCGCTGTTTGCCGGGCATATCAAGACGCCGGTGTTCGATACCAAAACGCGTGAGATGCTGCTTGATGCGGCACGCTTTGACTGGGGGTTGGTCTCCCCTGCCATATTCGGGTCGCTGTTCCAATCGGTGATGTCGCCCAAGGAACGCCGGGCAAAGGGCGCGCATTACACGACCGAGGCCAATATCCTGAAAGTTATCGGGCCGTTGTTCCTTGATGAATTGAAAGCCGAATTTGCCAAGATCATGGCCCGCAAAACCGGGCGCGATCCGTTGCTGCGCGAATTCCAGCACAAGCTATCGCGCCTTACGTTTATGGACCCGGCCTGCGGTTGCGGTAATTTCTTGGTGATTGCTTACCGCGAACTGCGCAGCCTTGAACTCGCCGTGCTGCATGAACTTTGGGATGGCCAGCGGGTGATGGACATTGCGGCGTTTTCGCTGGTAAATGTCGATCAATTCTACGGCATCGAATATGAAGAATTCCCTGCGCGCATTGCCGAGGTTGCGATGTGGATGACCGACCATATTGCCAATAACGAACTGAGCCTTGCGTTCGGGCAGAGCTTTGCGCGCATACCGCTCAAACAATCGGCAAAGATCATCCACGGCGACGCGCTAGAGGTTGATTGGGCCGATTTGCTGCCGCCAGAGAAATGCCATTACATCATGGGCAATCCGCCGTTTATTGGCGCAAAATTCCAAAGCACGTTGCAACGCGCCCAAGTGCGGCGGATCGCCGGGCTGGGCGGTAGCGGCGGAACGCTCGATTACGTCGCGGCGTGGTTTATCAAGGCCGGGCAGTATGTGGCGGGGCAATCCTCCCCCACCGGGGGAGGGGGACCAGCGAAGCTGGTGGAGGGGCACGTGCAAAATGTCCCGACCTCGAAAGCTCAGGAAACCCGGCCTGTGCCCCTCCACCATCCTGCGGATGGTCCCCCTCCCCGGAACGGGGAGGAATTTGGTTCTTCTCCCCTCCCGCTTGCGGGAGGGGCCGGGGGTGGGCCTCTGCATTCACCGTTAGAAAGTTCGCCTTCGGCTCACCCCACCCCTAACCCCGTGGAGCCTCTCGGATCAGTCCGGGGGACTGATCCCTCCACGCCTGAAGGGGAGGGGCTTAAGAGAGCAAACCGCCGCATCCGCATCGCCTTCGTCTCCACCAACTCGATCACCCAGGGCGAACAGGTCGCGCAATTATGGCCTATCCTCTTCGACCGGCTGCATCTGGAAATCTTCTTCGCGCACCGGACGTTCAGCTGGGGCAGCGAGGCGCGGGGCAAGGCGCATGTCCATGTCGTCATCATCGGCCTGACGCACCACGACAATGAACCCGATGAAAAACGGCTGTTCAGCTATCCCGATATCAAGGGCGATCCGGTGGAAAGCACGCACAGCGCGCTGACGGCGTATCTGTTCGATGCAAGGGGTGTGGCGAACCGGCATTTGGTGGTGAAGGAAGAGGCAAGGCCGATCAATGGTGCGCGCAAGACTCGTAAGCGGCTGCCAGCCAATTGACGACGGCCATTTCATTTTCGACCCTGAACGAGCGGCTCGACTTTCTTGACATAGAACCGAACGCAAAGCCATTGGCTGCAGCTCATCATGGCAGGCGTAGGAATATATCAATGGCAGCCATCGATGGATTCTTGCACTTACAAGATGCTGCGCCAGCTGAAATGAAAGCGATGCCAGCAGTCCGTGAACGACTGACAGCGAGTGCGTGAGTTTCGATCAAGCTAGCCAAGCGCAATAGCACTCTCGCAACTTGCCGACAGTCCAACGCATTTTAACGTTGAAGTGATTCCGAAGTCGCCATTTTCTGTGCTATCCCAGAAGTCAGCTCGGAGCGACGCGATTATGTCCCTATCGGCTGGCTAGGCCCCCCAACGATACCCAGCAACAAGTTGCAGACTGTTTGGCTGATGCAACTCTGTGGGAGTTTGCAGTGCTGACCAGCCGCGCACATATGGCTTGGCTGGCGCATATTGGAGGTCGCTTGAAAGTCGATTACCGTTATCCATCGGCCTGAGTCTACAACACCTTCCCATGGCCCGAAGCCACCCCCGCACAGCGCGCCAAAATCGAAGCGCTGGCCCAAGCCGTGCTCGACGCGCGCGCAGCGCATCCGACCTCAAGCCTTGCCGATCTGTATGATCCCGACACCATGCCCGGCAATTTACGCAAAGCCCATGCCGCGCTCGATACCGCCGTTGACCGGCTTTACCGGTCCCGCCCCCTTCGCCAGTGATCGTGACAGGGTCGAACATCTGTTCGGCCGCTATGAAGCGTTGGTCAATCCGCTGGAGCGGCTGGGCATCGCCAAGAACAAGCGGGTGGCGAAAAAGACGAAGGCGTAAGTGAAGGCTTAAATTAGCGAGCCATGTCTCCTCATCGATCCTGAGCTTGTCGAAGGGCGATGGGGAGATATGATGGGGAGATATTGCGTGTTCTAAATGCCCCTCACCCCCGCCCGCGATACCCTGCGACGCCCTGATCAGGCAGCCACAGTCCCTTGGGCGGCTCGCCCGATTGCCAGAATATATCGATGGGAATGCCGCCGCGCGGGTACCAATATCCGCCGATGCGCAGCCAGTGGGGGCGCATTTCTTCGAACAGGCGCTGGCCAATTCCGACCGTGCAATCCTCGTGAAAGGCGGCGTGGTTGCGGAAACTGCCGAGGAATAATTTCAGCGATTTGGATTCGACGATAGTGGCGTCAGGGGCGTAATCGATGACCAGATGGGCGAAATCGGGCTGCGCGGTTACCGGGCAGAGCGAGGTGAATTCGGGCACGGCAAAGCGCGTTAGATATAACGTGCCGGGGCGCGGATTGGGGACGTAATCGAGGATCGCGGCATCGGGGGACGCGGGCAGGGCGGATGTCTGGCCCAGAAATTTGGGGGCTGATTTGGGGTCGGAAATATCGGTCATGCCGCCCATCTAACGCCAACCACGGCTCGTGTCATTCGCGAACTATGCCGCGCGCATATTCATCGCGGGTTCAGCGCGGGCAATGACAAGGCTGCGCTATGAATGGACTGGGGAATAGCCGCCAAACGCGGGCGGCGTGGATGGTTTGGCCCGCGCTGGCGATTATCACGCTGCAAACGGCAGGGCACTCAGCATTGGCAATTGCGCAAGACATCGCTCCGGATACGCCGCCGGAACTGCGCGATTTCAAGCTGGAGCCGGATAAGCCGAAACCCACGCCGGGGCCGCTGCCGGAATTGAGTCCGGTTATCGATCTGCCCGCGATTAACCCGCCGCCGGACGTAAGGCGCACCGAAGCGCAGCTTGCCGAGCCGAAGCGCGGTGCCGCAGCCAAGCCGGTTGCCGCAACCAAGCGCGAACAGGTGGAGGCAGCGGTTACAAAATCGGCCAATGCGGCGGGTAACGAAACGGCTAAGGCTGCGGGTGCAGCTTCTGACGCGGGCGATGTTACCGGCGGGCCAGTGCCAAACGCCGCGCAGGTGAGTCCGGTCGTTGCTGATCCATTGCCGCCTGCCGCGCCGATAGTTGAGGGCGAGGGGGCGGTAACGGCTGCGCCTGCGAACATATCACTGCCTTGGATATGGATACTTGCCGCATTGGCCGGGTTGATCGTGCTGGCTGCTGCGGCTTTGTTCTACCGCCGCCGCAATCGCCAATCCTCGCATCACAGCATGCCGTCGCATGAAGGCGCGATTGGCGGTAGTTCCGGATGCCGCGCCGCACGAACTGGTTATTGAACCGGAACCTGCGCCGCTGCCGGTTGCCGCCGCCGCACCGCGCCGCCGCACGCCATCAGTAACCCCAAAACGGCCAATTCTCGACATTAGTTTTGTGCCCGTCAAAGCCAGCATCAGCTTGGCCAACCTGTCGATCAAAGGCCAATTGCGGGTGGTCAATTCGGGCGATGGTGACGCCGATAATTTGCGGTTAAACGCCGCCATCATTACCGCCAGCAATCGACAAAATGAGGCGATCTCCGCATATTTTTCGGGAGCGGCGGAACGGGGAAATGTGCTGGGTGCGGTGAAAATAGGGGAACGGATTTCATTGGATTTGGATCTTGTTATCCCGATTTCGGAACTGCAGACTTTCGGCTTTGGTGAACAGAAATTGCTGGTGCCGATCATCTTATCGCGGATTTCATACCATTGGGGCCAAGCCGACCGCGATGAAGCGCAGTTTTCTTGCGTCATTGGGCGAGAATCGTCACCACCCAAGCCGAAAATGGGGCCGCTGCGGCTTGATTTGGGCCCACGCAGTTTTGCGCCGCTGGGCCAACGTCCGGTTTTTGGTTGATAACGGCCTATGGAAAGGCTCGACTAGCGCGTCAAAGAGTTCTTATCTCCCGTCGTATAAGAATCGAAAAAATGCGGATAAGGGAATACAAATGGAATTATTGGTAACGACCGAATGGCTGGCCAAGGAATTGGGCGCGTCGGATTTGCGGATCGTCGATGCGACCTGGTTTATGCCCGATGCTGGACGCAGCGCGGTTGCCGAATATGAAGGCGGCCATATACCAGGCGCGGTGTTCATGGATATTGATGAACTTGCTGATAGCAATAGCGCGTTGCCAAACATGCTGCCTCCGCCCGAAAAATTCGCCAGCCGGATGCAATCATTGGGCCTTGGCGATGGCAGCCGGATCGTGGTTTATGATGACAGTCCGTTCAAATCTGCGACGCGGGCATGGTGGATGCTGACGTTGTTCGGCGCGCATTCGGTGGCAATTCTGGACGGCGGTATCGCCAAATGGAAAGCGGAAGGGCGGCCATTGGAAACGGGGCGGCCCGCACTTCGGCACCGTCACTTCACCGTTTGGAAAGACGATGCAGCGGTGCGGTCAAAATCAGACATGTTGGCAAATCTGCATAGCAAAGCCGCGCAAGTGGTTGATGCACGCGGCGCAGGACGTTTTACCGGCGAAGAAAAAGAACCGCGCGAAGGCATGGCTTCGGGACATATTCCCGGCAGCCGCAATTTACCGTTTGGCAATCTGCTGAACGCCGATGGCACATGGAAACGCGGTGATGATCTTGTCGCAGCATTCACTGCGGCTGGCGTTGATCTGGAAAAGCAGATCATCACCACCTGCGGTTCGGGCATGACCGCTGCTGCGGTATTGTTTGGCGCGCGCCTGACGGGTAAAAAAGACGTCGCTTTGTATGATGGCAGCTGGTCCGAATGGGGCATGGATGCCGATACCCCCAAGGCGCAGGGTGCTGCTTGAGCGGACCCAGTAAAGCGCCGCAAAAACCCGCGACGCAGGTCGTAACAGGCGGACGCAGCGCTGAATATACCGGACCCGTGGTCAATCCGCCGGTGTGGCGCGCAAGCACGCATCTATATGCGGATGTGGCGGCGTTAGAAGCTGGCAAAAAGCCGTCGAAGGAAGAGAAGTTCTTTTACGGTCGGCGCGGCGGACCGACTCAATGGGCATTGGCTGATGCGCTGACCGAAATGGAACCCGGCGCAGCGGGAACATTGTTGTATCCGTCGGGCGTTGCGGCGGTTTCTTGCGCGTTGCTGTCTGTATTAAAACCCGGCGACGTGTTGTTGATGACCGACAGCGCCTATGATCCCAGCCGCAGTTTTGCCGATGGCTTCCTGAAACGGTTCGGTATCGAAACGCGCTATTTTGATCCGCTGGCGGGTGCCGCAATCGAACAGAGTTTCTGCGACCGAACTCGTGCCGTCTTGTTGGAAAGTCCGGGCAGCCTGACATTCGAGGTGCAGGATGTGCCCGCAATCTGCGCGGCTGCGCGCACGCGCGGTATTGTCACTTTGCTCGACAACACATGGGCCACGCCGTATTTTTTCACTGCGCTAAACAAGGGCGTCGACATATCGATCCTTGCCGCCACCAAATATATTGTTGGCCACAGCGATGCCATGGTCGGCTGCGTCACCGCGAACGCGAAATATTGGCCCGCTTTGCAAGAGACCGCCCGAACATTGGGTCAAGTACTATCCCCCGATGATGCCTATTTGGCTTCGCGCGGACTGCGGACGATGGCGGTACGGCTCAATGCGCATGAAGCGTCTGCATTGCAGATAGCACATTGGCTTGACGCACGCGATGATGTGGCGGCGGTGTTGCACCCGGCGTTACCTGGCTGCCCCGGCCACGAGTTTTGGCGGCGTGATTTTACCGGATCATCGGGCCTGTTTTCGTTCGTTTTGCGTGGCAGCAAGGCCAAGGCAGCAACATTGATCGACGCGCTGACGCTGTTTGGTATTGGCTATAGCTGGGGCGGGTTTGAAAGTCTTGCATTGCCGGTGCATCCTGAAAAATTCCGCAGCGTGACCGACTGGCCAACGGAACACGCCATCATCCGTTTGCAAATTGGGTTAGAAGACGCAGGCGATTTGATCGCCGATCTGTCCGGTGGTTTCGCGGCGGCAAGCGGCACGGCATGAGCGTTTTTGCGTCCCTTATCACGGCAACTGCAACACACTCTCCGGCGAAATCTGCATACGGCATGATGGAGCAGCTGCGCCGCCGGATGCCGCAAATCATCGACACTGCCGAATTGGCGATGGCGGCCGGGCTGGTGGTATTGGCTTTCGTTATCGGCCATTTTGTCGGGCGCGCTGTGGGCAAACGGATCGCGGCATTCCTTGATTTGCAAGACGCTGAAGAAATGCCACGTTACGAACATGTGCTGCGCGCTTCATCATTGATCGTACGCGCGTTGACGGCCGCTGCGTTGCTGGCGGCGGCGCGCTATGGCTGGGAATGGCAGCTTTACTCCGAAATCATCGTGGGCGCAGGCATGGCCGTCGCCGTCGCCGTCGCGGCGCAATCGTTGCTGCGCGCATTAAGTATCGGATTTTTAACCGCCATCGCCGCGTCAACCGCGTTATTCAGCATCTTGTTTTCAGCGACCGTGGGCGGTGTCATGCCGGTTAGCAATCTGCTTGAAAAGGCCAACTTTCAATTGGGCACATACCGGTTTTCACTGCTGACTTTGGTTAGTGCGGTGCTGATCGGGATATTCCTTGTTGCCGGTGTGCGGCTAGTCAATAACGCGGTAAAAATATTGCTAGGCCGCAACAAGAATCTGGATGGCGGACAGCGTTTGCTGGGCGAAAAACTGGTGTTGGTCGGGTTGGTGATCGCGGCGTTTTTTATTGGCATCGACCTGCTCGGCATTGACCTGACAGCGTTCGCAGTTTTTTCCGGCGCGTTCGGTCTGGCGATTGGTTTTGGCTTGCAAAAGACATTCGGCAATTTGATCGCCGGGATCATTTTGTTGATGGACCGTTCGATCAAACCGGGCGATGTTATCGCGGTTGGCGAAAGCTTTGGCTCTGTTAACAAAATCGGCGTGCGCGCAGTATCGGTGCTGACCCGCGACGGTATCGAACACCTGATTCCCAATGAAAATATGATGACCAACGAGGTTCAAAACTGGTCTTATTCCAGCCGCGATGTCCGCGTGAAAATTCCGATCGGCGTCGCATATTCATCGGACATGAAACTGGTCGAAGAATTGCTGCTGCGTGCCACCAAAGAATCCCCCCGCGTCCTAAACCGCCCAGCGCCCGCTGTGTGGATGGCGGGCTTTGGCGAAAGCAGCGTCGATTTTGAGATACAGGCATGGATCATCGACCCCGAAGAAGGCGTCGGCAACGTGCGCTCCGACGTGCTGAAACGGGTGTGGTGGCTGTTTCAGGAACACGGCATTGAAATCCCGTTCCCGCAGCGCGAGGTGCATGTGCGAGGCGCGGATGGTGCGGCGAAGTTGATAAAACCAAAGCCAATGGTGAAATCGTAACACACAGCCGCGCCAGCGCGGGCTGGCGCGGCGGCGCTTAAACTTCACCCACTCGCCGCAATCAGGCGCTTGGTGGCTTCCGCCCCCGGCGCAGCAAACAGCGCCTCCCGCGTTGCGGTTTCCACAATGCATCCGTCCTCCATCACCGCGATCCGGTGTGCCAGCCGCCGGGCCATCGCTAGGTCGTGGGTGATGAACAGCAGCGACAATCCGCGCTGTCTTTGCAGCCTTAAAAACAATTGCGCCACGCCGTCCGCCACCAATGGATCAAGCGCCGATGTCGCCTCATCCAGCAGCAGCATGTCAGGGTTTGCCGCAAGGGCGCGGGCAATGGCAACGCGCTGGGCTTGGCCGCCCGACAGCGCGGCGGGTTTGCGGTCGGCGAACTCTGGCAGCAGGTCAACTTCAGCCAGCAACTCGCGCAATACGGGCTTTGGCATCCACATCGGGCTGCAACCAACGCAGCGGCTCAGCGATAATATCGGCGACGGTCCAGCGCGGATCGAGGCTGGCGACGGGATCTTGGAATACTGGCTGGATCAAACGGCGATGATCGAGCGTGCGGCGCGCGCGCGGCGGCAGCAGTTCGCCTTGCCAGTATATCTCGCCCGAATCCTTCGGCCCAAGTCCGGCAATAGCGCGGCCCAATGTGGATTTGCCCGAACCCGATCCGCCGACCAGCGCCAGCGTCTCGCCGCGTGCCAGCGTTAGCGATGCATCCGCGACCGCCTGCAACCACCCGCCGCGCCAGCCGGGGCGTTTGAAGCACACTGATACGCTGTCAGCGCGCAGCTGGACCCCGCCGGGTGAGGGCAGCGGCGTGATCGCTTCACTAAGCCTCGGGGTCGCAACCATAAGCCGTTTCCCATATTCCGACGTTGGTGAAAGCGCGACATCTCGTGCCACACCAGCCTCTGCGACCGTGCCATTTTCAAGTAGCAACAGCCGGTCCGCATGCGCCTCTATCCCCGCCAGATCGTGGCTAACCAGTAGCATCGCCATGCCATCCTCGCGGCATAGGCGCTTGAGTAGTGCCATCACCTCTTTACGCAATGCGGCGTCAAGCGCGCTAACCGGCTCGTCGGCGATCAGCAATTTGGGCCCGTGCGCGATGGCCATGGCGATCAGCAAGCGTTGGCGTTCCCCGCCCGACATCTGGTGCGGATATTGCGCCAGCCGCGATGCCGGATTTGTCAGGCCAGCACGGGTGAGCAAGTCGAGTATGGCCCCCTTGCCGGGACGCTGCGCCCCCGATTGGCAAGCGGCCTCCGTTATGTGCGCGAACACATTGCGGTGCGGGGTTAATGCGGTCAGCGGTTGTTGAAATACAAAACCCAGTTTGGCGGCGCGGATCGGACGCAACTGCGCCTCGTTCATGCTGACTAATTGGTCGCCGTCAAGTATCGCTGATCCGGCGGCGGTGGCGGCGGTTAAGCCAAAGGGCGTCATCGCGCTCATGCTTTTGCCCGCACCCGATGCGCCTGCTAATGCCACTATTTCGCCCGGTGCAATGGAGAAATCAATGCCGCTGACTATGCTGGTTTCGCCGATATGGACGCGCAAATCGCGGACCTCATAAAGCGCGCTCACCGACTGGCCTGCTTGGCCAGGCGGTCGCGATACTTCTCTCCAGCCAGTGTAAGGCAGATAATGATGCAGACCAATACACCGCCCGGCAGCAGCAAAGCGGCGGGGACCATGTCCATTTCGTCCGCGCCCTCATTCACCAATATGCCGAGCGAGGTCAGCGGTTCCTGCACGCCAAGGCCCAAGAAGGACAGGAAGCTTTCGACCATCACCACCTGCGGCACGGTCAGCATCAGATACGCGATAGCAACGCCCGCGACATTGGGCAGGATATGCCGGATCAGGGTGATACGGCCCGGCGATCCAGCGGCCTCGGCGGCCAGAACGAACGGCCGAGATTTTAGCGCCATCACTTGCCCGCGCACAACCCGCGCCATGGTCAGCCACTCGACAGCGCCGATGCCGATGAAGACCAATAAGATCGACCGCCCAAACACGATCATCAACAATATGACGACGAACATGAACGGCAGCGCATATAGCCCGTCAACGATCCGCATCATCACTTCGTCGGTCCGCCCGCCGATCCAACCGGCAACTGCGCCCCAGACTGTGCCGATTATCAGCGCGACAAAAGCTGCAGCAAATGCAACCATCAATGTGATCCGCGTACCGACCAGCAATCGCGCCAGCCGGTCACGGCCTAGGTCGTCTGTGCCCAGTAGATGCCCGCCTTCAAACATTCCGGCGCGGACATTATCCCAATCTATCGCGGCATGGTCCCACGGCAGAAAAGGCGGCATAAACAATGCAGCCAATGCGATTATTGCAATGAGGATGAGGGGAGGTCTCACCCCTCCCGCATTCGCGGATCGAGCCAGCCATAGATCAGGTCGGCGAACAAATTGAACAGGATGATCAGCGCCGCGTAAAGTGTGACGACGCCGAGCACGAGAGGGTAGTCGCGGTTGAGTGCGCCTTGCACGAAATAGCGGCCTAACCCCGGAAACCGAACACGGTTTCAATCACCACCGCGCCGGTTAGCAAACTGGCGGCGGCGGGGCCAAGGTAGCTGGCAACGGGCACAAGCGCGGGGCGCAATGCGTGACGGCGCAGAACTGCCGTCGGCGATAAGCCGCGGGCGCGCGCGGCGCGGATATGGTCCTGTCCCAATATCTCGGCAAGGCCGGCGCGTGCCAGTTTTGCGACCGCGCCCGCCACCGGTAACGCGAGCGCAATAACGGGCAGCACCAGCCACGCAAGCCCTTCGCCTTGCCCCGAAACCGGCAGCCAGCCCAGCCACAGGCCAAAGATCATCGCCAGCAATGGCCCGGTCACAAATGTCGGCAGCGCTGTGAGCAACGTTGCAGCCAGCATCAACGCCTGATCCGACCACCGTCCCGCACGCACTGCCGCAACAATCCTGCCGAAATGCCAAGCGCACTGGCGAACAGCAACGCCAGCCCGCCAAGCAACAGATGATATCGGCAAGCTTTGCGTTATTAACTCGGTAACGGTGAAATCGCGGTACACCAGACTGGGGCCGAAATCGCCCTGCACGATCCGCGACAAGTACAGCCAGACCTGCTGCCATATCGGCTTGTCCAAACCATAAGCCGCCTCCAACGCGGCCTTGGTTTCGGGCGCGAGCGGGCGTTCACCGTCAAACGGCCCGCCCGGCGCAAACCGCATCAGCAGGAACGACAGGATGATGATCGCCAGCAAAGTAGGGATGGCGGTGAGTAAGCGGCGGGTGATTAGTTTAAGCATGATCAATTATCCAGAACCGTAACCTGAGCCTTCGCAGGGTGTCTGTATTACATGCGCGCTTCGACAGCTCAGCACTACGGTTTTGTTCAGGTCATTGTGCATTAAAGCGTCATCACCGCAAACGCGGCGCGCACTTCGTCCACGAATAATTCCGGCCGCTCCATTGCCAAAAAATGTCCGCCCTGTTCCGGTTCGTTCCAATAGACGATGTTCTTCATTCGCTGGGCGGCCCAGCGCCGTGATGGTCCGAATATCTCCATTGGCGCGACGGTGCCGCCGACCGGGATGATGATTTCTTCGGCGGATTGCGATTTGAAGCTCTGCCAATATAGCCGCGCCGATGATGCCGCGCTGTTGGTGAGCCAGTAAAGCATGACGTTGTCGAGCATATGATCTCGCGAAAATACGTTTTCGGGATTGCCATCGCAGTCGCTCCAACCATGGAATTTCTCCAATATCCATGCCATCTGGCCTACAGGTGAATCGGCGAGGCCATAGCCTAATGTTTGTGGCCGCGTGGACTGTTGCGTCGAATAACCATTGTCCTTGTCCTGATACCATTGCATCCGCGCCAAAGCCGCCTGTTCGCGGGTTGTCAGCTCGCCCATTGTTGCCGGATCAGGCCGCGCAACCACCATGTTCATGTGGATCCCGGCACATCCGCCAAGATTTTGCTGCCCGATATTGTCGGTTACCACAGCGCCCCAATCGCCTCCTTGGGCGAAATACCGGTCATAGCCAAGGCCGCGCATCAATGCATCCCACGCCGCCGCCGTGTGCGCCACATCCCATCCCGGCTTTGTCGGCTTTCCCGAAAAACCATATCCGGGTAGCGACGGGATAACGAGATGATAGTCACGCGAAAGCGGTTCGATCACATTCATAAATTCCAGCACGCTGCCGGGCCAACCATGGGTCATGATGATCGGGCGGGCATCGGGATTTTCGTGAACGCACATGGATGAAGTATATCTCCAGCCCGTCAATTCCAGCGACAAATTGGGGTACGGCGTTCAGCTGCGTCTCGCACCGCCGCCAGTCGTAATGACTGCGCCAATATTCGGCCAGATCGCGGACATAAGAGAGCGGGATACCCTGATCCCAATCGTCCACAGTCTCCTTTTCGGGAAAGCGCGTCATCGCCAACCGTGCATGCAGATCGCCGATTTGCGATGCCGGAATGTCGATGGCGAACGAGCGGATGTTGGTGGCTTGCATGGGCGGGATCCTCTTCACGCTATTGATGGCAGCGATTGCAGGACAGGACAAGGGTGCGTCAACCGAACCAAGTTAGAAACTTGATATTATACTTTAACTCGTCATTGCTTCGCTTCGTTTCGCTTCGCTCGCAATGACGAACCAATTTGAAGGTCTCTTCAATTAATTGCTCACCGTGTCGGCACTGGGACATCGCCAGTATAATCATAAAACCCGCGCTTCACTTTGCGCCCTAACCAACCCGCCTCAACATATTTTTGTAGCAGGGGCGCGGGGCGGAATTTGGGATCGCCGGTCGATTGGAACAGTATGATGGTGATATCGAGGCAGGTATCGAGGCCAATAAAATCGGCCAGCGTCAGCGGGCCCATCGGGTGGTTCAGGCCCAGCTGGCATGCGGTGTCGATGTCGCGGATCGACGCCACGCCTTCGCCGAGTGCAAAAATCGCTTCGTTGATCATCGGCATCAATACGCGGTTGACGATGAAGCCCGGCGCGTCCTGTGCGAACACCATTTGCTTGCCCAATGCGTCGCCATATCGGCTAATGATCGCTACCGTTTCATCCGATGTGGCAAGGCCGCGTATAACTTCGATCAAACCCATGACCGGCACTGGGTTGAAGAAATGGACGCCGATAAAGCGTTTCGGATCGGGTGATGCCTGCGCCAATCGGGTAATCGGAATCGACGATGTGTTCGACGCCAGCACTGCCTGATGGCCGAGTACCTTACCGACTTCGCCAAAGATTTTGCGCTTAATCTCTTCGCGTTCGGTGGCGGCTTCGATGATCAGATCGGCGGTCGCCATCGGTTCATATCCGGCGACGGGTTCAATCCGGTCCAGCAGCGTATCCGCCTCATCGCGGCCAATCTTTTCCTTTTCGACCATCCGGTCCATCGCCTTGGCAATTCCCGATTTGGCTTTTTCTGCCAAAGGCAGTTCTAGGTCAGACAAGAATACATGATAGCCCGCTGCTGCGCTGACTTGCGCAATTCCCGCGCCCATTTGTCCGGCTCCGATGATCAGCGACTGCGCGCATTTTATACTCCTTGAATTGCCTGTTGATTTGGCCCTAGCTTAGCGTTCGCAAAAGGGCTAGTCTGACAATTATGTCAATGAAGAAGGCGTTCTTTGCTGCTGTAGTTGGGGCATTTGTTGTGATCGTTGCAGTTCCTGCTGCTGCGAACGTAAAGATTGGCGGAACGCGCTATTTCAAAAATTGGGCCGCAGGCTGCGACAATGTTCTGAACTGTGAAGCAGTCGCGATGCTGCCACCGGACTTGCCCGACGGCATGTTATCGCTTGTGTTGTCTCGAAGTGCGGGGGCAAGCGGTGAACTGAAAATCAACATATTTGGTTTTGACAGCGAGAGTGACAAGTACCAGCTTTATGTGGACAATAAATTGGCTGGCGTTGGTGCGATCACGGGCGACATCGCACCAATCAGCGTGACTGGCCGGGACGCACATAAACTGGGCAGGTTAATGGCGCTTGGAAAAGAAGCGCGGGTTGTTGATGCGGCAGGCAAGTTGATTGGAAAAATTTCGTTGACCGGATCAAAGGCGGCATTGCGGTATCTGGACATATCCCAGAAACGTGCGAGAACTGCTGGTGCACTGGTCCTGCGCGGCAAACGGAAAATGCGGGTTATAGCGATGGAACCGCCGGTGATCGAGGCGTCGCGTATCGTTCCGGCAAATGATATTCCAAGCGCCAGTGAACTTGTGGCGTTGGCCGAAAGCGGCAGCTGCGCTGAAGAGCGCGTCGGGGTAACTCAGGATGCGGTCTATGGCCTTGGAATTAGGGATGGCAAGCCACGGGTATTGTCACTGATCAGTTGCGGCAACGGCGCATATAATTTATCGAGCGCAGCGTATTTGGGCACTAAAAGCCAAAACAATAAATGGGTATTCGCTCCCGCAAAATTTGATTATGATTCCGGATATCGTAGTGAAAAGGGTGACGTAAACTTAATCGGCAACGCAAGTTGGAACGCGGCGACACAGATTTTGTCGACATTTAGCAAAAGCAGGGGCATCGGCGATTGTGGGCATAGCGCTGATTATGTCTGGGACGGCCAAATGTTCCGCCTTACTCATGCTCGCAGTATGGAGGAATGCCAAGGATCGGTCGACTGGATAACCGTATGGCGCGCCAATGTGAAGTTTGTGGATTAGGTTTCGGACCCAAATATATAATTCAAATTGTCTTTCGTTTACGCCCAGCTAATCCGCATGCATCAAGCTCTAGCCAAAAGCCTGATTTTCGCTTAGGCGCGGGCGCATCTCGTTCAATCCGCGAAAGCTATTTTCATGACTGCTCCTCTTCGTATCGCTCTTGCTGGCCTGGGTACTGTCGGCGTCGGCGTTGTTCAATTGATCGTTGAAAACCGCGATATCATTGCGCGCCGGGCGGGACGGTCAATTGAAATAGTCGCCGTTACCGCGCGCGACCGGATGAAAGACCGCGGCATCGACATTTCGGGATATCGCTGGATTGATGATATGACTGCGCTGGCGACATCCGATGATGTTGACGTTGTAGTTGAATTGGTTGGCGGATCGGACGGACCGGCGTTAACCCTTGCACGTGAAGCGTTGGGCAGCGGCAAAGCATTGGTGACCGCGAACAAAGCGATGATTGCCCATCACGGCATGGAATTGGCCGCACTTGCCGAAGCAAGCGGGCTTGCGCTGAAATATGAAGCGGCGGTTGCTGGCGGGATTCCGGTGATCAAGGGATTGCGCGAAGGAGTCGCCGCGAACCGGATCGAACGCGTTTACGGTATATTGAACGGCACCTGTAATTATATATTGTCGGCCATGGAAAAGGATGGCCGCGATTTTGCCGATGTGCTGAAGGATGCACAAGCAGCCGGTTTCGCCGAAGCTGACCCCGCATTCGATATCGATGGCGTCGACGCGGCGCATAAGCTTGCAATTTTGGCGTCGCTTTGTTTTGGCACGCAATTGAATTTCAGCGGCGTCGACACCAGCGGCATTCGTAAAATACTCGCGGCTGATATCGAACAGGCGCGGGCATTGGGTTATCGTATCCGATTATTGGGGCTCGCGGAAATCGACGGAGAGAATGGCAACAGCAGCCTGTTCCAGCGGGTCCATCCCTTCCTTGTGCGGACCGATCATCCGCTTGCCCATGTCACCGGGCCGACCAACGCGGTGGTGGCAGAGGGCAATTTTTCCGGACGCCTGTTGTTCCAAGGCGCGGGTGCAGGCGACAAGCCGACCGCATCGTCCGTGGTCGCTGATCTGGTTGATATTGCGCGCGGCGAAACCGGCCCTGCCTTTGCCATGCCAACCGCCGATCTTGAAAAGCTGCCGCAGGCGACCAGCGGCCACCGCACCGGCAAAACGTATTTGCGAATGGTCGTTGCCGACAAGCCGGGCGTGCTTGCGGAAATCACGGCGGCGATGCGTGATGCCGGGCTGTCGATTGAAAGCCTGATCCAAAAAGAGACCAGCGATGACGGCAGTGCCTTGATCGCAATGGTGACACATGAGGGGCCCGAATCGGCGATTACCGAAACAATTGCGGCGCTCGCCGGGTCGGACAGTTTGCTGGGCGAACCGATGGTGATGCACATTTTGGGCGAGTGACGGGGCGGGAACGATAACGGTTTCAATGTTGCTGGTGGGTGCATTCTGGCGCAAAATGACATTTCATCGAAATAGCCAAGTTGACGCCTAGTTGACAAAATTGACGCCTATTTTGAAACTAATTGCCAGTCCGGGTATAGATAATTTCCTACATCGCCATTATTTTGTAATTTTAAGTTTTCGCTACTCCTACACAGAAAAGTGTAATTTGACCGCCAACAATGTCAAAGAGCGAACCCTGAACTAGCGGCTATTCCCTTTGTTCCCAGAACAAATCCTACATTACAAGTGCGAGTTGGTGTTGCCGTTCAAAAATTGGCTTTTTGCAAAAATATATCGTCATTCCCGCCTTCGCGGGAATGGCGAAGTTTATGTATTTTGTATTCTGAATGTCATCGCAACTTGGCTGAATTCAGCGAACCTAAGTTAGCGTCAGGAGTACGCTGCAACGGCGCATCATGGTTCCGCAGATGCAGGCGCACTGCTGCCCTCCGTCACCACCATATCGGGTTCGGGCAATCCCGCGTAAACCTCTGCCAACGGGATTGCCGGCGGCGGGACGCGGCCGAACGAACCGACATAATTTTTCGGCAAATCAATACACCCCATACCAGCACCAATCACTCCGCAATTGCGATTGTCTTTTGCCGCCGCCTTTGTCGTGGAAATAGCTTCGCCGCGCCGGATGCGATCATTGTCGACGCTTCGGTCCGGCAATTTCTGACGCCGGTTTTCTTCCGGCTCACCGCAAACGTTGATGACGTCTTCGCCATCATCGGGGTTTTTCAGGCACCCATCGGCGTCAATTGATACGGTTTGACGCTGTTTGGCGATCATGGCGGCCAGCTGCGCGTCGCTTAACGATTGCGCGTCTGCTGCGCTGCAAATCAAAAGCAGCGGGAAAATAAGCAATCTCGACATTTGCACTCGCCTCCCCTATCGGAACGCCTATAAAGCATCTTGTCCGACTGCCAGTGCCCCACGCATAGATTAACGCCATTCCCAAGGCATTGATTCTACAGAAAAGAGAATAGGAAACCACATTGACCTCTGCAAGCAATTTACTTGACCGCGTTCTCGTTTTGGAAATGGTGCGGGTCACCGAAGCAGCCGCGATTGCGGCGTCAAAGTTGATCGGTCGCGGTGACGAAAAGGCGGCGGATGCTGCCGCTGTCGAGGCAATGCGCGCCGCGCTTAATGAGCTGCCGATGGATGGCACCGTTGTCATTGGCGAAGGCGAACGCGACGAAGCACCGATGCTGTTTATCGGCGAAAAAGTCGGCAGCGCAATTGGCACAGGGCCAAAGATCGACATCGCGCTCGATCCGCTGGAAGGTACAACGATTACGGCAAAGGCCGGACCAAATGCGCTGGCGGTGTTGGCGATTGCCGAAGAAGGCAATTTGTTGAATGCGCCCGATGTGTACATGGAAAAGATTGCCGTTGGTCCCGGCTATTCGCCCGATATCGTCAATCTTGACCGCACGGTTGCAGAAAATGTCGCCGCCGTGGCAAAAGAAAAAGGCGTTGCGCCGGCTGATCTGATTATCTGCGTTTTGGACCGGCCTCGCCATGAAAAGTTGATCGGTGAATTGCGCGCAATTGGTTGCGGCATCATGTTGATTCCCGACGGCGACGTTGCCGGCGTTATCGCCACCAGCGATCCCGATACCACGGTCGACATCTATATGGGAACCGGCGGCGCGCCAGAGGGCGTTTTGGCGGCGGCGGCAATGCGCTGCGTCGGCGGCCAGTTTAAAGGGCGCCTGCTGTTCCGCAATGATGATGAGCGCGCCCGTGCCCGCAAATGGGGCGTAGAGGATTTGGACAAAATCTATGACCTGACCGAACTGGCGAAGGGCGACTGTATTTTTGCTGCAACCGGCGTTACCCATGGTTCCCTTTTAGAAGGTGTAAAGACGCTGCGCGATGGACGGATTACCACCGAAAGCGTGGTCATGCGGGCATCATCAGGAACGGTTCGCTGGGTCAAGAGCGAACACCGGCCGACGTCTAAATAGCATGGCCGCATTGATCCGAATTACACCTATTATTTTATTACTGATGCTGACCGGGTGTATTTCGGGTATCAAATATGGCGATATCCCGCACGCGCAATTGGCGGCTGGTCCTGATTGCAATCCCAATACCGGCACTGCCAATATTGGAATCGAAAAACCGATGTTCGCGGTTACTTCGCGCTTACCCAATTGCATGGGGGAAGCAAAGTTAACCGATTTTCGTGGTGATAAGACTCGCTATCTCCGTTTCGGCACCCCTGTCCGCCGTGCAGATGTTAAAGATAAAGACGCGGCGCAGGTGCCGATTGCGTTTGAAACGAGCGACAAATGGTGGGCCGATTTGGCCAAAGCAACGGATGCCAACAATGGCCGTGTGCTGGTTTACGTGCACGGATTTCGCGAGACGTTTACCACCAGCAGCCGCGATACGGCACAAATTGCTCGCCTGACCGAATTCAAAGGCCCGGTTATTCAATATAGCTGGCCAAGCCAAGGCGAACTTTTGAGCTATGTTGTTGACGAAACCAACATGTATTGGGACGAACGCAATTTCCGCACGTTTTTGCAAAGCTTGGCTGAAAAGCCGTGGGTCAAAGACATTGTCCTGGTTTCCCATTCGTTGGGCACACGCTTGGTTGTCCCTTCGATTGAACATGTTGACCGCAATGCCGCCAATCAGGATAGCAGTAACATTTCCAATATTATTCTGGTCGCACCTGACACCGATTTACAGGAATTTGAACGCGAAATCGGGACGACTATATTGTCGCCGAAGCGTGTGGCTGGTGGCCGCAAGGTGACAGTGTTTGTGTCGGCCAAGGACAAAGCAATTGGATTGTCGCGCACGATCCATGGCTATCCTCGCCTCGGCAATCCCTATTGCTTTAACCCCAATACGGCCAAAACGTTAAAGGCAAAGGGCCTTCCCGAACGTTGCTACGCCGAAAATTTTCGCGATCCGGGATTTCTGGAACAATCGGCGCTGACCATTATTGACAGCACCGATGTTTCAAATAGTGGTTCTGGCCACAGCGATTATTTGCGCAGTGCGGCGGCTTGCCGGGTATTCACAGATATAGCGAATAGCCGAAAAATATCCGGCTTGGAAAAGACCCGGCTGCCTTATGTCTCCGCGCTAACTCCTTATGCAAAAGGTGAAAAACCGGCGCATGATTTGGTGTGTATGCGCGGAGTTAATTGAGCTTAAAATACGCCGATCTCCAGGCCAGCAGCCAAGGCTTTGCCCGTTTCATGTGCGCGCAAAAGATCCGGCCGCGATATCACCTTTGCCGCCAATATCGCTTCGGGTGTTTGCGCGTGGGTGCAGATAATCTGGCTATCCATGGCTTTCTTCAGCCGCCATCCAGCCGCGATCCGTTCGGCCTGACGGACCGCATTGCTGCCGTCGGAACCCGCACATACGATTACCGCATAGGCGCGGCCCTCAATCTGGCCGAGGCATGGATAATATGTCCGGTCAAAAAAAGCCTTCATCACGCCGCTGATCGCGGCCAGATTTTCGGGGAATACGAATAGATATGCGTCCCCACTCAACATCATTTCCGGTGTTGCCTCGCCTGCGTGAACCTGCCGCACATCAACGTCATCCACGCCAGACGCGCCATCTGCTGCCGCTTGCGCCAATGCTTTTGCACCGCCTGTCATGCTGTCCCAAATGATACAAAGTGTTTTGGCCATTGAGATATGATGGCCGCCCAAGAAAAAAACGCAACCGATGTTTGCAGTTGCGCCGCAGGAGGTTACAGTGAGGCCTGATCGGGGGCGAATTGGAAGGAGTGATTTTATGCGTAAGATTAACATTGGAATATTGGCCGTTACCTCACTTTTGGTTATCGCACCGCTCGCCGCGCAAAACGATGCGCCGCCGCAACTGCCCGGAAAGGTTGATGTCAGCCGGGTACAGGCAGGCACATATCAGAGCGATCCGGCGCACAGCTTGGTCGGATTTCGCGTCAATCATTTTGGCTTCAACGATTATTTCGGCGTATTCGGCGATGTCGCCGGGACTTTGGTGATTGACCCAGCCAAGCCGAATGCAGCCAAGGTTGATGTTACGGTGCCGCTGACGGGGCTTTCAACGGCCAGCGCCAAGCTTTCAGAGCACATGAAAGATGCAAGTTTTTTTGATGCCGAAAAATTTCCGACTGTCCGCTTCGTTTCGACCAAGGTGACTGTGGATGGTACTTCGGCCATGATCGAAGGCGATTTGACGTTACGCGGTGTGACCAAGACGGTGACGCTGGAGGCCGACTTTACCGGCGCGGGAGCAAACCCGTTTACCAAAAAAGAAACCATCGGCTTTGAAGCAACCACAGTGATCAAACGCAGCGATTTTGGCATGAATCAAGCTGTGCCCTTCATATCGGACGAAGTTAGATTGGGCATAACCGCCGCGTTTGAAAAAGGTTAAATGACCAGCCTTTGAAAAAGGTTAAATGAACAGCTTTGAAAAAGGCTGATAGGGGAATTTTTCATTTCTAACTTAGTATTGAACATCGCCAGCTCGATCACCGGGCAGGCATGGCGTTGGCGCAGCGGTGATGTCGATGCCCGCGATCCCGGCTTTGCCCCTGACGATCTGGTCACGCAATTGTTGATGGCACGCGGTGTGCACCGGGATGACCTTGACCGTCACCGCGATCCGACGATCCGTGCCTTCATGCCTGACCCGTCGATCTTTCGCGATATGGATGCGGCTGCGCGGCGGCTTGCCGACGCTGTGCAATCGGGCGAGCAATTGACCGTCTATGGCGACTATGATGTTGATGGCGCGACCAGCGCCGCGTTGTTGATCAGGTTGCTGCGGATGCTCGGGCTCGGCGCAGGCTATTACATCCCCGACCGGTTGATGGAAGGATATGGTCCCAGCGGCGAGGCACTGGTGCGGATCGGGCAGGGCGGTAGCCGCCTGATTGTCACCGTCGATTGCGGCGCAATGGCGTATGAGGCGTTGTCGGAGGCCAAAGCCGCCGGATTGGAAGTGATCGTCGTCGATCACCACAAATGCGGCGCGGAATTGCCGTCGGCATTTGCGTTGGTTAACCCGAACCGGCTGGATGAGATCGACGAGGCCGCCGCGCATGGCCATCTCGCCGCCGTCGGCGTTGCGTTCCTGCTTGGTGCCGCAATCATTCGGGAGCTGCGCGGGCGGGGCTATTTCACAGAGCGCGCCGAACCAAAAATCATGGAGCTGCTTGATCTGGTCGCATTGGGAACGGTTGCCGACGTCGCAAAGTTGCAAGGGTTGAACCGCGCTTTTGTGGCACAGGGGCTGAAGATCATGGCGGGGCGGCGCAACATCGGCATGACCGCGTTGATCGAGGCCAGCCGCCTGACCCGCGCGCCGATATGCTCCGACCTTGGTTTCGCGCTTGGGCCGCGGATCAATGCGGGCGGCCGTGTCGGCAAATCGGATCTGGGCGTGCGCTTGCTGATCACCGAAGACCGTGAAGAGGCGCGGGGCATTGCCGCTGAATTGAACCAATTGAACGAGGAACGCCGGGCAATCGAATCGATTGTGCAAGACGAAGCGGAATTGATGTTACCGGGGCAGCACAACCGGTCGGTGGCATTGCTGGCGGGTAATGGTTGGCATCCCGGTGTGATCGGCATCGTTGCCGGGCGTATCAAGGAAAAAACCGGCAAGCCGTCGATTGTCATTGCCGTCGATGAAAATGGCGTCGGCAAAGGTTCGGGCCGTTCGATTGCTGGTGTCGATTTGGGCGCGGCCATTATCGCCGCACGAGAGGCCGGATTGCTGGAGGCAGGCGGCGGCCACGCGATGGCGGCGGGGCTGACGATCAGTGCCGACAAAATCGACGCGTTGGCGGCATGGCTTGATGAACGGTTGGCCGCCGACGTTACCCGTGCATCGGGCGATCAGGCGTTGCTGGTTGATGCTGTGCTGGCTCCGGGCGGGTTCAATCCCGCCTTTATTGACGCGATGGAGGGGGCAGGGCCTTATGGCATGGGCTGGCCCGGTCCGCGCATTGTGACCGGGCCTGTACGCGTGATAAAATGCGATATCGTGGGCAAGGATCATGTGCGCGCCATTGTGTCCGGCGACGATGGCCGATCATTCAAGGCGATGGCGTTCCGGCAGGGGGAAACCGAACTTGGGCAAATGCTGCTGCACGGCGGGGGTGGCCGCAAATACTGGCTTGCGGGCCGCGCAAAGATCGACGATTGGGGCCCGGCGCTAAAGGCAGAGCTGCATATAGAGGATGCCGCGTTCGCGGATTA
>CAWDID010000003.1:0-34065 GCA_963802245.1 uncultured Alphaproteobacteria bacterium | reverse complement strand
CCCTCCGAAGGCAGAGGCCGGGGATTCGAATTCCTCTGGGTGCACCATTTTTTCCCGCATGATCCAAATTCTAGTATGGTTACAGAACGAAAATTTGGCGGATTGCGGCCCGCCCATTACTGCCTGCAAGCCAAGATGTTGCTAAGATCTGGTGCAAAATGTCATTTAATCAAAATAGCCAAGTTGACACCTAGTTGACAAGATTGACGCCTATTTTGAAACTAATTGGTAGTTCGAGTATAGATAATTTCCTACATCGTGGCTATTTTGTAATTTTCCATTTTCGCAAATCCAACTCAGAAGTGCGTAATTTGACCGCCAACAATGTCAAAGAGCCAGGCCCTGAATTAGCAGCCATGGCCTGCGTTCCCAGAACAAATCCTACATTACAAGGGCTAATACGGGATGGGGATCGATCAACACGTCGACTTAGCCATCATATTCGTCATTTCGGCGCAGGCGGGAATGACGAAGGTTCTGTTTATATATATTTTGTAGTTTGCATATCATCCCGCCCAAGCGCAAAAATCATCGCCGATACTGCCTACGCTCCATCCCGTGACGACGCATCTTTTCCAAAAATGTGGTTCGATTCATACCGGTGATATCGGCGGCATGCTGGACAATACCCTTTGCTTGTTCGAGTGCGGATTGCAGATAACGAAACTCTTCATCGGCTAGATGCGTTTTTAGGTTAAACCCGCCGGCGATAGGGCCATCCAATGACAAAACTTTATTACCTTGTGGTCCGGTTCGGTTGGCTTTGCGTGTTGCGGTTTGTCCCATTGACAGGAGCGATCGCATTTGGTGCGCGCCAATAATCTGTCCCGGATGAAAAACGCATGTCCGTGCGACCAAATTACGCAGCTCGCCTATGTTGCCTGGCCAGCTATGTACGGACAAAGCTTGCTGCGCCGCCCAATCAGTTGTGAAACGCTGTTCGGGCGCTTGTTCGAGCAGAAAATAGTCAATCAAAATCGCGATGTCGTCCCGCCGCTGACGCAATGGCGGGACAGGTAAAGTGAGCGATGCCAGGCGGTAATAGAGATCTTGGCGAAATGTTCCTTCGCTCACTTTGCGTGCGATAGACTGGCTAGTTGCGGCAAGTACCCGGATATCAAGCGCAGGACCAAATGGTTCGGGTGCTCTTTTAGTGGGCTGAAGCGTCAGCAATCGCCAGATCAAAAACTGCACGTCCACGCACATTTCGTCGATATCGCTGAGATAAAGCGTGCCAAGATGGGCGTTTTCCAGCCCGCCATCGGGTTTAGGAGGTGTGTCTTGGGACGCATGAATGTCGCGTGTAAGCAAGTTCTCAAACGATTGAGCACCGCAATTGACCTTAATAAACGGCCCGTTTCGGCGAGCGGAAGAGGCATGTATTGCCCGTGCCGCCGTTTCCTTGCCGCAACCGCGCGGTCCAGTGATCAGTATCGGACTGTCGGAACCAGCCGCGAGTGCCGCCATTTGCCGCAATGAATGTGCGGCCACGCTATTGCCGATGATGACGTCGTTCGCGTAACGGTTTGCCGGAAAGATCCCGCCTTTGGTTCCCTTGTTGTCGCTGGTAATCATATCTTCCTCCAAAAAATTCCTGCAAAAAATTACATTTAGGAACTGAATTGGAAGAAGCAGATTTGGTAAGGGCTATTTGCGAAGGTTGGTTTTTTGGAGATAGGCCGGACCGGTTAACGGCCGCCACCGAAACACAATGTTGATCAATCCGGTTTGGAGTATTTCTCGCACTATCAGGCGTAAATCACGACCAAGTTGCAGTACCAATTATCCGGTCGGTTGTGCTTTCCAGCTGCCGCTGTTTTGATATTCCGGCTTGATATTGGTCGCATCGGGCAACCGTTCGCCAACATAGTTTGCTTCGCCGCCACGTTGCTTGGCTTCCCGCGAATATTCAGGGGCGGCGTATGCAGTGGCTTGGCGTTGACGCTGCGGTGTAATCGCGGAATATGGGGCAACAGGTGTGATCGCAGAGGCAGCGGACACCCGGGCATCGTTCTCGGCTTTCATACGTGCAGCAGCATATTCACGCTCATATTGTTTCTGCAACTGGATCGGATCAAGCAGCGGCACAATAGATGGGCGATAAGCGCGTGGTTTGGGTCCAGGGAAAGGTTCATTCCCGGCATAGCCGCGGAAAAATGCGGAGGGACGCCCGGCACTGCCTTTCCAGCGATAGAAGCGATGCGCGCCGATAGTTCCAAGGAAATGCAGACTGGGTGCCCAATAGGGGTAGATATTGACGGTGTGGTAATGCGTCGCCATGCCAACTGGTGCGTGGACATATCCCGCAAGCGCGCTCATCGCAACGCGGCGAGCGCGCTCCCAATGAAAACTGGATGGTGTGCGCGCCATTGATCCGTCGCAGCTATAGCTGAATTGGCAGCCCGTATGACGTTCCGAACCCTGATAGATTACGCCGCAGACGTTGTTTGGATAGGTGGGATGGCGCATCCGGTTCAATATGACTTGAGCGACAGCACGTTGTCCGGAATCAAATTCAGAAGCCGCTTCATAATAAATTGCATCGGTCAGGCATTTGAGCGCGCGGCCATAATCCGGCGAACCGCCATTGATGACAAAGGGCCGCGCAATGCCGCCGACACCGTTGACATCATAGGGTGCAGCGGGATCATCCATTGGCGCAAGCGTGGCGGACGGCGGGGCGTCGAACAGTGCGGTGTTGCTTCCCTGCGCTGCGGCGATTGCTTCGCTCGCTCGGCGGAACGATGTAATCTTGTTCCTGAAAGTAGAATGCGGAACCGGCGAAGTTGGTTTCGGCACGTTCTGCCATACCAAATGAAGATTGCCGTTGTGGTCCCGCGTCCGTGATGCCGCCCATCACTTGGGCAATCGAAGGAGCTAGGGCAAGCAGGCTGAACGCGACCAACAAAAGCAAAATTTCACGTCCACCGATCAGACGGCGACGAGGCTTGGCAACCGGACGTGGTTGCCGCAACTTCATTGCTTCCTGAATTGGTTCCTGGATCATTTGGTCGTTTCGTAAAAGTAGATGGCAGCTCGCTAAGTCCAGCCATATATACAAAAAACTCAGTTTTGCGTGGTCGAATTCCGGCGTGTGCCAGCTTGGGACGAATGCCTAGGGTCACCTTAATGTGAATGAAAAATTGTGTAAAATTAAGTGGTTAACGCGAAACTTCATTTTCGCGCTGACATTTCCTTAACACCACGATTTTTCAGCACTATTCCAGATTTTTGCGGCTCCTATGTTGTCATTTTCGGTTAACCATACGACCGATAATTTTAACGGTGGTCTTTTGCTTGCGCGTTCTGTGTTGCTGGCAGTAGAAGCCCTTTTCAACCGAATCAGATGGAGATTAGCTATGGCGACTAAATGGACGCCGGAAAGCTGGAGAGCGCAAAAAGGCATTCATATGCCAACATACCGGGACCAAGATGCTTTGGCCGCGACCGAACATACTTTGCGCAATTACCCGCCACTGGTTTTTGCGGGCGAGGCACGCGATCTGACTGCGGATCTTGCGATGGTTGCTGCCGGTAAGGCGTTTCTGTTGCAGGGCGGCGATTGCGCGGAAAGCTTTGCTGAATTTCATCCAAACAACATACGGGATACGTTTCGCGTCATATTGCAGATGGCCGTAGTGCTGACTTTTGCCGGTAAGGTTCCGGTTGTTAAAGTCGGCCGGATGGCAGGACAATTCGCCAAGCCGCGTTCCTCCGATCTGGAGACAATTGATGGGGTCGAGCTGCCGAGTTATCGCGGCGACATTATCAATGACATCGCATTTGAGGCTGATGCCCGCGAGCCCGACCCGGCGCGGATGGTGCGCGCATACAGTCAGGCCGCATCGACGCTCAACCTATTGCGCGCATTCAGCAGCGGCGGCTATGCCAATTTGCAACAGGTCCATTCGTGGACCCATGATTATATGGGCCGCAGTCCTTGGGCAAAGAAATATAAGGAAACCGCCGACCGCATTGGTGAAGCGCTCGACTTTATGGCGGCATGTGGCATCACGCCGGAAACGGTCCCGCAGATAAAAGTAACGAAATTCTACACCAGCCATGAAGCGTTGTTGTTGCCATATGAGCAATCATTAACGCGGCAAGATTCGTTGACCGGCGGTTGGTATGATACGTCGGCGCACATGCTTTGGATCGGTGATCGCACTCGGTTTGAAGGATCAGCACATGTCGAATTCTTGCGCGGTATTGGCAATCCGATCGGTATAAAATGTGGTCCAAGTTTGGAACCCGACGCATTGATCAGGATGCTGGACACATTGAACCCAGACCGGATCGCTGGCCGTATAACACTGATCGCCCGGTTTGGGCATGACAAGGTGGAGGCAGGTTTGCCGCCGCTGGTCCGCGCCGTCAAGGCTTCTGGCCATCCGGTGATCTGGTCCTGCGACCCAATGCACGGCAACGTGATAAAGTCAGCCAGCGGCTATAAGACCCGGCCATTTGAACGCATCCTTGCCGAAGTTCGCGGATTTTTTGCGGTGCACCGGGCTGAAGGAACATTTGCAGGCGGCATCCATATCGAGATGACCGGACAGAATGTGACTGAATGTACTGGCGGCGCAGTTGCGGTCACGGACGAGGGGCTTGCTGACCGTTATCACACGCATTGCGACCCCCGGCTGAATGCCGCGCAGTCTTTGGAAATGGCGTTCTTGCTGGCGGAAATGCTCAATCAGGAATTGGCAGAACGCGCCAAGCAGGCGGCATAACCATGGCCGGTGTCGTCATTCAGCGCGAGGTGGTTAAATCGGGCGTTGGCTTTGGCAGCGCACTTGCGATTGTGATCAGCTATAGTGCGCATAAGTCTGTGCTCTGGGCGATTATCCACGGCGTGTTTAGCTGGCTGTATGTGGCATATTTTCTGCTGACACGTTGACGTTGGCGTTGGTAAGAATTGATTGCCCCTGCCCGTTTTCTTTCACCCTCGCTCAGTAAGGCTTTGCACTGCTGCATTACCATATGTCGAGGCAAGACGTTTACCGCGAAAAGAAACCGATAAAAAAGAGCAATAACGTGGTTTTCAGGCCGCCAACTAGAAATTCGGCTAGCCTGCCGCTTTGGGGATGGTATCCCATGCCTTTTATCTGGCCACTTACACATTCACCCTTTCAGGCGTCAAGCGATAACCGTGCCACGGGCATTGCATGATGCCATCCGAATCCGGGTCGCAATTGAGCGGCAAACCTTGGTGCGGACAGACCAGTGGTACCTCGCAGATAGTTCCTCCCGATAAGACTACCTGACGCCGGGGCTTATGCGCATTCGGTCCGGCACGTAGCGCTTGGGTGCGGTAAATCATCTTGGGTTCGTCTTCGTCTATCAACTGACCGAAGAGCGCAGTATAAAATGCACTGACCGCATGCCGGTCCAATCCAGGCTGGTCGGGAACAAAAAAACGTAACGACATACGGCACTGGTCTTTGCCGATAGTTTCGATCCGGCACACAGCCCGGCCATTTTCGGTTCATCAGGGCCAAACGTGGAGCGAATAAGCCAAATCGGTCAGCATCGACAGTAACGGTCATCCTCAAGGGGGTGCCATCGCGCAACGTCACATCAGCATCCCAACCATCTCTGTCGGCCCGATTAAGTGAAACTGACGAAAAAGTGGATGCGTGCGTAAAAGGGAGATGTTCCCAGTCAAGCTCGTCCTCAATTGCCCGTCCGGCACGCCAACTTCGCGCTCCAGCCCACCGACTTCAATCATCATGTTTGACAGCAGTTGCATTAATAATCATGCGGTTGTCCTTTTTTTCAGATAGTCGTCGGCCAGTTCGATCAACCCTTCGCGTCGAAACTTTGCTCATGCCAATGGACCACGCTTACCGGGAATGTACGGAGGGGTTCCAGTGACTGGCAATAAGGGCGATGTCCGAACCAGGATTTGGTCGAGCCTCGGGCCATCTAAATTGCGTCTCGTGAAAACAATGTGACCGCTATTTGACCTCCTAAACGGCAATGCTCCAGCGAATGGCCAGGCAGATGCATCTTCAAGGCGCGTCGCAAGATCGATCACATCGCCTTCGCCTATCAATTGCCGAACTCGTCAACCTGCATAATGTGGCTGGCAGGATCAAACTTTGCGTTGGGAATCGCAGTAAGCAGTCCACCAGAAATATCGTAACCGATGTCGGCAAACCATGTGAGATCGTCTGCTGAATAGGACGACACATCGAGCGGGAGATGATTGCTCGCGTCGGCCAGCGCTTCGGCTTCTGCTGCATGGACGTAGCATGTGCCAAACTCGTGAGCGCCGCCCGCGTGATCCATATGACAATGGGTGAGCACCACGCTCAACGGTTTGCCAAACAGGTCGGCGGCGGCTTCGGCCAGACTGGCGACACCCAATCCCGTATCGATCAGCAAATCGGTGTCGCGGCCTTCAACATGCCAAATATTGCACCGAAGTAGCGGATGGACATGTGGTTCCCAAAGCAAGGTGATTCCATCGCCAATCGCCCTGCGTTCGAACCAGTGGTCGGCTATGGCTAACGCTTCACAAAATATCCATTTTTACGAAATCGGAACGGACCAAGCTGTCAAACACCAGCCCTTCCGTTTTCGCCGCTGACCAAGTTAAGCCGTGCTTGTTTTTCATCCGCACTTGCATATACAAATGAGGAAGCTCAGCAAACCCCCAATTTCGCAAATTCACCAGTGACATGACCTATATGTTCAAGTGCTTGCGCGATGAGGGTAATTTGCCTAAGAAGGCGAAATGCGATCTGGCTCACTTTTGCTTGTCACCGTGCTGGCCTTAACGGCCTGTACGAAGACAATTGAAACGCGGGTATCTAGTGCAGGCATTGGTCAAACGCCGGAGCAAGCCGACTTTGTCCTGATGCCACCTGACAAAACCACGTCTGCCGAATTGCAGAAAGCCCGCAGTCTGGTGATTGCAAAGCTGAAACATTGGGCATGTCGGAGAATAAGGACGGCGCGCTTTATTTGGAAGTTGGCGTTTCGGCGCGGCCCGCATCGACTGCGCTGCTGACATCAGGAAAGATATTGTCTAGCGCGAATGGCAAGAAACCATCGCGCAATTGCCCGCAACTTGAACATCGCGTGTCGCTTGCGCTTACCCGAATTGCGGATGGAGCAGAAGTATATCGTTCGTCAGCCGAGGAGTTTCATTGCAAGCTGCCTCTAACAGAAACTCTGCCAATTTTGGTTGAAAAAGCGATGGCGGATTTGGGTAATCCTCGCGGCGAATATGTGACGCGGCGGGCATTGAAATAGCGCTTTGAAATAGAGCTTTATACCTCCGGTGCCTCTGGCAAATCGATGCAGAAGCAGGTTCCGGTGGGTTCCCGGCCAGTGACGACAATATTGCCTTTGTGCCGCTTAACTGCCGCCTGCACGTAAGTCAGGCCAAGCCCGGTACCTTGCACTCGGCCTGATTGCCGGCTGGTGGCTGCAAATCGCTGGAATAAGTTGGCCATGACATCACGGTCAATACCGGGGCCGTGGTCCGCAAATTTCACAAAAATTCTTGGCTCGTCATTGACCGTTTCGCGGTCCAGATCGATTGCAATTTTGCTGTTGTCGGGGCTGAATTTGATCGCATTGTCGATCAGGTTTGCGAACGCGCGGGATAGGCTGTCGGCCTCGCCCACTACAAAGCCGCAATCGGTATTGTCGGTCACCTCGATATGAATTTGACGCTCGCTTGCCAACGGCCAGAAATTATCGGCCACATCGCGGATCAAATCGGCGAGCAACAGTTCTTCGCCAACAAATTTGCTGTCCGCCATGCGCGCAATATCGACAAAATCCTGCGCGAGTTTCATCGTCAGCTTTGCATTGCTTTCTATCCGTTTCCTTGCTGCTGCATCGATGTTGCCATCCAATGATGCGATAATGGCCGATTGCGGCGCACGCATATCATGTGACAATAGCTGCAGAACCTGCTCCCGTTCAATTTCTGCATTTGCCAGCGCGGAGATGTCTGCAAAATAATATATATAGCCTTGCAATGCACCAGCAGCAGTTTCTATTTTCGACTGACGCATAACAAACGTATTGCCGCCGAGTGTCTGGAACCTGGCAAATATTGTCTGTTCGTATTCTTTATTCTTAGTCGTATCCTGTTCATTTTCGGCGACTTTTGACAGATATTCGTCGATCGCCGCTTGGTCTTTTGGGATGACGATTGATTTTAGAACTGATTTCAGCGGCAATCCCATAATCGATTGGCCGAGCCGCTGCACCACCAGGTCGCTAGTTAGCGTAACTTTGCCAGAAACGTCCGTTGCAACCATCGGGTCGGGCAAATCAGACAGTGTGTTCGTCAACAACAGCCGCAGGTCGCGCATATGGTCGATAGCACTCGCCAAGGCGGCACTTTGCCTGCCCACAAAGTCACCGGCTTTTGCTTGCGGTACCTTTAGCGGAAGCATTTCACCTTCGATTTCCAATTGTTGCAATTCGCCGCTCATAAAATCGCTCATTGCTTGCAATCGGCGCCATCCCCACAATGGGTAAACAAGCAACATCGCCAGCAAAGCGACGCCGGGCGGGAACCACATTTGTGCTGACAATGCCGCTGCGCTGCCGCTAAGAACTAATTATCAGCAGCGCAGATGATGCAATCAAAGTCGTCCTTGGCAACCACCAAAGAAAACCAATTAACAGCAACCACATCGGTAAAAGCGAGAGAAGGATTACATAAGGTTTAGAAACGGGCTGAATAAAGTTATCGCGCCGAATGGCAGTGAGCATGTTGGCCATGATTTCTGACCCGGCAAGCAATGAACCATCTGAATCCGGTACGGGATAGCTATCGCCCATTCCCGCTGCGCTGGCACCAATTATGACATCGCGTCCTTCGATTAGGCCGCTTGGAATATTGCCCATCAACACATCGGTGTAACTGATTTCGCTGTGTGTCCCGCGCTTTGCAAAGGGAATGAGAAGCGATTGTCCGCAAGCAACTTTGTTGTATGCCTTTGACGCAGTTTGCGTTGAACCGCGATAGGCCAGCTCTGTGATATGCGGCCAACTCCGTCCCATTTGTTCCGGATCAAAGCACAGCGCGGAGCGGCGGACTTTACCGTCATTGTCAAAAACTAGATTTACATGGCCAACTCCGCCCGCAGCCCGCATGAAATCCGCAACGGGCAAAACGACATTATAGGCTTTGCCGTCGTCTCCTGGCGTGTCGAAATGCAGCGGCAATATGACCGGGCTGGGCCCCCTGGCAATGGCCCGCGCGAGCGCCGCATCATCGGCAGCGTCACCTTTTTCAGAGAGCAAGATGTCGATGGTGATTGAACGCGGACGACCTTTTTGTAGCGCATCTAACAAACGCGCATGGGTTTCCCGTTTCCACGGCCATTTGCCGATCGCATTAAGGCTAACCTGGTCGATATTGACCAGCAGAATTTTTGGGTCGGCAGCAGGTTGATGTATTGAACTAAGGCTGTCGTAGAATAGGTTATCGAATGCATTGGTAAGTTCGGAACGCGACGCAAGAGCGACAAGAATGGTTCCGGCAATGCCGATCAATATCCACTCAATGGTTAAACGAAACCGCAAACTCATTCGGCGTTCTCTCTGCGAAATGTCCAAAAAGCAAGGATGTTTGCGGGACGAGCACAAAGCCGATCATGCCGAAGCAGCGCGATTCCTTTTCGCTTACCGCCGGTTGATTGAAATTTGCGGCAATGTGTTCTTAAGGCGCGACACTCAATTTTTCAAATCCGGTCCAATTGGTTGCCACTTCGCCATCCAGATATTGCACAGATCCAACCCGCCAGAAATAGGTTCCGGGCAAAAGGTCTGACAGGTTTATTTGTTGGGCGGTCATCGCCGGTTCGTCCGCAATGGGCAGGCCATTTGGCTGGTCCTTGAATAGCTGAAAATGAAACCGACGCACTCCTTCACCGTCGCTTTGCCACTTAAAGGCATAACCATCGTCGCCTTGACCAGCACTGGCGCTCATTCCGTTTAGCCGCCGTTTGAAAGTGTAAGTTGCTGGAACACCTTGAATGCCATTTGCGGAAATGGCGCGCGCCCGAACAAAGTAGTTTCCATTGGCGATGTTTTCAAAATCTGCTTTTGGTTCAGTCACTATCTTATCGGCAATTTGTTCAACGAAACCCGCGTCGCTCGACAAAGTGAAGCGATAGCCAAGTTCGTTTGTGGCACGATTGGCGGAAAACAAAACCACCGGGTTGGCTTGCAACAATCCGGGCTCAACTAATACGGGTTCCGTAAGCAGCGTTTCGGTTATGGCGACACCATTGGCTGGAACCGCAAGGCCATTTCCGGCGGGCAAGGGCAATTGCGCACCATTGGCAGTGTCGATTGCCAATCCGCCTTCGATTACTTCGGCAAAGTCGGCGTTGCTTTCTGGATCATAGCGGGCCTGAAATTCGGTTCCTCTAACAGCTGAAACAGCCTTGGGTGTACGCACACGATAGCGATCATTCGCAGATTTTAGCGGAACTACGGTCGATTGCGCGCCGCCTTTCGCCAAGTCAAAATCATAGTCCAGATTATCGCCCAACACATATGTCCGCAGCGTACGAATACGCATGCCGCTGTTTGACGGTAGCGAAACACGTGATCCATTGCCCAGTGATAAAGTCACAAACGAACTGGCCGACGTCGTTAATCGCGCGCCTTCACCCAACACCTGTCCGGCGGCAACGGGTTTGTCATCGGCAAGCACATTGCCGCGCACCGAAATCACTTTCGCTTTGGCGGGCACGAACTTTAGCAACGTTCGCGGAACCATTATGGACTTGCCGATGGGCAGGGCATTTACATTGGAAATGCGGTTTTTGCGTTGTACAATTTTATAACTTTTGGTGTCGATGAGATAGCGTTCGGCCAAGCCGATTAGCGTGTCACCGCGTTTGACGATGTAGCTGATGTCATCGTCATTTGGAATTGCCGCATAAGTGGGCGTCGATGCGACCAATGATAATAAGCACGCCGAGGCCCATTTCAATTCTTGCATCCTCCTACGCTCCCCAAATCAAGGTTTCACGGCTTGTTCAATGACTCTAGTCGATAACCATAACCGAAGACGGTAAAAATACGAAACCCGTTTTCGGGCTTGAGATCGAGCTTTGAGCGGACCCGCGAGATGTGCATGTCCAAAGTCCGGGTCGCCAGCGTTGCAGTTGTCCGCCAGATTGTTTCCATAATGTAACTACGCGAGAGAGTGCGGTCGCTGTTGCGGAAAAACAAATCGGCCAGTTCAAACTCTTTGGCCGTCATCGTAATCGTGTCGCCTTTGATTGTTACAGTTTGATCGATGCGGTTCAGATGATACGCGCCATATGTTGCTTCGGTTTCAAATGCGCCCGATCCTGCGCTGTTCCGGCGCAGCATCGCATTGATTCGTGCCGCGATCACAATCCGGTCTTCGGGTTTGGTGATGTAATCGGATGCACCAGCGTTCAGTGCTTCGGAAATGTCCGCCTTTGCCGTACGGTTGGTCATCATGATTACAGGAGGTTGATCGTCGAGGGATTTTTCCATCCATTTCAACAACGCAAGACCATCTTTGCCGGGCATAGACCAATCTAGTATAACCAGATCAAACGTATCGCGAGTTAAAGCTTGCGATAACGCATTGCCGTCAGAAAAGGTGACGGCAAGATGGCCTTCTTCCTCAATGATTTTCTTGAGGTAATCTCTGACGTCCAATTCGTCATCGGCAACAGCGATTCTCATTTTGTTCCGCTTCCCTTTTAGCCGCGCCAACAAGCACAAGCCGCTTTTATAGTGGGAAGCATACGGCAAATTTTACAACTTCACTAGCCAGCAATGAATGGCGTTACAACCATTTACAAGTTGTTCTGCCTAATAACAGGCCTATCGCCTGTGTGTTATCAAAAGGTGGCTGGGGCGGCAGGGATCGAACCTGCGAATGCCGGCATCAAAAGCCGGTGCCTTACCGCTTGGCGACGCCCCATCAGAATCAATTGATCCTTGGCCTAACAGGAAAATCCAGCCTGCTGCCGCGCCTTATAGCGAGTCAATTTGATAACGCAATCGCCGAAAAGCGGCGAATCCAACCTTTTTTGTTCAGTCGATCCGCTGTACCCAGCCATAGGGATCGGCTGCTATCCCGCGCTGAATATCAACGAGCTGTCTGCGCAGTTTTTGCGTTATTTGTCCGGGGCCACCAGCGCCAATGTTAAAGCTACCTTGGCTGCTATGGACGCTTCCAACCGGCGTGACGACGGCTGCGGTTCCGCAGGCGAACACTTCAACCAATTTGCCCGAAGCGGCATCAATGCGCCATTGATCGATGCTGTATCGCTCTTCACGAACAGACAAACCTTGGCCGCGTGCCAACTTTATCAGGGAATCGCGTGTGATCCCTTCTAAAATTGTTCCGTCGGTCGGCGGAGTTAGCATGCTGCCATCTTCGAACAGGAAGAAAAGGTTCATTCCGCCCAGCTCTTCGACCCAGCGACGCTCGGCTGCATCCAAATATACGACTTGATCACAACCATTTGCGGTCGCTTGCGATTGCGCGACCAAACTTGCCGCATAGTTGCCGCCGCATTTGGCCGCGCCTGTTCCGCCCGGTGCTGCACGAGTATATTCTTCGGAAACCCAAATCTTGATTGCCGATGCGCCGCTTTTGAAATAACCGCCAGCGGACGATGCAATCACCATATATAGATATTCTGATGAAGGTTTTACGCCCAGAAATACTTCGCTTGCGAACATGAACGGCCGAATATAAATCGATCCACCTTCAACTTCGGGAAACCAGTCACGGTCAATGTCAACCAGTCCGCGGACCGATTCCAAAAACAATTCTGTAGGCAGTTCAGGCATCGCCAGCCGCTTGGCAGAACGGTTAAACCGCGCCGCATTCGCATCTGGCCGGAACAATGCCATGCTGCCGTCTGCAAGGCGATAGGCCTTCATACCTTCAAAAATTTCTTGGGCATAATGCAGCACAGCGGTGGCGGGATCGAGCAAGATCGGACCGCGAGCGCAGATTTTGGCATCATGCCAGCCAGTGCCTTCTTGGTATTTTATCGTCACCATATGGTCGGTGAACACCCGGCCAAAGCCTGGATCAGTCAAAAGTTCCGCGCGCTTTGCGGATTCGACCGGATGGGGGTTTCTTTCGATAGAAAACGTCATAAATTCACCAAGCTGTATAACAATAAATGCCATTCTGGCATGCAAAGTTTAAGGAAATGCTTGAAGTCTTCTATGGCGTGCGCCAAGATACGTCAATATGGCTGTCCCATCTTCTTCTTCGTCTGCGCCGCGTGAGGGCAATATCACTTCGGCATCTCCGCTTTTTTTGCGTGAAGGCGAAGTGCGGCGCGGTATGGAATTGCTGTACTTCGGTTACACAAGGCTAACGCGCAGCATTGACGAAGGGTTGGCCAAGCAGGGGCTGGGCAGGGCGCATCACCGCGCACTTTATTTCATGGCACGGCGGCCAGATCTAACGGTCAGCGAATTGTTGAAGTTTCTGGCGATTACCAAACAGTCATTGGGCCGAGTCATCAACGACCTTTCCGAACGAGGGCTTATTGAAACGCGCGCGGGAACGGCCGACCGCAGGCAAAAACTTTTGCGGCTTACGCCCGGCGGTGAAGCGTTCGAAGCACAATTGTTCGATTCGCTGCGGACCAAATTGGCGGCGGCTTACGGTGCCGCAGGACAGGAATCGGTAACCGGTTTCTGGCGAGTTCTTGAAGGGTTGATACCCGATGATGAACACGCGATGGTTATTTCGCTACAAGGTGAACCAAAATGATCGACCGGTTGGAAGCACTTATTCGTGAGCGCCGCGATGCGCCGATAGACAGCAGCTATGTCGCATCGCTGTTTGCCAAGGGCCGCGAAAAAATGGCGCAGAAATTGGGCGAAGAAGCGACCGAAACAGTAATCGCTGCATTGTCTGGTGATCCCGCGAAGCTAACTAGCGAGGCGGCGGACTTGCTGTTTCATTTGTTGGTGTTGTTACAAGAAGGCGGCGTTCAATTTGCCGATGTACTCGCCGAACTTGAACGGCGAGAGGGGATTTCCGGAATTGCAGAAAAAGCCGCGCGAAAGGATTGAATTATGCCCATCGATGCTAGCCTGCCGTACGATGATCAAAACATCTTTGCCAAGATCCTGCGCGGTGAAATCCCAAATAAGACTGTTTTTGAAGACGAATGGACGCTGGCATTCCATGACATTAATCCGCAAGCACCGGTGCATATTTTGGTGATACCGAAAGGTGCATATGTCAGTTGGGATGATTTTAGCAATACTGCCAGTGATGCCGAGATCGCCGGGTTTGTGCGAACAGTTGGTTCGATTGCCCGCGATTTGGGACTGGTTGAGCCGGGATATCGCCTTTTAACCAACGTCGGATTGCACGCGCATCAAGAGGTTCCACACCTGCATATCCATCTTTTCGGTGGAAAACCAATGGGGCCGCTACTTTCACGGTGAAATTATGTTGCGCGTTCGGGAATAGCAGCTAGGTTCATCGACATTGAGTTTTTGGGGAGTTCATAATGATATTTGACCGCGTTAAATCGCTGGATGCAATCCTAAAGACGGCAGAGAAAAAATCTCTGACCCGTACGTTGGGCGCATTTCAGCTTACCATGTTGGGGATTGGTGCCGTTATCGGTACCGGTATTTTCGTTCTAACCGCCGAAGCCGCGCAAAAGGCCGGACCGGGAATGATGGGCGCGTTTATCATTGCGGGCATCGTCTGCGCAGTGGCCGCGCTTTGCTATGCTGAAATGGCTGCAATGGTCCCGGTGTCGGGGTCAGCCTACACCTATAGCTATGCCGTGATGGGCGAATTAATCGCCTGGATGGTCGGCTGGGCGCTGATCCTGGAATATGCCGTGGCGGCCGGCGCTGTTTCGGTTGGTTGGTCAGGCTATGTGGTCGGCTTGCTGGAAAATGCGTTAGGTATCAATATCCCGGATGCTTTGGTGCTCGGCCCCTATGATGGCGGGATTGTGAACTTGCCAGCGATGGGAATTGCCGGACTTGTGACATGGCTTTTGGTGATCGGTACGCGGGAAAGCGCGACGGTCAATTCGATCCTTGTTGCTATTAAAGTAGCGGCACTGACGCTGTTTGTTGTTCTCGCAATACCAGTGATCAATATGGAGAATTTCACGCCGTTTTCGCCGCTTGGTTTTGGCGGAATTTCAGCAGCTGCGGCCTCAATCTTCTTTGCTTATGTCGGCTTTGATGCGGTTTCGACTGCGGCAGAGGAAACCAAGGATCCGCAACGCAACATGCCAATTGGCCTGATTGGATCACTCGCCGTTTGCACGATTTTCTACCTGCTTGTCGCTGCAGGCGTGATCGGCAGCGTGGGCGCACAGCCCGTGATGGACGGCGCTGGCTCCGCGCTTGCCGCAGGCAGCAAAGACCTGTCGGATGCATGCGCGGCACTTGCCGCTCAGGGCAAGGAACAGGTCGTCTGTTCAAAAGAAGCACTGGCATGGACATTGCGCGAAATCGGCTGGCCGCAGATCGGCAATCTGATCGGGCTTGCAGCCGGATTGGCTTTGCCGTCGGTCATATTGATGATGATGTTCGGGCAAACGCGCATATTCTTTGTGATGAGCCGCGATGGCCTGCTGCCGCAAGCGTTCTCAAAAATTCATCCGAAGTATAACACCCCGCACGTCATTACGATCCTGACCGGTGTTTTCGTTGCGATGTTTGCTGCGTTCTTCCCGGTAGGTAAGCTTGCGGATATTTCAAACTCGGGCACTTTGTTTGCGTTTGCTGCCGTATCGATTGCGGTGCTCGTCTTGCGCCGTACCGACCCGAGCCGTAAGCGTCCATTCCGCACACCTGCGATCATGATAACGGCACCTGTCGCTATTGCTGGCTGTGTCTATTTGTTCTGGAGCCTAGGCGTTGACACCAAGTTGATGTTCGTGGGCTGGGCCGCTATCGGCCTCGTCGTTTACTTCTTGTATAGCCGCCGCCGCAGCCATGTCGGCCTTGGCCTTGATGAAGTGCACGAACTTGATGCGGATATTCCGCCGACTTCGGTACCGCCAATCAATTGACCGGGTAGTAATGTTTAGAAAAAAGGAGGCTTCGGCCTCCTTTTTTTATGCCTTACATTGGCATGTTGCGGGTGGTGCCGGGGCGGGTGAAAAGCTTGCCATTCTCGCTCCACAGCACGAGCAACAAGCATGCCAGCCCGCACAACAGAAATCCTACCGCCATTGGCACGACGCTGCCGTCAAATTGCTGACCAACAAATGCGCCTACTCCTGCAGCGACAATGGTTTTGGCAAAGCTTTGGAATGACGAGGCGGATCCTGCCATGGCTCCAAAAGGGGTCATCGCAATGGCCGAGAAATTCGCGCCGATGAAACCGACCATCGCCATGTTCGCGGTGATCAGGATTAGGAACAATGGCAGAGAGAGCGGTGCAAAATATCCCGCCAACAATTGTAAAAACCCAAAAAGGATCGATAGCAACATTGCTGCATGTGAAACCCGCCTTGCGCCAAACCGTTCGACAATCCGGCCATTGGTAAAGTTGGCCGACGCAATGCCTAACGCGACAATTGCGAAGCCGATGGGAAAGAAATCGCGGGCATTGAATATAACATCGAATATCTGTTGCGAGCTATTTAGAAACCCGAATAGCGCGCCCTGAACCAGCCCGGCACCGAGCATATATCCCGCCGCACTGCGATGTGACACCACCGCCGTCCAAGCGCGCGTTAACGGCCCAAAAGCAATTGGAATGACGTTATCCGGGTCAAGCGTTTCGGGCAAGCGCCGCCATGACCAGATTGCGACCGCCAATCCGAAAATTGCCATGACGTGAAAAATAGGCCGCCATCCGGAAAACAGCAGGATGATTTGTCCGACGCTGGGGGCTATAATGGGGACGACCATAAAAATCAGGAATACCAGAGACATTCGCTTTGCCATTGCATCGCCAGCGAAACGGTCGCGGATGATCGAAATCACCAACACTCCCAATGCCGCTCCAAACAAGCCGTGGCAAAACCGCATAAGCAACAAAAAGAAATAGCTCGCCGCGACGCCGCACGCGACGGCGCAGATTGCGTAACCAATAATGCTGGAAAGTAGCACTGGCTTGCGGCCAAAGCGGTCCGAGAGCGGACCGAATATGAGCGAGCCGACAGCGGTACCAAGTAAATAGACAGAGATCACATGCTGAACAGAGTTGGCATCAATTATCGACAGCGATTTGATAATGTCAGGGAAAGCGGGCAACATCGTATCGATAGCGAGCGCATTTAACGCCATAATTGCCGCCATCATCACGACCAGTTCACTTCCGCCGATTTCTGACCGGGATGTTTCGTTTAATTTTTGCATTGCGCGCCTATGGGACTTTTCGTTCCAATTTGCTATCCCGCTTGCATGCAAATTGCCATTTCTATTCTGATTCCATGAACCAAGTTAGAAAGATCATCCATATTGATATGGATGCGTTTTTCGCGAGTGTGGAACAGCGCGATGATCCGGCATTGCGCGGTAAACCCGTCGCTGTTGGCGGATCTTCCAAACGCGGGGTTGTGGCGGCCGCGAGTTATGAGGCGCGGGCGTTCGGTGTGAAGTCTGCTATGCCGTCGTCGCGGGCATTGCAAAACTGCCCCGACTTGATTTTTGTAAAGCCAAGGTTTGAGGCGTACCGGGCAGTGTCGAAGCAGATACGGGCGATTTTCGCCAAGCATACCGATCTGATCCAGCCCTTGTCTCTCGACGAGGCGTATCTCGACGTGACCGACGACAAGCAAGGGATCGGGTCAGCAGTCAAGATCGCCAAACTCATTCGCGCTGAAATTGCCGCCGAAACGGGCCTGACGGCGAGTGCTGGCGTAAGTTACAACAAATTTATCGCTAAGCTGGCCAGCGATCAAAATAAGCCTGATGGAATCTGTGTCATTCTGCCGGATCAAGGTGCCGCGTTTGTTCAGGGGTTGCCGGTTCGGCGGTTTCACGGTGTTGGCCCACGCACAGCGGAAAAAATGGCTAAGTTGGGAGTTAACACTGGTGCCGATCTTGCGGCCAAAGATGAAACCTGGCTAATTGCACATTTCGGCAGTTGGGGCAGTTATCTTTTTAATGCAGCTCGCGGTGTCGACAATCGCCGCGTAAACCCGAACCAAGTTCGCAAATCATTGGGCGGGGAGCTGACTTACTTTGAAGACAAGCGCAGCAACGAAGAATTGCGCGACGCTCTGGACGAAATAATCGACATTGTTTGGGGCCGGATCGAAAAATACGAAACGCGCGGGCGGACCATCATATTGAAGGCCCGTTATGCCGATTTTCGGACGATCACGCGGTCCCGTTCGGTCCCGCATGTCTTGACGGATCGTACCGAATTTGCAGCCATCGGTCATAGCCTGCTCGGCGCGATCCTGCCAGCGCCGATGGGCATCCGGTTGCTTGGCTTGACATTGTCGAACCTTCTCGGTGCAAGTGAGGATGGCGGTGGAGACGCGGAAAATGCAGGCGGCCAAGTTAGCTTTTTATTCGACACCATTGAAAAATGAACGGCATCAATAGCGAGCGCTCCGACAACCGTTTGCTTGGACTAATCGCCGCAGTTGCCGCGTTTCCCTTGACGTAAACGTAAATCTCCCCAAATACTGTGGCAGACGACTCAAGGGGAGGCTGCAATATGATCCAGAACCGTATCACGGAAATGCTTGGCGTTGAATTTCCAATAGTTCAGGCTCCCATGGGTTGGATTGCGCGTGCGCCATTGGCGTCGGCGATGTCCAATGCCGGCGGCATGGGAATTATTGAAACGAGTTCCGGCCAATTGGACGAGGTGCGCGAAGAAATCGCGAAGATGGCGGACTTAACTGACAAGCCCTTTGGTGTAAATATTGCGCAGGCATTCGTGCGTGACCCTGGCATTGTTGATTTTGTCGCGTCGCAGGGCATCAAATTTGTCACAACATCCGCGGGTGATCCAAACAAATATTGCAAGCCGCTAAAGGATGCAGGTTTGACAGTGTTCCATGTCGTGCCCAATTTGGCAGGTGCGCTCAAGGCGATTGATGCTGGTGTAGATGGCTTGGTGGTAGAGGGCGGCGAGGGTGGCGGCTTCAAAAATGGACGCGATGTGGCGCTGATGGTGCTGCTGCCGCTGATCCGCGAAAAGGTTGATGTCCCGATTATTGCTGCGGGCGGAATGACATGCGGACGCACAATGGCGGCGGCGTTTGCATTGGGTGCAGAGGGCGTGCAATTGGGCACGCGGATGGTCAGCGCGGCGGAAAGCCCTGTGCATCACAACTGGAAACAATCGATCATTGACGCCAAAGAAACCGATACCGTGTTCCTGAACCGGCATGGCCCCGGCCCGGCGTTGCGCGCGCTACGCACCGAACGCACGACAGCGTTAGAGCTCGATCCCGGCGAAAACATCATGGGTAATATGTCCCGCGCACTCGATCTGTATTTTGGCGGTGACATGGAGGCGGCGATTGCGCTTTCCGGGCAAGTGGCGGGCAGGATCGAAGCGATCAAACCTGTGAAACAAATCGTCGACGAAATGGTATCGGAATTTCATGCTGTCATCACGTCGCTATCTGCATATAAATAGAGCCAATCAGGAGATTTAGAATGAAAACCCGCATTACAGAAATGTTTGGCATCGAACATCCAATCATCCAGGGCGGCATGCACTATGTCGGATTTGCTGAAATGGCGGCCGCCGTTTCCAATGCGGGTGGGTTGGGCATCATCACCGGCCTAACCCAAAAATCAGCGGCGGATTTGGCCAATGAAATTGCCAAATGCAGGGACATGACGGACAAACCATTTGGCGTGAACCTGACCTTTTTGCCAGTGGTCAATTCACCGGATTATCCCGGCATGGTGAAAGCGATTATTGAAGGCGGCGTGAAGGTCGTGGAAACGGCAGGCAATAATCCGGCGCAAGTGCTGCCCGCGCTGCATGACGCGGGCATCAAGGTAATCCACAAATGCACCAGCGTGCGTCACAGTTTGAAGGCGCAGTCGATTGGCTGTGACGCCGTGTCCGTTGACGGCTTTGAATGCGGCGGGCATCCCGGTGAAGACGACATCCCGAACATGATCCTGCTACCTCGGGCCGCCGATGAATTGGAAATCCCGTTCGTTGCATCAGGCGGCATGGCCGATGGGCGCAGCTTGGTTGCGGCATTGGCGATGGGCGCTGATGGCATGAATATGGGCACCCGCTTTATTGCCACCAAAGAAGCACCAGTGCATCAAAATGTTAAGGATGCAATCGTCGCGGCGAGTGAATTGGATACGCGATTGGTGATGCGTCCGCTGCGCAATACGGAGCGCGTGTTGACCAACCCTGCGGTGGAACGCTTGTTGGAAATCGAAAAAGAAAAAGGCGCAAACTTGCAATTTGCCGACGTGATCGAACAAGTGGCCGGGGTTTATCCACGGATTATGATGGAAGGCGATATGGATGCGGGTGCATGGAGCTGCGGCATGGTCGCAGGTCTGATCCATGACATTCCAACCTGTAAGGAGCTGATCGACCGGATCATGGCAGAGGCCGATGCGATCATTCACGGCCGGCTGGCAAAATTTGCGGCATGATGGAGGATGCTGAAAATCTTGCCGCAAAAAAGGCGTTGATGGATGTCGATACCATCGAAGCCATGCTGCGCGATGCGGCACGGGAAGAGCGAACGTTTAGCTATTCCGATTTGCTGATGCTACTCGGGATCAGCTTTACCCGTCCTAAAATGCGGGCCTTGTGCAAGGTGCTGGATGCAATTGATGCGCGCGCGGCAGGACGCGGCGAACCGGAATTGGCGGCGTTTGTGGTGCGTGAGGGCGACAATATCCCCGGCCAAGGATGGTGGCTTGGCCGACACGATTTTGTGGGCGAATATGAAAGCCACGCGGCGCGAAAATATCTTAAGGAAGTGCAGCAATTGGCGACAGATTACTGGCAAAACCACGAATGAATGAAGCGGCACTTGCGGGCGTGATGCAGCGATGCATCGGCGCAGGCACTGTGCAAAATCTCGCGCGGCTGTCCGGCGGTGCGACGATGGAAAGTTGGTCGCTTGACTATGCAGGCGGGGGATATGTGCTGCGCCGTGCGCCATCATTGGAAATGATGGAGGGGCGGCCCTTTGGTCATGCAGTGGAAGCGGCCTTGGTGCAGGCGGCGTTTGCCGCTGGCGTTAAAGCGCCGCAGGTTGTCGGCGTGCTCTTGCCTGATGATGATTTAGGAAGCGGATATATTATGCGCCGGGCCGAAGGCGAGGTTAACCCCGCCGCGATATTGGCGAACCCGCCCGCCGACTTGATTGGCGATATCGCCAGCGAGCTGGTGAAGATACATGCGATATCACCGCACAAGGACATCGCGATTCCTGAAATGGATATTGCGGCGGCGCTGGATGAGTTGAAGGCGCGTTTCATGCATTACGGCGGTGATAGGCCTATCATCGCGCTCGCTATTCGCTGGTGTCAGGATAACTTGCCACCCGCGGCGCCGCCGGTTTTGGTGCATGGTGATTTTCGCATGGGCAATTTGATGGTCGATGCGAACGGGATTTCTGCGGTGCTCGATTGGGAATTGGCCCATTGGGGTGACCGGCACGACGATATTGCTTATGGTTGCTTGATGGTCTGGCGCTTTGGTCACGCCGATAAACCTGCTTATGGCCTGACTAGCCTCGACGAGTTCTTTGGCGCTTACCAAGCTGCAGGCGGCGCAAAAATTGAGCCCGACCGTTTTCGTTTCTGGATGATTTATCGGACATTATGGTGGGCGTTGGGATGCTTGCAAATGGCTGATTATTGGCGCAGCGGCGCGGATCGGAGCATGGAACGCGCGGTTATTGGCAGGCGAACGAGCGAAAATGAACTCGATCTGTTGATGTTGCTCGGCGAAGGAATGACCGCTGCTGCAGCGACATTGCCGCCGCAGATGGCCGCAGGATTGTTCACGCGAACATTGGGCGAGCCGTCGGCGGTTGAAATGCTTGAAGCCGTGCGCGAATGGATCGCCAGCGATGTAAAGGCCAAGAGCAGCGGCCGCGACAAATTCCTGGCGGCAGTTGCGATGAACGCTTTGGGCATGGTGCAACGCGAATTGGCCCATCCTGTTGACGTCCACGACGCCGAACTGGTGGCGCAGATATTGGCTGGCGATTGCGGCTTGGGCACGCCAGGATTGCTGGAAAAATTGCGAAGTCAGGCGATAGCCAAGCTGGGCAATGATGTCCCGAAATATGCGTCGTTGGCGCAGGCGCGGTTAATGTGGAACCACGCTGAACCAAGGCAGATACCAAAAGAAGAGGTTTGAAAAATGCTGTTTGAAATTCCCCAAGATATTAATGACTATCTCAATATACTCGACGACTTTATTGAGCGTGAAATTAAACCGATCGAGAACCGTGACGACAATATCCGCTTTTTCGATCACCGACGGGAGGATGCACGAACCGACTGGGACCGCGCAGGTTTGCCCAATGAAGAATGGTGGGCCTTGCTCGGCGAAATGCGGCGGGTGGCTGATGCGGCGGGACATTACCGCTTTGCCATTCCAGAAGAGTTCGGCGGCAAAAATGGTTCAAACCTGGCGATGGCGGTGATCCGCCACCATCTCGCGCACAAAGGATTGGGGCTGCACAATGACTTGCAGAACGAAAGCAGCGTCGTTGGCAATCTCGTCCAAGTATTGATGCTGCGCGATTTCGGTACGGACCAGCAAAAGCGTGATTTCATTCCGCCGATGCTCGAAGGCAAGATGGGCTGGGCATTTGGTTTAACCGAGGAACATCATGGCAGTGATGCGACGCACATGGATACGGTTGCCGTACCCGAGGTGCGGGACGGCGTGGCCGGATACCGCATCGATGGCAACAAAATGTGGATTACCGGTGTGCATGTGACCAGCCATATTATGACCTTTGCGCGGACGTCGGGCGAAGACGGCAAGGCGCGCGGTATTACCTGCTTCATCGTGCCCCGCGATGCGCCGGGATTTCAGATCGGCGAGTATCTATGGACGTTCAACATGCCGACCGATCATGCCAAATTGCGCTATGACGGCGTTTGGGTTCCTGAAAGCGCGATCCTTGGCAAATTGGACGAAGGGCTCGCACTGGCGCAGCATTTTGTCCATGAAAACCGGATTAGGCAGGCGGCATCATCGCTGGGCGCGGCGCAATATTGCATCGACGAAGCGGTCAAGCATGCAAAAGCGCGCAAGCCGTTTGGCAAGGCGTTGGCCACCAATCAGGCGATCCAGTTTCCGCTGGTGGAACTGCAAACTGACGCGGAAATGTTACGGCTTTTGATCTACAAGACGGCTGCCGAGATGGACACGATGACCAAGCCCGAGGTTGCAATTCGATTGTCGGACAAGGTCAGCATGTGCAACTATAAAGCCAACCGCTTGGTCTGCAATGCCGCCGATTTTGCGATGCAAGTGCATGGCGGAATGGGCTATTCACGCCACAAACCGTTCGAACATATCTATCGCCACCACCGCCGGTATCGGATCACAGAGGGCGCAGAAGAAATCCAGATGCGTAAAGTTGCGGGCCATTTGTTCGGGTTTATGGGATGAATTGAGAATGAAAACACTGTGTCATTCCTGCGAGGTGTCAAATGCAACAAGCCACTGATTTCTGCGATGAAAGCGAGGCGCTCTGGGCACTGCTCGCCCCGCTGACAGATGCCGAATATGAAACGCCGACTCAGTTCAAGGGTTGGACGATCAACAATATTCTGCGCCATCTGCACGTGTGGAACATCGCCGCCGATTTGTCGTTGACGGACGAGGCAGCATTCACCGCGTTGCTGGGTTCATTGATGAGCAGTGGTAAAGGCATCCGCTTTACCGAAGCGGAGGCGAATTATCTCGGCGGTGTTTCAGGGCATGTGTTGCTCTCGCGCTGGATCGAGCACGCCCGTGCTACTGCTGCGCATTTTGCCGCCGCTGATCCCAAGTTGCGTCTGAAATGGGTCGGCCCGGATATGAGCGCGATTTCCTCGATTTCTGCGCGGTTGATGGAAACATGGTCGCATGCACAGGCGGCGTATGACGTGCTGGGCGCTGAGCGCGCCGATACTGACCGCATCGGCAATATTGTCCGGTTGGGCATAAATACTTTTGGTTGGACGTTTAAGAACCGCAAAGAAGAAACGCCGGGAACAATGCCTTACGTCCGTCTTGTAGCGCCATCGGGCACCGTCTGGGAATATGGCGCGCCAAGCGATGCCGAACGCATTGAAGGCAGTGCAACCGAATTTTGCCAAGTCGTCACCCAAACCCGAAACATCGCTGATACAAGTTTGTCCATCACTGGCCCGGTTGCTGCGCGGTGGATGAGCATCGCGCAATGTTTCGCCGGTGCGCCAAATGATCCGCCGGCAAAAGGCTTGCGTCACCGCAGGCATTAGAGCCAAGGCTGCGAACGAGAGAAGGAAAATTGCGAATGCCCCGATTGAAGCAAGTGCCCCGATCCAACGCTGATCCATTGACCCAGACAATTTATACGGCGTTGTTTGGCGACCGCGATCCTGTATTAGAGCCGGGGACAGAAACGGGGACGCCCGGCAATTGGTGGACCGTATTTGCCAATTCACCTGATACGTTGAAGCATTGCGTAGCGGGATTTCAATATTATCGCTCGGCTGAACGAAAGCTGGATCCAAAGCTGCGCGAGCTTGGCCAGATGCGCGCGGGTTGGGCGCGCGGATCGCAATTTGTGTTCTCTCAGCATTGCAAAGCTGCGCGGGCATATGGCGTGACTGAGGATCAAATAGCCGCGATACCGCATTGGCCAATTGCCGATTGTTTTTCGCCAGTGGAACGCGCTGTGCTGGCGTATACCGATGCCATGGTATTGATGGGAGGCCGCGTAGCCGACGGTATTTTCGATGCGCTGAAAACCCATTTGGATGACGAAACGATTGTCGAGTTGACCTATATTGTCGCGTGGTATGATATGCACGCAGTCACAACAAAAGCACTGCGTTTGGAATTTGACGATGTCGCAGAGCGCATCATAGAGGTTCCGGCGCCCGACGGCTTTAACGCGGATGTCATGCGCATATTAGACCGAAAGGAAGACTGAATATGAGCTATCACCATCTGGCATTGGCAACGCGCGATATTGCCGGCATTCACGCATTTTACGAAGGTGTAATGGGCTTTGAACTCGTCAAAGTCGAAGTTGCCAAGGTAATGGCGGGGGGATGGGCGAAGCACTTTTTTTATCGTATCGGTAACGACGATAGCTGCTTCATCGCATTCTGGGAGATGCACGATGTTCCTGGAAGTGAGAACTTTGAAACCAGCCTAAGCAAGGCGGCCGGATTGCCCGATGAGATGAACCACATCGCTTTTGCAGTTAAATCTGCCGAAGAATTAGAGCAACGCCGAGGACAATGGACGGCGGCAGGATTGTCGGTGATGGAAGTCGATCACAATTGGTGCCGATCAATTTATACCAAGGATCCGAACGACAATTTGGTCGAATTTTGTCTGACTACAGATGTGTTCACTGAAACCGACCGCAAGCGCGCGATGGACGCATTGGCGGAAACAACCGCAAACTTCACGCCACGCCCCGCGAGTATGAAAATGCATGCGGCGGGTTAGGGGTTAATCCCCAAGGTTCAATATCACGGCTTGATGATGATCCCCATTGCCGGGTCAACTTCGCCCTTGAATGTCGCGACAAATGCTTCTGCTGCGGCAACCACGCCTTCGCGCACGTCGATGGTTAGACTGCCATCGACAGCATCCAGAAAGCTCTTCCACTGCATCGCGACCGCATCGCCGAATGCCTTTGGTCCGATCTCCTTCACCGCCGCGACTGCGTGATCTGGTGCAAAGAACAATATCGGCGCGGGGCCGGGGAGTGGATCGCCGCCGCCGCGTTCGCCGACATGGGTAACGCCCACAAGACAGCTGTATTTCAACGCATCGCCGAGCGCTTCATGCACGCTGCGCAGTATCGCACTGCTGCCTGCAAAATCGACTGAAACGCTTGCGGCTATGGGCAGGTTTGCGGCGTCTTGATATCCCAGTACCTCGTCATACATACCGGTGCGCTTAGTAAACTCTAAATTGCTGGTCGACGTAAGGCCGATGCGCTTAATCTGCGGTGATGTGTTTTTTGCACAACTGGCCAGCCCCAATGCGGTTTTGGACGAGGCACTGGTCATGACCAAATTTTGTGCCCCAAACCAGTTATTGCGGCGGAACATGTCTTCGATCAGAAACCCTGTTTTGAACAATGGCGCAAACAGCATCCGTTGGTTTTCGCGCATTGGATCATGTTCAGGGTCAGCATTCAGGCGGCTGTACTGATTGTAAATGGGCGACATCGGCAGGCGGTGGGCGGCGGCGTCGCTAAATCCGCTCGCGCTGATTTTTGCGGGCAAAACGTCGAGGTGCGTGCCCATTGGCAAATATCCATAGACCCGTTCACCCTCTTTGATTTCGTCGTGGCGCGATTGTTCGACAATCGCGTGGCCCCACACTGGCACGACACCAAACCCCTCTTGCGCCGGAAAGAAATTCCAATAGCCGAATTGATTGCCGATCACGGCATAGGTCACATTGTTGGCGGTGACAGAGAAGCTCTCGACGCGCAGCCTGATCTCGCCGTCGCCAAGCAGGGGCATCGCCTCTTCATTCACTGTCAAATCGGTTAGGTCGGCAAGGTTTGTCCAGATAGTTTCGGCCATATGCTGCGTTCCTTATACACTCTGCACTAATTCACTCTGAAATGTGAATATCACCTTGACGATCACACTGCAATGTGAAATTGGAGTCGCAAGATATCACCTAATTACAACTTTCGTAAACTTCGGAGCATTTATGTCCACCCAATTAATTGAAAAACTCCGCAGTCTGGTCAACGATGGCGGATTGTCGCGTTCCGGGCTTGCGCGCGCTGCCGGGCTGCATGCCAATACACTGCGCGATCTGGATCAAGCGGATTGGAATCCGACCGCCGATACGCTGCGTAAATTGGAAAGCTATTTGTTTGCCAATGACGATACGCCCACGCTGGTCCCGATCGAGGAAATCATCGAAGAAGCCCGCAATGGCAGGATGTACATATTGGTTGACGATGAAGACCGCGAGAATGAGGGCGACTTGATAATCCCGGCGCAAATGGCAACGCCCGATGCGGTAAATTTTATGGCGACGCACGGACGCGGGTTGATTTGTCTGACGCTGACTAAAAAGCGCGTCGAGCAATTGGGCCTAGACTTGATGAGCCGTGCCAACGGTACGCGCCACGAAACGGCGTTCACCACTTCGATAGAAGCGCGCGAAGGTGTGACCACCGGCATAAGCGCAGGCGACCGCGCGCGCACAGTATCGGTCGCGATAGATGCGGCGAAAGGCCCGGACGATATCGTCACACCGGGACATGTCTTTCCGTTGATTGCAAAGGACGGAGGCGTGCTAGTGCGTGCCGGGCATACCGAGGCCGGGTGCGACATCAGCCGCTTGGCCGGGCTGAATCCATCTAGTGTGATCTGCGAGATTATGAAAGATGATGGCACGATGGCGCGGATGGATGATCTTGTGTCATTCGCCCGGATGCACAATCTGAAAATGGGCACGATCCGAGACCTGATCGAATATCGCCGCCGTAACGATCATCTGGTAGAAAAGGTTAGCGACGCGCCATTCACGTCCGATTATGGCGGCGATTGGCGAGTTATGACGTATCGCAACAAGGTCGATGGTAGCAGCAATATTGTCCTGCAAAAGGGTCATGTCGATCCAGCCTCGCCAACATTGGTGCGGATGCATGGCATGTCGGTTTTTGCCGATGTTCTTGGTCAGCCAGGCCCCCGCAAACGGATATTGCAGCGCGCCATGGACGTCATCGGGCAAGTGGGTGCAGGCGTTATCGTATTGCTAATGCCCGACAGCGCGGAAAGCTTGCAACGCGAAATGTCGGGAGAGAAACCCGATATGGATTTGCGGAATTATGGTATCGGCGCACAGATACTCGCCGACCTTGGCATTCACGACATGACATTGTTGACCAATTCACATCGCAATGTCGTGGGGCTTGACGGATATGGCATTAACATAGTGGGTGAGCGCCCAATTCCGGAGAGATTAAAATGGCAAAGTTCCTGATCGTCGAAGCACGGTTTTACGAGCATCTGAATGACATGTTGATCGCAGGTGCAAAGGCTGCACTCAAGGCAAAGGGCCATGAAGTCGAAGTCATCACCGTTCCCGGCGCACTCGAAATACCCGGAACAATTGCGATGGCCGCGGAAAGCGGTGAGTATGATGGCTTTGTCGCTATCGGCGTGGTGATCAGAGGCGAAACATATCATTTCGAAATCGTTGCCGGTGAAAGCGCACGGGCGATTATGGCGCTGACCATGGACGGCATCGCCATCGGCAACGGCATACTGACCGTGGAGAATGAAATCCAAGCTTTGGTGCGTGCTGACCCCGCGCAAAAGGATAAAGGCGGCGAGGCGGCGGTTGCTGCGATGCGATTGCTGGAATTGTCGCAGAAATTCGTTTAAGGCCGGATCATGGCTGGCAAATATTATGATGAATGGCGCATTGGTGACCGGATTACGCACGAGATACGGCGCACCGTAACCGAAACCGATAACCTGTTGTTCACCGTAATGACCCACAATCCGCAGCCCTTACATCTGGATGCGGAGGCCGCGAAAGCCAGCGAGTTTGGGCAGATTTTGGTCAATGGCACTTTTACCTTCAGCCTGATGGTCGGGCTGTCAGTGGGCGATACAACGCTGGGTACGCTGGTGGCCAATTTGGGTTATGATAGACTGGTGATGCCAAAACCGGTGTTTATCGGCGACACCCTGCGCGCCGAAACCGAGGTGATCGCGTTGAAGGACAGCAAGTCGCGGCCTGACGCCGGGATCGTGACGTTTCTGCATCGCTGTTTGAATCAACGCGACGAGGTGGTATGCAGCTGTGAGCGCGCGGCTTTGCTGAAGAAGATATGATTTTTAAACCGTAGCCCTGAGCCTGTCGAAGGGCGTTTATCAGCTTAAGGCGTGCTTCGACAGGCTCAGCACTACGGTTTCTAGAAAAGGATTTCGGCCCAATGAAACTACGCTCGCTCTTGTTTGTCCCCGGTGACCGGCCCGAACGCTTTGCCAAGGCGGCAGCCAGCGGCGCGGACGCGATTATCATCGATCTGGAAGACAGCGTGTCGCTGGAAAACAAAGCGAAAGCGCGCGATGCGGCGGCGGAATGGTTGTCGGGCGGGCGTGGGGGAGTACGCTGCTTTATCCGCGTCAATCCGCAAGACAGCCACATGACGCAGGATGACCTCAACGCAATCCTGCCCTACCTTCCCGATGCTATAGTGCTGCCCAAGGCGGAGGGCGCAAAGTCGGTGCATTGGCTATGTGCGCTGGCAGCAGCTACGGCAGATGCACCTGCAGGAGATGCGCCGCCGATATTGCCGATAGCCACCGAAACACCCGGCGGCGTTTTCGATCTGGGCAGTTTGCGTGATGTATCCAGCCACTTGATCGGTGTGACATGGGGCGCCGAAGATTTGCCTGCCGCAATCGGGGCGATGACGTCGCGGGAGGATGATGGCCGGTACACTGCGCCTTATGAAGTGGCGCGGACATTGACGTTATTTGCGGCGCATGCCGCAGGAGTGGCGGCGATTGATACCGTGTTCCCGTCATTCAAGGATGAGGCTGGTCTTGCCGCCTATGTGTCGCGTGCGGCGCGTGATGGCTTCACCGGAATGATGGCCATTCATCCCGCGCAAGTGGCGATCATCAACGCCGGATTTACGCCCACGGCGGCGCAGATTGCGGAGGCACAGGCGGTGGCCGATGCCTTTGCCGCCAATCCCGGCGCAGGGGTGCTGCAAGTGGCGGGCCGGATGGTCGACGCCCCGCATTTGAAAGCGGCGATGGCGGTGCTGGCGCGGGTTTAGGGCTTTTGACGGCCTTACCGCGACAAAAGATATGCAGGTCCGCAAATAGGTAAATAAGCACGTGTCACTGTAATTACGGCTGATGTTAGGGCATGTTTGGCATGTGTCGCACGCGTGATTGATCCAAGATGAAAGGAAAAGCGTCATTGCGAGCGTAGCGAAGCAATCCAGTGTTAGGCGGCGCTGCCCTGGATTGGTTCGCTTTGCTCGCAATGGGCTTACCTCGACAGGTGCAACAAGCCCTTAACTCTCGCTGAGTGGTTCAGCTCGAGTGCGATATAGGTTGGCGGTCTGCTAAGGGTATTGCACCCGTCACCATGCGGACCTGTACAGTTCACCTTGTTTTCAGGTATTTAGGAAATCTTAAAGTTCGTTGCTTAATCGAAGTAAAATGAAGGATGAAGAATGGATCACAAAGAAGCCACAATCGAAGGCTCAATGGAAACAAATACTCGCGGGCTTTCTTCCATTCGGAATTATGATTGGCGCTCACGAATTTCTTTTTGATCCTCAAATTGCATGTCACAGTCTACGTACTTCATACAGCGCTTTACACTTCGCGATAGCAAGTTTCGGCTTTGCATTTTTTTTCTTAACACAAAGCTTCATTCCGCAGTCGATTTCAGCCGTTGCTGAAGTTTATCCTGATGCAAATGGAAATGCAGAATGGCATGCTCGATCAAGTTATCGTTTAGGAGCGATGTCAAACATTGGCTACGCACTTGTGATGCTCGCCTGCGCATGGATGTGGCCTGATGGAAGCGGTGAAGTGTGGTATCTATTCCCTGCAATGTTTGGTATAGGTTTAACTATTCTCGTTTCCTGCAAAACTGTGCTTTGGATCAGACATGCACCCTACCGAGATATAATGGTTCAAGCATATGCCTTGAAAGCCGTTATGTTCATATTCGCGATACTATCAATTCTGATCTACTGGGCCTATCGGCCGTTTTATTTCGATCCAATCATGGCCATATTGATTTATACCTTATGCAGTGTCTTAGCAGATTTATTGGTTGGTATCCGGCATCAAATCAACTTTAAGCGTTCCAATTCTGTTTTAAGTCAATGACGTGGTGACATAATGTAAGAAGTGAAATTACGTTTAAATTAAAGACGTTACTGGACAGGGGCATGATGCACTAATTTAACCTTCACCCAATTGCCTCGCCTTTTGGGGAGCGCAACGATCCCGGGCCATTCTACTTCCCGCTGGATTGCCGCGCTTCGCTCGCAATGACGAAGGTAATTAAGTGGCTAGCATCAAGCCGCCAGCTTCCTCAGCACATATTGCAATATCCCGCCGTTGTTGAAATATTCAACCTCATTCGCGGTGTCGATGCGGCATAAAGTCTCAAACGTGAAGTTTGATCCATCGGCGCGGGTTACCATTACTTCGACCGTTTGGCGTGGTTCTAATGTGGCGACGCCAATATGGTGAAGCTGTCTTCGCCCGTTAGGCCCAAAGTCTCGCGGGTGTCTCCGCCGGTGAACTGCAATGGCAACACGCCCATGCCGACCAAGTTGGAACGGTGAATACGCTCAAAGCTCTCGACGATTACCGCACGCACGCCCAAAAGGTTCGTGCCCTTTGCTGCCCAATCGCGGCTTGATCCGGTGCCATATTCCTTGCCCGCGACCACAACCAATGGCGTGCCATCGGCTTTATGGCTCATCGCGGCGTCGTAAATCGCCATGGTTTCGCCCTTATAGTAAGACATGCCGCCTTCGATGCCGGGGACCATTTCATTTTTGATACGGATGTTGGCGAATGTGCCGCGCATCATCACGTCATGGTTGCCGCGCCGTGCGCCATAGCTGTTGAAATCGGCCTTTGCGACTTGATGTTCCATCAGGAATTTGCCAGCGGGGCTGTCCGCCTTAATGCTGCCTGCGGGGCTGATATGATCGGTGGTGATGCTGTCACCCAAAATCGCCAGCGGCTTTGCGCTGATGATGTCGGTTACTGGCGCGGGGGTCATAGTCATGCCGTCGAAATAGGGCGGGTTGGCAACATAAGTGCTGCCTGCGCGCCATTGGTATGTGGCGGTTCCCTCGACCTGAATCGCCTGCCAATGGGCATCGCCCTTATACACGCTGGCATAGCGCGACAGGAACATGGATCGGTCGATATTGGCCGCCATTACGTCGGCAATTTCCTGATTGGTGGGCCAGATATCGCGCAAATACACGTCGCTGCCGTCGGTGGCTTGGCCAATCGGCGTGGTGGTGAAATCGGTGGTGACGGTTCCTTTTAACGCATAGGCGACGACCAGCGGCGGCGATGCAAGGAAGTTGGCGCGCACGTCGGGCGATACGCGGCCTTCAAAATTACGGTTGCCGGAGATAACCGACGCTGCGACAATATCATTCTCGTTAATCGCGGCGGAGATTGGCGGTGCCAACGGCCCCGAGTTACCGATACATGTGGTGCAGCCATATCCGACCAGATTAAACCCGATGGCATCCAAATCGGCGGATAATCCAGCGCGGTCGAGATAGTCGGTGACAACTTGGCTGCCGGGCGCGAGCGAAGTTTTCACCCATGGTTTTGGTTTCAGGCCATAGGCATTGGCCTTACGCGCCACCAATCCGGCGGCGACAAGCACGCTGGGGTTTGATGTGTTGGTGCAGCTTGTGATCGCGGCGATAACAACGTCGCCGTCGCCTATATCATGATCCTTGCCCTCAACCGCAACGCGCTGTGCGCCATCATGATTGTATACGCTTTTCAAATCGGCGTTGAACACATCGTCGACTTCGGTGAGAATTACTTTGTCTTGCGGACGTTTCGGGCCAGCAAGCGAAGGCACGACGCTGCCCATGTCCAATTCCAGCGTGTCGGTGAATATCGGATCGGGCGCATCCGCAAACCGCCACAGACCCTGCGCCTTGGCATAGACCTCGGTCAGTTCGATCTGTCCTTCATCACGCCCGGTCAGGCGCATATATTCGAGTGTCTTTTCATCAATGCCAAAAAAGCCGCAAGTCGCGCCATATTCAGGGGCCATGTTAGCAATCGTCGCACGGTCGGCGAGGGACAGGCTGTCCAACCCGGGGCCGTAATATTCCACAAAGCGCCCGACAACGCCCTTGGCGCGCAGCATTTGTGTCGCGGTCAGAACAAGATCAGTCGCGGTAATGCCCTCGGCCATTGCGCCCGTCAGTTTGAAGCCGACGACTTCGGGGATTAGCATTGAAACAGGTTGCCCCAGCATCGCGGCTTCGGCTTCAATCCCGCCCACGCCCCAGCCAAGCACGCCAAGGCCGTTGATCATCGTGGTGTGGCTGTCGGTTCCAACGCATGTGTCGGGATAGGCGATGTCGGTCCCGTCTGGCGCTTTCGATGTCCATACCGCCTGCGCAATATGTTCCAAATTCACCTGATGGCAGATGCCGGTTCCCGGAGGGACCGCTTTGAAATTGTCGAGGCTTTTGCTGCCCCATTTCAGGAAGTCGTAGCGTTCGCCATTGCGGTAATATTCGATTTCCACATTTTGCTCGGCGGCCTTGGGATGGCCGAATTCGTCGACCATTACGCTGTGATCGATCACCAGATGTACGGGAACCAGCGGGTTGATCTTCGCCGGATCACCGCCCAGCTTAGTCATTGCATCACGCATCGCGGCCAGATCAACCACGCACGGCACGCCGGTGAAATCTTGCAGCAATACGCGGGCAGGGCGGTATTGGATTTCCTTGGTTGATTTGGGATCAGCCTGCCAATCAACAATCGCCTGCGCATCCGCAGTGGAAACAGTAAAGCCGCCATCTTCAAACCGCAGCATGTTTTCCAACAAAACCTTCATCGAAAAAGGCAACCGCGAAACATCGCCCAATTTTGCCGCCGCCTTGGCAATGGAAAAATAATCCACCGTTTTTCCGCCAGCGGTCAACGTGGATCGGGTGTTCAGGCTGTCTTGTCCAATGCTGGTCATAATAGGGTCCTTATTGCGAAATAGGCTTTGCGGCGGTTGGAATGAAGTCGCCCCTGCGCCGTTTGTCCTGAGTATGCCAAAGGATCACAGAGCGGTGAAAGGGTCGTCAAACCAGCCCAAAAGCGGTAGATTGTTTGCTGCCCGCGCCTTAGCGTAGCGGGGGGCTC
>CAWDID010000002.1:0-37275 GCA_963802245.1 uncultured Alphaproteobacteria bacterium | reverse complement strand
ATATTGTTCGGGCCAATGGAAAAACGGCCGCACCGCGCCTGCTGTGCGCCATCGGTCAACCCGCAGCAAATCGGCGTCGGCATAAACCCAGCCGCCCTCGCCTTCTGTGCCCAACGCCAAAATCCCGTCATCTGGACTGTCGCCATCGGGCGGCACGAACATACCCGCCGCGCCGTAATTTTCATCCAAGGCAGGTGACCAAGGGGCCATGCCGACGGTTGGTGCTTGTACCACGAAAATCTGATTTTCCAGCGCCCTTGCCTGCGCGCCGATCCGCACGCGCCAATATCCCTGCATGCTGTCGGTGCATGAAGGGCATAGAATAATCTGGGCACCCGCCGATGCCTGTGCCCGCGCGATCATCGGAAATTCGATGTCGTAACAGGTGGATATCGCGATCATGCCCAATGGCGTTCGAAACACGCGAATACCATCGCCGCCCTTTATGTCCCAAGATTCTCGTTCGAAACGGGTCATCATGATCTTATCTTGATGGCCGATTTGACCATCGGGTAGATACAAATTTGCGCGGTTGACAATCCCGCCGTCCCCTAACCCATGCGGCCGTGTGCCGCCCAATATCGTTACGCCATGCAAGCGCGCCAAATCGGCATAATGCTTGTCAATTGCCGCGCCCATGGCGACAACGGCGCGCAATGAAGCGTGCAAGTCAGCCGATGTCGCCGGGTCAGTAGCCGCCAGTTCCATCGCCGCATATTCGGGGAAGACCAGCAACTGTGCCCCTGTCCCCGCCGCCGCCGCAACCCATTGACCAATTTTATTTTGCCATTCTGAAAAGCTTGCTGGCTTTCCAATCGGATATTGCGCGGCGGCTATTTTGATATTCTGTGTCATAAGCTTCGCATCCAATATTGCATCTGATGCTCGATTTCACCGGGTTGATCCAGATCTTTCCAACCCAAAGTCGCGGTCAACCCGTCAATGGGCTGATATCCGCGTGCGCGCCAAAACGGATGCAAATCGCGCGGCACCCGCGGTTTGAGCGGATGATTGTCCGGGCGAACCACTGCGCAAAACACCGCAGCATTGGCTCCGGCAGCACGGGCAGCCTGTTCGCGGGTATCAAAAAATTTGTGGCCAATACCTTGGCCGCGATATCCAGACAAAAGCACTGACTCGCCAAAGTAGAAAAGCCGCTCCACATCAATACCACAGCTTATCAATGGCGTCTGAAATTTGCGTTTTTGCCCGGTCATTGGCGACGCGGTCGCGGCCCCGATTATCGCCCCATCATCTTCGGCTATAACCAACACCGAACCTGCCTCACCGATAAACTCCGCCAGATATTCTCCCTCATACTCCGCAGAACCATCATACAGATAGGGCCAGTCGCGAAATACCTCGATACGCAACGCCGACAAAGCAGGGATAGCGGCGCGGCGTTCGGTTTGATTGGTCAGGCTGCGGACCGAAACCGTCATGAAACTTGGGCGATCCAATCGGCGAGATTATAATGGACCGAGACACGCGCGATCCGGCCACCGGCTATTTCAAAGAAACCGCCAGCTGGCAATGTGTAGCTTTGGCCATGCGCGGACGGAAACCCTTCATCGGCAATTTTGTAAATGCCATGCACCATAAACTCAGCAGCAGCGCGGCAGCCGTCCGGGCTGGTCATCACCACGATATCGCGCAGTTGTTCGCTATAGGCGTGATCCATTCGGCCCAGAAACGCGCGGAAAGCATCTTTGCCGGTTTCGCGGTGGCCCTGGTTTATGTCATGCGCAACGTCGTCAGTAAGGCAGCCCAGTATTGCTTCAACATCCATCGCGTTAAACGCTGTATAGTATTGGCCTATTAGGGCGGCAGTGGCATCGCGGCTGTCAGACATAAGGGTTCCTGTATTTGGACATAGGGATCGGTCATGGCCTATGCGAACACCGCTAAATCTGTCTAGTCAGATATTTTTCCAAACTGGCAATTTATCTTAATCCGCTGGAGGCCTATTCCGGCTGTTCCGCCGCGTCATAGCGGATTTCCAGATACCGTCCGCGTGTGGCCAGCTTATCGAGCTCACCGCGGGATATCTGCCCGGTCATCGTCTCTATTTCGCGGTCAATCAATTTCAGTCCATCAACCAATTGTTGATCGGGGGTCTTGCCGCCATGCTCTTTGTTTTTCAGTGCGGCTGGTATACGTTTATAGCCGTTGATCAATTCGGGTAGATGTTCGCCGACCAGCTTTCGCACTTCGCGAGCTGCCGGATCATTGTCGTCCAGTGTGCCCAGTTGCGGGGCGAGCTGATCCAGCCTTGTGCCAATGTCTTGCATAATCGTGACAGCAGGGGCGGGCAAAGCGGGGCGCTGTGCTTCCAGCCAAATCTCAGTCTTTCCGGCCAGCGTCGCAAGGTCAGTGGTTCGCAAACTTTCGGTGGTGGGCAACGGCATATCGGGATAGCGCATCAGCATATAGGCGGCGGCCGCCCCGGCGATGCCGGTCACCATCACGCCCCAAAACCCGATACCGTCGATTATCGCGCCCACAATGCCTGCACCGATAAGCACTGCGCCGACGGCAAGCGCCGCGCGGCTGACCTTGCCCCAATAATGCGCCCGTCGAAGGGCGCGGGATTTCATGCCGATGGGTGGCAACTGCACATTGCGCAGCGCGCGCTTTGCGCTCTGAATGGTTTCGTCAGATTGCGATGCGATGTTCATGGGTGACCTTTATAACTAAACCGTAGCGCTGAGCCTGTCGAAGTGCGCTTGTCCGGCAAGCCGTACTTCGACAAGCTCAGCACTACCGGTTTATAGTTGACCCGCTCTAAAACCCACATCACGCCTCCAACGCAGTCAACAGGCCGCTTTCCTGCGTTTGCTTCAACGCCTGCGCCTGACCTTCGGCACGGGCGATATAGCCTTTGGATTTTTCAACCTCTTGTTCCAGCGCGATGCTGGTCTGTTTCATACTGTCGAGCGCCTTCAGCTTGAACGTGTCAATCGCGTCCATCGTGTCATAGATATTCTGGAACGCGCGGCTCAATGTTTCCAGCGGAATCGTCGCACTAGCGGCTTGTTCGTGGATCGTTGCAGTGCTTTCACGCAGCAGGTTTCCGGTACTATCGATGATATTCGCAGTGGTGGTGTTGAGCGCGGTAATCTGGTTCAGCACCAGCCGCTGGTTGGTCATCGCCTGCGCCACCGTAACCGCAGTACGCAGCGCGCCAACGGTGGTGGTCGATGCGCGGTCAACGCCCTTGACCAGTTCGACATTATTCTTCTTCACCAGATCAAGCGCGAGATATCCCTGCACCGTCACCGCCATTTGGGTCAGCAAATCCTGTGTTCGCTGGCGCACATAAAACAGCGCGCTTTCTTTAATCGCTTTGGACTTGGCAGGATCGGACAGTTCCAGCTCGGCGGCCTTTTCCTCCAGCTTTGCATCCAGTTGCTTGGACATGACGATCATCTGTTCCAACCGGCCCATTGCCGCCCACAAATTCTGCCGCTCGACATCAATCGCCGCATTGTCCATCAGCAATTCGTCTTTGCCATTGGCCAGCCGCCCCAATATCGAGCTGATATGGGTTTGCGAACTTTGATATCCATCGAAATAGTTGCGCAATTTGTTGCCCCAAGGGATGATGCCGAACAATTTCTCCTTCGTCATCAAATTGCCCTTTTTGGACGGATCGAGATCCTCCACAGTGCGGCGCAATTCGGCCAGATCCGCGCCGACGCCGGTGCCTTCATCCATGCGGCGGATCGGGCGATCGAGGAAACGGTTCGATTGTCCCGCCGCCTCCATAATCTCTTTACGGCCCATATTGGTCAGTTGATCGACGCGCTTACCGAATTCCGGACTGTTGACGTCCTGCGCGATCAGGTCGCTGATATACGCCTCAACCCTTTCCTCCAATTTGGTCTTTTGATCATCGCTTACGGGCACAAGTCCAGCTGCGCGTTCGGTAGTTATGACCGGCACCGGATCGGGCGGTGTCAATTTCAGGTCAGTTGTGGTTGCTGTTTGCGTCGACATCTATAACTTCCCTCTTAATCAATATCCATCAAACATGGCTTTACTGGATCAGCATTACAAGCCTTTGACTGTATTATTTTGATAGGACAGCTTGGGGGTATAATGCAATAATTTATGTACTTTCCAGCTTACGCCGACCAACCCTTAATTTAATTTCGCATCGCGCAAGGCGGTTTCGACCAATGGCGCTATCCCGCCAACCACCCGTGCAACGCCTTGCTTGTTGGGATGGATGCCATCGGGCAGCATCAAATTCGCATCCGTAACAACCCCGTCAAGAAAAAAGGGATAGAGCGGCGCGCGATATTGCTTCGCCAATTCGGGATAGATCGGGTTGAATGCTGCGGCATAATCCGGACCCATATTGGGTGACGCAAGCATTCCTGTCAGCACTGCCGGTATCTTACGGCGGTTAAGTTCATCGAGCATTTGGGTCAGGTTTGCCCGGGTTTCGGCGGGTTTTGTACCGCGCAACATATCATTCCCACCCAGCCCCAATATCACCAACGCTGGCGGCTGCGGCGCATTATCCAGCACGAAAGCCAGCCGCGCTTTGCCCGCAGAACTGGTATCCCCTGACACACCGGCATTCAACACCGATACGGCCAGACCCCGCGCCCGCAACGCCGCCTGCAATTGCGGTGCAAAGCCATCCTTTGGGCCAAGCCGGTAGCCTGCATACAAGCTGTCACCAAAGGCGATGACCAGCTTGGTATCTGCCATGTTTTGCGCTGTTGCTGGCACGTCTACTGGTACGTCCGATTTTTCTGTAGATATTTTTTGCGTATCAGCAGGTCCGCAGCCAACTAACGCTTGGAATATCAGCAACAGAGCACCATATATGCCGAAATATCTGTTCAAAAAGGTTCTCCCTTGCTCTCGTCCAATATCGTCGCCGACGCCACATCTGTGGATATGGCAATCCGCGCATCAAATGTCACGCTTAGCTTAGGGGCCGCCGCAGCGCCGGTGCACATATTGCGCGGCGTGAACCTGGAAATACCCTATGGTGCCAGCGTTGCATTGCTGGGGCCGTCGGGTTCCGGCAAAAGCTCGCTCATGGCGGTGCTGGCTGGGTTGGAACGCGCCAGCAGCGGGTCGGTGCATGTCGGCGGAGTTGATTTCACCAATTTGGACGAAGACGGTTTGGCACGGGCGCGGCGCGGGCGCATCGGCATTGTCTTGCAAGCTTTTCATCTGTTACCGACGATGACCGCATTAGAAAATGTCGCAATTCCGCTGGAGCTGGCCGGGCATCCCGATCCGTTTGATAAAGCGGAACAGGAATTGGGCTTTGTCGGACTGGGCCATCGCACCGGCCATTATCCGTCGCAGCTTTCGGGCGGCGAACAGCAACGTGTGGCCATCGCCCGGGCCATGGCCGCCGACCCCAAAATCATCTTTGCCGACGAACCGACAGGCAATCTGGACGGCGCCACGGGACATAGCATCATCGACCTGTTGTTTCACCGCCACGCGAAATCGGACGCTACATTGTTGATCATCACGCATGACCCCGAGTTGGCGCAACGATGCGAGCGCGTGATTGCAATGCAGGATGGTTTGGTTGTCGACGTATGACATTCACAGACATCGTCATTGCGAGCGAAGCGAAGCAATCTACGGGGCGTTCTTGCGCTGCTCTGGATTGCTTCGCTTCGCTCGCAATGACGGCAGTCTCTCCGGAATATAGGATGAATCGTGTGACCCTCCCCCTATCCACACTTTGGCGCATTGCCCGGCGTGATCTCAACGCGCGCATACGCGGCCTGCGTTTGCTCGCAATCTGCCTGTTCCTTGGCGTCGCTACATTGGCCGCTATCGGAAGTTTAACGTCAGGGATCGCCGCCGAACTGTCCAATCGCGGCCAAACTATATTGGGCGGCGACATCCAGATTGAAATTGCCCAGCGCACCGCCACCGCCGCCGAAATTGCCGCGTTTAAATCGGCCGGTGCGCTGTCGGAAACCATCCGGATGCGTGCCATGGCCATCGGCGGCAAAGATGATGATAGCCTGCTCGCCGAACTGAAAGCCGTCGACGCCGCTTACCCGTTTTATGGACAGTTTACCTTAGCAGGCGGCAGCATTGCAAAGGCACCGCCGCCCGGACAAATCCTAATTGCACCAACGCTGGCCAATCGGTTAGGCATAGGCGTTGGTGATCCAGTTCGTTTTGGCAAAGCACGGTTCAAAGTTGCCGGGATCATCGGCGAAGAGCCCGACCGATTGGGCGAAGGATTTACCCTTGGCCCCGTTGCCATCATCGGCATGGACGCGATGGGCAGCACGGGTCTGATTCAGCCGGGCAGCCTGTATAATGCCAAATACCGGATCAAATTGCCCGCCAATGTACCACCGGCTAAAGCCGCAAAGGATATCGAAAAGCAGTTTCCCTCGGCCGGGCTGGAATTAACCGACCGGTCCAATGGCGCGCCCGGCACCCGCCGGTTTATCGAACGCATGGGACAATTCTTGACGCTGGTTGGTCTGGCTGCGTTGGTGATTGCCGGGATTGGCGTTGGTAACGGCGTCGGCAGTTATCTGGATAGCAAACGTGCCAGCATAGCGACCTTAAAAGTCATTGGCGCGGATAGCAGCAGCATTTTTCGCATCTATATGATGCAGATTTTCGCCGTTGCCGCGCTCGCCATTACCGGTGGGTTAGTGGTGGGCAGTATCCTGCCACTCGCCATTGGCGCGGTTGCGGGCGACATCTTGCCGGTTCCGCCGGGTTTCGCGCTCTACCCGGCGCCGTTGATCGCCAGCGCCGTTTACGGCCTATTGATCGCCTTGGCCTTTGCTTTGCCCCCATTATCTCGCGCCCGGTTCGTGCCCGCTGCCGGATTGTTCCGTGCCGTTGTTGAAAGCGGCAGACGCTTTGACCGCCGCACGTTTTTGCTAGTCGCCGCCGCCATCGCTGCAATAATCGCACTGGCCATTGGCACCGCCCGCGAACCATTATTTTCCGCAGGTTTCATCGCCGCCGCCTTTGCTCTGCTGCTGATTTTGACCGCTATGGCCAAAGCGATCCGGTGGACGGCAATGCGCTTGCCCCGGCCAAAGGCGCCATTGTTGCGGCTGGCAATTGGCAATCTCTATCGTCCCGGCGCACAGACGCAGGCATTGGTGGTGGCATTGGGTTTGGGGCTGACTTTGTTCGTTACGCTGGCCGTTATCCAAACCAGCATCAACAATGAAATCGCGCGCAGCGTACCCGAACGTGCCCCTAGTTTCTTTGTACTTGATGTCCCGCGTGATGACGCAGTCCGGTTTCAGCAATTGGTTCGCGGCGCCGCTCCTGATGCGGTAATCAACATGATCCCCGCGCTTCGTGGCCGCGTGATTGCCTATAAGGGGCAGCGCGTTGACGAGATGGAGACCCTGCCCGAAGGTGCTTGGATATTGAACGGAGATCGCGGCCTGACCTATAGTGCCGATTTGCCGAAAGGCAGCACGCTGACCGCCGGAAAATGGTGGGCAAAGGATTACAAGGGACCGGCCTTGGTCAGTATGGAACAAGAGGTTGCCGCATCATTGGGCGTGGGCGTGGGTGATGACATCACCATCAGCCTGCTCGGCGTGGAGGTTTCGGCTAAGATCGCATCGTTACGTACGGTGGAATGGGACAATTTTGGCTTGAATTATGTTCTGGTATTCTCGCCAGGATCATTGGATGCTGCGCCGCATAATATGGTGGCGACGCTAACCGTGCCTGATGATGCGGAGGCAAAGCTGGCCAAATCCTTGCCGCTGGCATTCCCGTCGGCATCGCTGATCGAGGTGGGGGAAGTGGTCACGCAAGTTACGGCATTGCTCAAACAAATGGCGCAGGCCATTGCCGCCGCAGCATCCATTGCAATACTTGCCGGGATTGCCGTTCTGGTGGGTGCAATCGCGGCCAGCCGGGCGAGCAGGATATATGACAGCGTAATCTTAAAGTTATTGGGGTCAACCCGTTCACAAATTTTGGGTGCGCAGGCAATGGAATATGGGTTACTCGCGATTTTGCTGGGGCTGTTGTCACTCGCACTGGGCATGGGCGGCGGATATTATGTCATCACCCAGATTTTCGATTTTAAATTCGCGCCGGATTATGGTGTATTGGCGGTGACGTTATTGGGCGGCGCTGGCATTACGTTTGTGCTGGGTCTGGCCGGATCGCTGCCGATACTGGCCGCCCGCCCGTCCGAGGCGCTGAGGAGTTTGTAATTTATACGCGATGTCGCTCGGTGGGTGTTTCAAGATGAACGTGAGCGTTTTTCAGTCTCCGATCCCCTTGCCAGCCGCTTGGCCAATGGCGCGCTCAAAATCAACTGCGCGATATGGTACAAAATCGCGGGCAGGATAATCAGCCCTGCCTGATTGCCAAATAACAGCGCCGCCATCGGTGCGCCCGTGGCGATGCTCTTGTGCGCTCCGGCAAAAATCAGGCTGATCCGGTCTGGCCGCGCCAGTCCTAATATCCCGCCTACCAACATCGCGCTGCCAAATGCGAACGACAAAAGCATCGCCAACGCAAGAACAAGCGCCGTCAACACCATACCGTCCAAATTACCCAGCGCGCCCGATGCCACCGCGCCAGCAAACGAAATATACACCGCCAGCAATATCACCGCCCGGTCGAACAGTGACAACAACGCCTTTTGCCCCGCCGCCCAGTTACCCAGCCAATGCTGCGCCACTTGCCCCAAAGCGAACGGCAGCAGCAGCATCGTTGCGATCTTGATTACCACGTTCGAATCCATCGCCGCGCCGCTGGCCCCGCCAATCAACAAAGCAGCAAGCAACGGCGTCAATATTATCCCGGCCAAATTGGAAAGCGCCGCACCAACAACCGACGCAGCCACGTTTCCGCCGCCAATCGATGCATAGCTGATTGCAGACTGCACCGTTGATGGCAGTACCGCCAGATAGATAATTCCGGCGGCGAGCGCGGCAGGCAAAACCGGTGCGGCCAGCTTGGCCAATATCCATCCCGCCAGCGGCATCAGAATGAAACAAACCGCCAGCATCGCGCCCTGCACGCGAAAACTGCGTGTCGCTTTTGCTATTTCCCCACGCGGCAGGCGCAACCCATGCAGAAAGAACAGCAGGAATATGCCGGCAAAAATTATGCTCTGAGCTGCATCCAGCGCTGCCCCGCGAACAGGCAACACCCACGCCAACGCCAATGCGATAAGCAGCATCAAAATAAAACGGTCGGGGATCAAGCGCAGCAGCATACTGGTCCAAGTTATTGAAAAACGGGAAGTGGTTTGCGCTTCTCTTTCATCATATCCCCATGCCTTACAACTCCAATGTAAATATGGTAGAAAGTAATCACCGAAAGTTGGAAGAGGATCGAGTCGATGTTTCTCCGTTTAAACATGCGCATATTGGCGTTTACGGCTGGCGCGATATTTTTGACATTATCGCCAGTTTTTGCCGCAGGCGGCGGCGGAGGCGGGGGCGGCGGAGCTCCAAGCCAGTCTACGCCGCAATATGATCCCGCAGTCGAATATCAAAAAGGAACGACTGCATTTCGTGCAAATCAATTCGCCGAAGCCGCAAAGGCGTTTAAGCGCGTGGTTGATGCGATTCCAAAAAATCCGCAGGCCAATTATCTGCTTGGCGCCAGTTACATGGCACAAGGCGAATTCAAAAAAGCGAAAAAGCCGTTTGAAGCAGCGGTAAAATACGACGGCAAGATGATCGAGGCACGGCGCGATTTGGCGATTACCTATGCCAAGCTGGGCGATGCGGACAAGGCGGGCGCACAACTTTCTGAACTCAAAGCGGCTGCGGCGACATGCAATACGACTTGCGCCGACGCCGCAAAAATCACCGATGCGGTCGCCAGAGTGGATGCCGCCATGCAAAGCGGCAAAGCCGCGCTGGCTCCGATTGCACCGGACATCCGGTTGGCGGGTGCGAAATCTGCCGACAGTGCTTATGTGTCGGCGGTCAGCTTGATCAACGAAAAACGCTATGAAGAGGCGATTGCCCAGCTTGATGGCGCATTATGGACGGCGGGACCGCATCCCGATATTTTGACTTATTTGGGTTTTGCCAACCGCAAGCTACGCAAATATGACGCGGCCGAAAGCTATTATCAGGCCGCGTTGCAGGTCGACCCCGAACACCGCGGCGCGTTGGAATATTACGGCGAATTGAAACTGGAGCGGGGCAATGTTGCTGGTGCCAAATTGCATCTGGCTAAATTGGAAACACTGTGCAGCTTTGGTTGTTACGAGGCCGATGAGCTGCGCCGCTGGATCGCGGAGGCGGCGACATCCGCTGGTTGAACTGCGCGGCACTATTTGGCACCTTGGCGGCGGCGGCGGTGTACGCGGCGCCCGCCCCGTTGTTCGAATCCTTACGGTGGACCGCTCCCGGTTACGAAATTGCCGCGCTATCCAAACAGCCATCCACCTGCCTTTCCTTTGAACCGGGCGCACAAGCCGATGTCCGTGCCGGTTTGGCATTGTTCAATTCGCCTGCTCTGCTCGGCGGGCAAGCCGCCAAGGCAGGACTAAGTTGTGGCAGTTGCCATGCCAATGGGCGCGGCAATCCGCATTTCCTGTTGCCTAGCCTATCTGGCAAAGCGGGTACGGCGGACGTGACCAACAGCTTCTTTGGTCCGGCACGTGGAAACGGTGTAAACGACCCCGTGCCAATCCCGGATCTGGCGATGCCCGGCAAAATATCGCGGGCCCAGACGGACCCGGCGCTGATACACTTTACCCAAAATCTCATTGTCGATGAATTTTCGGGCAAGCGGCCCAGCGCAGCGATGTTGAATGCGCTTGCCGCTTATATGCGCGCAATCCAAAGCTGTGCAGGCGCGGACCAACGTCGCCGCCTTGATGATCAATTAGCGATCATCGAAGCCGCTTTGGATGGCGCCAATACGATGCACCAGATTGGAGATCACGCTGCTACCAATGTGTTGATCAGCGGAGCGCGGCATCAACTGGGCCTAATAGACGAGCGATATACCGCCGCGCGGTTTAAGCAAGAACGCCTTTTGCTAAAAAATGCGTCCATGCGGCTACGGGCAATTGCCAATGCTCGCGATCACAGCAAGCTACCGAAACTGCTGCAAATTTGGCGGCAGGATTTCGGCCGCAAGCTCATCCGCCGTCTAAAAGCAGCCGAAACGCAATCACTTTACGATGAAATACAAATAACCGCAGCGTTCAGCCAATAGGAAACACAAGCGTTTGATTGTTGCGCCGCAGCACAATTTGGGTTAGAGGCGCGCGAGAATCTGGTGGCAATTGGCTACCAAAACTGGCTCCCATAAGGCTTAAATAGAAATGTCCCTGCGCAATATCGCTATCATCGCCCACGTCGATCATGGCAAAACCACCCTCGTTGACCAACTTTTCCGTCAATCCGGTACCTTCCGCGATAATCAGCGCGTTGAAGAACGGGCGATGGATTCGAACGATCTGGAAAAAGAACGTGGCATCACGATTCTGGCGAAATGCACCAGCGTTGAATGGGCCGGAGAAAACGAAACTACCCGTATCAACATCGTCGATACCCCAGGACATGCCGATTTCGGCGGCGAAGTGGAACGCATATTGTCGATGGTTGACGGCGTTATACTGCTCGTCGACGCTTCCGAAGGTGCAATGCCGCAAACCAAGTTTGTAACCGGCAAAGCGTTGGCGTTGGGCCTGCGCCCGATCGTTGTGGTCAACAAAGTCGACCGTCAGGATGAACGTATCCAAGAAGTATTGGACGAAGTGTTCGACCTGTTCGTTTCCTTGGACGCCACCGATGAACAGCTTGATTTCCCCGTGCTCTATGCCTCGGGACGCAATGGCTATGCATCGATTGATCCGTCGCTGCGTGAGGGCACGCTCACGCCGATGTTCGAAACCATCGTCAGCCACGTCCCCGCGCCAAAGGCCGACGTAGATGGTGAGTTCAAAATGCTCGTCACTCTGTTGGACCGCGATAACTTTCTTGGCCGCATATTAACCGGCCTTGTTCTGTCTGGCACCGTCAAGTTGAACCAGCAAATCCATGCGCTCAGCCCGGAAGGCAAGATTGTCGAGACCGGCCGCGCATCGAAAATCATGTCGTTCCGCGGATTGGAGCGCGTGCCGGTTGAAGAAGCCAAAGCAGGTGACATCATTTCCATCGCCGGCATGACCACCGCGACCGTGGCCGATACAATCGCCGAACCAAGCGTAACCGAGCCATTGCACGCGCAGCCCATTGATCCGCCAACGCTTTCAATGCGTTTCTCAGTGAACGATAGCCCGATGGCGGGCCGCGAGGGGACCAAAGTCACCAGCCGCATGATCCGCGACCGTTTGATGCGCGAAGCCGAAAGCAACGTTGCTGTGCGTATCACTGAAAGCGCTGATAAAGACAGTTTTGAAGTTGCAGGCCGGGGTGAATTGCAATTGGGCGTTTTGATTGAAACCATGCGCCGCGAAGGATTTGAACTGGGTATCTCGCGCCCGCGTGTGTTGTTCAACGAAGACGAAAATGGCAAACCTACCGAGCCTTATGAAACCGTTGTTATCGACGTTGATGATGAATATTCGGGCACCGTGGTTGAGAAGATGGCGATCCGCAAAGGCGAGATGACCGACATGCGGCCATCGGGCGGCGGCAAAACCCGGATTACATTTAGCGCGCCATCACGCGGCCTGATCGGCTATCATGGCGAATTCCTCTCCGACACTCGCGGCACCGGCATCATGAACCGCCTGTTTGAAAAATATGGCCCACATCGCGGTACAATCGACGGCCGCAAAAACGGCGTGCTAATCTCGAACGGCAGCGGCGAAGCGGTGGCCTATGCGCTCGGCCCATTGGAAGAACGCGGCATATTGATGGTTAGCCCGGGCGAAGCATTGTACGAAGGCATGATTATCGGCGAAAATGCTAAGCCTGACGATTTGGAAGTTAATCCGATGAAGTCGAAACAGCTCACTAACTTCCGTTCCACCGGCAAAGACGACGCCATTCGCCTGACCCCGCCATGGCGGATGACACTGGAACAAGCGATTGCCTATGTCGACAATGACGAAATGGTCGAAGTAACGCCCAAGAACATCCGGTTGCGTAAACGCTTCCTTGATCCAAATGAACGTAAGAAGCAATCGCGCGCGAAAGCGGCGTAAACGCAATATCTGCAGACAAAAAAGAGGCGCCGGATTGTTCCAGCGCCTCTTTCTGCGACCCGAGGCTTGCAGCCTGCATGACTGAATGCAACGGTTTACTTTATTCCATACTGTCCGACATCAATTTCATTGCCAAGACTATTTCGTAGACAAAAATCTGCGCTTTTTTCGTGAGCGTTACATGCTCGTCATTGCAACATGTTCGCTTTAATTAACTACATTTCTTATCAGATTACGGCCACGTTAACGATTAAATTACAGCCGCATCATTGGTTAATAAAATTTACGTTTGCAAAAAGAGATGACGGCGGCGATTTGATTTTCAATTTTTTCGATTGTGCCGCTGCGCCCATCCAGTTTTCTGTTAATAGTCCAATCATTGAACCACATCTGGCGAGACCCAAAAACTCGTTGCTTTCAATGCACTTCACAAAACTGAAAACTAACGCTTCCATAGCGTGCCCTCTCGCCTATGATGATCATATCATTCAAAACGAAGGGTAACCATGTTCCGTTCTGCTTATTGTGCAATAGCCTTAACCGCTCTTTCCGGCATTTTGTCCGCCACTAGCCCCGCGCTTGCCCAAACGACAGTTTATACCAGCAGTCCTGCACCTCGCGCCGGACCGGTTGAGGGTGCATCACCAAAGCTGATCGTGGCGATATCGGTGGATCAGTTGTCCGCCGATTTGTTCGCCGAATATCGTGGTGAGTTTACTGGCGGATTGAAACGATTGCAGCAAGGTGCGGTTTTTCCCGCAGGATATCAAAGCCATTCGGCAACCGAAACCTGCCCTGGCCACGCCACAATTCTAACCGGGATCCGCCCGGGCCGCGCCGGGATAATCGCTAATGAATGGATCGATTTGAAAGCGGCGCGTGAAGACAAGAAAATCTACTGTGCCGAGGATGAAAGCGTTCCGGGTTCAACGTCTAATAAATACACTGTTTCCGACAAACACTTGAAAGTGCCGACGCTGGGCGAACGCATGAAAGCCGCCAATCCGGCTGTGCGTGTTGTATCGGTGGCCGGAAAAGACCGCGCGGCGGTTATGATGGGCGGCCATAAAGTCGACGAACTTTGGTGGTGGGCTGGCAAGGGGTTTGAATCCTATGCTGGCCGTGAAATGCCCGGCGCAGTCACGCGCGCCAATATCAGTGCGGCATCGCAAATCGCGGACGGAGCGGCTGCCATGCCATTGCCGGAATTTTGTGCGGGCCATTCGCGCGCTATCGCCATCGGCGGCGGCAAGAACGTTGGTGACGGCCGGTTTGCGCGCAGCGGCGGTGATGCCCGCAGTTGGCGAGCAACGCCACATTTTGACAATACCGTGATTAATTTGGCCGGTGAATTGGCCGTCGACATGGGCCTTGGTAAGGGACCCGCGACTGACGTTTTGGCGATTGGCGCGTCGGCAACGGACTATATTGGTCACACTTATGGCACATCGGGCAGCGAAATGTGCATCCAGTTGATGATGCTCGATCAGTATCTAGGCGGGCTTTTTGCGCGGCTCGACAATGCGGGGGTTGATTATGCCATAGTGTTAACTGCTGATCATGGCGGCCATGACTTGCCGGAACGCATTCGCGAACTCGCCATTCCCGATGCGCAACGGATAACAAAGTCGGTTTCGGTGAAGGCGATTGGTGCAGACATAGCCAAAAAACTCAAACTGAAAATTCAGCCGCTGCATAGCGATGGCCTGGGCGATGTGTGGATCGACGCCAGCCTGAATAAGGCACAAAAAGCAAAGGTTCTGACCGCGGCGCTGGCGGCTTACCGCGCTCATCCGTTGGTCGCGGCAGCGTATGCGAAAGCCGAGATCGTAGCAGCCCGGGTGCCATCAACTCCGCCCGAAAGCTGGACAATGATTGAACGCGCACGGGCGTCGTTTGATCCTGCGTTATCCGGGGATTTGTTCGTCGCACTAAAACCGCATGTCACGCCGATTCCTGATGCGGGCATGGGCTATGTCGCCACCCACGGCAGCGTGTGGGATTATGACCGCCGCGTGCCTATCCTATTTTGGCGAAAAGACATGGCAAGGTTTGAACAGCCATTGTCGGTGGAAACCGTAGACATCGCGCCGACTTTGGCGGCGCTGATCGGGCTTTCGGTTCCGGCTGGGGAATTTGACGGCCGGTGCCTTGATTTGGAAGCGGGGACCGGATCGACGTGTGATTGATGTGGGGTAAATTGCCAACTACCGCCGCTCCAGCGCAGACCGGAGCGGCGTTAAATTTGCCTATCTGTAGCACCTAAACCGCCTGCCCTGCCGCATGGCCGCTGGCCCAGGCCCATTGGAAATTATATCCGCCCAGCCATCCGGTGACATCCACCGCCTCACCAATCGCAAAGAGGCCGGGCATTTTCTTCGCCTCCATCGTTTGCTGCGACAGGCCATCGGTGCTGATCCCGCCAGCGGTAACTTCGGCCTTGGCATAGCCTTCTGTGCCGTTCGGGGTAAACTGCCAATCGGCCAAGCGCTGTTCGGCTTCTTCCAACACACGGTCCGTGGTGTCAGCCAAATTGCCAGCACCGCCAATCCGCTCGGCCAATGTTTCCGCCAGCCGCGATGATAAAGCGGCGGACAGAACCGACTTGATCGTGCTGCGCGGCTGATCGCGTTTGAGTGTCCGTAGCCAGCCGCTTTTGACATCTGGCAAAAAGTCGATGCCAACCGGCTGGCCATGCCGCCAATAGCTTGAAATTTGCAATATCGCCGGTCCTGATAGCCCCTTGTGGGTCAACAAGGCGGCTTCCCTAAACGCCATTTTTCCACACCGCGCCACCACATCGGCGGATACACCCGACAGCTCACGAAACAGCACGTCCTCTCCGCCAAGAGTGAACGGGACCAAGGCCGGACGCGGCTCAACCACCTTTAATCCGAATTGCCGCGCCAGATCATATGCGAATCCGGTCGCGCCCATCTTAGGGATGCTCGGGCCGCCGGTTGCGATAACCAGCGACGTCGCGCTCGCCATTTTTGAGCCATAGGCCACGTCAAAGCGTCCGTCAGATTGGCCAATCGCGCTAAGCGGCGATCCCAAAGCGATCTGAACTTTACCCTTGGCGCATTCCTCCAGCAACATCGCAACAATCTGCTTGGCGCTGCCGTCGCAGAACAATTGCCCCAAGGTTTTTTCATGATGGGCGATGTCATAACTATCGACCAGCGCGATGAAGTCTTGCGGAGAATATCGGCCCAATGCGGATTTGGCAAAATGGGGATTTGCCGAAATGAAACGATCCGCCGCCGTGTTAACATTGGTGAAATTACAACGACCGCCGCCAGAAATCAGGATTTTCTTACCGGCTTCTTCGGCATGATCGATCAGCAACACCCGCCGTCCGCGCTGTCCCGCCACCGCCGCACACATTAGTCCGGCACCGCCAGCACCCAGAACGATGACATCATATTGTTCTATATTCATCTGTGCGCCTTGCCAGTTAAGATTGCGGCCCGCAATAGTCAGGGATTGCCAGCGCGGCCAGTTTACGGCAAAGGCGCGGTTATGACTGATACAGCAGATACCCCGCCCGACCATTTGTCGATCCACCCTCATAGCGACGCTTACAACGCCGAAGCGTTGGAGCGCGGGATCGGCATCCGCTTCAAAGGTGAAAAGCGCACTACAGTGGAGGAATACTGCATTTCCGCGGGCTGGATCAAAGTGCAAGCCGGAAAGTCGCTCGACCGCAAGGGGCGGCCAATGTTGTTAACGCTCAAGGGTCCTGTAGAAGCTTGGTTTGAAGACCTTGGCGAAGACGCGCCAGTTGCCAAAGCCTGAGGTTAAAACAGACTAGATCTTAAAACGGCGCGTCAGTTTTTCGGAAACATCGCGACGACTTTGGCAAGTTGTTCGTTTACCGGGTCCAATTCGGAATCAACCGTTTTTCCAAGCCGCACGACGGTCAGCTTATGTTGCGGTGATACCAAAACAAATTGTCCCAGATGACCTAGCATCGAAAAAATATCGCCGGGTCCTTTGCCCGGAAACAGGACTTGGTCCCGTCCCTCCGGTCGTTTTTTGTTCAACCACAAATGCGCCCCGTAAGCGGCATCCTGCTCGCTCGACGTCCTCATAAACCGCGTCCAGCTTGTCGGTATCAATTGTGCACTTCGTACCGATCCATTGTTGCGCAAAAACTCGCCGAGTTTCGCCCAATCGCGTGCCGTTGCGTGCATCATGCTGCCGCCCAGCATTGTACCTGACCGGTCAAATTCCGGAGTCATGCTCTTCATCCCCAAAGGATCGAACAACCGGCCCTTGGCGTATTCCAGCATTGCATTGCGCCGGACCAGCGGGTCTTTGCTGTCGGTAAGCGACCGCGTCATGATGTCCGCCAGGATATGGGACGTCGCCGAACTGTATTCAAACTTTGTTCCTGGCGATGCCTCCAGCACACGGGTTTCGGCATAGCGCGCCACGTCGTCGCGGCCATCGAGAAAAAGCATACGCGGCGTATCGCCATCGTAAATCGCGACGTCAGCCTCTTCATCAAGCCCTTCGGTGTGATCAATCCCCGACGCCATGTGCAACAAATGCCGGATTGTGATTTTACTCCGCTCGTCTCCGGGAATTTGCCACTCGGCAATCGGTGCGGGTTCATCGAGCGCAAGGCGGCCATCGGCGATCATCATGCCCACTAATGTTGCCGTAACCGTTTTCGCCATCGACCAACTTATCAGCTTGGTATCGGGACCATATCCCGGTGCGTATCGTTCCGCGACGACAACGCCGCCGTGCAATATCACCAAAGCGCGGGTTTCCGATAATGCCGGGTCTTCAAAAAATGGCGCGATCATCTGCTTCAATGCAGCCTCGCCAACGGCTGCATCATCGGCGTAATTGGCGATAAAAGGTGCCGCAGCAACGACTGATTTTACAGCAGGTTCTGGCGCTGCATTGCTGCACGCGGATAGCGCGAGCGCGGCGGCGAGTGAAAAAGCGGTTGCGGCGACGGGCGTATTGATCTTAGGCATGAGGATTATCATTAGGAACGTTCATGGCAACTGCAACCCCAAATCCAACACACAAAGCGCCCCATAGCAAATGGCGAACCGCCAAGCTCGCTCTTGTTGCGATGCTCGTCTTGATCCTGTTGTTGCTCATATTCAATTTTGCGACGCTGCAGGGCTATGCCCGTTTGGGAACCGGTTATGCAGCGCACGTTACCTGTTCATGCCGCTATATCGAGGGCCGCGATATGGAAAGCTGTGCCAATGACACCGAAGCCGGAATGGAAATAGTCAGCGTAAGCGATGATCCCGATAACAAGCGCGTAACCGCCTCAGTCCCGTTCCTAGCCAAGGCAGCAGCCGAGCTGCGCGGTGAATTTGGCTGCCAGCAATTGAACAAGGCGGAACTTGAGGCTCTGGATTAAAACGCTATCAAGGTTGGTCACAGTTCAAGCAACCAATTCCATTGCCACCGCTTCGGTTTCTTCGATCCAGCCGCCGCCTAGAACGCGGTCGCCATCGTAGAATACCGCAGCTTGTCCGGGCGCAACGCCAAGTTCTGGAACGTCAAAGCGCAGCCATTCGCCATCAATCCGCGCCGCAACAGGCCGTGCCATCGACCGCACCTTTACCATGATCGGACGGGACTGAGCCTCTGTCAGCCAATTGCAGTCGGTTATCCGGGCAGCAGCGACGGCAAGCGCAGCGCGCGGGCCGACATAAACGCGGCGTGCGGCGGCATCCAGCCGAACCACATAGAGAGGAACAGGCTGACCGCCGATATCCAGCCCCTTACGCTGCCCCACGGTATAGTGGATCAGGCCCTTATGTTCGCCAAGAACGTCACCGTTTATATGCACGATTTGTCCGCCGGTATCGGCATCGGGACGCACTTTGCGAACAACGCTGGCGTAATCGCCATCGGGAACGAAGCAAATATCCTGACTGTCCGGTTTGGCAGCAACCACCAACCCCAGATCGGTTGCGATTTCACGCACCAACGGTTTTGGCATATCACCCAACGGGAAACGCAAATAATCCAGCTGATCCTGTGTCGTAGCGAATAGGAAATAGCTTTGATCGCGGGCGACGTCGGCGGCGCGGTGCAACTCTGCCCCGCCCTGCCCCTCTATTCGGCGGACATAATGACCAGTGGCAAGGCAATCAGCACCCAATTCCTTTGCCAGCCGGAACAAATCTGTAAACTTCACGCCCATATTACAGCGGACGCAAGGGATCGGGGTGCGCCCTGCCATATATTCATCGGCGAAATGATCGATTACCGATTCGCGAAAACGGCTTTCGTGATCGAACACATAATGGGCTATGCCCAGCCTGTCGGCAACGGCGCGCGCGTCGCGGATATCTTGCCCGGCGCAACATGAACCCGCGCGCTTTATCGCGCTGCCATGATCATATAACTGCAAAGTCACGCCAATCGTTTCGGCGCCTGTGCGCGCCGCCAATGCCGCAACCACCGACGAATCAACGCCGCCCGACATTGCGACAACGATTCGCTTTGCGGACAAATCATCGCCCAATTGAAAATTAACTGAAGTATTTTTTTCTATCATGTGGTCATAGCCCATAGCGGCGTGAGCGCCGAAACGCTAGTTTTGCGTTGCGCGTTCTCAAAATGACACAAAACCGGCCGGCAAATGATAACCGCCATTAATCTCGCCTAACTTTAGATGAACCGTGCCTTTACTCCGCGTTATCAGGTGGCGTGTAGAGGGATGGGCATGGAAATGACGTTCCCCTCTTTGAACGAAAACATGAACGGCGCGCCGCGTCGATCGGATTTTCGTGCTTTGCTATCTACGGCAATTTCGCGTCAAGCGAACTCCGTAACGTCAATCGCCGTAATCGCTGCACAGCGCAACGCTATTGGCAACACAATACGCGACGACAGCGTTGAGGGTCGTTTACACTATTTCGCCGGGAATACCGGCACAATCGGCGCAAAAGCGGTGCCGCATGGCTCGTTTTACCCCAGTCAATCGTCAGAATTTGGCGACCAATCCAATTATGACCAAGCCGTTTACCAAGACGGTTCAATCAATCGCAAACCTGTCGCAGTAAAACTGGATTTGTCAGACGAACTGACAGCACATCCGGGGCAAGAAAAACTGAGGTCCATATGATAGAAAACCAAAAAATACGCCCTGCTACGGTTATCGGCCCATTGGGCGAACCACTTTCGCTAGACAGCTTACCGCCGCCTGGAACAACCCGCTGGGTTGTGCGCCGCAAAGCGGAGGTTGTTTCTGCAGTAAATGGCGGCTTGTTAAGCATTAATGACGTGTGCGAACGCTATGACCTAACATTGGAAGAATTCGCATCGTGGCAACGCGCCGTGGATCGTTCCGGCATGGCTGGCCTTCGGGTAACACGCATCCAGCATTACCGCGACTTATATGAGCGCCAACAAAAATACTGAATAACAAGAGCGAGACCAGCGCTTTTAAAAGCCCCGCAGGCCCCAAGATAAACACTTGGCTTGCGGGGCTTTTGTTTTAATTTTCTCTCTCCGGTATAAAATACGGGCGAAGCAATGCCAAAAAAGGGCATTTGATCTTTTCCAGCAATAAACTATCACGTTACTTACCGGTTATTTGTTCCGGACGCGACAAGAGGAGAAATTAGATGGGATGGATTATTGCTGTCATCGTTGGCGGAATCGCTGGCTGGCTCGCTAGCAAGGTTATGAATCGCGACGCAGATATGGGCATCATGTGGAACGTGGTGGTTGGCTGTGTCGGTTCGGTAATTGGCAATTTGGTTGCAAATAGGTTTGGGATTGGCGGATCTGTTCAAGAATTTTCGGTCACGGGCTTGATTATCGCGTTCGTGGGCGCGATCGCCTTGCTAGCCGTTGTTAATCTGGTCAAGCGCGGCAGCGTTCGTTAATTACCAAGCAGTTCGCAATTAGTAACGGGCTGCGCAGAATATGCGCGGCCCGTTTCAACGTCGTTTGTCGAAAAAACTGGCCGCCAATCCTTATTGCGACAAATGCATCTATCCGCTAGGTAAATATCTCTATATTGACGGCATACCCGTTCGGAAAACTTCTGGCCTGTTTGGAAAACTTCTAGACGGTGATGTACTGATGCAATACAGCTAGCGCAATTGGCCTCTCCCCGCTCCACAATCAAGCCCGCGCAATCGAATACGGACAAGACATGAACTACGAAACCAGCATTGCCAGCCCGATTGGCGGCCAAAGTGATTATATGATTGATGAAAACGGCGGCTCAAACAAGCGCCGCTGGATCATTATTGCCGCTATCGCACTGATCTTGTCGATTGGCGCAGTGCTGGGCTATTATTACTACGCCCAAGGCGAATCCGGTGCGGCGACCAAAGCCGCCGACGACGCAAAAAAGAGCGGGCAGGCACAAAATGTTACGGTTATATCGCCGGGCACTGAAACCGTCGCCAAATCAATCAACGCGACAGGCACAATTGCGGCGCGGACCGATACGCCAGTAGGCGTGGTCGGCGAAGGCGGTCAGGTGTCACGCGTATATTTCAACGCGGGGGAATGGGTTTCGCAAGGGCAAACTTTGATCAGCATCGAACGGTCGGTGCAAGTACAGCAGGCTGCGGCGGTGGAAGCGCAAATCGGTGTGGCGCGTGCCGATTTGCAATTGGCGGAGAGCGAATTGAACCGTGCGGCGCAGCTAATTGATCGAGGTTTCATTTCGAAAGCCGATGTTGACCGTAAAACTGCCACACGCAATGCCGCCCGCGCCCGCGTAAACGTGGCGCAAGCGCAGCTAAATGAAACCCGCGCACGTAATGCACGGCTTGATATTCGCGCGCCTGTTAGCGGATATATCTTGGAACGCCATGTCGAACCTGGTCAAACCGTGAGCGCCGGCAGCGGCATTTTGTTCCGCATCGCAAAAGGCGGCGAGATGGAATTGCAAGCGTTGTTGAGCGAGAATGATCTTGCAACCGTATCCCAAGGTATTTCAGCAACGGTCACGCCCGTTGGTAGCGAAGAGACTTTTATTGGCCAGATTTGGCAAATTGCGCCGACCATTGATGGACAATCGCGGCAAGGTATGGCGCGTATTGCGTTGCCGTTTAACCGGGCGCTGCGTCCCGGCGGATTCGCTAGCGTAGTCATTAGGTCAGGTGCCATGACTGCACCGATCCTGCCCGAATCCGCAATCCAGAATGATGATAGCGGCTTTTTCGTATACATCATCGGCAACGACAACAAGGTCGCCCGCCGGGCTATTAAAACCGGTGAAGTCACTGCAAGTGGCATCCCTGTTATCGAAGGATTGGACGGCACGGAAAAGGTTGTTCTGTTTGCCGGGGGCTTTTTAAATCCCGGCGAAACGGTAAAAGCGGTGATGCAGAAAAAGCAGGCGCAATAACCTCATGCGCCGCGCGATCACTCTCCTTGTTATGACCGGATCAGCAGAATGAACTTCAACAATATCTCCGCTTGGTCAATCCGCAATCCGGTGGTCCCGATCGTGCTGTTTTTCGGGTTGTTGATGGCCGGGATATTAAGCTTCAACCAGATGGACGTGAATAACGATCCCGATATTGATTTTCCCGCAGCTCAAGTGATTATCGTCCAACCGGGTGCCGCGCCCAGCGAGCTGGAAACGCAAGTTACCCAGCGGGTTGAAGCCGCAATTCAATCTATCGCCGGGGTCAATCAAATCAGCTCGTCCGTTCGCGAAGGTAACAGCCAAACCTTTGTACAATTCGAACTGGGCACTGACGCCAACGCCGCGGTCGCCGATGTAAAAAATGCCGTGGACCAGATCCGCGGCGAATTGCCCGATGGCATTTTGGAACCGCAAATCGTAAAGGTCACCATAAACGACGACGCTTTGGTTTACTTTGCCGTTTCTGCCGCTGATTTAACGCTGGAACAGCTAAGCTGGTTTGTCGATGATACCGTTTCAAAATCACTACTCGCGGTTGAAGGTGTTGCCAATGTCGATCGTAATGGCGGCGTAAGTAGGGAAATTCGGGTAACTCTGGATCCCGCAAAAATGCAATCCCTTGGCGTGACGGCTAGTCAAATCAACAATGTTTTACGACAGTTAAATGTCAATGCTGCGGGCGGACGTGCCGAAATTGCGGGATCGCGGCAATCGGTTCGCGTATTGGGAAATGCCAACTCCGCCTTTGCACTCAGCCAAACGCAAATATCGCTGGGTAATGGCCGTACCGTCAAATTGAGCGATGTGGCAAAAGTGACCGACGGTTTTGGCGAACAAACATCGATCGGCAAATTGCGCGGCCGGCAAGTAATAACATTCGGCATTTCCCGCGCCAAAGGTTCGTCCGAGGTTACCGTTTACGACAAGTCATTGGAAAAATTACAAGAGCTGGAAAAAAGCAATCCGGGCATCAAGTTTACACGGCTGTTCACCACTGTCGATTATACCAAAGGCCAATATGCGAGCTCGATGGCTGCGATGATTGAGGGTGCTTTGCTGGCTATTGTTGTTGTGTTCCTGTTTCTGCGCGACTGGCGGGCGACAATTATTTCCGCAATCGCGATCCCCTTGTCCGCAATACCGACCTTTTGGTTTATGGACCTGTTAGGTTTCAACCTGAACTCATTCAGCTTGCTTGCGCTGGGATTGGTCGCAGGTGTGCTGGTCGATGACGCCATTGTCGAAATCGAAAACATCGTGCGCCATATGCGGATGGGAAAATCCGCCTATCAAGCTTCAATTGATGCCGCCGACGAAATCGGCCTTGCGGTGGTCGCCACGACATTTTCGATTATCGCGGTTTTCCTGCCCGTAGGATTGATGCCAGGAATTTCAGGACAGTTTTTCAAAGCGTTCGGACTTACCGTCGTGATTGCGGTGTTTATCAGTCTTGCTGTCGCGCGGATGATTACGCCGATGATTGCTGCCTATTTCATGAAATCGCATGGCGAAGCGTCGCATGCGCAGGGACCGTGGATGGAACGATACGTTAGCATGCTTACCTGGACACTGAACCACCGATGGAAGATGGTAATGATCGGTGTGCTTGCCTTCGTGTCGACGATTGGGATGTTCGCCGTTATCCCAATTCAACCCTTTCCCGATGCAAATCAGGATTTCAGCCGTATTCGTATTGAAATGGTGCCGGGTACGACGTTGAAACAAACAGAAGTCGTCGCCGACAAAGTCGCAGCGTTACTGAATGCACATCCCGATGTCGAAAATGCACTGGAGCGTATTAACGAAGGCAATGCATTTGTAGTCATCACGCTGAAAAAAGAGCGGAAAATGACCAGTATCGAGTTTGAACGCTCGCTGACACCAATCTTGCAAAAAATCCCTGATGCCCGAATGAATTTTCAGGCAGACGGCTATGGCGGACCGAGTTCAGGTCGCGATGTGACGGTAATGTTAACCGGGTCTGATCCCGTGCTGCTGAATGATACAGCGGCAAAGCTGGTGGAGCAGATGAAGGCGATAAAGTCGCTGGATGGGCCAAGGGTGTCGGCGGACCTTAAACGGCCCGAAGTCATCATTCGCCCCCGGCTTGACCTTGCGGCGCAACTGGGCGTGACAACAGCGTCGTTGAGCCAGGCAATCCGGATAGCGACGATTGGTGACATTGATCAGAACAGCGCAAAATTCTCGCTTTCAAGCCGTCAAATCCCGATCCGCGTGATGCTCGCAGAATCAACGCGGTCCGAAATATCGACAATTCAAAACTTGCCGGTCCCGACCGCCAGCGGCGGAACGGTGCCGTTAAGCCGTGTCGCCGAAATTTCATTCGGTTCGGGCCCAACGACAATTCAGCGGGAAAACCAGCAGCGCCGGGTATTTATCGGCGCAGACATCGCGGCTAATGGAATTTATGGCGACGCGATCAAAGAAGTAAACGCACTCCCACTGATGAAAAATTTGCCTGTCGGGCGTTGCTAATCCGGCCGCTGGTCAGGATGAAATACTGCTTGAGTTAATCCAGAACTTCGTTGTCGCAGTTATTTCCGGCGTGTTTCTGGTCTTTGGTGTTTTAGTGCTTTTGTACCGCCGCTTTGTTTCGCCGCTGGTTAATATGGCGTCGCTGTTGCTGGCACCATTGGGCGGTCTGATCGCGATTTGGATTACTGGTGATGTTATTTCGATACCCGTATTCATCGGCATACTTATGTTGCTGGGAATTGTTGGCAAGAACTCGATCTTGCTGATTGATTTCGCGCTTGAAGAAATTGAGCGCGGTGTTCCAAAGGCCGAGGCTATCATCGAAGCCGGACGCAAGCGCGCGCAGCCGATTGTGATGACCACGGTGGCGATGGTCGCGGGTATGGTGCCGACGGCGCTTTCTATTTCAGGCGACGGCGCCTTCCGTGCGCCAATGGGCGTGGCGGTGATTGGCGGGCTGATCCTTTCGACGATCCTGACTTTGGCGCTGGTCCCCGCTGGATTCAGCTTGGCGAGCGATATCGAGGCGTGGCTTGGGAAAAAGGTCGGGCGTGTATTGCTGGCAGATTATGACAGCTTGGCTGAGAATGAAAAAGAGGCCGCAAGGCGTAAAGCCAAACAGAAGGCTCCTATTTTTAGCGAAGGCGGAGGCATTCAGCCTGCTGAATAATCGATTTGAACCGCGCAGGCCGCTTGGCAGATGCCGCTCAATTGCGGTAAGACAAAAATTGTGAAGCAGGTCAAACATTTGGGACAATCGGAAAAGGCACGCTATGATGCGCGTGACGCGGAACTGCGCCAAATGCGAATTGTCGCAACCAGCCTGCTGGCGTTCATGGCGGTGCTGTTCATAATCGGCAGTCGGTTGGAACATAATTACCTGGGCTATTGGGGGTTTTTACGCGCGTTTGCCGAGGCGGGAATGATCGGCGGACTGGCCGATTGGTTTGCGGTAACCGCTTTGTTCCGCCATCCCATGGGCATTCGGATTCCGCACACCGCGATCATTCCCAACAACAAAACGCGGATTGGCAACACGTTGGCAGCGTTTTTGCGCGGTAATTTCCTGACCACTAAGGTAGTGACGCGGCGTATCCGGAACATGGATGTCGCAGGGGCGATGGGCCGGTTCCTAGTGCAACCTGCGGGCGGCGAAGGCCGGATGCGAATGGGGGCATCGCGGCTCTTTGGCGATATGATTGCGTCACTCGACGACGAGCGGTTGGGAAATGTCGCCAAAGCCGCGCTGCGCCAACAACTGCAAAAGCTCGATATCGCGCCGCTGCTGGGTCAAATGCTGTCTGCGATGATCCGTGAGCGGCGCCACATGGCGGTACTCGACGGCGTCATTAAATGGAGTGCAAAAACGCTCGAAGCCAACGAACATCTCATCCGCGAAATGGTTGAAGAACGCGCCAATGCGATTATGCGCTGGACCGGACTTGATGAAAAACTGGCCGATGCGATTGTCGGCGGCCTCAGCAAGATGCTGGCTGAAATGGCCGCAGACCCGGACCATCCTTTGCGCGCAAAGGGTGAAGAAGGGCTGACCAATCTCGCCCATGATCTGGTCCATGACAAGAAAATGCGCAAGCGCGTCAACGATTGGAAAAGCGAACTGCTAGACAATCCCGCGATTGGCAGCTGGATTGATGGACTGTGGCAACAAGGCCGCGAAGGCCTGCTAAATGCAGCGCGCCACCCCGACGCATCTTTGGCCGGGCAGTTTGGCAAAATCCTGGTTAATTTGGGAAGCCGTCTGCAGCAAGACGAACGACTGAAGCGACAAATAAACCGCTTCGCGCGCCGCGCAATTGTTGGCACGACCGAAAATTACGGTGACAATATCGTGTCACTTGTTTCTGACACCATCAAAGGCTGGGACGCATCGACCATCACCGACCGCGTCGAAAACGCCGTGGGCAGCGACCTGCAATTCATCCGCATCAATGGTACGTTGGTTGGCGGCTTGGCCGGGCTCGTGATCCACGCGATTGGGTTGTGGATTTAGGGCGGGATAAATCAACCAGCCGCCGCGATCATTTCTGCGATGCTGGTGAATTTTTCACGCGGTGCGCCTGCCCTTGCGCGCTGCAATTCGGCCTGTTCGATCTTTTTCCAATCGTTGAAGGTCACCACATCCACAGCGCGCCGCGATAGAATTTCATCGAGGCCGCTACGCCCCGCTTTACCAGCGCCCTCGCCGATATCTTGCACGATCAAATCCGCAATCGCATAGCCGTCGGGACGGTTGGTGCCAATGGTTCCCGATGGTCCGCGCCGCGCCCAACCTACGCAGTATAGGCCCGGCAAAATCCGGCCTTCATCGCTGGCAAAACGGCCGCGACCATGTTCGAACGGTACGCCTTCTATCGGCGGCGTTTGATATCCGATGCAACTGATCACTGCGGAGCATTCGAGTGCGTAAATCTCGCCCGTACCGTGGCTGCGCATTTGATCATCGAGCGTAGTTCGTTCCACCAATAAGCGTTCCACCTTGCCATTGCCTTCGATTGCAACCGGCGAGGCGAAGAAATCAAACTCGATCGTGATCGGTTTTTCAGCGCGCACGCTCGCGGGAATATCAGCAAAATCGCGCAGATGTGATACCGACTTGCGCATGCCGGGTTCCAGCAATGCGTCGGCACCTTCATCGGGCAAGTCAGCGGCGGACACGAACGGTGCGGCGCGTTTCAAATGGCCCAGTTCGCCAAGCTCCTTTGGCGTCATTGCGATCTGATGCGGACCACGCCGACCAAGGAAAGTGACGCGCTCGGTTTTGGCGTTCATCAACCGGTCGAGCGCATGGGTGACGATGTCTGATCCGAGAAATTCCTCGCGCGATTTGGATAATATCCGTCCGACGTCAAGCGCGACGTTACCGTTGCCAATTACGACAACATGCTTACCGCCAAGGTCCGGATCAAGATCCGCAAAATCTGGGTGGCCATTATACCAACCGACAAAGGCCGCGCTGCCATAAACCCCTGGCAAATCGGCACCATCAATTTCCAACTTGCGGTCATTCGGAGCGCCGGTCGCCAGCACCACCGCGTCATAAAGTTCGTGTAGTTCGTCAACCGTAACGTCCTTGCCCACGCTGACGTTGCCGGCAAACCGCACATTGTCGGACAGGGCGACCTTTTCATAACGGTTGGCAACCGCCTTGATTGATTGGTGATCAGGGGCAACCCCAAAACGGATCAGGCCAAATGGAACAGGCAGGCGGTCAATAACATCGATCCGTACATTTTCGCCAAAGGCCTTTTGCACCGCCTCCGCCGTATAATATCCCGCCGGACCCGACCCGATAATTGCGATATGCCGCACCAATGCTCTCCCTTAGCCTGTTCTCGATTCGAGATGCTAGCGCGTTACCGGCGAAAGGAAAGCGCTGTTTAAGCAGCCTTACGCTGCACCTGCGCTGGGACCAAGAAACCACGTATCGCCGCAATGCTTTCTTCGGTATGGCTCAACATGAACAGGTGGCCGCCATCCTTGATGACATGCAATTCGCTGTTCGGGATCAACATGTTCAGGAATTTGCCATTGGCCAGCGGCACGATCTGATCGTCGCCGCCCATCATGATCAGCGTTTCCTTTTTCATGAACGGCAGGAAGGGTGCACTGGTCCAACCCATCATCGCCATTAACTGATAGAAATAACCGGTTTTAGAAGGCGGCGTAATGCGGGAAATATGCCCGCCCTTGCCATCGTCAGCACCGCCATAGAGTGTCTTGAAATGCTTGTTCATAAATTCGGGATCGATGTAACGGCGCGGATCGGCCATTTTCATCAATGCCGCTGGATTGCCTGGAACCATCAACATGCCTGCGCTGGTTGCCATCAGGATCAATTTGTTCACTTGCGCGCCGTTTTGCATGGCAAATTGCTGCGCCATTGCGCCGCCCCAGCTCACGCCAATCACATCCACCATGGGAACATGGAATTTTTCAAGCAAAAGGCTGGCAATGCGCGCCATCATAATCGTGTTATAGGGCACAACAGGGTCGGGGGAACCGCCGACGCCGGGCATATCGAAAGTGATGAAATCGCGGTCATCGAGCATTTCGGCCATCGGTGCCACAGCCTCAATATTCGCGCCGATTCCGTTGAAGAACAGAATTGGCAACAAAGCGGATCGCCCTTTGCCGGCCGCTCGCCACCGCGCAACCCGTAACGTCCTTCCATCCAGAACTTCCATAGTGAATTCTGGTTCACGGCCCTTGGTCATATTTCGTTTCCTACTAATTGGGTCGCATTTGTCGCGGACACTATAACTGCAAAATTCAATTGGTATAGCCCCGAAAATGGAAGTGGTATGGGGTAGCTATTTGTGCACGCAACAGCCAATTCCAAACCTATTCGAAATCATATAACCGAACAGATCTTTTGCCATATTTTTGTGATGTCAGCATGAGGATTTGCCGCAACTTGACGAAGCCAAATTTCGCCATCAATTGTCGTTTTGGACGATGTTTGGCCAAGGGATCGCATGACTTCTTCGACTTTTCCATTCGCCGGGCGCCAGTTCAAAACCCCCGTTTCGGGAAATTGCTTTAATTCTGCACGGTCATCATGTGTCAAATAATTGGCAAGAGCTTCAGCATCTTGAACACCTTTTTCAATTCGTTTCGCCAAACCGGCTTCACCCCAAGCCAGCAATGTCGCGAGCAGCGGAATGGCTGCCGCACCGCGTGAGCCCTGTACGCCGATGTTGGGTGTTGACAGGTATGCGCCGCCGAAACTGATCGCCGCTTGTGCGTCTGGATTTGCGAATAGGATGAGCGCAGAATCTTTCGGTTGGAAAAGCCACTTATGCGCGGAAACTGCGACACTGTCCGCGTGCTCGATACCCGCCAGCCGGTCCGCATATTGTGTGAACCGCAGCGGCCCTGCCCAAGCAGCATCGACATGCACCCACGCCGCATTGATCCGCGACAAGCAATCGGTCACTCCGCGTCCTGTAGTGCCTGCAGTGAGAACGATGGCCGCATCGGTTAGCGCGTCCAACTGTGACCGGTCTAGTTGTCCGTGCGCGTTCACCGCAACCGCCTTAAATGGCATGCCCAGAATATGGGCGGATTTTGTCACCGAAATATGGGCATCTTCAGAAGCAACCACACGCGTTGCACCGGCTTCACGTGCCCGCCAAAGCGCGGTCAAATTTGCCAGCGTCGAACCGCTGCACATATGCCCTGTGGCCATACCGAACACCGGGGCGATCCAGCCGATAACGCGGCGCTCCGCCTCTGTTGCGAACGGGCTGAGATCGGGATGCAAAAGATTTTGATTAAACCGGGCGTTTAGTCCCAATAGACGCGATGCAATTTCAGGCGTTGGCGGGTCCATGTGCGCAAAAGCAAGCTCGTCGCCAAGCATTGCCGATTTGGCTTCAATCTCTCGTTTGAACCAATTGAAAACCGCCTCTTCGCCATACCCGTCTTTGGGAAAGGCGTCGGGGATATTGTCCATATCTTACGCCTTTACCGTGGAGCCAAATTCGCAAAACTGGCAATCGACCAGAAATTCCAACGCATCAAATTCCACCGTATCAGACAGCGTTAATCGAAAACATAAAGGCCCGGCGCGGCACCCAATTCTGGATATTTCTTGCTGCCCAACTCGGCGGATGCTGCAATTTTTTTGCCCGCCCGCTCGCTAAGCCACTCAATCCAATATGGCCACCAACTGCCTGCAACCTCTTCTGCGCCTGCCATCCATTCATCGACATCCGCCGGAGTTTTGTCCTTCTTGTGCTTAAAAAATTTCGCCTTGGGATTGCCCGGCGGGTTCAGGATCGCCTGCATGTGACCCGCCTGACTCAATACAAATTGAATATTCTTGCCGCCGAACAATTGCGTGGAACGATAACATGCCTTCCATGGCGTGATATGGTCGGTCGTGCCGCCCAATATGAACATATCGCTTTTAACCTTGGTCAGATCGAGCGTGTGATCGGCAATTTCAAACTTACCCGGTTCGGCATACGCATTTGCTTCGAACAGATCGAGGAAATCGGCCAATAGCCCCGATGACAGATTGGTCGCATCTGAATTCCAGAACAATATGTCAAACGCCGGCGGATCTTGTCCCAGCAGATAATTGTTGACCACATAATTCCAAATCAAGTCGTTTGGCCGCAACCAAGCAAAGCCGCGTGACATATCACTGCCAGGAATAACTTTCTTTTTGGCGGCGCGTTGCCGGGCCAGTGCGACGCCATGATCGCTCATCATCGAACTGGCTTCGGTATCGCCGGCTTTCGGTTCAAGCACGCATACCATCATCGTCACGCAGCCAACCCGCTTATCCCCTTGCGATGCCAGTTTTGATAACATCACCGACATCGTTTGCCCGCCGGAACACGCGCCAGAGACGTTGACCGTCTTGCTGCCGGTGATTTCTTCGACCACATCCAATGCGCGAATGCAGCCGCCGACATAATCTGACATATTCCAATTGGGCATATCATCGGTTGGGTTGCGCCAGCTGATCACGAACGGTTGCATGCCGTTGTCGCACTGCCATTTGACCACGCTCTTTTCGGGCGTCAGATCGTTGATATACATTTTGTTGATTTGCGGCGGGATGGTCAATTGCGGGATTTCATAAACCTGATCGGTGGTGGCCGCATATTGTATCAGCTCCATCATTTCGTCGCGGTAAACCACCGAACCTTTTGATGTGGCAACGTTTTCGCCCAATTTGAATGGTTTCTTATTCACCTGACTGACCATCATGTCGTTTTTTGTCATGTCGTCATAGGCATTTTTCAAACCTTTGATCAACGACAGTCCGCCCGAATCAACAAGCATTTTTTGTGCCGTGGGATTGCCAATCAATGTGTTAGTGGGTGCCAATGCATCAATGATCATTTGGCTGACAAAATTTGCGCGATCTTTTTCCAACGCGTCAAGTTCCAGTTCGGCGACCCAACCCTTTACGCCCTTTTGCACCGCCAGATAATATTGCGCGCCGGCCTTGAAAAACGGATTGAACCGCCATGCCGGATCCATGAAACGCTTGTCTTTGGCGTCGGGCGCAAGTTCCGATTTGCCGGTCATTATTTTGACGAAATCTTCACTCAGCCCTGTCGCAGTCTTAAATATCAGATCAGGTTGAGCCGCAGTTTGCCGCAACAGCAACCCAATCGCACCCGCAAAATCTTCGCGGGCCAAGCCTGCCATTGGTCCCAACGCCATGGTCGCCTCGTTGGCAGCATCAAATGCTCCAAACGCTGCCTTCGCGGCCTTTTTTCCAGCGCCAGTTTTCTCCGTCCCTTTTTTTCCTGACATGCTGCCTCGTCTCCTGTATTTTTCTGCGTTCAGAGTGCACTTCCCTTGGGCAGGCGTCAATCATGCACGCGCTAATTTCCTCGCAAATGACGTTTCTGTACAATTTATTTCTACTAATTGCGATAAATGCTAAAAAGATTAGGGACTTAACATTGAATATGTTGCAACAAATTTTGGCGCTAAACAACGCCCATGCCATTGAAACGGGCCCACTTGATCTGCCTGCCTTGGAGCATATGATTGCCAATGCGTTTTACCACAAGGCCGATGACGCGCACGGATTGCTGATTAGTTTTGACCAGGATGCACCTTATAATGGTGTCAATTTTTTATGGTTTAAGGAACGCTTCGATCAATTTGTTTACGTCGACCGGATCATTGTTGCCGCCCATACACGCGGCAAGGGATTGGCCCGGCATTATTATACGCAGCTGTTTGATTATGCAAAGTCCAAGGGCCATGTCCGCGTGACTTGCGAGATTAATCTTGATCCGCCGAATCCGGGGTCGATAGCATTCCATGAAAATATGGGCTTTGCCGAAATTGGCCAGGCCACGCTCGAAAACGGCAAAACCGTAAGTTATCAGGAAAAACGATTGTGACCCAATTTAGCTGGCCAGCCGATGCAAACAGCGGAATTGTGCGGCGGTTTGTCGAAGCCAATGGCCAGCGTTTCGAACTGGCCGAAATCTGTCCGCCGTCTGGCGCCGGTGACAAGTTGGCGATATGCCTGCACGGGTTTCCCGAACTGAATTATAGCTGGCGGTACCAAATGCCAATGCTCGCCGAAAAAGGCTGGCGGGTTTGGGCACCCAACATGCGCGGCTATGGTGCCAGCAGCCGTCCGGCCGGGCGCAGTAACTATGCGATCAACCATTTGCTCGACGACGTGGCCGCGTTGATCGATGCGGCGCAGGCGGAACACCCTGCATCCGAAATCATGCTAATCGCGCATGATTGGGGCGCAATCGTCGCATGGATGTTCGCAATCAAGAAAATCCGTCCGCTCACCAAGCTGGTGATTATGAACGTGCCGCATCCAAAGGTAGCGCGCCGTGAAATCCGCAAATGGCGGCAGTTTTGGAAAAGCTGGTACATTTTCTTTTTCCAATTGCCGGTGATCCCGGAAAAGGGCCTGCTGCGCGGCGGCGCGCAAGCAATCAAAGACGCATTCTTTAAAATGGCCGTTGATAAGAACCGTTTTCCGCCCGATGTGCTGCAGGTTTACGCTGATGCGGCTTTGCGCCCCGGCGCGATGACCGCGATGGTCAATTATTACCGCGCGCTGCTGCGTGATTATGACATGGACGCCGAAGCAGGCGACGGCATGATAGACACACCAACGTTGATGATCTGGGGCGAAGAAGACACGGCATTGAATATTCATTGCACCACGGGAACCGAACAGTGGGTTCCCGGCCTGACTCTGCACCGTTTGCCGGGCGTATCACACTGGGTCCAGCAAGAAGCGCCCGAACAGGTGAACGCGATGCTGGCCGAGTGGCTGGCGGCGTAAGCAGCCCCTTCCCTTAACCCGCGCCCGCTGCTAATGGCGCGCAGGACCGCCGGGGATATTGTGCCTCCGCATTAAGCATTGAAAACCAGACCACATGACGATTGAACTTTCCCGCATCCGCAACTTCTCCATCATTGCGCATATCGACCACGGCAAATCAACGCTGGCCGACCGCTTGATCCAGACCACCGGCGGCCTGAGCGAGCGCGAAATGAGCGCGCAGGTGCTCGATAACATGGACATAGAAAAAGAACGCGGGATCACGATCAAGGCGCAGACCGTGCGCCTCGATTATACCGCCAAAGACGGCATCACCTATGAACTTAACCTGATGGACACGCCGGGCCACGTCGATTTCGCCTATGAAGTCAGCCGCAGTCTTGCCGCATGCGAAGGCGCACTGCTTGTAGTGGACGCGGCGCAAGGCGTCGAAGCGCAAACGCTCGCCAATGTTTACCAATCCATCGAGCATGACCATGAAATCGTCCCCGTCATCAACAAGATCGACCTACCCGCCGCTGAAGTGGACAAGGTCAAGGCGGAAATCGAAGACATCATCGGGCTGCCCGCCGACAACGCCGTCCTGACATCGGCCAAATCGGGCATCGGCATCGAAGAAGTCCTCGAAGCCATCGTCACCCGCATCCCTCCGCCAAAGGGGGACCGCGCAGCGCCGCTAAAGGCCATGCTCGTCGATTCATGGTACGACCCCTATCTCGGCGTCGTCATCCTGATCCGTGTCATCGACGGCATCATCAAAAAGGGCCAGGAAATCCAGTTCATGGCCGCCGGGACCAAACATCTGGTCGACCGCGTTGGCTGCATGCGGCCCAAGCTTGAAATCCTGACCGAAATCGCGGCGGGCGAGGTTGGCATCATCACCGCGCAGATCAAGGAAGTCGCACAAACCCGCGTCGGCGACACCATCACCGACGCACGGCGTCCTGCCGCCGAAGCCCTCCCCGGTTTCAAAGAAGTGCAACCCGTCGTGTTCTGCGGCCTGTTCCCCACCGACGCCGCAGACTTTGAAAAACTGCGCGAAAGCATCAGCAAATTGCGCCTCAACGACGCCAGCTTCAGCTTCGAGACGGAGAGCAGCGCGGCCCTCGGCTTCGGCTTTCGCTGCGGTTTCCTGGGCCTGCTCCATCTGGAAATCATTCAGGAACGCCTGACCCGCGAGTTCGACCTTGACCTGATCACCACCGCGCCGTCGGTGGTCTACAAACTGAAACTCAGCCGCAGCAAAACCGAAGACGCGCGCGATATGGAGTTGCACAACCCAGCCGACATGCCTGACATCAACCGGATTGCGGAAATTCAGGAACCATGGATCGAGGCGACTATCTATTGCCCCGACGAATATCTGGGTAGCATCCTGAAACTATGCCAAGACCGGCGCGGCGTGCAGAAACAGCTGACTTACGTGGGCGGGCGCGCGCAATTGGTTTACGAACTGCCGCTCAACGAAGTGGTGTTCGATTTTTACGACCGTCTGAAAAGCATATCGCGCGGCTATGCCAGCTTCGATTACCACCAAATCGGCCACCGCGAGGGCGACCTTGTCAAAATGAGCATTCTGGTCAACGCCGACCCCGTCGACGCGCTCAGCATGATCGTCCACCGCGGCACAGCCGAAGCCCGCGGCCGCGGCATGTGCGAACGCCTAAAAGACCTGATCCCCCGCCATCTGTTCAAAATCCCGATCCAAGCAGCCATCGGCGGCAAAGTAATCGCCCGCGAAACCATCGCCGCGATGCGCAAGGACGTGACCGCGAAATGTTACGGCGGCGACATATCGCGCAAGAAGAAGCTGCTCGACAAACAGAAAAAGGGCAAAGCGCGGATGCGCGAGTATGGCAATGTGAGCATCCCGCAGGAGGCGTTTATTGCGGCGCTGCGGATGGGGGAGGAGTGATGACAACGCCCAAATATCCTCTATAGTCGTCCGCATCGGAGGGCGGCATTTTGGCATTTGGAGTATTCATACATAGAGCAGACTCTATTTACGATGACGAGCCCGACGCGAAATATCAATTTCCAAAACAGTATCTCGGCCGTGCATCACAATTTGTGGGAGACTGGATTGTATACTACGAGCCAGTCAAAGCTGGCCGTAAAGGGTATCACGCGATCGCTAAAGTCGAACAGATAACAGCCGATCCCAGCAATCTGGAACGCTACCTCGCCATCATAGAACGAGGTAGCTATTTGCTCTTTGATAAGGATGTTCCGTTTAGCGACGGAACAGGCTTAGTCGAACGTGGATTACTTAATGAAGCAGGTGCCATATCTGGTCGGGCGCAATCTGCGGTACGTCCTATATCGGCGAGAGATTTCAACGAGATTCTGGCGCGTGGATTTGTCGATGAAAGTCTTATTTTGCCTCGGGAGGATCTCGACGAGCCAGCCAGCTTGACGTCGTCGTTAGCGGAGGAGAGGACTCCCTTTATATTCGACATTGAGCGGCAACGGCTAGAATACATAACCTCTAGGCCGAAGCGGGACCGCATTTTTCGCAAGCACGTTTTGGACGCTTACGATCGCCGTTGTGCGTTTACCGGTCTGCAACTGATAAATGGTGGTGGCCGCGCGGAAGTGCAGGCCGCTCATATCAAGGCAGTAGAGCACGGGGGTCCTGATAGCGTGAGTAACGGAATCGCCTTGTCAGGCACTGCCCACTGGATGTTTGATCGCGGGCTGCTGAGCTTGAGCAACGATTTGGACATACTCGTTTCTAGGCATGTCAACGATATTGAGAGCGTATGGAACCTCATAAATGACAATCGAAAAGCAAACGCGCCGGAGCATCCAATGCGCAGGCCACATCCACGGTTTCTGGAATGGCACAGAAAGGAATGTTTCAAGCACTGATTGAATAATAAGCTTGATTTGGAGAGTTACGAAACTTTCAGCTTGAAGGTGGCGGGTGCGAAAACGGCTCGATCGGTCTTTGGCAATTCCCGCTTGCAATGTAGGATTTGTTTTGGGAACACGTGCATGCCTGCTTCTATCGGGCGGGCTCTTTGACATTGTTGGCGGCCTTTTTAGACGCCTTCGCACTGGTATTTGCGGGGGTATTTGTAGGCATATTTTGCGCGGTGGAAAAAACTGGCGTTACTGCTCTGTTGGAAATTATCGAGCGCCGGACTGCTGATAAATATCAAAATAGGCGTCAATCTTGTCAACTAGGTGTCAACTTGGCGTTTTGGGATATTTGCGGGTGTCCCGTTTTGGTCCTCGTTTCGGTCCTACTTTTAGGCTCGATTTTGGTCTAGATTTCGGCACAGGTTTTGGAATGAAAATCGCGATAAGACATGGTTCCCCGATTCGAACGCCGGGTTACGCCGCCTTTGCCACAGCGATTTTCATGCCGTGGCAGTAAGCTTGAATGGTCCGCAAACCACCTCGATTCACTCGGCCTATTTGGTGAAGATCTTGCGTGCGAACACC
>CAWDID010000001.1:0-38521 GCA_963802245.1 uncultured Alphaproteobacteria bacterium | reverse complement strand
TTTTTTCCTTCAACAGCACGGCGGCCAGATACAGTGTGATCAGCGGCGCAATGAAGCTTAGCGCCATGCCTTCTGCCAACGGCACGCGGGCAATACCCCAAAAAAACGTCGTGGCCATCACCGCCGCAATCGTACCGCGCACAATGTGCAGCCGCATCGTGCTGCGTCCGGGTAATTTTTCTCGCCGCACCGTAAATAAAGCACCGCCCAATATCGCGCCGACCATAGTGCGCCAAAGCATCGCATTATAGGCGCCGATATCTATCGACAGCTGCTTCATAAATCCATCCATCGCCGAAAACAGCGCGATGCCCAGACATGTGACCGCAAACGGAATCAGAAAGTTACGCTGCCTTGTGGTCATGTTAGCGCAGTAGTGTGCTGATGTTGCGCTGTCCAGCGTAGCGATTATTGAATTCTGACCTAACGCCACTTCACGCTAATTGAACGTCATCTGGTCTTCTTGAATGTTGACGTTGCCGACTTTGGACAGAAAACTCTGCCCCAGTAGCGACACATCAAGGCCTTCGGGTATCACTGCCGCCTGAACATCGTGGACGATTATCTCTCCCACTTGCACAGATTTCAGCAATACCGCCTTGCCGTAAACATCACCGCTGACGCCACGGCCAATTTTTTCGAGCTCGTTTTCGTCCCACGATATTCCCAGCGCATCGGCATCTGCGCCGGTCAACGCGATTGCGCTGGCGCCGGTATCGACCAGAAAACGGACATCGCCCCCGTTGACGTTGGCCATCGTATAAAAATGGCCGTCGGGTTGGCGGGTTAAGACTGTACCTTCGGCTTCAGATAGCAATTCGGCGTCTTCGTCCGGTTCCGCAGGCATCGCTTCGGTCGCAGCTTGCACCTGAAAAACCGGTTCAGCGGCGCGTTCCCTGCGATCTTGCCATGACAGGATGAGCCAGACCGCCGCAAAGGCGCCGACAAACACGGCAAAGATATGACGCATCAACATAGCCCCGCATTAGTCCCAAAAGCTTAAATGCGAGTGAATGCGGCAGACATCTCAATCGAAGGAGCCATCTGTGTAAGCGCAGGCATGACCGGCGAAGGGATCAACGCCTGCCAACAGTAAGCCGCAGCGATCAGCAGGAACGGGGTGACATATTTCATATCCATTGCCGGGCCATTAAGGCCAGCTGGTTAACCGGAAGTGAATTCCGCAAAATACTGATAAATATCTTCTTCACTGCGGCTGTCGGCGTTGCGCCAGCTGCGTGCATCATCGCGGTTGAGCAATTTTCCTGCGCCCGACAATATCATCACATAGGGAGTACTTTTCTGTTTCTTGCCGCCAAAGCGTTTGATGATATCCTGATTGCGGCCATCGCCGGTTTGCGGTTTTCCCGCATCGACAAATACGATTTCAAAACGCGGTTGCAACATTGCGGCAAAGCGCAGCGCGGCGAACCGTTTCGCCAGTGCAGTGCTATCATGGCACCAATTTGCACCCAAGACGACGATGACGGCCTTGCCCGATAGTGCGGCGCGGCCCAACGCGGCATCCACGTCGGCAGATCCGTCGCGGTCCTCGTTATAGACACGGCCAGCTTCGGCTGCGGCTTGCGTGGCAATGGGCGGCGCGGCATGTGATGTGTGGACCACGGTTTGCACGAGGAAAAGCATGGCCATAAGTAACATGTTTAAACTACCTTATCTAACGGATATCAAAAGATTTTCTTATATCAAAAAGGATAACGTCGGCCCTAAACTAAATCAAGGTCCTACGCCGCAACCCCGTGCATATCATCCGCGCTCATGCTCTCTCCGGCATCAATTGACGCTGCCTTCGCCTCCACCAACCGCACGATATGCGCCACCATGTCAGCGTCTTCGACATGGTGGTCGGTGACGCCGGATAGGTACACCATGTGCTTGCCGTTGCCGCCGCCGGTGATACCGATGTCGGTTTCGCGTGCCTCGCCGGGGCCGTTGACTACGCAGCCCAAAACAGAGAGCGAGAGCGGCGTTTTGATGTGGCTCAATGCGTCTTCGAGTTTCTGCACGGTGCGGATCACGTCAAAGCCTTGGCGGGCGCAGGATGGGCAGCTAACCACGCGGACGCCGCGCGTCCGAAGCCCGAGAGATTTCAGTATCTCATACCCAACCCGCACTTCTTCTTCGGGTTCGGCGGACAGGCTTACGCGGATGGTGTCGCCGATCCCTGCCCACAGCATATTGCCCATGCCAATCGACGATTTTACCGTGCCGCCGATCAGCCCGCCTGCTTCGGTGATGCCCAGATGCAGCGGACAATCCACCGCATCAGCCAGCCCCATATAGGCCGCAACGGCCATGAAAACATCGGACGATTTTACCGCGACTTTATATTCGTGAAAGTCATGATCCTGTAGCAGCTTGATATGGTCGAGCGCACTTTCAATCAGCGCATCGGGGCAAGGCTCGCCATATTTTTCGAGCAGGTCTTTCTCCAGCGACCCGGCGTTGACACCGATGCGAATGGCACAGCCGTTGGCTTTGGCGGCGTTGACGACTTCCTTCACACGCGCCGATGATCCGATATTGCCGGGGTTAATCCGCAGACAAGCCGCGCCAGCATCCGCCGCCTCCAATGCGCGTTTATAGTGGAAGTGGATATCGGCAACGATCGGCACGCGCGATGCCCTGACAATCTGCTTCAGCGCCGCAGTGCTTTCGACATCAGGGCACGACACGCGGATAATATCCACCCCCGCATCTTCGCACCGGCGGATCTGGTCGATAGTCGCCTTGGCATCGCTGGTCAGCGTGTTGGTCATGGTCTGCACCGCAATCGGCGCATCGCCGCCAATGGGTACATTACCGACCATGATCTGGCGGGACGAGCGGCGCGCAATATCGCGCCAAGGGCGTACAGAGGACATGGCCGTCATATAGAGGGGCGGGGCGGGGATGGCAATTGGTTGCCTCTGTTAGGTGGCGGGACCGGGTGGGCCGTTGTTTTGGCTGCAGCGCCGGGATAATATTTTCATAAAAGGGTAAAAGGAAAAAGGGTAGAAGGAGGCTGCGCAATGTTGCCCCTCCAGATACAGTCATGTTGATTCGTCATTGCGAGCGAAGCGCGGTAATCCAGGGTTGTGCAGCGCTGCTCTGGATTGCTTCGGCACTACGTTTCTCGCAATGACGAGCGCGCGCACCTGAACGAATTTCGGTCCTGCAGTTACACCATTATTCAAAGTCAGGTTTTTGTGGCTAAACGCGACAGTCGCAGGGTGCCGCCCACTCTTTTACCCTTTTTCCTTTTACCCTTTTATGAAAAAGTCCTGCCCTCAAAATCAATCCAACCCGCGATGCCATTCCTCCACCTGCGCCGCTGCAATCCGTCCCACCTCAGCGAGTACAGCCAGATCGACGTCGCGCATGTCATCAAAAAAAACTGGGCCTTCGTAAAAACAGCTAACGATCACCGGCGGCCTTGCCGGTGGCCAGAAAATGGCAATGTCATTGTATTTATTGGTGTAGCTTTCGTGAATTCCCGTGCCGGTTTTATCACCCTGCCGCCAGCTTTCGGGCAAGCCAGCGCGAAGCCGTTTCACTCCGGTCTGCGTTTCAGCCATCCAACCGATAAGCTTTTCGCGCGAAGCAATGGTCAATGTATCGGTGGTCAGGAATTTGGCCGCACTCCGGGCAATTGCACCGGGGCTGGTGGTGTCGCGTATTTCCCCCGATGATACCAAATTCATTTGCGGCTCGTAGCGGTCGATCCGGCTCACATTATCACCGAGCGAGCGCCAAAATGCAGTTACCGCCGTTGGTCCGCCAATGTGCTTCATCAGGATATTGGCGGCCGCATTATCGCTGGTGATCTGCGTTGCCTTTGCCAGTGCCTCGACTGTCATGCCGCCCTTTGCAAGGTTTTCGGTGGTCACCGGCGACACCGACATCAAATCTGTCTTTGTATACGGCAAAAAATCATCCAGCCGCAATTTGCCCTGCTCGGACAATTTCAAAATCGCGGCGGCGAGCGACAATTTGAATGTCGAACACATCCCAAAGCGTTCGTCGATGCGGCGGCCCGCCGACTTGCCCGATGCGGTGTCGAATATATACGCCCCCAAACGCCCGCCGGAATTGGCTTCCAGTTTGGCAAGCGAATCATTGGAGATATTTTGCGGAACAATCGCCGATTTCGGGGCACATCCCGCAACTGCGCTGGTCATAGCAAATGCCGCGCCGCTAACCAAAACCCTTCGCCGGTCGAATATCATATATCACAATCCTCTTTGCCGATGGCCTTTTCACCTTATGTCATTGGCCGATGTTGCGGCCAAGTGAAGAAATCGCTTTCCTACAGAGAACCAAATAGGTTACTTTTCAGGCATGGTAAATCTCTCTTCCCCCTCCCCGCCCGCCACTGCAAAAGCAACAGGCTCCCCCTCACTCGCCAAATCCGGTCAGTTGCCAGACACTGGACGTATTTGGACCGTGCCCAAAATGATGCGCTTTATTAACACGCTGGCAAATACCGGATCGGTATCGGTCGCCGCCAAATGCGCCGGAATGTCGCGGCAATCCGCATATGGGTTGCGCAACAAGTTGATCGATCAGCCATTTGATTTAGCGTGGGAAGCTGCATTGGAATTCGGGTTGCAACAGGTGGCGCACGAGGCGCTTGACCGTGCGCTCAACGGAACGCTGATACCGGTATATTACAAAGGCGAGAAAGTTGACGAAAGGCGCGTTTTCAACGAACGTGCCACGTTGAACCTGATGCTGGCTGCGCCCCACGTCGGACGTAGCGCCGCCGCCCGCGGCTTTGCGACGCGGCATTGGCCAAACTTGTTGCAAAGGCTGGAGGACGGGCCGCTTACCTGGACCGAAGAGGAACTTGCGCGGTCCAGCCCGGCCAATCCCAACGAACGAATAGCATTTGCACCCGGCGAACAGGCATCGAACCGCAGTCAGAAATAGGAAGAGCACGGATGATGTTGGAAATATTCGAACTTTATGCTTTCGCAAAAGTTCAAAATAGGCGTCAATCTTGTCAACTAGGTGTCAACTTGGCCAAATCAGACGCGGTTTGAGTTAGATGTTTCAAATTCCTGTAATCCACGATAGCACTCAGCCATGAGCTGGGAAAAAGAGATAGCGGAACTGCGCATGCGGGAGGCTTTGGCCGAACGAATGGGCGGCGCGGAAAAAGTGGCGCGGCAACATGCGCGCGGCAAACTGGATGCACGGGCGCGCATCGCCGGGCTGGTCGATGCAGGCAGCTTTCGTGAAATTGGCAAGATTGCCGGCAAAGCCAGCTACGCCGACGATGGCAGCTTCCTTGATCTGGCCGCGTCCAATCTTGTCTTTGGCCGAGGCAACATCGATGGCCGTCCGGTCGTCGCCAGCGCAGATGATTTTACCGTGCGCGGCGGCGCGGCCGACGCGGCGTTGCACCGCAAGTTCGTCCAGTGCGAAAAAATGGCGCATGAATTGGGCATACCATTGGTGCGGATGATCGATGGTACCGGTGGTGGCGGATCGGTGAAAACGCTGGAAATGACGGGATACACCTATGTGCCGATGACACCGGGCTGGGATCATATTGTCAAAAACCTCGAAAGCGTGCCCGTGGTCGCTTTGGCACTTGGTCCGACCGCCGGACTGGGAGCGGCGCGTACCGTGGCCAGCCATTATTCGGTGATGGTCAAAGAAGTATCGCAGATTTTTGCCGCTGGTCCCGTGGTCGCCGCACAAATCGGGGAAGAGCTGACCAAAGAAGCTTTGGGCGGTAGCGACATCCACACCCGCAACGGTGTATGCGATGACGAGGTCGCCAGCGAGGCCGATGCGTTCGCTGCGGCCCGGCGGTTCCTGTCTTATCTGCCCGCCAATGTCGATCGGCTGGCGGCGCGCATGCCATGCAGTGACCCGGTCGACCGGCGAGATGAGATGCTGATCTCCATCGTCCCGCGCGCCGAAAAACAGGTGTATTCGATGCGCAGCGTGATGGACGCCGTTCTCGACAAGGGCAGCATATTTGAAATGGGCAAACGTTGGGGCCGCGCTGCAATCACCGCCTTCGCCCGGCTCGACGGCTGGCCCGTTGCCGTGCTCGCTTCGGACCCGACATACTTGGGCGGATCATGGGAGGCGCTGACCAGCCAGAAGGTGAAGCGTTTTGTCGAATTGGCGCAGTTATTTCGCCTGCCCGTCGTCCACCTTGTCGACAATCCCGGCTTTATGATCGGGCTGGAAGCGGAACGCACCGCCACCATCCGCCACGGCGTAGAGGCGATGAATGCCATCTACAAAGCGACCGTGCCGTGGGCCAGTGTGATCGTGCGCCGCGCTTATGGAATCGCAGGCAGCGCAATGTCCAATGGCGAACGGTTTCAATACCGTTTTGCGTGGCCGTCTGGCGATTGGGGCAGCCTTCCCATCGCTGGCGGATTGGAAGCGGCGTATAAATCCGACATAGAATCTGCGCCTGATCCTGCCGCACGGCTAGCACAAATCAAGGCCAAGCTGGACGCAGTCACATCCCCGTTCCGCAGCGCCGAACATTTCAGTGTCGAAGACATCATCGATCCACGCGACACGCGGCCGCTATTGTGCGAATTTGCAGAATTGGCATGGGGCAAATTGGGGGCTTGAAACATAACTCGATTGCTGATCGGCGCAGAACAACCCCCGTGCATCATAACTTTGGCGGACGGCCTCGCCGCGGGGCATCGCTGATCGCCACTTTGACCCCGCGACGTGCCAACGCCTCACGCAGCAATACCTCAACCTGTGCATTGGCGCTTCTGAAATCAGACGCAGCCGCCCGCTCGACTGCAGCAAACAAGGCTGGATCGAGACGAAGCGGAAACGCTTTTTTCTGGGGGACGGACATGCCTGCGGCCCTAACTGTACAACGTCCCGGTATTAACCACGGGCTGGGTATCGCGTTCACCGCACAACACGACCATCAGGTTCGATACCATCGCCGCCTTGCGTTCATCATCAAGGTCGACCACGCCCTTTTTCGCCAGCAAGCCCAACGCCATTTCAACCATGCCGACCGCGCCTTCGACCAATGTCTGGCGCGCCGCGACCACGGCTTGCGCTTGTTGCCGCCGCAGCATTGCTCCGGCGATTTCCTGGGCATAAGCCAAATGGGTCAAGCCGCATTCATCGACGCTGATGCCCGCGACCTTGAGCCGCTCGGTCAGCGCAATCCGCAACTCGGCGCCAACTTCATCATGGTTGCCGCGCAATGTGACTTCTTTATGCTCAATGTCATCATAGGGGTAACGCGAACCGATGGCGCGCACAGCCGCTTCGATCTGCGCCATGACAAACGCTTTATAATCGTCGACATCATACAAGGCCTGCGCAGTGTCGGTTACGCGCCACACGACCTGCGCCGCGATTTCAATCGGGTTGCCGCGCAGATCGTTGACCTTAATCTTGTCCGAAATCAAATTGTTCGAACGCAGCGAGATTTTGGCCTTGCCCAGCCATGGCCAAATCCAGCGCAATCCTTCGTTGCGGTCCGTGCCCTTATACGCGCCGAACAATGTCAACGCGACGCCCTGATTGGGCTGGATCATATAAAATCCTGCGGACAACAAAGTGAAAACGATGGTCGCCGATATCAATCCGGCAACGTCAGATGCCAACGCCTGTTCGCCGCCGCGAATGACATTTGACAGCGCCCAAAAGAAATATACCGCAGCCGCCAGCATTATCATTAGCGCCAAATAGCCGCTGAATCCGCTGGCCGGACGTTCATTACTGGCGTTCAATGCACCAAGTTTATTCGAATCAGTCATCATGGCCTCCTGCTTAATTATGATATCATTATTATATTATGATTCACAGAAGGATCAAGACCAAAAAAAAGGGCAGGAATTACGCCTGCCCCCTTATTTTATAGTCATCATCCGGACTGGGCTATTGCACCGATACCGGAAAGCCGCGCCGTTTGAGCAGGGCATTGACATCCGGGTCACGGCCACGGAATGCGCGGTACGCTTCGATCCGGTCGGTTTCATCGCCGGTGGACAGCAACACCTTGCGGAATTTGTCGGCCAGTTCCTTGTTCCAAACATCGCCGCTTTCTTCAAACGCCGCCCATGTATCCGCATCCATCGTTTCGGACCAAAGATAACTATAATATCCAGCCGAATACGCATCGGATGAAAACAGATGGTTAAACTGCGGCAACCGGTGCCGCATCACCATTTCCTTTGGCATGCCAATTTCGGCCAACGTCGCCTTCTCGAACGCCGCCGCATCGGTAACGGGATCGGTGCGGAAATGCAGCTTCATATCCAGGATGGCACTCGATAAATACTCCACCGTGGCAAACCCCTGATTGAATGTGCCACTCGCTTCGATCTTTTTCACCAGCTCCGCGGGAATGGGCTCACCCGTCTTATAGTGCTTGGCATATTTGTTCAGTATGTAAGGTGTCAGCAACCAGTTTTCGTTGACCTGGCTTGGATATTCGACAAAATCGCGAGGTGTCCCGGCAAGCCCCGGCCATGTGATATCATAATTCAGATAATGCAGTGCATGGCCGAATTCGTGAAACAATGTCGATGCATCATCAATACTGATCAGCGTAGGTTCAGCTGCCCGCGGCCTTGACGAAATTATTATTGTTCGATGCCAATATCAGATTGTTCTGCCCGCCAAGTTTGTGTTGGCTGCGATACGTCGTCATCCAAGCGCCTGAGCGTTTTCCTGAACGCGCAAAATTGTCGAGATAGAAAAGGCCGACGACGTTGCCGTCGCGGGTGACTTCGAATGTACGGACGCTGGGTTCAAACACCGGAACCGCGCCGGTATTTTCGGTGAAGCTAAAACCATACAAGCCGGCCCGCTGCGTCGAACAATGCGGCCACCATATTGTCGAGTTGGAAATAAGGTTTGATCTCATTTTGATCGAGATCATATTTCGCCTTGCGGACCTTTTCGGCGTAGAAACGATAATCCCAAGGCTCGATCGTGATCTCTTCGGCATTGGCGATTGCCTGCATATCGGCAACTTCTTCTTTGACGCGGGCAACCGCAGCGGGCCAGACTTTCATCATCAGGTCCATCGCCCGTTCAGGCTTCTTCGCCATCGTGTTGGCCATGCGGTAATGGGCGTGTGTTTCAAACCCGAGCAGCTTCGCACGGTCCTGACGCAGCTTCAAGATCTCGGAGATTGTTGCGTTGGTGTCGTTGTCGTTGCCGTTATCTCCGCGCGCCGTGAATGCCCTCCACACTTTTTCACGCAAGGCGCGGTTGGTTGAATTTTCCAAGAATGGCTGAACTGCCGAACGGGTATTGGCAATCGCCCATCCGAATTTGCCCTTTGCCTGCGCCGATGCCTTGATCGCCGCGACGTAGCTTTCGGGAAGCCCGGCCAATTCAGCCTCGTCAGTCAGCAGTATGTACGTTTCCTCGTCGGCCAAAACCTTGCCCGAAAATGCAGAGAATTTTTTGGCGAGTTCGGATTCAACTGCAATCACCTTATCTTTTTCGGCATTGCCCAGCAGCGCACCATTGCGAACCAACGCGTCATACGTCCGCTGCAGCAAGCGTGCCTGTTTGTCATCAAGGTTCAATTTTTCGCGCTGTTGATAGAGAAACTGGACGCGTTGAAAGTACCTAGCGTCAAGCGATTGCTTGCTAAAAAACTCGCTCAGTTTGGGGTCCCATTCGGCCTCCATCTTGCGGATTTGATCGGTCGACAAGTTTGACGTGTAAACACCCCAGACGGAAAATAGGCGATCAATTTCCTTGCCCGCAATTTCCGAAGCAGTAATTGTATTTTCAAATGTAATGGGCTCCGGGTTGTTGACGATGTTTTCAAATTGGGTCGTCGAAACCTGCATGGCCGCCGTGAACGCGGCTGGAAAATCGTCAGCCTTAACTTTATCCCATGGAGGTACGCCATCATACGGCCCCGTCCAAGGTTGCAATAACAGCGGAGCTTTTACCTGTGAAGCCATTTGAACCTTTCCTTTTTGTGTTGCTTGCGCAGCGGCAGGATAGGCCAATAGCAGCAACGGCAAAATCGAGAACCCCGTCCACAGTTTAATCTTACGCATAATGATCTCACCCCAAAATAAATTACGTAGCCGCATGGATAGAGCGCGATTGCTGAAAATCCAACGCATTTATCGGTCATGGCCAGATCATATACGAACCGCTCATGGTTGATACCTCCACTTTGGACCCTATTCACTCCAGCAACGAAAGCGCGTGCCGATTTCGGATCAAATGAGCGCGATTGATTTCGCCGAGAAACCGATGGAGAGGAACAAATGTTGCAGAATGGCGAAACAGATTACGGCGGCAAAACACGGCGCAACCAAGCCGCTTGGTTGTTTGGGAGGACCGAACAGTCTGGCAGAATTGCAGCAGTTGGCAAGCGCATTGGATTGCTCCATTTCCGATGGCGTTGTGCTTGCAAGTTACGCGAACCTGCGACGCATCCGATCCCAATTTTGATCTATTGTTGATCAGATCTTCAATCCGATTTGGATTTACCTGCCCAACAATTGTGCCAAAATTTCTGACTATCTGGATGGCAGCAACGCAGAAGCGATGGTTTGGGCAAGTCTGGAAACATTGGAAACGGCATACGCAATGCTGCCGGTTTCAAGATGTCATTTTCTGATCGATCCAACCGACGCCGAAGTGATGCTGATTATGTCAGGGGCAATAAAGCGGGGCAAAATGGACCAAGTACACGGGGGCAATCGCGAGATTGAGTTTAGTGCCTTACACCGGATCAGCGATGAATTGGCGGACTTCGCAAAAACTTTGGCGCGCATAGCAGAACAAGACGAAGACACCGCGATGATAGGCCTGGCGGAGAAACCCATTTCATTCCGGCCTGCACCTGCGGCCGTTATGCATCCGTTCATTGATGCTCCTGCCGCGCATGCGAGTTTGATGTCGCCTGCGCTTATTCGCGAAGCAATCAAGCTACGCCGGCTGCGTGACAGTTATTTTCCAGCTGACCTGTTCGCCGATCCTGCATGGGACATATTGCTAGACCTGTTTGCAGCGCGGCTGGAGGGATTTCCGTTTCTGTGTCCAGCCTGTGTATTGCGGCAGCCGTCCCTGCGACCACAGCCTTGCGCTGGGTCACTGGCATGACGACAAGCGGTATCTTGCTGCGCCGCCATGACCCGAAAGACGCGCGACGTGTGTTCATTGAACTATCCAACGAAACCGCAGCACAGCTGACAACGTATTTCTCTGAAATGATACGCCGCAGTAACCAATTGCTGCCAATGCTGTAGTTTATATTGATTACGCATCATGGCTTGAAGTCAGCAATAAGTTTTGGCCTCATTTGTGTCGAAAAAGCTTGCCAATTGCATTCACCTTTGGCAATGGGCGGGCCGCTGATGCGCATTTGTATCAGCTATCCCTTGCATAGGGGCGCTTAGCTCAGTTGGTAGAGCATCTCGTTTACACCGAGAGGGTCAGCGGTTCGAGCCCGTTAGCGCCCACCAGGGATTTTCTATACCGGGCCGAGATATGATATTCATATTCATCGCACAGTAATGTGGGATAGATAAGTTGCGGCTATGAAATTGCTGAAGTTACAAATGTTGACGGCGGCCGGAATATTAAGCGCCGTAAGTTCGCCAGCAATGTGCTGCGCCAGAAAAATCGCCTGCGCGAAATTCTGATTCGGTTGAAACGCGGCAAGAGACAAAGGCGCAACCTGCTCGCGCTTCCACTGACCAACAGCCGAGCCGCAAAAGGACGCGCTGTTTAAGTTGCCGGATTTTGATGTAGCAGCGACCCGGCTTTAGAGCAGGATGACATCAGATTGAACCATTCATTCATGAACCGTAGTGCTGAGCCTGTCGAAGTACGCCTTTAAGTGAAGCGCCCTTCGACAGGCTCAGGGCTACGGTACTGGATTGACTTAATTTCATCACGCTCTGGTGCGGAATATCAGCTGGCTTCGGCGATCAGTTTAGCCATTTCTGCGTCATCCCATTCAACGCCGCCTTCAACGCGCCAGACTTCCTTTCCTTGGCTGTCGTACAATATCGTCGTTGGCAGTTTCACATTGCCACCAATATTAGTGAGCAATTGATTTTGGCTGTCGATATAAGGCTCAAGATTATCAAATCCAATTTCTTCAAAAAAGGCCGCCACCGGCCTTCTGCCTTCCAGATCTTGTGAGACGGCAATAACAGAAGTCTTGCCTTCCTCCAGCACAGCCAACCTATCCAAAGTCGGCATTTCAGCCTTACACGGTGCGCACCATGTCGCCCAAATATTCACTAGCAACGGACGCCCTCTAAAATCGGATAAATGGACATCGCGGCCATCTGCGCCTGTAAACGTTACCTCAGGTGCAATTTTTCCGGCAAAGGCATAAGTAAGCAAAGCGTTCATGCCATTGCGGCTTTCCAGACCAATATCGGCTGCTTTTCCTTTTTCGGAACTTGCAGTGCGCACGGTCGCCGGAGTTTCTTGCGCTTGCTCCGACGGCTTTGACGCTTTATCGCAACCCGCAAGCATCATTGCAGGTAACAAAAGGAACGGGATCATTAACAAGCGCATATCAGTTTCCGGTTCAAAGTCAGGCAACAAAATGTGGGGCGGCAGATTTGCCGAAGGGCCTGCGGCTGTAATGCGAGAGATAAATGCATCTATCCCTTTCGACAAGCGTCTTTGGCAGCAAGACATAATTGGCAGCATCGCCCATGTCGAAATGTTGGGCGCAACCGGGATCATTGGCGCCGACGATGCCGCTGCGATCAAGAGCGGATTGGAACAAATTCGCGGGGAGTATTTGGCAGACGGCGTGCCCGTCGATCTGGCACTCGAAGACATCCATATGACCATCGAGTCGCGATTGACCGAATTGATCGGTCCTGTCGCCGGCAGGCTGCACACCGCAAGATCCCGCAATGACCAGGTTGCGACATCATTCCGGCTATGGGTGCGCGATGCGATTGAAGAGGTGGACGTTGCACTGGCCGATTTGCGGGCGGCGCTGATCGCACGCGCAGAACAGCATGCCGATACGATCATGCCCGGATTCACGCACTTGCAGGTCGCGCAGCCAGTGACATTGGGGCACCATCTTTTGGCCTATGTCGAAATGTTCGGACGCGATAGTGACAGGTTTCTTTCGGCACAGCGCAGGCTCGACGAATGTCCTTTAGGCGTGGCTGCGTTAGCTGGCACCGGCTTTGCCAATGACCGGTACATGACCGCGAAAGCACTCGGTTTTTCAAGGCCAACAGCGAACTCTATGGACAGTGTGTCAGACCGCGATTTCGCGATCGATTACCTGATGGCCGCAGCGACAGACTGCACTTCATTTGTCGCGGTTAGCAGAAGAGATCATCATTTGGGCTTCACAGCCCTTTGGCTTTGTGAAGTTACCCGATGCGTGGTCCACCGGAAGCTCGATCATGCCGCAAAAGCGCAATCCAGATGCCGCCGAACTGGTGCGCGGCCATACCGGACGCATTGTTGGCAACATGAATGCGCTGATGATGACGATGAAGGGGCTGCCGCTTGCCTATTCAAAGGATATGCAAAACGACAAGCCGCCGGTGTTCGAGGCGCATGATCTGTTGGGCTTGTGCCTCACCGCTATGGCCGGAATGGTTGAAAGCATTAGCTTCAATTCAGAACAAATGCGCGCCGCAGCGGATAGCTGGCTTTTCGACCGCGACCGATCTGGCGGACTGGTTGGTGCGCGAAGTGAGCCTCCCATTTCGTGAGGCTCATCATATCACCGGCGCAGCGGTAAAACTTTGCGAAGAGCGCGGATGCGGCCTTTCCGACCTCTCCATACAGGACTTGACGATGATCGATCCAAGGGTATCTGACAAACCGCTCCCGGATTTGAGTGTGGAGGGTTCAGTTGCCAGCCGAACCAGCTATGGCGGAACCGCACCAGAGAATGTAAGGCAACGAATCTTGGAACTCAAACAAGCGAAACTGCCATGAAACTGCACATCAAAATCTGCGCTCTATTGTCCGTCACGCTGCTTTGCGCGTGCGGCAAGGTTGGCCAACTGGAACCGAGAGCTGGAGCTAAGCCGATTCCTGTCGCTTATGGAAGTGAAAAGCCTGCAAATTCTGACGAGTTGAATCAAGCATCTGCGCAACAACGTCCGGGCCGAAGCGTCGAATTTCTGCGCAGATCAGAACGCCGCGTAGACGATCCGTTTGACCTTCCCCCCGGCAGCGAAGCGGATAAGGCAAACTCCGAACAAACGACCACTGCTGCGGAATCCGCAACATCGCCTCCTCCAAAAGCCGAATAAGCAAAAACTTTCATGGATCATTTCCAATTAATCGATGGCGTCATGCACGCTGAAAACGTCGCGCTACCGGCTATCGCAGCAGCAGTAGGCACGCCGGTATATGTGTATTCCCGTGCGACATTCATCCGTCATGCCCAAGTGTTCCGCGACGGTTTGTCGGCGCTTGATAACCCGCACATTGCATTTGCGGTAAAGGCAAATCCAAACTTGGCAGTATTGCGAATACTGGCGCGCGAAGGTTACGGGGCCGATGTTGTGTCCAGCGGCGAACTTGACCGCGCCTTGGCAGCAGGAATGAAGCCCGAGGACATAGTGTTTTCAGGCGTAGGGAAAACCACCGATGAGATGGCGCATGCACTGGCAATCGGGATCGGCCAGTTCAACGTGGAATCCGAAGAAGAAGGCCGCGAATTGGCCACTATTGCGGAAATAATGGGCCGGCAAGCTGTTGTGGCATTGCGTATCAATCCCGATGTCGATGCTGGTACGCATAGCAAGATTTCCACGGGCAAAGCAGATAATAAATTCGGCGTTCCGATTAGCAAGGCAAAAGGGATCTATTTGCGTCTTTCCGGTCTAGCCGGACTGAAAGTGCGCGGTATCGCTCTCCACATCGGCAGCCAGCTGACCAGCCTCGATCCTTTGGAGGCGGCATTTGTTAAGGTCGGCAGCTTGCTGCAAGCGATTCGCGACGAAGGCGTGGTGCTTACTCATGTCGATTTGGGTGGCGGATTGGGCGTATCGTATCGGGCCGAAGATAACCCACCAAGCCCCGCAGACTATGGCGCAATGGTTGCACGCGTAACACGGGGTTGGAACGTACAATTAATGTTTGAACCAGGCCGTGTTATTGCGGGCAATGCCGGTATATTGTTGACGCGGGTCATTCGCTTAAAGCCCGGCGGCAGCAATGTGCCATTTGTGATCGTCGACGCCGCGATGAATGACCTTGCGCGACCCGCCATGTATGATGCGTATCATGAATTCGTTGCAGTCCAGCCAAACGGCGAACGCATGACGGCGCATATTGTTGGCCCTGTTTGCGAAACGGGCGATACATTTGCCATGAGCCGGGATACAGACGCCATCGCAGCCAATGATCTGGCAATCTTTAGAACGGCTGGCGCATATGGCGCGACTATGGCGAGCACCTATAACAGTCGCGGACTTGTTCCCGAGGTGTTGGTGGATGATGACCGGTTTGCGATAGTTGCCGAACGAATTTCGCCAGCCGCAATTTTGGCTGCGGAACATGTGCCAGATTGGTTAGACTAATTTGCGATGAACCAGCTTCCGATCTTTGTTAACCTGCAAGGGGTAAAGGTCGTATTGGTTGGCGATAGTGACGCGGCGCTCGCAAAGCGGCGGCTGATCGAACGCGCTGGTGGTGCGTGCATCAGCGACTGCGCCAATGTTATGTGCTCATGCGCACGTATTGCGTTCATTGCTTTGGAAGATGAAAGCGAAGCATTGGCCGCCGCCAGCCGTCTGCGCGGCAAGGGCTTGCTGGTGAATGTCGTCGACCGCCCGGAACTTTGTGATTTCACCACGCCCGCGATTATCGACCGCGATCCGGTACTCGTAGCAATCGGAACCGGCGGTGCATCGGCTGGATTGGCGAAGGCAATACGGCAAAGGCTGGAGACTATATTGCCGCAATCGCTGGGCACGCTTGCGGCCGCTATATCCGCTGCACGCGATGCGATACGGCAGCGCTGGCCTGATGCGATAGGTCGCCGCCGTGCATTGGATGCAGCATTTCAACAGGGCGCGCGGCTTGATCCGATGATGGAGCATGACGGTTCGCACGTCGCCAAATGGTTGACCAGCGATTTTGAAGCACCCATCGTGGGCTTATTAAACATCCAACTTACATCAGCTGATCCCGAAGACTTAACGCTGCGAACGGCCCGGCTTTTGGGCGAAGCCGATCACATATTCTATGCCGAAACAGTTCCAGCACAGATACTAAACCGCGCCCGCGCCGACGCAGTTCGGCATGCCGGTGATCCGAAATCGCCATTGCCCGACGGACTTGTTCTGCACCTGTTGTTGCCTGCACAAGAATGATCGGGCAAGGAAGCATAATGACCAATGCAAGCTTTCCCGACAATTTTTTGATCTTTGGCTGCGGCAACATGGGCGGCGCAATGTTACGCGGCTGGATCGCGTCAGGGATTGCGCCCGAACGGTTTACAGTGATTGACCCGGCGGCAAAAAACTTACCGCAAGGCGTGCGCTATAGCCCCGGTGCCGCCTCAGTGGAAGGCAGGTTTAATGCCGTTCTGCTCGGCATAAAGCCGCAGTTGTTGACGCAATTGGCGGGCGAGCTAGCCCCGCTGCTGGCTCCGGACGCCGTGCTCATCTCGATCCTTGCCGGTGCGCAATGCAACAGCATTGCTCAAGCTTTCCCTGGCACCAATGTCGTGCGGCTGATGCCCAATTTAGCAGCCGAACTTGGTAAGTCGCCTTTGGGGCTTTATTCATCAGCAATGTCAAACGCCGAAAAGCGTGCGTTAGAAACGTGGCTGGCTCCGCTTGGATTGCCGATTTGGCTGGATGATGAAACGAAAATGGACGCCGTTACTGCGTTGGTAGGTTCGGGGCCTGCCTTTGTATTTCGCTTTATCGAAGCGACTTGGCGCAGCGGGGGCAACCCTTGGGCTGGAGCCGCAACAAGCGATGAAGTTGGCCGTTTCGATGGTCGAGGGTGCCGCGTTGTTGGCGGCAACAGCGGATGAAAATCCGCAACAGTTGGCGGCGCTGGTTACCAGTCCCGGCGGCACAACAGCTGCGGGCCTTGCTGCGCTGGATAAAAATGACGGACTAATAAATATGATCGAGGCAACGCTTCGCGCGGCACGTGATCGCGGCGTAGAATTAGGGAAAATACAATAATGACCGGAAAGAACGAACCAAACCCTTTTGGGCAGGCGCTTACTCCGGGCATGAAATTTGACCCCATGTTTGTAAATCAATTTATGGGGCGCACGGGTCATGGCGGCTTTTTGGGAATGGACCTTGTCGAGTATGGCGATGACTGGGTTGAAATCGCAACCGAGTGGCGAGAAGAACTGGTTGGTGATCCGGAAACGGGCGTCATCGCTTCGTCGGTGGTGATCAGCATATTGGACAACGCGACCAGCATGGCAATCTGGACCAAGCTGGGCGAGTTCCGTCCGCAAGTGACAATGGATTTGCGGCTGGATTATTTACGTCCATCACCAGCCGGACAGAAGGTCTATGGGCGCGGCATTTGTTATCACGTCACCCGCAGCATCGCTTTTGTTCGCGGCATCGCCCACAACGGCGATATTGGCGATCCACTGGCCTATGCCAGCGGAACATTTATCAGAATTGGTGACCGGGTATGAACGGCAATGAAATGCTGCCGCCCTATGCGCGGGCATTGAACATGCAAATGGAATTTGTCAGCGGCACGTCGCCGATGCTGTCAATGCCGTTTTCCGATATTGTGCAGGGCCGCCCCGGGTTTTTGCATGGCGGAGCTATATCTGGATTGCTTGAAATGGCTGCGGTCGCGGCGATCCATCAGGCACTGCGCGAACGTGGCAATGACGCCCAAATTAAACAGGTGAATGTAACTGTCGATTTTATGCGCGCCGGGGTGATGGAGATCACTTATGCTACGGGAATTGTCACAAGATTGGGCCGGACGATGGCCAATGTTGATGCCCATGCATGGCAAGGCAGCGGCCGGGATAAACCGATTGCGATCGCCCATATGCACTATTTAATTAGGGCGGATTGACACCTTGCCCAAATTACCAAAAATCATCAAGTTGACACCTAGTTGACAAGATTGACGCCTATTTTGAACTATTGCGAAAGCATGGCATTCTAATATTTCCAACATCGTGGTTTTTTGTCATTTTCTGTCTTCGCAATTATGCCCGCGAAATGTGGGCAATTTGACCGCCAACAATGTCAAAGAGCTTGGCCCTGAACAAGCGGCCACACGCTTTGTTCCCAGAACAAATCCTACATTACAAGCATAATGTATGATGACATTAGATTGAATCATTCATTCAAAACCGTAGTGCTGAGCCTGTCGAAGTACGTCCCTCAGTGAAGCGCCCTTCGACAGGCTCAGGGCTACGGTATTGGATCAACTTAATGTCATCCCGCTCTAATATATGGTGGAGATTGAATGGAAATTGGCTCCCTCTCCGTTCGCGCTTTCTCCCGGCGGGCGATGCCGAAAGATGTTACAAGCAACCTGTACTTCGACAAGCTCAGCACGAACGGTTTTGTTTTATTCAAGAGCCCCCTCTCCGTTCGTCCTCCACCCGCCAACTAAGCTTCGCCGTGGGTTTCGACCAGTGCGCTGGCGATTGCGTCTTCAGGGCTTTTGTCACCCCAAATGATGAATTGAAAGACCGGATAAAAGCGTTCGCATTCGTCAATGGCAACGTCAATTATTGTTTGCGCCTGATCCACGCCAAGCAGACCATTTGGCGGCAATAGCGAGCCGTGCCTAAACAGCAATATCCCGTTTGAAGACCAGATATCGAAATGGCCAATCCACAATTGTTCGTTGATCAAACCCAATGCCTTATACACATCATTGCGTTTTTCGATCGGCACGGTGACATCGGGCAGCACGATCAATTGCAGTGCATTATCTTCTTCTCGCCAGACCGCGCGGATTTGATAGCTGGTCCAACTGCCTTTGAATTCGGCGCTGACTTCGTCCTCGCTGGTGTGCTCATATGACCAGCCGCGCGCCTCAAACAATGCGGCAAGCATATCCATTGGCGCCGACTCTTCGCGCTCAAATTGGTTATAGTCCTCGTCTTGGTCGTGCATTGCGGCAAGCCTCATTTTAAGATGGCCTTTTGCATCGGACACAGAATCGGCGCAAGCGCGATGATAGGCCACCTATCATTAGCTTGTTGGCTGACTGTGGAAAACCGTTCCGACGCGCTCGCAAAGTGCGAATTTATTTTTTCGCAGAACGCGGCTTTGTGACAGTTTTGACTGACGGATTAGCAGGCACTGCTTTGGGTGCTGCCGCTTTGCCCGCCGATTTCAATGCAGCTTCCAGCTTGGTGACGCGAACCGCCAAAGCATCCGCCTGTTCGCGCGCATTTGCTGCCATTAGTTTGACCGCGTCAAATTCTTCGCGGCTGACGCTGTCCAGTCCGCTGGTCCATTCACGCGCGCGTTCTTTAAAATTGGCTTCGGCTTCGCGGCCCATTCCGGCGACGGTACCTGCCACACCATTGATAACTTTTGCCAAGTCGTCAAATATCCGGTTTTCACTTTGCATTTTAATTCTCCAAGCGGCCTTCAATTGGCGCCAATATTTCCTATTTGGGAACTCGCAGCCGGAACGTAAAGGTCTTCTGCATCGGGATTCAACCTGTCGATTTGAAAATTCAGTATCGAAGCGAAGCTTAGCCAGACAAGATAAGGTAGCATCAACCAAGCCGCCGCCTTTCGAATACGGCCAAAAACCATCGTTGTTGCTATCGCAAGGACCAGAATTACGAGGATAAGGTAGAATGCCGTGGTCACTTGATGGCGGCCAAAGAAAATTGGTGACCAGATCAAATTGAGTAGAAATTGACCCAGAAACAAGCCGATTGCCAAACCGCGTGAACGTGCCCCCCGCGCGTGCAAAATCATCGAAAACGCGATGGCAATCATAAAATATAGCACGGTCCAGGCAACGCCAAACACCCATCCGGGTGGCTGGGCTTCAGGCTTGATCAATTCGGCAAACCATCCGTTTTCTTCGCTCGATCCGGAAACCGCACCTGATAAAAAACCGACGAACATGATCGCGGGAACGACAAACAGTGCCCATCGCAAAAAGGACATTCTAAGCTGTGATGGCGACGCGAGTTGGTTCATTGTGAATGTCCTTAAACCGAAAAGCGATTAGATCTGTCCGCATCACGCTCTAGATCCTGACCCAAAGTTCCTGACCCTAGAATCAGCAAATCGGCAAAATCGAATTCTGCACACTAAACAACGTGTTCGCATAGAACAAGGCCGCTCATCATTGACGAACGGCCTTGATATATTTTGGGACGGAACCGCCAATCGAAATTAACGGGTTACCTTTGAAGTGCGCTGTTAAGCCTGACGCGCACCGGAAAGGCCCATAGAACCAAACGCACCGGCCTTTACTTCACCGCTGATCGCATCGCCATCAACCGTTGCTGTGCATTCCAATGTCATTGGCATTGGAACGGTCATGTTCATTTTCCAAGCCAACGTGTTGCCGTCGACAGTGCCGCCTTCAACATCCATTGATCCCATTGCGCCCGCCATGTTGCCAGTGAAGCCTGCGCCATCGCTGTTTACCGTAAATACGGATTTCTGGTCACCCATCGGGCTTTTCACGGTTACATCGTATTTTCCGTCTACTGCGGCCATTTTCATTCTCCTAAATAATTTCCAGAATCAGTCTTTGTCTGAGCCGACGGGCGTAGCAGTTTCGGTAGCCATTTCAATCGGCAAACCGACGGTTTCTAATTGAGACTTAACTTTTGAAGCATCGCCAACAACAATAAATAGCAGGTCATCGGTGCTCAAAACCTTGCGCGACGCGGCGTCAATCGAGGCTGTTGTCATACCGCGATAAGTGTCCGCTAGTTTTTCGTAATAATCATCCGACCGATTATAGTTCACGATATTTTGCAATCCTCGCAAAACGTCGCCGGATGTCTCGAAGCTTCCGGGAAGTTCGCGGATATTGCCGTTGACAGTGCGTGTCAATTCTTCGCTCGTCACCCCTTTGTCGGTCAGAAAGGCAGTGTTCTCTTTCAGCAATTCCTTAATCGAATCGCCTGTGCGGTCGGCTTGCACGGGCGCAAACATCAGATAGCTAATCTGTTCTTTCGCATTGCTGATTTGGCTTCGCACGCCATATGACCAGCCTTTGGTCTCGCGCAAATTGCTGTTGATGCGGGACAAGAAACTTCCGCCGAGCACTTCATTGCCAGCGCGCAGCAATTCAAGACTGTCTGTCCCCTTTAGCGGCAGAACTTTGCCTGCGGCGATCACCGACTGCGGCGAATTCGGCCTGTTGATCAAGATAATCCGCGATTTTTGCACAGGGATCGCTGCCGAGAAATTTTTCGTCGGTGCAGGAGTGAGCGGCACCTTCCATTTGCCCAAGCTCTTATTCAAAATCTTTTTCAGATCTTTCAGATTGGTGTCGCCAACGACAAATACTTTGGCTTTATCGGGTCGCAGCCATTGTTTGTGAAATGCAACAAGGCCATCGCGGCCGAGTTTCTTTACGACTTCTGCGTCGCCAGTGCCCGACGGCGGAATGCCATAGGGATGCGCCTTGCCGTATAAGTTGGGCAGCAATGCGCGCGTGGCAATCGACGTCGGATCATTTAACTCTGCGGCGATCCGGTTCAATTGTTGTGCCCGGCCGCGTTCAATTTCTTTGGCATCAAAGGCCGGATTGCGGATCACGTCGATAAGAAGATCGACCGATGCTTTCAAATTCGCCTTCAATGCAAACAGCGAAAAATTCGTATTATCGCTGCTTGCCGCTTGCGAAATATTTGCGCCCAGCCGCTCCTGCGCCTCGGCAAGTTGGGTACTGTTTAGGGTCGTGGTCCCCTCACCCATCATTGCCAGCATCATTGACTGTGTGCCAAGTGCATCCTTTGGATCGGCCGCATAGCCCATGTCAAAGCTAACCGACATTTGCAATGTTGGCACAGCTGCGCGGCGGGCAAAGAAAACTTCGATGCCATTCTTCAACTTGCCGCGCTCGATTGTGGGGAAATCCAGCGCCTGCAGCGCGCCTACTTCGGGAAACTTTGATCTATCCGCAGCCATAAATGCCTGGGCGCTGGCCAATTCCTCATTTGGATCGTTGTAATATTCGGGGTTCGAAATCTGCGCTGGCTTACCGGCATTCTCGGCAGCGATCACAAAGGCACCGCGGTTCTCGCCGCCTTCGGTTCGCTCACCCGGCTCAACGGTCAACGAAAATGCCGGACGCGACAGCCATTTTTTCGATATTTCCTGGACCTGTTGCGGTGTTGTTTTTGCAGCCCGATTGAGATCGACTTTATACTGTTCGATATTGTTCGAATAGAGCAGGCCTTCAGCTAACGTTGGTGCTTTCCCGCCAAATCCGCCAACCGATTCAAGCTGTGCAATCTGGCCGGAAACATAGCGAGTGGTGGCGCGCTGCAATTCATCTTGCGTCGGGCCTTCGGCAAGAAACTTGGCAATCTCTTCATCAAGCTTGGCGGCGACAACAGCAGCATCAACGCCGGGCTTTACATCTGCTTGCACAATGAACTGCCCGCCCTGCGCAAATATCTGCGCGCTGGAAGAAACCGACACGGCAACCTGTTGACCGCGAACAAGGCTGTTATCGAGCCGCGAACTGGAAAGGCCGCCCAACACAGATCCTGCCATTGATAATGCGACATAATCAGGATTGTCGAGACCCGGAATCGCCCACATACGATGAATTCTTGTCGTCGATACACGGTCCTTGATCGTTTTTGAAATGGGAGCCGCCAAGGTTGGCACTGGCACATCCGGTTTTGCCACCGCAGGTCCGCGCGCAATGTCACCGAACCATTTTTCGACCATCGGTTTCGCGCTTTTTGCGTCGATATCGCCCGCCAAAACGATGATCGCATTGTTGGGGCCATAATTATCCACGAACCATTTTTTTACATCGTCAAGGCTTGCCGATTGCAAATCAGCCATCGAGCCGATGGTTGAATGATGATAGGGATGTCCCGCCGGATACAGGTTTTCGAGCTGTTCGTATTCGGTAATGCCGAACGGCTGATTGTCGCCCTGCCGTTTTTCATTTTGCACAACGCCGCGCTGATTATCCAATTTTTCCTGCGTGATCCCGCCGAGCAAATGACCCATGCGGTCGCTTTCCAGGAATAATGTCAAATCGAGCGCGCCTGTCGGTACAGTCTGGAAATAATTTGTCCGGTCAAACCAGGTCGTGCCGTTAAAGTCGGTCGCGCCCACTTGCTGCAACGGTTCAAAGAAGTCGCCGGGAGCATTTTCGCTGCCGTTGAACATCAAATGTTCAAACAAATGCGCGAATCCGGTTTTGCCTTTTGGTTCGTGCTTGGACCCAACGCCATACCAAACCGAAACCGCGACAACGGGGGCCTTACGATCGGTGTGCACCACCACCCGCAGACCATTGTCCAAGGTGAATGCCTCATACGGGATTTTAACTGCGTCTATAAGATCTGCGACCGGTGCGGGTTTCGCCGATTTAGGTGCGGCGTGCGCCGCCGTAATCGCCGATGTTGACAGCAACAATGCAATGGAAAATTGACGGATCATTTTGCGGGCTCCCCAAAAAGTATATGCTGGTTTCAACGTAGCGCACTGCAAATTTTGCGCCTTAACAAATGCATGCACAATCTCCATTTTTCGACAAACGACGGCCATTGCGCGTTCAAGGGCGATAAATGGCATTCCCCTTGGCTTTTGCTGCCGCGATCGCATCGCTCCATTCAAAGTGAACCGGCTTGTACTTTTGGGCAACGAATAGCGACATCTGATCGGTGTAATGCGGCGATGACGCGCGATTTGTTGCCGCACCATAAGGTTGAATCGATTGGCTCCACACCTTGCCCGCGCTGTCCCAGTTTATCAGCATGATGAAACTGTCGCCATGCTTTACCCGCATTCTGCCGTCTGGTTGCGGTTCCCAAATTGTGGCCGCGCGCAACGTGTCCGTCCCGCCTGCTGCGGGCAGGTTCTGATTGCCGCGTATCAATCGCTGGACGCTGTGCAATGGCGGGTCGATCCGCCCGAATCCCTTCATCAAGCTATCGACGACTTCACGCATTTTTACCTTTGCATCGGGCAGCGGTTCGCCATGATAATTTGCGCGGTTTGCCATGTGCATCATGCCTTCACCAAGCGCGTCGGCCTTACCATTTCCGTCGCTATTCCAATCCCACTCGGCCAGCAACTTTTGCGCCGCAAGCAGATCAGGCTCACCGCTCAAATCGGCCGCCTGCAGTTTTGCCATCCAAGGTCCTGCAAAACTAGCCCGGCTATATTTTGTATCAAGCTTGATCGCCAACAATTCGTCGGGGGTAATCGACTTATCCGCATTCAATAACTCCAATGCGCGCACGATCCGATTGGTCTTGCGCGCTTCAATGCCCATTGATTGCGGGAATTTAGATCGTTCCAGTTCGGAACCTTCACCCGCCGCCATAAAGGGAGTGTTGTTCGCGTTGGTGACAAATCCCGAAGCAGGATTGACGATCATTGGCGTGGCTTCCCATGGCAAAACGGGGCCCCACAAATTCGCACTTACATCGCCAGCCAACGTTTTGGTGTAATCAAATCCGGGTTTTCGCGCCGGGAAAAGTGCGTTGTAAAAATACCCCACGCGGCCGGTTTTGTCGGCATAGATAAAGTTCGTTGCCGGTATCCCGCGCAGCCGCATTGCCGCCGTCCATTCATCATAATTGGCCGCTTTTTGTATTCTGAAATATTGTTCAAGCGATTTGACGCTGTCCATCCCGGCATAGCTAAATGCGAACGCGCCATTTTCGTTGATGATCACCGGACCATGTTCGGAACGGTATACCAACTTTGGAATTGGCAATACAAAAGGCCCAAATTTGACGGGCAGCCACACCCGTTTTTTGGTGAGCGGTTTCCATTTGCCGTCCATCCGGTATTGTGTGCCGTCGGCGTTTAACACCAGCTTATACACATCAACAAGATCGGGCTGATTCACCGTATTGGTCCAGCCTAAATTGCGGTTATGCCCCAACAGGACAAAAGGCGACCCGGGAAACAGAGCGCCAGCCATATCCAATCCCGCGTCCGAATGCACGACCGCTTCATACCAAGCAACGCTGCCTTCATAAGGCTGATGCGAATTTGAAATCAGCCAAGTCTTGCCGTCCGCCATACGCCGAGGCGACAATGCAAAGGCGTTTGAACCGTTCATCGAAGGATCGCGGCCCGCAGGCGTCAGTCTTTCAACGGGTTCGCTGGGGGCATCTTTGCCCTCCGAAAGCTTGCTGATGGTGCTGTCCAGCCCATAGAAAAATGGTGACCGCAGGACAAAACCAGCGGCGACATCTTGCCCGTTCACCGGAAACAGCTTGGACAGCCGCACTTCATCAGGATGTTTTGCGGCATAATGGTTGACCCCCGCCGCATAGGCATCAAGGACCAATTGCACATCGGCGGGAATCTGACTGTATTTCGCATTGATAGTCTGGCTAACGCCCAGCAAATGGCCGACATAGTCAATTGCCGCACCTTCTTGCCCGATTAATGCACCGGTACGCCCCCGTGTCATGGCGACGACTTCTTGGATCGTGGAAAAATCATCTTCGCTATGGGCATAGGCAAGCCCATAGGCTGCATCAGCGTCTGTTTTACCGTTGATATGCGGTACGCCAAAGCTGTCGCGCGCGATCTGTACATCGTAATCGCGTTTTGGCGGCGGCGATGACGCAGCCACGGCCATCGGTTCCCAAATTGCTGATGCGATGGCTGCCAACAATGCGATCGCCAACGCAGCAATACCTATTCTTTTAAACAATTTCATCGCCTCATCTCCGTAATCCTCCTGATTGCAAACCGGCGGTGATATGCAAAGACAATTCTGACTTTGGCACTTGTACGTCAGATATGCGGCATTACATCTTTAGTGGTGCCGCGCTGACCCTAAGTCACCAATTTTGGCTGCAAAAGGATGATATAGATGAATATCGAAAAGTTCACCGACCGCGCCAAAGGATTTTTGCAAAGCGCTCAGACCGTCGCAATTCGGATGAACCATCAACGCATTTCACCAGAACATTTGCTGAAAGCGTTGCTCGAAGACGAGCAAGGCATGGCATCGGGATTAATCAAGGCAGCAGGCGGTGACGCCGCAGCCGCGTTGCGTGAAACCGACGCTACGTTAGCCAAAGTGCCGTCTGTTTCCGGCGGCGGTGCACAGCAGACACCGGGATTGGACAATGACGCGGTCCGTGTGCTCGATAACGCAGAACAAGTCGCGCAGAAAGCCGGTGATAGCTATGTCACGGTCGAGCGTTTGTTGCTGGCACTGGCGCTGGCCACTACTACCACGGCGGGCAAGGCGTTGGCAGCAGCAGGCGTGAAAGCTGAAGCGATCAACGCCGCGATTAACGAACTGCGCGGCGGGCGCACTGCTGACACGCAAAGCGCCGAAGACCGCTATGACGCGCTAAAGAAATTTGCCCGCGACCTAACCGAAGCGGCACACGCCGGAAAACTTGACCCCGTCATCGGCCGCGATGAAGAAATTCGCAGGACAATGCAAATCCTTGCCCGCCGCACCAAGAATAACCCCGTCCTGATTGGCGAGGCTGGCGTTGGCAAAACAGCAATTGCCGAAGGGCTGGCGCTGCGTATTGCCAATGGTGATGTGCCTGACAGCTTGAAGGACCGCAAACTGATGTCGCTTGATATGGGCGCGTTGATCGCGGGTGCGAAATATCGCGGCGAATTCGAGGAACGCCTGAAAGGTGTGCTTGACGAAGTGAAGCAGGCCGAGGGTGATATCATCCTGTTCATTGACGAAATGCACACATTGGTCGGCGCGGGCAAAGGCGAAGGGGCGATGGATGCATCAAACTTGCTGAAGCCTGCATTGGCGCGCGGCGAGCTGCACTGTATCGGCGCAACCACGCTGGATGAATATAAGAAACATGTCGAAAAAGACCCGGCATTGCAGCGCCGGTTCCAGCCGGTTTTTGTCGGCGAACCAACGGTTGAGGACACGATCTCGATCTTACGAGGGCTGAAAGAAAAATACGAACTGCACCATGGCGTGCGGATAACCGATGCCGCACTGGTATCCGCCGCGACGCTATCACACCGCTATATCGCCGACCGGTTTCTGCCTGACAAAGCAATCGACTTGATGGATGAGGCCGCGAGCCGAATCCGTATGGAGGTGGAATCGAAACCCGAAGAGATTGAAACATTGGACCGCCGCATCATCCAGCTCAAGATCGAGCGTGAGGCGCTTGGCAAGGAAAGCGACAAGGCATCCAAAGACCGGCTGGAAACGCTGGAGGGTGATCTAGCCAATTTGGAGCAGCGTTCATCCGAACTGACCCAACGTTGGCAGGCCGAAAAAGACAAAATTGCAGGCGAATCCAAGATCAAGGAAGAACTCGACGGTGCACGCATCGCGCTTGACCAGGCTGAACGCAGCGGCGATCTCGCCAAAGCTGGCGAGCTGCAATATGGCACGATCCCTAACCTCGAAAAACGCCTTGCCGAAGCCAGCGTCCAGTCGGGCAACGCCATGCTGCGCGAGGAAGTGACGCCAGAGGATATCGCATCGGTCGTCGCCAAATGGACCGGGATTCCGGTTGAAAAGATGATGCAGGGTGAACGCGACAAATTGCTCAATATGGAGGAATGGATCGGTCAGCGCGTCATCGGCCAAAAGGATGCTGTTGCCGCAGTGTCCAAGGCTGTGCGCCGCAGCCGTGCGGGCTTGCAGGATCCAAACCGTCCGCTTGGCAGCTTCCTGTTCCTTGGACCAACAGGCGTCGGCAAGACCGAGCTGACCAAAACGCTGGCCAATTTCCTGTTCGATGACGATAGCGCGATGGTGCGGATCGACATGAGCGAGTTTATGGAAAAGCACAGCGTATCGCGGCTGATCGGTGCGCCTCCGGGCTATGTCGGATATGACGAAGGCGGCGTTCTGACCGAGGCGGTGCGGCGCAGGCCCTATCAGGTCGTCCTGTTCGACGAAGTGGAAAAGGCGCACGGCGACGTGTTCAACATATTGCTGCAAGTGCTCGACGATGGGCGGCTAACCGATGGCCAAGGCCGCACCGTCGATTTCAGCAACACACTCATCATTCTGACGTCGAATTTAGGATCGCAGCATCTCGCCGCGCTGGCCGATGGCGAGGATGTTTCAAAGGCGGAACCGGCAGTAATGGATGCCGTGCGCGCGCATTTTCGCCCGGAGTTTCTCAACCGGCTGGACGAAATTGTGCTATTCCACCGGCTTGGCGCAGGCGACATGGCGCCTATCGTCGATATCCAGGTGCAGCGCGTGCAAAAGCTGCTCGCCGAGCGAAAGATTACGTTGGCGCTTTCCGACAAGGCTAAGCAGTGGATCGGACGTGTCGGTTACGACCCCGTATACGGTGCCCGCCCCCTGAAACGCGCCATCCAGCGCCATTTGCAAGACCCGCTCGCCGACATGCTGCTGCGCGGCGATGTGCCCGATGGTTCGACAGTGTCGGTGGATGAAGGCGATGGGGCTTTGGTATTGAAGGCGCGGTGAATTGGGCTTATGCTTTGCGGTAACGCCGCACAAATTTTGAGTGCAGTGATCAAAGGGGATGGTATGGGCTTGATGATTTCTCGGGCAAAGTTGGCGGTTACAATCGCAATGTGCTTGTTGATTGTACAAACTGCGCGTGCAAAAGAAGATGGCTTACCCGGTGTAGCTCCAAAGATTTTTAAGGAGGTGGTTGATTGCCGCGCCATCGCCGAAGCAACTGCGCGCCTCGCTTGCTATGATTCCACTGTCGCAAAGCTCGATGAGGCGCAGAAAAAGAACGAAGTCTTCATCGCCGATAAGGAACAGGTCCGTGAGACGCGTAAAGGCCTATTCGGACTGTCGTTGCCGAAGATAAAAATTTTCGGCAACAGCGATGAAATCGACGAGATCAAAGAAGTCAGCGCGGTTATAGCATCGGTGCGCAATGGCCAACGCGGGTTCATTTTTGAGCTGGAAGATGGAGCGGTCTGGGCGCAAACCGACAAGCAATTTTTAGGCCGGACACCAAAAGCAGGGCAAAAAATCTTCATTAGAAAGGCTGCACTTGGCAGCTATATCGCCAAAGTTGAAAACGGAGGCGGCTTTCGCGTCGAGCGGCTCAATAACTAATTTTCTCGGTTATAGGTGTTTTTGAATGTGGCAAATACCGCGCAGTTTTCAAGCCTTTTGCTGCAACAGCGGCTAACACAGGCACATTCCCTGTTCCAAGCGGACAAGCACGAAGAAGCATGGCAGGTTATTGAACCAATACGTAGTTCGCTGACAAATTTACCAAAGGCTCAGATATTGGTGGGTTTCATAGCTGAGGCGCGCGGGCAATCTGACGTCGCCTTGCACGCACACGAGTTAGCGTTGAAATTGAGCCCAAATGATCCCGAAATTGTAAATCTACATGCAAACGCACTGGTCAATGTAGGCAAGCCAAAGGAGGCCTTGCGCCGACTTGACCGGATGGTCGCCATCTTTCCCAATGTGATCGACGGCCATGTTAACAGGGCAATTGTTGCCAATGATTTGGGGCAGTATGAAATGGCGATTGGCGCAGCGCAGAACGGTCTGCAACATTTTGCGGACAATGGCCGACTGCTCGCGTTGAAAGCGATGGCGCAAAAGAATTTGGGGCAACTTGATGAAGCCGTCGCCACGTTCGGCTTGTCGTTGCAAAGCGATCCGGACCGCGCCCTGACACGGCATAACTATGCATCAACGTTGATGGCAGCCGGTGATTATCTTGCCGCATCGCAGGAGTTTGAAAGTGCGGTGCGTTTGGGTAAGAATGATGAGAGCAGCTTTTGCGGTTGGGCGTCGGCAGAACTGGAAAATGGCGAGATTGTGAAGGCGATTTCGCTGTATGAACATGTTTTGTCCGCAGTTCCTGCGCACAATGAGGCAAGCCGCGCGCTGACGCGAATTCGGACGGAATATGATGTCGACGGTGATGCATTTGGCCACTATGCGGTGGCAGCGAGACAATACCCCAATGAAGAGGCGGCGTGGCTGCGCTGGATCGACGCCCTGCTGAATTACAAGAAGCTTTCCGAGATTGCTGCAGTGGTGGAGGAGGCTTCGTCACACTGCGCGGATTTTACCCGGGGACACGCCATTGCCAGCTTTGCAGCAGGAATTTTGGGAGATCAACTGGATGCTGAACGCGAGTTTGAACGCTTGAGCAAGTTGACTGATCGCCTTTCGAACACGTCGAATTTTGATTTATTTTTGATTCAGTTGGCGTTGAAGGCGCGGCGCGGCCATCATGCGGCGGAACTGGCAGAGCGCGTGTTGCAAGCGAATCCCCATGATCAAGCAGCTCTGTGTTACCTTGCGACGGCTTGGCGCTTGTTGGGCGATGAACGCGAGTTTTGGCTTTGCGATTACGATAACTTCATCTCCCTATGCGACGTCCCGTGTGAAGATATGCGAATGGATGGCGCGGCGTTTGCTGCCCATTTTGCCGCTGTGTTGGACGGTCTGCACCGCACCAAATTTACGCCCGGCAATCAATCGCTTCGAGATGGCACCCAGACATCAGGCGCGTTGTTCGCGCGGCACATTAAAGATGTAAGGCTGTTTAGAGACGCGCTTAAACCGGTCATTGAAGGGTATTTGTCCGGGCTGCCTTCAGGATTGCCGCACCCGTTCTTGGATAGGCGAACGGGCCGTTTTGCATACTCAGGTTCTTGGTCTGTACGGTTGTCGGCGAGCGGATTTCATGAACGTCATTTTCATTCCGAAGGTTGGATCAGTTCGGCATATTATGCGCGGTTGCCCGCTTCTGTTGGCCCGAATGAAGCCAGCGATAACTTCCAAGGTGCATTGGCCTTTGGCGCGCCTCCCGAAATTCTCGGTTTGGATTTGGAACCGCGCCGCGTGATCATTCCAGAGGCCGGAAAACTCGCGCTATTTCCATCGTATATGTGGCACGGCACATTACCATTCACTGGAGTGGAGACACGGCTGACCGCTGCGTTCGACGTGGTTCCAGATTAGGCGGCGCAAACACCAATGGATTGCACCAACAGAAAAAGGCGGGGATCGCTCCCCGCCTTTTCGTTTAATTGCCTAAGCTAAGTTTTTAGAACTTCGCTTTTGCAGCGATCGTGAAGTAACGACCAAGGACCAATGGACCGTACCATGTGGTATCGATGCCGCCTTGGTCGAATTGACCGTTTGGCGTCCGCTTTGGTTTTGCGCCAAATACGTTGTTGATAATACCGGTCAGCTGGAAATTATCACCAATCTCTTGGCTAAGCGACAAATCGAAGTAACTCAAAGCTGGCGTCACTGGATTCAAAGGCTCGTTGCCGAAATCTTCTTCTACTTCCGACAGATAGTTCCAACGCAATTGCGCCGTAAAGGCGTCAGTGTCGTAACCAACTGTCAAAGTCGATTTGAACTCAGGGATCGCTCCACCAGCACCACCAGCCGATTTTCCAGCAAATTCCGTAGCGCCGAGCTTGTACTTATCGACCCATGTGAAGACTTCACCGATCCGCAGGCGTCCACCACCTAAACCGATTTCTTCCAAAGGAACAATCCAGTTCAAACCGATATCTATACCGGATGTCTTGCGTGTTCCTTGATTGCCAGTCGCAGTATTTACAAAATCAATTTGCCCGGTGCCTGTGTTGCGACTGATTCTAGCACAAGAAGACGCTGACAGAGCAGTATCTGTAGTTTGGTAACAATTATCGATGAAGAACTGCGCGCCGAATGTGGCGATCAGATTGTCGATCGTGATATTATAGTAATCTACAGAAGCGGTCAAACGACCTAAGCCAAAGTCTGGAGTCAATACAGCACCAACCGTGTACGTTTTTGCTTTTTCTTCGGTCAAGTTAGGATTGCCGAATGCAAAAGCCTGAACTTGAGTGTTGTTTGCCGAGAAATCTGCAAAGTCTACGCCCGGAGCCTGCCCCTGACAAATCGCCAAAATGCCAGCTGTCCGAATTGGCGTATCAGCGCAACTATCTGCATATTGCGGAAAACCCTGATCGCCATTCTGGAACAATTCAACAACACTTGGTGCACGTGCTGCTTTATTGTAGATGCCCCGGAATTTTAACCAGTCCGTTGGTGCCCATTGTGCCCCAACTTTCCAGTTGGTCAGGCCACCAATAGTTGAATAATCGGAAAAACGAATGCCTCCTTCAAGTGACAAATCTTGAAAGAATGCCGTGTCAGCAAGTAAAGGTATCCGTATCTCACCATAGACTTCCTTTACGTTGATCGAACCAGATTGGCTTTGCACGGCATTGAAGCCATAAATGTTGCCAGTGCGTTGCGCATCATCAACAAGCGATTTACCTTTATCAGTGCGGACTTCTGCACCAAGCGCAATTGCAACACCGCCTGCTGGCAGTTCGAACAAATCGCCTGAAACGTTTACTGCAGCACGAACCTGTTCAAATTCACGTGTTTCTTTTGTGTCAACGCGCACAAAATTTAGCATCGCCGCCGTTAACGTGTTTGGACCGAAAATGTCGAGCGGTACGCAATTAGGCAACGAACCTGTTGGGCATCCATTTAACCCTTGGGTTACCGCTGTTCTGTTGATGTTTCCGTTCGCAGCTGCGGTCGCAGAGGTGTTACCGTAGCTTGCAGTCGCATCCCAACGGAATTTATCGGTAAGCGGACCGGACAATGTCCCGCGCAATGTAGCTGTTTTCGAACCGTAAACACCGACACGTGGTCCTGTTTCCGAGAAACGACGTGACATTACGAAGGGCAAATTTGCGCCGGATTGTACAGCACAAGGTATACCGTCGGGCTCGCCGTCACCATTCACATCGACCGCTTCGCAAGTTGTATTGCTGCCAAATCTTTGCCCAGCCAAATCTGGACGGCTGAAAAACGTCCGGCTGGCCAATGCAGCTGCTAAGTCAGCGGGAATTAACGCGCTGTTAACTGGCACCAAAATTCCGGTTGCCGGCGTTGGCGCCAAGTTTACCGTCTGTTCGGAGTCCGTGTAGTTCGCAACGGCTTTAAACGAAATACTATCCGTAATGTCGTAACGTGCAGTCGAAGCGAGCGTGTAACGACGATATGGCGTTACCAAGAAGTTGGCGGGGTTGAAGTTATATCGGCTAGAACCTGTATCACGATACGGATATGCACAACGCCCCGCACCAAAAGATGGCGTCAATTGGCCAGCGTCGTTGAAAGATAGCGACCCTCCATTTACGGCAACGCCAGGTGTTGCGGTGTTGCAATCTGTGTTAGCCGCCGCAAACTGGGCGGCGGTCGCAGGATTACTCGCGAGGTTGCGAAAAGGGTTGGTCGCATCACTAGAAACCGTTCCCCAAGGCGACGTAGCTGATCCACCACCACCAAATATATTCAGCGTATCTCCCGTGCTTGATGTAGCTCCAGGCCGATACTCGTCAGGGCTCGTCGTTATCCGGATTGTTCCATCATCTTGATTCAATAAGACAACAGATGGGTTACGTGTTATCTCACGGTCGTTTTGACCGACCGACTCGCGCGTGAAGTAGCTTGCAAACAGCGTCATGTTACCGCGGCCCTCAGCAAAGTTACCGCCGAGCAAACCTTGTGCGTTGAAAGTGGCGCCATCGCCTTCTTCCGAAATACCGTATTGAGCGGTCAATTCGAGACCTTGGAAATCATCCTTGAGGATGAAGTTGACAACACCTGCGATCGCGTCCGAACCATAAACGGCAGATGCGCCGCCGGTTACAACGTCAACGCGCTCGATCAAGCCAGCTGGAATTGTGCCAATATCAACAACGCCAGTTGTTGACGAAGCAGGAACACGTTCGCCGTCAACCAGAATCAATGTACGCTCAGGTCCAAGGCCGCGAAGATCAAGAGTGGAGAAATCTTCGCCACCTTGGTTGTTCGATGTACGTGTGTTGCCAGGGATAAGCTGCGGCAATTCGTTAAGCAACGTTTCAACGGTCACAGTGCCGGTGAGGTCGAACTGCTCAGAAGTTACGGAAGTAACCGGGCTTGGAGCTTCAAGATCAGGACGCGCAATACGCGAACCGGTTACGACGATTGCTTCGCCAGCAGCTTCTTCTTCCGCAGCTTGTGCAAAAGAAGGCGTTGAGATCATTGCAAGGCCCAACGCCAACGGCGCTGCGGCGTACTTAAATTTGCTAATGCGTGTGTTTTTCACGGATCCAGCCCCTATAAATTTGGCTACATAATTCGCACATTCGCGTTATGCTCAGCCTGTTCAAAAGTCCCTGAATTTGCAGCCATCCACTTGCCAAAATATGGCAATGCAGAATACAAAAGCTCCCCAGGTTGGCTGCGGTTTGGCGGAAAAGCGTGAGGGGTGCAAGGCCAAGGATCACCCCGCGCAATTATATTTCGCGGCTGTCACCATTTTGCAACAGTTATCAAATTGGCCCTGTTTGGACCCGGAACTGCCTAATTCGCAGGCACCAACAACTTGGGGTCCACGCGCGCGCTGTTCCATTTCATGCCCCAGTGCAGATGCGGGCCGCTGGCGCGTCCGGTCATGCCGACTTTGCCGATGGGCTGGCCTTGCTTGACCGAATCGCCCTCTTTTACCAGCAACGCCGAACTGTGCAGGAATGCGCTGTTCAAACCCATGCCGTGATCAATCATCAACAGATGCCCTTCGAGAGTGAATGGCATTTCGGCGGCCAATATTACCACGCCGTCGGCGGGTGCGACATAGGTTGTTCCCGCCGGTACGGCCACGTCCATGCCGCTATGATAGCTGCCCGGAGAACCGCGATAGATACGCTGCGATCCGAAAAATCCCGATAACCGCCCACGCACAGGCCAGATAAATTCCTGACGCCAGCCGTCGCTGGTCACTTGTTTGCGGCGCGCCGCGTTGATGCGCGCAAGTTCCGGTCCGCGCCGCTGTTGAAATTCCGCGGTTGTGCCCGCGCCGCCGGTGGGATTGGCGTTTACGTTCTCGATCTTCCAGTCGCCGGGGCGCACGGGCAAGTATTTTTCAACGCGCTGGCCGTTGTTCAGGACCGCAACCAAGCTGGCGCTGTTTTCGGCGTCGCGGTCAAAGCCGATGAGGAAAAATCCGTCGCGCGCCAATTCCAGCGACTGGCCGTTAAGCGTCACTGACTTGGTATCGCTGGGTGCGCGCCCGACGATCACGGCACCTTGCACCGGATCAGACGCAAGCCAGAAATCAGTGCGCGGTGCGCCCGCATCGTCGGTGTTCTCAAGGGCCGCAGTCGTGCCTGCCGCTGTACCGGTGGCGACTACCGGTGCTGGCGCGCCGGATTCGGCAGCGGCACCGACGGGCGTCGATGTTGCGCTGGTGCAGCTGGCGACGATAGTTATTACCAAGAACGCTACCGGAAAATATGCCGCCAATTTCATGCGCCACCTTTTGCCGTCGCCGAATGCGGAGCCATAATGGATGCCGTGGCCAGCTCTGCACTGGCAAATGGTTGTTGCCGGGCGACGCTCCAATAACGCAAATCCGCAAGCTCGATAACTTCACCGCTTGCCGCGCACAAGACATGGTCGCCGCCGGAAAGCATCCGGAAACCGTTCGCCATATAATGCAGCCTTGCCGCTTGTTTTCTATTTGACATCAACATGGCTGCTTCATTGCCTTAATATTGCTGAACAGGCAATGTAATGCCTATTCATTCGCCGAATAAATTGCCTTGTTTTACATTCGCTGGCGGGCTGGCCGATGTGCTGGGGGGCTTGCTGATCGTATCGGCCGCCTTGATTTTTGGGTCGGCAATTTCCGGATCAACGGTCGCGCCCAGGTCTCCGTCGGCAAAGCGCAATCCGACATGCCCGGCCTTTCGGGCCGCAGCGACGTTCATAATTGTCTTTCCGGTCTTGTCGGTCACGCGCGCGAAACCGCGTTTGAGCGGAGCAAGCGGATGCAGGCTTTCGGCCAAGCGTCCGATGGCGTCCAGTCGTGACTGATTGTTCGAAAGCCGTGTGGTCAACACCGATACCGGCGAACGCGCCGCCATCAGACGCTGCGACTTTGCCTCAACCAGCCGCATCAGCAGCCTTGGGCTGAGCGCATTTGCAGGCGCGGCAAAGGTCACGCTGGCGGAGCTGACCTTGCGCTCCAGCCCGCGAACCAGCCGCTCACCCAGATCGTCGGCGCGCTGTTGCTGCGGTGCGCCAATCTCGTTCAACTTGGGCAATAACCGCCGCTGCGCCTCCAATCGTTCGGCTGCATGCGACAGGCTGCGGCGGGCGGCACGGTCCAGCCGTAAGCCATTCTGCCCCACGCGGTCGAGCAATTCGCTGCGCACCGGCACTGCCATTTCAGCAGCAGCGGTGGGCGTTGGCGCACGCAAATCGGCGGCATAATCGCACAATGTCGTATCGGTTTCATGGCCAACAGCAGAAATGACCGGGATCGTACAGCCCGCCACTGCGCGTACCACGGCCTCTTCATTGAACGCCCAAAGATCCTCGATTGACCCGCCACCGCGCGCCACGATGATTAGGTCTGGCCGGGCAACTGGCCCATTTTCCGGCAGCGCAGAAAAGCCATTTACCGCCGCCGCGATCTGCGCCGCCGCATTTTCGCCCTGCACCAGCACCGGCCAAACAATTACATGTACCGGAAACCGGTCGGCTAGGCGGTGCAATATATCGCGAATCACCGCGCCGGTGGGGGAAGTCACGACGCCGATGGTGCGCGGCATTCTGGGTATGGGGCGTTTACTTGATGGATCGAACAGACCCTCTGCGGTCAGCCGTGCTTTCAGCTTTTCAAACAGCAGCATCAGCGCGCCTTCGCCCGCAAGCTCCATGGTCTCAGCGACAATCTGGTACGATGATCGCCCCGGATATGTGGTCAGCTTTCCAGTGGCGATCACTTCCAGCCCGTCTTCGGGGTTGAACGCGAGCCGTCCGGCAACGCCCTTCCACATGATCCCGTCAAGCCGGGCGCTATCGTCTTTTAACCCGAAATACAGATGCCCGGACGCAGCGCGCTTAAACCCCGAAAGTTCGCCGCGCACCCGGACATAGCCAAAGCGATCTTCAACGGTCCGCTTCAAAGAATTGGAAAGTTCGCTGACGGTAAGCGGCTGGGCATTGTCGCCAGCCGGAACGTCGGCTAACAGCCTGCCATTCGCATCCAATTTCAAGGGGTCATTCATGAATATATTGCTCATCGGTTCGGGTGGCCGCGAACATGCTTTGGCTTGGAAACTTGCGAGCTCGCCGCTCTGTAATAAGCTTTACGCCGCGCCGGGCAACCCTGGAATTGCCGAGGAAGCCGAGCTGGCCGACTTGGACATGTTCGATCATGCCGCCGTGATTGCGTTTTGCCAGCGCCGGAATATTACGCTGGTTGTTATCGGCCCAGAATTGCCATTGGTCGATGGTCTGGGCGATGGTCTGCGGGCGGCGGGGATTGCGGTATTCGGCCCGGACAAAGCCGCCGCGCAATTGGAGGGTTCCAAAAGCTTCACCAAAGAAATTTGTAGTGCCGCCAATATCCCCACGGCCCAATATCAACATTACACCGATAAGGCCGCAGCAATACTGGGGCTTGACGAATTTAGCGCGCCCTATGTGATCAAAGCTGACGGACTGGCAGCTGGCAAAGGCGTCGTCATTGCCGAAACCAAGGCAGAAGCCGTCGCCGCGCTCGAAGATATGTTCGGCGGCGGGTTTGGCGATGCGGGCGCGTCAGTGGTGATCGAAGAATTTATGACCGGCGAAGAAGTCAGCTTCTTTGCGTTAACCGACGGCAAAGCCGTGGTCGCATTCGGTTCCGCGCAGGATCATAAGCGCGTGGGTGAAGGCGATGTCGGCCCGAACACCGGCGGCATGGGGGCATATTCCCCTGCCCGGGTTCTAACGCCGGAATTGGAAGCACAGGTGATGGCTAAAATCATCCATCCCACGGTCGAGATGATGGCGGCGAAAGGCATGCCCTATAATGGTGTGCTTTTTGCCGGCCTGATGCTGACCGAGCAAGGGCCGAAGCTGATCGAGTATAATTGCCGTTTTGGTGATCCCGAATGTCAGGTACTGATGTCGCGGTTTACCGGCGATCTTGCGGCGTTGATGTTGGCGGTTGCGGTGGGCGAACTGGCGCAGGCAGATGCACCGGTATTTGATGATAGCGCCGCATTAACCGTGGTAATGGCGGCAAATGGCTACCCCGCCACGCCAGACAAAGGCGGCATTATATCGGGCCTTGAAAACGTGAAGAATGCAAAGGTCTTTCATGCTGGCACTGCATTCCGCGATGGTCAGCTGGTGGCAAATGGTGGCCGCGTGCTGAACGTGACGGCAACGGGTAATTCCGTTTCGCAGGCACAGGCCGCAGCTTATCTGGCGGTCGATGCGATCAGTTTTCCAAGCGGTTTTTGCCGCCGCGATATCGGCTGGCGCGAAGTAGAGCGGGAAGTCGCAATTTCGCCAAGTTGACACCTAGTTGACAAGATTGACGCCTATTTTGACATTTATTGGCAGTCGGGCGTACGATAATTTCCAACAT